>NZ_JBKBQM010000028.1:0-42272 GCF_046292685.1 Gemmobacter sp.
TGAACAGCGACCCGCTCGCCTCGTCCGTCCCGCGCATCATCACCCCCACCGTTGTCGTGCAAAGGGTGAAACATGTTCCTAACTCCGGGTCGAGGGCTGACTTCTTCAGCAGCCTGCTAAGGCTGGCTGATCGCCACCCGCGCCCACGGCCCGGCCCATGCGGCGGCGGCGGCGCTGGCCGGGGCGCGGGCGGTGCCGGCGCGGCTGGGGCTGCCAGGCTAGGGCGCACCCAGCGGGCCGGGGCGCACCTCCTCGGACAACAGCACATTCGCCTCGACCTGACCCACGCCGGGCAAGGTCATGATCCGCCGCCGCAGCACCCGTTCGAAATCCGCCAGGTCGCGCGCCACCACCCGCAGGCGGTAATCGAACAGCCCCAGCACGTGCTGCACCACCTGCACCTCGGGAATCGCCGTCACCGCCCGCTCGAAATCCTCCAGGCTGACGCGGCCCTTGGTGGCCAGCTTGATGCCCAGAAACACCGTCACCCCAAAGCCCAGCGCGGCACGGTCCACCGCCACCCGCTGGCCGCGGATGGCGCCGGTCTCCTCCAGCCGGCGGATGCGCCGCCAGGCCGCGGGCTGGCTGATCCCCAGCGCGCGGCCCATCGCCCCGGCGCCGCGGGTGGCATCCTGCGCCAGCAGCCGCAGCAGCGCGCGGTCGGTATCGTCCAGGTCGATCATACCGGCAGGGCTCCGTCATCCTTGATCGTGGCCACCAGCATCAGCGCCTCGATATCGGCGATATGCGGCAAGGTCAGGATGCGGCGGCGATAGACCTCCTGATAATGGGCCATGTCGCGCGCAATCACGTTCAGCCGCACATCGACCCGGCCCAGAAAGGTTTCGATCCCGATCACCTCGGGCACCTCGCGGGCGCCTTCGATGAATTCGTCGAAGGCGCGCGGGTTGGTCTTGTCCAGCGTGAAGCGCAGGCTCACCTCCACCTCATAGCCCAGGGCGCGCCAGTCGATCACGGCATGGGCCGGGCCGATCACCCCGGCCGCGCGCAGCCTGTCCAGCCGGCGCCAGCAGGTGGCCGCGGTCACCCCGGCGCGTTCGGCCAGGTCGGCGGTGGCCAGCCCCGGCTCGGCCAGCAACTGCCGGATCAGCCGGCGGTCGGTATCGTCGATCTGAATGGCCATTCCGTGATCTGCCTGTTTCGGGAATATCTTTCGCACGAAATCCGCAACATGGTCAAACTTTGCACGGCGTTTGCGGCGAAACCCCCTATGCTGCGCCCCAGTGTAACCGAAAGGAACGACCCATGCGCGTTTACTACGACCGCGATTGCGATGTGAACCTCATCAAGGACAAGAAGGTGGCCATCCTCGGCTACGGGTCGCAAGGCCACGCCCATGCGCTGAACCTGCGCGATTCGGGCGCCAGGAACGTGGTCGTCGCGCTGCGCCCCGGTTCGCCCAGCGCGAAAAAGGCCGAAGCCGAGGGCCTGAAGGTCATGGGCATCGCCGAAGCGGCCGCCTGGTGCGACCTCATCATGTTCACCATGCCCGACGAACTGCAGGCCGCGACCTACAAGCAGTATGTCCACGACAACCTGCGCGAAGGCAGCGCCATCGCCTTTGCCCACGGCCTGAACGTGCATTTCGGCCTGATCGAGCCCAAGAAGGGCGTCGATGTCATCATGATGGCGCCCAAGGGCCCCGGCCACACCGTGCGCGGCGAATACCTCAAGGGCGGCGGCGTGCCCTGCCTCGTGGCGGTGCACAACGACGCCACCGGCCGCGCGCTGGAAACCGCGCTGTCCTACTGCTCGGCCATCGGCGGCGGCCGCTCGGGCATCATCGAGACCAACTTCCGCGAGGAATGCGAAACCGACCTGTTCGGCGAACAGGCCGTGCTGTGCGGCGGCCTGGTCGAGCTGATCCGCATGGGCTTCGAAACCCTGGTCGAAGCCGGCTACGAGCCGGAAATGGCCTATTTCGAATGCCTGCACGAGGTGAAGCTGATCGTGGACCTGATCTACGAAGGCGGCATCGCCAACATGAACTACTCGATCTCGAACACCGCCGAGTATGGCGAATATGTCTCGGGCCCGCGCATCCTGCCCTATGACGAAACCAAGGCCCGCATGAAGGCCGTGCTGCGCGACATCCAGACCGGCAAGTTCGTGCGCGACTTCATGCAGGAAAACGCCGTCGGCCAGCCCTTCTTCAAGGCGACCCGCCGCATCAACGACGAACACCAGATCGAAAAGGTCGGCGAAAAGCTGCGCGCCATGATGCCCTGGATTTCCAAGGGCAAGATGGTGGACCGTTCGCGCAACTGATCCGCGCCGAGGTTCGGCCGGTTGCAAGGGGCGCCTTCCGGGGCGCCCCTTTTCGCTGCGCTCAGCCCAGATGGCGCGCAAACCAGGCCAGCGTGCGCTCCCACGCCAGCGCCGCGGCGGCGGCATCGTAACGCGGCGTGGTGTCGTTGTGGAACCCGTGGTTGGTGCCGGGGTAGATGTGCGCCTCGAACGGCACGCCGGCGGCCTGCAACGCGGCCTCGAAGGCCGGCCAGGTTTCGTTGATGCGGGTGTCCAGCTCGGCAAAGTGCCACAGCATCGGCGCCTTGATGCGCGCGGCCTCCTCGGGCCGGGGCTGGCGGCCATAGAACGGCACCGCGCAGGCCAGGTCGGCAAAGGCCACCGCCGCAGCCCCCGCCACGCCGCCGCCATAGCAGAACCCGGTGATGCCGACGCGGCCCGTCGTGGCCTCGTGCGCGGCCAGGAACTCCACCGCGGCGAAAAAGTCGTTCATCAGCTTTTCCGGGTCCACGCCGGCCTGCAACTCGCGGCCGCGGTCGTCGTTGCCCGGATAACCGCCGACCGAAGACAACCCGTCCGGCGCCAGCGCCACATAGCCCGCCTTGGCCACGCGCCGCGCCACGTCGCGGATATAGGGGTTCAGGCCGCGGTTCTCGTGCACCACCACCACGCCGCCGCGCCTGTCCGCGACCCCGGCGGGGCGCACCAGATAGCCGGTCACCTGCCCATGCCCTTGCGGCGAGGGGTAGGCGATGTCTTCGCCCACGATCCCGGCATCGTCGGGCGCCACCTGGTTGGCCAGCGCGTAATCGGGCGACATCGCGGCCAGCACCGCCGCCGCCGTCATGCCGGCCCCGACATGCGCCGCCGCGCGATCCAGGAATTCCCGCCGCGAGATGCGGCCGTGGGCGTAAAAGTCGTAAAGCTCCAGAAGTTCGGGCGCAAAGTCCCGGGCGGTCAGGCGGGTCATCGGGCGTCTCCTTGCTGCGTCAGGCCTCAAGGGTAGCGCGATTTGCCCCGCCCGGGCGCCGCCCGCCCCTCACAAGGCCGAGAGCGTTGGCCGCCCGGGCCTGTCAGCGTCGCGCGCTCAGTTGCGTGCGCAGGTGCTCGATCTCGGTGCGGGCGTTGCGCAGCCCGTCCATCGCGGCGCGCAACTCGGCCTCGGTCTGCGAAATGCGGTTGGCCAGCTCGGCCTCGCGCTGCTGCAAATAGGTGATCGCCTCGTCCCGGGTTTCCTCGGCCTCGTGCAGCGCCTGCGCCAGCCGTTCCAGCTCGCCGGTATCGGCGCCGGGCACGCGGGTAAAGCGGTGCATCAGCCAATAGGCAAACCAGCCAAGCGCGAAGGCGACGAACAGGATGATCGCCATGCCGAAAATCAGTTCGGTGCGGTTCATGGGGCGTCTCCTAGGGGCGGCGCTGCGGGCGCAGGCCGGGCAGGGTGGTATCCTCCTGCCAGTCGGGGGCCGGTTCGGCAGCAGGTTCGGGTGCGGCAGGGGCGGGAGCGGCGGCGTCGGGTGCGGCAGGGTCGGGAGCGGCGGCGTCGGGCGCGGCAGGGTCGGGTGCGGCGGCGGGCGACGGCGCCGGATCGGGCGTCGCTGCAGGGGCCGGCCCGCTTGCGGTTTCGGGGGCGGCGGTGCCCGGCGTCTCGGTCGCGGCGGCGGGCGGTTCGGCGGGCAAGGCGGCGGCCGGGTCGGCGGCCTCGGCCTCGGCTTCGGCCACGGCCGCATCGGCCGCAGCTTCGGCGGCTTCGGCCTCGGCCTCGGCGGCGGCCAGCGCCTGGCGCACCAGCGCGGCCGGGTCGGGGCCGCGCGCCGCCGGGGCGGGGGGCTGCGGAGTTGCCGGCGGCGCGGCCGCGGCGGAAACCTCGGGCGGCACCGTTTCGGCCACGCCCGAATCGCTGACAGGCGGCACATCGGCGGTTTCGGGCAGCGGGTTGCCGGCTTCGTCCACCGTCAGGTCGCCGGCCTCGCCCATCGGTTCGCCATCCTCGGGTTCCAGCAGCAGCGCCGGGTCGTCCTCGGGGACCGGCGCCGGGGTCAGCACGGCTTCGCCATCGTCTTCGGGCTCGGTCCCGGCCGGCTCCAGCCCCGGCAAGCTCGCCGGCTCGGGCGCGATCAGGCGGAACGCGATGCGGCGGTTGGCGACGCGGCCTTCCTCGGTGGCGTTGTCGGCGATGGGTTCGGCCGCGCCATAGCCCTTGGCCGACATCGCCGAGGTATCCACCCCGCGGGCATCCAGCGCCGTCAGCACTGCCTCGGCGCGCTGCTGGCTGAGCGCGAGGTTGGTTTCCGCCCGCCCTTGCGAATCGGTGTGCCCGCCGATTTCCAGCGGGGTTTCCACGCAATCGGCCAGCGCCTTGGCCAGCTCGTCGATGATCGCCGCCGCCTCGGGCTGGATATCGGCCTTGCCCGGGGCAAAGCCGATCTGGCGCCGTTCCAGCACCGCGCTGGCCTGGGCCAGGCATTCTTCCGGGCCGGGCAGGCCGCGCGCCGGGTCCAGCCGTTCGTCATAGGTCACGTCCACGGTGAAATCGGCGCCTTGCCCCAGCCGCTCCGACAGCTGGCGCGCGATTTCGGCCCGCGCGCCCTGGTTGCCGGTGACCCCGCGCAACTGCACGCGCTCGGGCTCCACCAGCACGCTGCCCGAGTTCAGTTCCGCCAGCGCCGACAGCCCGGCCAGCACCCGCAGGCCCCAGCCGGGCGGAAGGCCCTCGTCCAGCCGGGCGGCGACATAGACGTTGGCGGCGCCGAACCGCGCCCTTGCCAGCGCCTCGGCGGCGGCGCGCATGCGTTCGTCCGCCAGCCGGCCGCGCAACTGCACCATGCCTTCGGGCGACAGAGTGGCGGTGAACTGCGCCGGGCCTTGCACGCCTTCGGCCTGCGGGCGCGGCAGCAGCGTGGCCTTCAGCGAGAACACATCGGGCAGGCGCGCGGTCAACTCGCCCACCACGCGGTCGAAATCGGCCTGCGCCACGCTGTTGGCCGCGATCAGAGACACATCGACATCCGAGATCGTCACCGTGCCGGCGCCCAGCTCGGCCAGGGCGCGGATGGCCACCTCGGCCGCCTCGGCCCAGCGCGGCGAAGGCGAGCCCAGCCCCAGCGTGCAAGGCGGGGTGCCCGGCACCCCCGCCACCCGGGCCGCCGCCAGAATCCGGTTGCGCGCCCGGTCGCTGTCGGCCGCGCAGGCATCGAAGCGCGGGCCCTCCTCGTCGATGACGAATCGCAGCGTGAAGGGGGCAATCACCGGCCGCGGCGCCGAGATGCGCAGATCGACCGGCAACCCCGGCGGCAAGGCGCGGCCCAGATCGGCCTCGAACCGGCGCTTCTGCGCCGGGCTGTCGGAAATGGCCGTCACCGTCACCCGGTCGGCGGCGATCGAGATCTTGGAGCGCGGCAGCAGCCGCAGCGCCACGATGCCGAAGTCCGTGGCCTCGACCCAGCCGGCCGGAATGGCGAAATCGGCGGTTTCCAGCATGTTGGCCAAGGCGCCTTCGGCGGCGACCTCGCCTGCGGCGGCGACCAGCGTTTCGGTGTTCCAGTTTTCGGGCACCAGCCCGATCATCGACACCCCGTCGTCGTTACGCAGCAATTCCAGCGAGAACCGCGGCGCGGTCAGCGCCTGCGCCGGGGTCACCTCCATCGCGTCGATCACGCGGCTTGCCCCCACCACCCGCCCGGCGACGGTGGTGGCGCGAAAGCGCGCGGCCTCGGTCGGGGCGGTGCCGGTCAGCGTGACGATCAGCCCGTCGGCCTGCGCGCTGGCCCATTTCAGGTCGCTGGCCAGCAAGGCGCGGGTCACGTGCCGCGCGCTGCGCGCCTGCAAGGCGTCGCTCACGACCACCGCCATCCCCCAGGACAACAGCGCCGCCACGACAAAGGCGGCCAGGGTCAGCAGGGCAGGGGTCGGGCGCATCGGCTATTCCGCATCAGGCATCGCCTTGTCCTATGCGCCCTGCACGGGGCGATCAATCACACCAGCGCCGCACCGGCAAGAAACAGCGCAACCAGCAGCCCCGCATCGCGGTTGGTGCGAAACAGACGCATGCAGGTATCGGGGTTGTCGATATCCAGCTGCGCCAGCTGCCAGCCCAGATGCGCGCCAAAGGCCCAGATGCCCGCCAGCGCCAGCAACACCGCCGTCCAGCCGGCATCGGCTGCCAGCAGCGCCCCCAGCGCCGCCGCCATCAGCCCCAGCACCGCCAGAGCCATGAAGCCGCGCAGCCAGGCCCGCGTGGCGGTGCCGAACAGCCGCGCGGTGGATTTCACCCCGATCAGCGCGTCGTCCTCCTTGTCCTGATGGGCATAGATCGTGTCGTAGAACAGCGTCCAGGCAATGCCCGCGCCCCATAGCACCACCGCCGGCCAGGCCAGCCGCCCGTCATGCGCGGCCCAGGCCAGCAGCGCGCCCCAGTTGAACGCCAACCCCAGGAACACCTGCGGCCACCAGGTGAACCGCTTGGCAAAGGGATACACGGCCACCAGCGCCAGCGACCCCACCCCCAGCGCGATCGCCAGCGGCGGAAAGGTCAGCAGGATGCCAAAGGCGACCAGCGCCTGCACCACCATCCACACCACCGCGCCGCGCACCGTCACCTGCCCCGAGGGAATCGGCCGCGACCGCGTGCGCGCCACCTGCGCATCGAAATCGCGGTCGGTGATGTCGTTCCAGGTGCAGCCTGCGCCGCGCATCAGAAAGGCCCCGATGGCGCAACCGGCGGCCACCCACAGATCCCACCAGGTCGGCCGGTCGGCCGCCGCCGCCAGCGCCACCCCCCACCAGCACGGCAGCAGCAGCAGCCAGGTGCCGATCGGGCGGTCCGCCCGGCTCAGCCGCAGCCAGGGCCGCGCCGCCGGCGGTGCCCAGCGATCCACCCAGTTGCCGCGCACGGCATCGGCGACCATGCCGGCAGGCTCTGGCATTCGCGGCGCGTCGGACATAGGTTCGGCCTCATGACAGCACGGGTTCGCCTTCATCTAGACCAGCCGCTTGCCCCGGGGCAACCGCTGACGCTCGACCGCGACCAGGCCAACTACCTGTTCGCCGTGATGCGCCTTGGCCCGGGCGACAGCGTGCTGGTGTTCAACGGCCGCGATGGCGAATGGCGCGCCGAGGTGACCGAGGCCGGCAAGCGCGGCGGCGCGCTGCGGGCCACCGAACCGACGCGCCCGCCGCGCCTGCCGCCCGACCTGTGGCTGCTGTTCGCCCCGATCAAGAAGGCGCGCACCGACTTCATCGTGGAAAAGGCCACCGAACTGGGCGCCGCCCGCATCCTGCCGGTGCAGACCGATTTCACCAACGCCGAACGTATCCGGCAAGACCGCCTGCAGGCCCACGCGGTCGAGGCGACCGAACAATGCGGCGGCACCGTCGTGCCCGAGGTGGCCGACCTGCAAGCGCTCGCGCGCCTGCTGGCCGCCTGGCCGGCGGATCGCCACCTGTTGTGGTGCGACGAAAGCCGCGCCGGCCCGGCCGCGCCGCTGGCCAGCCTGCCGCGCGGGCCCTGGGCGGTGCTGATCGGCCCCGAAGGCGGCTTTTCCCCGGCCGAACAGGCCCGGCTGCGCGCCATGCCGCAGGTGCACCCGGTCAGCCTCGGCCCGCGCATCCTGCGCGCCGATACCGCCGCCGTCGCCGCCCTGACGCTCTGGCAGGCCGCGCTGGGAGACTGGGCATGACCGCCGCCGCCCGCACCGCGCTGCAAGGCTGGCTGACATGAGCCTGATCCGCCCCGAACTTGCCGCCCGCCTGCACCGCGCGCGCGAGGCGATCGGCGCCGCCTTGGCCATCGCCGCCGGGCTTTGGCTGGCCACCCGCGGCGGCTGGTTGCTGGGCGGCCTGGGGGCTGCGGTGATGGCGGTGGGGGCGGGCCTGCTCTGGGCCGCGCTGCAACGGCTGCGCTTTGCCCCCCGCGACCGCGGCCCCGGCGTGGTCGAGGTGATCGAAGGCCAGATCGGCTGGTTCGGCCCCGGCATCGGCGGCTTCGTCTCGCTCGCAGACCTGGCCGAGGTCGGGCTCGTCACCGTGCAGGGGCTCCGGGTCTGGCGCCTGCGCCAGTCCGACGGTCACCTGCTGCTGGTGCCCGTCAATGCCGAAGGCGCGGGCCGCATCTACGACGCGCTCACCGCGCTGCCCGGCATCGACGGCACGCGCCTGCTGGCCGCGCTCGACAACCCGGCCGACACGCCGCTGATCTGGCGGCGCGACCCCGCCCCGGTGATCCGTCTCGCCCGACCTTGACTTGTCGCCGATCTGGCGCCACCTCTGCCCACCGGAACCAACCAGATCGGAGAACGCCATGTCCATTCCCCAGTCCGGCGGCGGCCCGATCGAACACCCGTCGCAACTGGCCGAATACCTCGCCTCGGGCTGCAAGCCCGCCGACCGCTGGCGCATCGGCACCGAGCACGAGAAGTTCGGCTGGCTCACCGCCACCCGCGCGCCCGTGCCCTACGAAGGCCCCGCCTCGATCCGCGCCTTGCTCGAAGGCCTGCGCGACCGCTTCGGCTGGTCCGAGGTGCGCGAGGCCGGCGCCCTGATCGGCCTGACGCGCAACGGCGCCAACATCAGCCTCGAACCCGGCGGCCAGTTCGAGCTTTCGGGCGCCCCGCTGGAAACCATCCACCAGACCGCGGCCGAACTCGACACCCACCTGGCCGAAACCGCCGCCGTGGCCGACCCGCTGGGCATCCGCTTCATGGGCATCGGCGCTGCCCCCGAATGGCGGCACGAGGACATGGACCGCATGCCCAAGGGCCGCTACCGCCTGATGACCGACTACATGGGCCGCGTCGGCACCCACGGCACCCAGATGATGTATCGCACCTGCACCGTGCAGGTGAACCTCGACTTCGCCTCCGAGGCCGACATGGTCCGCAAGATGCGCGTCGCCCTCGCGCTGCAACCCGTGGCGACCGCGCTCTTCGCCTCCTCGCCCTTCTTCGAAGGCCGCCCCAACGGCCACCGCAGCTGGCGCAGCCGCATCTGGCGCGGGCTCGACGATGCGCGCACCGGGATGCTGCCCTTCGCCTTCGACGACGGCTTCGGCTTCGAGGCCTATGCGAACTGGGTGCTCGACGTGCCGATGTATTTCGTCTACCGCAACGGCAGCTACATCGACGCGCGCGGCCAGTCGTTCCGCGATTTCCTGGCCGGCCGCCTGCCGGCGCTGCCCGGCGAAATCCCCACCCTGTCGGACTGGGCCGACCACCTCACCACCGTCTTCCCCGAAGCGCGCCTCAAGAAATACATCGAGATGCGCGGCGCCGATGCGGGCAGCCGCGCCCACCTCAACGCGCTGCCCGCCTTCTGGACCGGGCTGATGTACGACTCCGCCGCCCTCGATGCCGCCTGGGATCTGGTCAAGGGCTGGAGCGCCGAAACCCGCGAGGGCCTGCGCATCGCCGCTTCGGAACGCGCCCTGCAAGGCGAGGCGGCCGGGGTCCGCCTGCTCGACATCGCGCGCGAGGCTCTGGCCCTGTCGCGCGCGGGCCTTGCCGCCCGCGCCCGGCAGGATGCGCAAGGCCGCGACGAGACGCATTTCCTCGACGTGCTCGACGCCCACGCCGCCAGCGGCCGCACCCAGGCCGACGACCTGCTGGACCGTTTCAAGGACGATCTGCCCGGGATCTACGCGGCAACCAGCCTCTGATCTTCACCTTGCGAAAATATCCTCGGGTGGGGTCCGGGGAGGGTGGAAAACCCTCCCCGGGGCCGGCTCCGGGCTCAACCGGCCGTCCGGTCCGCCCAACCGGCAAAGATGCGCTCCAGCACCACCACCACATAGAACAGCGCGATCCCCAGCACTGCCAGCGCCAGCAACACCGCGAACATCAGCGGATAGTCGGCGTTGATCTTGCCGCTGTCGAACAGCGCCCCCAACCCGCGGCCATGCGGCTCGACGATCTCCATCAGGTTGGTCCCGATGAAGGCCAGCGTCACCGCCACCTTCAGCGCCCCGAAGAACTCGGGCAAGGTCTTGGGCAACGCGATCTTCCGGAAGATCGTCAGCGGGCTGGCCCCCAGCGCCCGCAGGATGTCGCGGTATTCCGGTTCCAGCGTCGAAAGCCCGATCGACACCGACACCGCGATCGGAAAGAACGAGATCATGAAGGCGATCAGCACCGTGTTGAAATCGTGCTGACCCACGAAGATCAGCGCGATCACCGGCACCACCGTCGCCTTCGGGATGGCGTTGAACCCGACCAGCACCGGATACAGCGCATCGCGCAACAGCCGCGAAAACCCCATCAGCATGCCCAGCACCGTGCCGAAGGCCACCGCCAGCATCAGCCCGGCCACCGTGCGCCACAGCGTATCCCACCCCATCGTCAGGAACAGGTGCCGGAACTTCCAGAACGCCGGCCACAGGTCGCTGGGGGCTGCCATCTTGTAGGTCGGCCAGCCCTTGTACCACACCAGCCATTCCCAGAACCCCAGGATCACGGCAAAGGCGACCAGCGGCGGCGCGATCTTGCGCAGGGTCTCCATCAGTGGATCGCCTCCGGGTTGCGGCCTTGCGCAATCTCGATCTGGTCGCGCAAGGTGGCCAGCTTTTCCACCGCGTCGGGCTCGTACAGCATCGACAGCGGCCGCGGTGCCGGCATGTCGATCTTCATGCGGTATTGCACCCGGGCCGGGCGGTCGGACAGCACGATCACCTCGTCGGCCAGATACACGCTTTCGCGCAGGTCATGGGTAATCAGCAACGCGGTGAACGGCTCCTCGGCGCGCAGCCGGTGCATCAGTTGCCACAGGTCTTCGCGGGTAAAGGCATCCAGCGCGCCAAAGGGCTCGTCCATGATCAGCACCTCGGGCTTGTGCACGATCGACCGGCACAGGCTCGCGCGCTGGCGCATCCCGCCCGAAAGCTGGCTGGGCCGCTTGCCTTCGAACTTCGACAGGCCCACCAGCGCCAGCAACTCGCGCGCCCGCGCCTCGCGCTTTGCCGGCGGCATGCGCGGCGCCACGATTTCCAGCGGCAGCATCACGTTTTCCAGAATCGTGCGCCACTCCAGCAGCACCGGGTTCTGGAACGCCATCCCCACGGTCTTGCGCGGGCTTTTCACCCGTTCGCCATGCAGCCAGACCTCGCCGGTGTCGGGCTTCATCAGCCCGGCAATCAGCCGCGTCAGCGTCGATTTCCCGCAGCCCGACGGCCCGACCACCGCGCAGAACCGCCCTTCGGGAATCGACAGCGTCAGATCGTCCAGCACCGGCAAGGGGCCGGCCTTGGTCCGGTAGGCGTGGGTCACGCCCTTGATTTCCACCAGATCGCCCATGCAAGCCCTCGCCCGTCAAAGGCCCTTTCCCGAGGCGGGAAGGGGCAAAGCCGCACCGGAGCGGCTCAGTTCACCGTCAGGCTGCCATCGGTGGGCAGGTAGGCATCGGTGAAATACAGATCGGGCGTCGGCGCGTTCCTGAACTCGTAGATCTCCTTCAGCTGCTCGATGGACCGGGCGAATCGCGCCGGGTCCACCTTGCCCATGCCGTTCGCCTTGACCGCATCGGTCATCACGTTCTGGGTCAGCGCGATGTTGAACCGCTCGGTTTCCAGCGCCACATCCGATGCCGGGGTGCGGGTAATCATCTGCGCCACCGCCTTTTCCGGCTCGGCCGCGGCATCCTTCCAGCCCTTGGCCAGCGCGCGGATGAAGCCCGTCACCGCCGCGGGGTTGGCCTTGGCGAAGTCGGTATTGGCGATCACCGCGTTGCCGTAATATTCCACCCCGTTGTCGGCCATCAGGAACACGCTGATATCGTCGGCCGGCACGCCCAGGCGCACGAGGTTCAGATAGACCGAGAACGAAAACCCGGTCACCGCCGCCACCTTGCCTTCGGCCAGCATCGGCTCGCGCGTGGGAAAGCCCACGGGTTCCACCGTGATCTTGCTCATGTCCAGCCCCGTGGCCTTGGCAAAGGCCGGGAACTGCGACCAGGCGCCATCGGGCGGCGGCGCGCCCAGCACCTTGCCCTCTATGTCCTTGATTTCGTTGATCCCCAGCGACTTGCGCCCCACCATCGCCGCCGGCGGCTTGTCATAGACGATCATCACCGCCGTCACCGGCGCGCCCGGATTCTGGTCCAGGAACTTGGCGATGGAATTCATGTCGGCAAAGCCCATCTGAAAGGCGCCGGTCGCCACCTTCGGAATCGCATCGAGCGACCCCTGGCCGGCCTGAATCTCCACCTTCAGCCCTTCGGCGGCAAAATGGCCGTTGTCGATGGCGGCGAAATAGGGGGCGGCCGGGCCCTCGAACTTCCAGTCGAGCGCAAAGTTGATCGCCGTTTCGGCATGGGCGGCACCGGCCAGCACCAGGCTGGCGGCAAGGGAAAAGGCACGGGTGAACATGCGGCAAACCTCCTGTGGAACCTTGGGCACAGGCTGGCACGCCCGCGAACCCGTTGGCAAAACGCCGATGCCCGCTCTGCGGCAGGCTTGCTGCGACAGGCTAGTTTGCAGGCGGCCTCGCGGCAAATGCCCGAAAATCAAGCAGGTGTTTCAGGAAATGCTTGAGAATCGCAAAGGGCCGCCCAGGCGGGGCGGCCCTCGCAGCACCGATACCGGCGCTCAGACGAAGAATTGCGCGCCGTTGGCGCTGATGGTCGAGCCGTTGATGAAGCCCGCGTCGTCCGCCACCAGGAAGGTCACGCAGCGCGCGATTTCCGCAGGTTCGCCCAGACGGCCCGCCGGGATGCCGGCGATGATGCTTTCGCGCACCTTTTCCGGCACCGCCATCACCATTTCCGTGGCGATATAGCCCGGGCAGACCGCGTTGGCGGTGATGCCGAAGCGCGCGCCTTCCTGCGCGAGGCTTTTCACGATGCCCAGGTCGCCGGCCTTGGTGGCGGCATAGTTCACCTGGCCGAACTGGCCCTTCTGCCCGTTGATCGAGGAAATCACCACCACGCGGCCGAACTTGCGGTCGCGCATGCCGGGCCAGACGGGGTGCACGGTGTTGAACACGCCGGTCAGGTTGGTGTCGATCACCTGCTTCCACTGGTCGGGGGTCATCTTGTGGAACGGCGCGTCGCGGGTGATGCCGGCGTTGGCGATCACGATGTCGATCGGGCCCAGCTCGGCCTCGACCTGCGCGATGCCGGCTTTCGAGGCATCGTAATCCGCCACGTTCCACTTGTAGGTCTTGATCCCGGTCTCGGCAGTGAACTTCGCGGCCGCCTCGTCGTTGCCGGCATAGTTGGCGGCCACGGTATAGCCTGCGGCTTTCAGCGCGGTGGAAATGGCAGCGCCGATTCCGCGCGAACCGCCGGTGACAAGAGCGACTTTGGACATGGTTCCTCCTCCAGAGGGCTTGTATTCGAAACTTGATTATCTGTTAAGGTTCGGGCGCGCAAGAATATTGCGCGCCCGTTTTCGCTAACGCAGAAAGATTTCGCTGCGGCTCAGCGTTCCAGGCACATGGCCACGCCCATGCCGCCGCCGATGCACAGCGTGGCCAGGCCCTTTTTCGCGTCGCGGCGGGCCATCTCGAACAACAGCGTGTTCAGGATGCGCGCGCCGCTGGCGCCGATCGGGTGGCCGATGGCGATGGCGCCGCCGTTCACGTTCACCACCTCGGGGTTCCAGCCCATGTCCTTGTTCACCGCGCAGGCCTGGGCGGCAAAGGCCTCGTTCGCCTCCACCAGGTCGAGGTCGGCGGCGTTCCAGCCGGCCTTCTGCAGCGCCTTGCGGCTGGCGTGGATGGGGCCCACGCCCATGATCGCCGGGTCGAGCCCTGCGGTCGCGTAGCTGGCGATGCGCGCCAGAACCTTCAGCCCGCGCTTGGCGGCTTCTTCCTCGCTCATCAGCAGCACGGCGGCGGCGCCGTCGTTGATGCCGCTGGCGTTGCCCGCCGTCACCGAGCCGTCCTTGGTAAAGGCCGGGCGCAGCTTCGCCATGCTGTCCAGCGTGGCGCCGTGGCGGATGTATTCGTCGCTGTCCATCACCACGTCGCCCTTGCGGGTCTTCAGGGTGACGGGCACGATTTCATCCTTGAACTTGCCGGCCTTCTGGGCGGCTTCGGCCTTGTTCTGGCTGGCCAGGGCGAACGCATCCTGCTGCTCGCGGCTGATCTGCCACTGCTGGGCGACGTTTTCCGCCGTCTGGCCCATGTGATAGCCGTTGAAGGCATCCCACAGCCCGTCGCGGATCATGCTGTCGATGAAGTTCAGGTCGCCCATCTTCTGCCCGGCGCGCAGATGCGCGACATGGGGGGACAGCGACATGTTTTCCTGCCCGCCAGCGGCCACGATGGCGGCATCGCCCAGCCGGATGTGCTGGGCCGCCAGCGCCACCGCGCGCAGGCCCGAACCGCAGACCTGGTTGATGCTCCAGGCCGCGCTTTCCTTGGGCAGGCCGGCCTTGATATGCGCCTGGCGGGCCGGGTTCTGGCCCTGGCCGGCGGTCAGCACCTGGCCCAGGATGGTTTCCGAAACCTCGGCCTTGTCCACGCCGGCGCGGGCGCAGATCGCGTCCAGCACCACGGCGCCCAGGTCATGCGCGGGCGTGTTGGCGAAGGCGCCGTTGAAGCTGCCGACAGCCGTGCGTGCGGCCGATACGATCACCACGTTGGTCATGGGGGCTCCTCTCCCTTGGGCAACAGGATGCGGCGCGTTCGTGCCGCTCTGCAGCATGGGGTAAGCGCCCGAGGGGTGTCTTGCAAGCCATTTGCGCTAACGCGGGCGCGCCCTTACAGCCGGGCCGCGCGTTTTGCCACCGGGAACCAGTTGGGCTGCACCATCGGCGCCCCGAAGTGATAACCTTGCAGACAGTCCACGCCGTTCGCCGCCAGCCAGTCGGCATCGGCCTGGCATTCGACCGATTCCGCCACCACCAGCATGTCGAAATGCTTGCCGATCGAGGTCAGCGCCCGGGTCAGCACCTGGTTGTCGGGGTTCGAGGCGACGTTGCGCACGAACTGCCCGTCGATCTTGATGACCTCGAAGAAGAAGTCGCGGAAGTAGCGGAACGCCGTGTAGCCCGCGCCGAAATCGTCCAGCGCGAAGGAGATGCCTTCGCCGTGCAGCTCGTCCATGAAGGCGGTCACCACATCGGGCATCAGCATGGCCGAGCTTTCGGTGATTTCCAGAATCAGCCGTTCGCCCACCGTGCCGTCGCGCCGCAAGCCTTCGCGCAGGATCTTCATCCAGCGCGAATAGCCGATGGAGCGGGCCGACATGTTCACCGCCAACCGCAGGTCGGGCACCGCGGCCAGCGCGGCCAGGCCGTGGCGCAAGGCCGCGCAGTCGATCAGCCGGCCGGTTTCGCGGGTTTCCACCGCCCCCATGAACTCGCGCGCCGGAATCACCCGGCCGGTCGGGTCCATCACCCGGATCATGCCTTCGTGAAACGCCACCCGGCTCTGGTCCGCGGCCAGCACCACCGGCTGATAGGCCAGCATGGTGCGCCCGTCGCGCAGCGCCTGATCGACCATCGCCAGTGTGTTGCGGTCGCGCTCGGCCACCGCGGCGGTCAGCGGGTCGGGGGGGGCTTGCAGCAAGGCCCGGTCCTGTGCGTCGTCCATCGGCATGCTCCGTTCCGAATCGTCAGCCATCATGCTGCCGCAGCCATGAACGAAAGGTTAAGTTTCCCATTTTGTTCCAATTGTGCTAATTAGCCGGAGCCTTGACAAGTCATTGGAAAAGATACGAAATGTCAGAACGCTGCCCGTGGTGCGGGTCCGATCCGCTGTATGTCGCCTACCACGATACCGAATGGGGCCTGCCGCAGACCGATGGCCGGGCGCTGTGGGAAACGCTGTGCCTCGAATCGTTTCAGGCCGGGTTGTCCTGGCTGACCATCCTGCGCAAGCGCCCTGGCTTTCGCGCGGCCTTCGCCGGGTTCGATCCCGCAGCCGTTGCGCGCTGGGGCCCGGCCGAGGTGGCGCGCCTGCTGGCCGACCCGGGCATCGTGCGCCATCGCGGCAAGATCGAGGCGACCATCGCCAACGCCCGCGCCTATCTTGCGCTCGAGGAAAGCCGGGGCTTTGCGCCGTTCGTCTGGGGCTTCGTCGATGGCGCGCCGTTGCAGAACCGCCCTGCGACGCCGGCCCATGTGCCCGCGCAAACCCCCGCCTCGCAGGCCCTGAGCCGGGCGCTCGCGCAGGCGGGATTCCGGTTTTTCGGGCCGACGACGGCCTATGCCTTCATGCAGGCGGCGGGGTTGGTGAACGACCACCTGGCGGGCTGCCCGGCGGGCGCGCCCGCCGCCGCGCGGGGCGGGCCGCAGCGCCTCAGCCGATCAGGCGCTTGAACCAGCCCTTCTTCGGCGCCTCGCCCTCGGCGGCTTCGCCCCCTTCAGCTTCGGGCGCGGCTTCGGCGGGGCCTTCCACCGCCTCCTGGAAGCGCGCAAAGAAATCGTCCGCCATCTTGCGGGCGAAACCGTCGATGATCCGGCTGCCCAGCTGCGCCAGCTTGCCGCCGATCTGGGCATCGACCTCGTAGGTCAGCAGCGTGCCGGCCGCGCTCGGGGTCAGGCGGATGCGCGCCGCCCCCTTGGCAAAGCCGGCCGCCCCGCCCTTGCCCTCGCCCGAGATCGTGCAGCTTTCGCCTTCGACGATGTCCGAAAGCTTCACCAGCCCGGTGAACCGCGCCTTGACCGGCCCGACCTTCTGGACCACCGCGGCCTCGAACCCCTCGGCGGCGGTGCCGGTCAGTTCCTCGCAGCCCGGCACGCAGGCTTTCAGCACCTCCGGGTCGAACAGCGCCGCCCAGACCACCGAAGGCGGTGCGGCAATGTCGCGGGTGTCGTTCATCTGCATCGGTCGGTCCCCCTCGCTTCGGACGCCTGCAGCATAGGCACCCTTCGCGGCCGCGAAAAGGCGGCTTTCGTCTGTCAGACCTTGGTCGCAGGGGCAGGGCGTTTTCCTGCCGGCCGGGCGCTGCTATGCTGGGCGCACCCGCCCGAAGGCTCCGCCATGCAGACCGCGCCCCTTGCCCTGATCGTCGACGACCACCCGCTGTTCTGCGATGCGCTGGCGCTGACCTTGCGCACGGTGGCGGGCTTTGCCGGGGTGGAATCGGTGCACCGGCTCGATGCGGCGCTGGCGCGGCTGGATGCGGGGCTTCGGCCCGATGTGGTGGTGCTCGACCTCGACCTGCCCGACGTCGACGGCATGGACGGCATCCTGCGCCTGCGCGCCGCGCTGGATGCGCCGGTGATGGTGGTTTCCTCGATGGCCGACGACCGGCTGGTGGCGGCGGCGCTGGCGGCGGGGGCGGCGGGTTTCGTGCCCAAGCATTCGGGGCGCGAGGCGTTTCGCGCCGCCTTCCAGGCGATGGCGCGCGGCGAACGCTGGTTGCCCGAAGGCTACGTGCCCCCCGCCCCCGGCAGCGCCTCGGCCGGGCAGGAGGCGGTGGCTCGGCTGGCGCAGCTGACCCGCCAGCAGGCGCGCATCCTGGAACTGATCTGCCAGGGCATGCTGAACAAGCAGATCGCCTACGACCTGTCGATCGCCGAAACCACCGTCAAGGCCCATGTCACCGCCATCATGCGCAAGCTGGGCGTGCAAAGCCGCACCCAGGCGGTGCTGATCGCGCAGCAGGCCCGCTTTTCCAGCCTGGTGCCCGAAGGCTGACCGCACCCGCCGGCAAGGAAAAGGGCAGGCCGCCGGCCTGCCCCCCCACTCGTCACCCGACACTCGCTACAAAACCATGGGGCCGCGCCCCACCGTTACCGGAACCGCCGGATCTGCCCCGCCCGCAACCGCGTCAGATAGCTTTCCAGCTCGCGCCGGACAACGGGCATCAGCAGATACAGCCCGACGATGTTGACCACCGCCATCGCAAAGATCGCCGCATCCGAAAAGTCGATCACCGGGTCCAGGCTGGCCGCCGCGCCGATCACCACAAAGGTGCAGAACATCGCCTTGAACGTCATCTCCTGCCGCGGCCCTTCGCCGAACAGATAGGTCCAGGCCTTGAGCCCATAGTAGGACCAGCTTATCATGGTGGAAAAGGCGAACAGCACCACCGCCACCACCAGCACATGGGGAAACCACCACAGCGCCGACCCGAACGCGGCCGAGGTCAGCCCCACGCCCGACGCCCCGCTTGCCGTGGCCACCCGGCCGCCTTCGGTCAGCAGGTAAAGCCCGGTTTCCGGGTCGGTCAGCAGCTGCCCGGTGATGAGGATCACCAGCGCCGTCATGGTGCAGATCACCACCGTGTCGATGAAGGGTTCCAGCAGCGCCACGAAGCCTTCGGTGATCGGCTCCTTCGTGCGCACCGCCGAATGGGCGATGGCGGCCGACCCCACGCCCGCCTCGTTGGAAAACGCCGCCCGGCGAAAGCCCTGGATCAACGCCCCGACCATGCCGCCGACCACGCCGTTGCCGGTGAAGGCGCCTTCGAGGATCTGCCCGAAGGCCCAGCCGATCCTGTCGGCATTCAGCCCGATGATGACCAGCGCGGTGCCGACATACAGCACCGCCATGAACGGCACGATCTTTTCGGTCACCCGGGCGATCGACTTGATGCCGCCCACGATCACCGCAAAGACGAGGGCGGCAAACACCAGCCCGGTGACCCAGCCCGGATAGGCGCCCAGCACCCCGGACAGCTGCTGATGCGCCTGGTTGGCCTGGAACATGTTGCCCCCGCCCAGCGACCCCAGCACGCAGAAGACGGCGAACAGCACCGCCAGAACCCGCCCGCCCGGCAGGCCGCGTTCGGCAAAGCCCTTGGGGATGTAATACATCGGCCCGCCCGAAACCGTGCCGTCGGGGTATTCGTTGCGGTATTTCACGCCCAGCGTGCATTCGGTGAACTTCGACGCCATGCCCAGAAGCCCGGCGACGATCATCCAGAACGTCGCCCCCGCGCCGCCGATGCCGACTGCCACCGCCACGCCGGCGATGTTGCCCAGGCCCACCGTGCCCGACAGCGCCGTTGCCAGCGCCTGGAAATGGCTGACCTCGCCGGCATCCTTCGGGTCGGAATACCTGCCCGCCACCAGATGCAGCGCATGGCGCCAGACCCGGAACTGGATGAAGCCGAAATAGACCGTAAAGATGCAGGCCGCCGCCACCAGCCACACCACGATCCAGGCCACGCCGGTGCCGGGGATCGGGGCAAAGATGAAATCGACGAACCATCCGGTTGCCGCGGCAAAGGCCGCGTTCACCGCCGCGTCGATGCCTTGCGCCGCCGCAACCTGCGGCAGGCCGGCCAGCGCGCCGGCAAGGGCCGCGGTGCGGGGGAAAAGCGTGCGCATGGGGGCCTCCGGGGGTGCGGGTCAGGGAACGATGGTCACCGGCACGGGCGACACCTGCGCCAGCGTGCCGGCCACCGACCCGAACAGCCGGTTGGTCAGCCCGGCCTCGCCGGTGCGGCCGGCGACGATCTGCGCCGCGCCGCGCTCGCGCGCGATGTCCAGCAGCGTCTCCACCACCTTGCCATAGCGGATCTCGGTTTCCACCTCGGTGCCGGTTGCGCGCAGGGCCTCGGTCAGCGGGTCCAGAATGGCGGTGCGGGCGCGCGCCAGTTCCTCGCTGCGCCGCTTGTGCCGCTCGGCGATCTCCTCCTTGGTCAGAAAGCTGTAGGGCGACCAGTCCAGCACATGCGCCACCACGATCCCGGCCCCGGTCGCCCGGGCCAGCGCCACGGCGAAATCCACCGCCCGGCGCCCGGCCGGGCTGCCGTCATAGGCCACGACATAGCATCCCGTCATGCCTGCCTCCTGTTTCTGCCGCATCCTGCGGCCTTGTCCGTCCTGCCCCGAGGCTACGCCGGAACGCCCGAAAGATGCGCCGAAATCCTGGGGCCGAACGCAAGAAACTTCGAAAATCTTCCGGCAGAAACCCGGTTTTTGCGAAGAAATATTCGAAATTAACCGATTCCGATATCGAAGCTTGCCCGCGCGCCCGCAAGCGCCGCCGCCCTTGCGGCGCCGCCTGCGGTTGCTAGACTGCCCGCGGCAACGAAGGGAGGCGGGGCCGATGCTGGTGCAGATCGCCGATGCCGCGGCCGACGACCCGGCCGCCGCCGACCGGCTGGCGGCGGCGCTGCTGCCCGGCCCTTCGCTGGCGCTGGTGGTGCTGTTCGTGGCGCCGCAGGCCTCGGCCGCGGCGGTGCTGGCGGGGGTGCAGGCGCGGCTCGGGGCCGGCGTGCCGGTGGTGGGTTGCACCACCGCTGGCGAAATCGCCGGCGGCTATGCCGAAGGCCGCATCGTCGCCGTCGGCCTGCCGGCCGCGCATTTCGCCGCCGAAACCCTGCTGATCCCCGATCTGGGCGCGCTCGCCCCCGATCCGCTGATCGGCGGCCTGATCCGCGCGCGCGGCGCGCTGGCCCGCGCCCGCCCTGAATGGGACCACGAATTCGCCTTTCTCATGGTCGACGGGCTTTCGGCCAAGGAAGACGCGCTCACCGCCGCGCTGGCCGCGGGCCTCGGCCCGGTGCCGCTGTTCGGCGGGTCGGCTGCCGACGGCACCCGATTCCGCGAAACCCTGGTGCTGCACGGCGGGCGCGCCTTGCGCCATGCGGCGGTGGTGGCGCTGCTGCGCACCGATTGCCCGGTGCGCGTGTTCAAGACCGACCACCTGCACCCCACCGCCACCCGCATGGTCGTGACCGAGGCCGACCCCGCCCGCCGCATCGTGCGGCGCATCAATGCCGAACCGGCGGCGCTGGAATACGCCCGGCTCGTGGGCAAGGATCCGGCGCAGCTGTCGCCCTTTACCTTTGCCGCCCATCCGGTGGTGGTGCGCATCGGCGGGCGCCACCACGTGCGTGCCATCCGCCAGGTGGAACCGAACGGCGACCTCGTGTTCTACTCCGCCATCGACGAAGGGCTGGTGCTGACCCTCGCCGAACCGGCCGACATGGTGGCTCACCTCTCGGCCGAACTGTCGGCGCTGGCCGCCCCCGTGCCGCCGGCCGCCATCCTCGCCTGCGACTGCGTGCTGCGCCGGATGGAGGCGCAGGAAAAGCAGATCTCCGGCCGGTTGTCCGACCTGTTGCGCGCCCATAACGTCGTGGGCTTTTCCACCTATGGCGAACAGTTCAACGCCATGCACGTGAACCAGACCCTGACCGGCGTCGCCATCTACCCGCCGCCCGCCCCGGCATGACCCGCCCGCCATGACCCACGGCCTCATCAACCCCGCCGACCCGCCCGAGCGCCAGCGCGAAAAGCTGCTGACCATCCTCGATGTGCTCATGCGCCGCGTGGAACAGACCACCGACGCCAGCGGCGCCGCCTATGCCCAGTTCGAACGCGCCGCCATGCTCGAAGACCAGGTGCGCGACCGCACCCGCGACCTCGAACGCGCGCTCGACCTGTTGCACCAGTCCAACGCCCAGCTGGCCGGCGCCATGCGCGCCGCCGACGCCGCCCGCCGCACCCTCGCCGACGCCATCGAGACCGTGCAGGAAGGCTTTGCCCTTTTCGATCCTTCCGACGTGCTGGTCATGTGCAATTCCCGCTTCGGCATGCAGATGTCCGACATCCGGCCCCATCTGCGCCCGGGCCTGAGCTTTCAGGACTATGTCGGCCATGTCAGCCGCTCGCGCCACCTCAGCCTGCCGCGCGGCCAGACGCCCGAGGACTGGGCCATCGCCCGCCTGCGCCGCCACCGCGACCGCCACGTCATCTTCAACGTCCAGCTCGACGGCGACCGCTGGGTGCAGGTTTCCGAACACCGCACCCGCGATGGCGGCACGGTGATCCTGCAGACCGACGTCACCGGCATCATCCGCACCGAACGGCTGGAGCGCGGCAAGCTGCTGGACGACCAGGCCCGCATCGTGCGCGCCACGCTCGATCACATCAGCCAGGGCGTCTGCATCTTCGACCCCGAGGCCCGGCTGCTGGGCTGGAACGACCGCGCGGCACAACTGCTGGCGATTCCGCTGGCGCGCTTCCGCCTTGGGCTCGGCTTCGACGATCTGGTCGCACGCCTGCAAGCCGACCTCGGCCCGACCGGCGCCGCCGCGCTGGCCGCCTTGCGCGACTGGCTGCGCCAGCCCGCCCCCCGCGCCCCCCTGCGGTTCGCGCTGCAGCACGGCGCCGGCGGCCCGATGCTCGATGCCTTTGCCCAAGGCATGCCCGACGGCGGTTTCGTGGTGTCCTTCACCGATGTCACCGCCGAACGCCAGGCCATCGCCGCCCTTTCCCGCGCCAACGAAACGCTCGAAGCCCGCGTCGCCGCCCGCACGCTGGAACTCGAAGATGCCCTGTCCCGGGCCGAACGCGCCAATGCCGCGCGCTCGCGCTTCGTGGCGGCCGCCAGCCACGACCTGCTGCAACCCCTGTCGGCGGCGCGGCTGTTCCTGGCCTCGGCCGGAGACGAACCCTTGCCCCCCCGCGCGCGCGACGCGCTGGTCAAGGCGGGGGCGGCCCTCGACAGCGTGGAAACCATTCTCGAGGCGCTGCTCGACATTTCCCGGCTGGAAAGCGGCCGGGCGGCGGTGACGATGGCGCCGGTGGCGCTGGGCCCGCTGCTGGCGCGGCTGGCCGACGAATGCGCCCCCCTCGCCGCGGAAAAGGGCCTGCGCCTGCGCCTGCGCCCGACGGCGGCGGTGGTGCTGTCGGATGCCGCCTACCTGCGGCGCATCCTGCAGAACCTGATCGGCAACGCCGTGCGCTATACCGAAACGGGCGGCGTTCTGGTGGGGGTGCGCCGCAGCGGCGCGCATGCGGTGCGCGTCGAGATCGTCGATACCGGCCCCGGCATCCCCGAGGAGGAACAGGAAAACATCTTCCGCGAATTTCACCGCCTGAACGCCCGCGCCTCGGCCTCCGAAGGGCTCGGGCTGGGGCTGGCCATCGTGGAACGCGCGGCCGGGCTTCTGGGCCACCCCTTGCACCTCGACAGCCGGGTCGGGCGCGGCACGCGCTTCTGCCTGCGGCTGGGCCTGGCCGAGGCGCTGGCCGACCCGCGCCCCGCCGCCGCCTTGCCCCCGCTTGCCCCGCCGCCGGCGCCTGCGCGCGATCTGGTGGCGCTGCTGGTCGAACCCGACGCGGGCCTGCGCGCCGCGCTTTCGCACCTGCTCGAAGGCCGCGGCATGGCGGTGCTGGAAAGCGACAGCGCCGAGGCGGCGGCCGCCCTGCTGGCCGAACTGGGCATCCTGCCCGATTTCGTGCTCATGGATGCGCCCGGCAACGGCCAGGCCGCGCTGGCCGGCTGGCAGGCGCTGCGCCCGGCGCTGGGGGCGCTGCCGGCGCTGCTCTTGTCGCCCGACCGCGGGCCTTCGTTCCGCGCCGCCGCCGCCGCGGCCGGGGCAGGGGTGCTGGCCAAACCGCTGGATCCGGCCGCGCTCGACCGCTTTCTGGCCCGCCTGGGCGCCAGGGCCTGATCCGCGCCCGCGCGCCCCCTCGGCCCGGCATCGCCCCGCGACGCACCGGCCGCGCGGCACGCCCCTGCGGCGCGTCGAACGCAGGCGCGGGCGGCAAAGGCATCGTCCGGCACAGCATCGGCATCCTTCGCCGCCTCAAGGCGCCCCCCACCCCGGCCCCGCGCCAGCGCCGCCCCTCCGGCACATGCAAAAACGCAACGGCCCCGGCCGCCCACGCGCGCGCCGCGTGCCCCGGGCAACCCCGGCCCACCGTCCTGCACCGCGGCCCGAGCGGATGGCCCGCAGCGCCTGACCCGCCGCCCGAATATCCCCCTGCGCCCCGCAGGCCCCCGCCGCCGCCCCCGCAGCACCCCGCAAAGGGCCCCTTGCGCCGCGCCCGCCCTCTCCCGCCCCCTTTTGCAAGGGGCACCCCCCCCGCCGCCGCCACCCGGGCTTCGCCCGCCAAAGCGTCACGCCTCCACCCCCTGCCGCACCAACGCGCCGCCCCCCCTTTCACCTTGCCGCAAATATCCCGGGGGCCCGGGGGCAGCGCCCCCGGACGCCCGGCGCCCCGGCCGCCGGCAAGGCTCGACCCGCCCCGGCCGCCGGAAGGCACCGCAACACCCGCAGTCGGACGCCGGTTTGCGGCCGCGCAACCCGGTCGGCACCCGGCATGTGCCAGTCAGGCGGCGATCCCTCGCCGCGCTCGGGGGCGCCCCGGCGAAAGCCGCGTCTCGGCAATGCCCCCAGTCCCGGCCGCGCGGTGGGTCCAAGGCGGCGCTGGTCCCGGCCTTGAGCCCCCCGCCGCACCAACGCGTTGCCCCCCTTTCACCTTGCCAGAAATATCCCGGGGGCCCGGGGGCAGCGCCCCCGGCCGCCCCGGCCGCTCGCAGGTCGGGCGGCGGCTGTGCCATCGGCGCGGAATCTTTCCCGAGTCTCCATCGACCCGACAAATCGACCCGACAAGCCGAGCGCCCGCCACACCCCCCGGGCCGCGGTCACGGCCGAACCTGGCCCCCGTGGCGCCGCGCAAGCCGGCCGAACGCCGCCCGGTGTCGCGCGCAAAAGCCCCCCTCATGCAAGAGGCACCGGAATGGCCTGCCACCCCGCCCTTGCCCGCCGCCCGAAGATCGACATCCGGTCCAGCGATCCCCACGCCCCCTGGCCGCGCGGCACGAACCCGACCGATGGCCTCCGGCGCCCGCTGCTGCCCGGGGGGCCGACCTGCGCCAGAACTCCCGGCGCGACCTCGGCCGCATCGCCCGGCCGAGGAACGACCGCCCCCCGCAAGACCTCGGGCCGGAAGACCCCGGCTCTGGCCCCGGCCTGCGACCTTCCAGCCGCGGGTGCCGCCCGGTCGCAGATGCGCATCCTCCCGAACCAACCGCGCCCCCCGAGGCCCGGAGCGTGGGGCGATGGCGCGGCGGGGGCCTCATCCGGCCCGTGCAGCGCTGGCGGCGACCCTCGACACGCACCGCCGGGGCGCGCGCGAGGGCAAGAGATCGGCCGGTCGGCAAAGACCGCTTCGACGAAAGCCGGCACGAGGGCGGATGCGGGCCGGCCCGGGCCTCGGGCTGCTGCTCGCCGGCGGGCCGGCACGCCCATGTCCGGCACGGTTCGCGGCCAACCTCGGCGCAGGCCCGGGCCGGGCGGCGCAGGCCGGCGCTTCGTCCGGCACCCCCGGATCGCAGTCTTCCGGCCACCGGACCAGCCCGCCGCGACACGCCTTTCCGATCCCCCCGGGCCCGCCGGCGCCACGTGCCGCCCCCCCGCCACGGCGTCACACCGCCCCCCTCCGCACGCCGGCGCACTGCCCCCCTTTCACCTTGCCGCAAATATCCCGGGGGCCCGGGGGCAGCGCCCCCGGCCACCAGCCGCCCCGGACGCCCGCGAGGCTCAACCCGCCTCGGCCGCTCGCCGGCCGGACGCCGGCCGTGCCATCGTCGCGGAACGCTCCACCAACCCGACAAGGCGGGCGCCCGCCACGCCCCCGGGGCAGCGGGCACGGCCGAACCGTCGTCCCCGTGGCGCCGCGCAAGCCGGCCGAACACCGGCCCGGCTTGGCGCGCAAAAGCCTCCCTCACGCCCGAGGCAGCGGGATGGCCTGCCACCCCGCCCTTGCCCGCCGCCCGAAGATCGACATCCGGTCCTGCGCTCCCCGTGGCCCCTGGCCGCAAGGTCCGAACGCAACCCCCAAGGGCCTTCGGCGCCCGCTCATGCCCAAACAGGCCGACCTGCGCCAGAACTCCCGGCGCGACCTCGGCCGCATCGCCCGGCGGGCGCTCGACCGCCCCCCGCAAGACCTCGGGCCGGAAAACCCCGGCTCGCGCCCTGGCCTGCGGCCTTGCAGCGGCAAGGCGAGAATGTGTTGACGATTCGTGAAAACGGCCACGCAAGCCCCTGATTTCATTGAGTCGAAAACTTGTCCCTCGCAGGGACATCCCGCGGGGGCAGGGTCAGGACCATATCCCGGTGCCGGATCCCTGCGTCCAGATACTCCGGCCCCACCGCCTGAAACCCCAGCCGCTCGTAAAAGCCCAGCGCATGGGTCTGCGCCCCCAGCTTGACCCGCTCCACCCCCGGCTCGGCCGCCAGCCGCGCCACACCCGCCCGCACCAGCGCCGCCCCCAGCCCGGTGCCGCGCAGCGGGGCCAGCACGCAGACCCGCCCGATCTTGCCGGTGCTGCCCTGCACCAGAAGCCGCGCGCTGCCGGCCGGCTGCCCGCCCACCCGCGCCAGCAGATGCACCGCAACCTCGTCCAGGTCGTCGATCTCGTCCGCCTCGGGCACGCCCTGTTCCTCGATGAACACGATGCGCCGCAAGGCGCGGCAGGCGGCGATGTCGCGGGTTTCCTCGATGGCCCAGCTCATGCGAACCACGCCCGCAGGATGCGGCCATAAATCGCCTTCAACTGGTGGATATGGGCGATTTCCACGTTTTCGTCGACCTTGTGCATGGTCTGCCCCACCAGCCCGAATTCCACCACCGGGCAGTGGTCCTTGATGAACCGCGCGTCCGAGGTTCCGCCCGAGGTGGACAGCTCGGGCACCCTATTGGTTTCCGCCTGCACCGCCCGCGCCACCAGATCCGACAGCGGCCCCGGCGGCGTCAGGAAACTTTCGCCCGAGACCGAGATCTCCAGCTCCATCCCCACCCCGGTTTCAGCCTCCACCCGCGCCGCCTCGGCCCGCAACCAGTCCGAAAGGCTGGCCCCCGTGTGCCGGTCGTTGAAGCGGATGTTCACCGTGGCCCGCGCCGCGGCCGGAATCACGTTGCTGGCGGGGTTGCCGGTGTCGATCGTGGTGATGGCCAGGGTCGAGGCATCGAAGTGGTCGGTGCCGCGGTCCAGTTCCTGCGCCGCCAGCCGGTCCAGCAGGCGCACCAGCGCGGTCAGCGGGTTCCTGGCCCGGTGCGGATAGGCCGCGTGCCCTTGCACCCCGCGGGCGCGGATATGGGCGGTCATCGACCCGCGCCGGCCGATCTTCATCATCTGCCCCATCTCGTCGGGGCAGGTCGGCTCGCCCACCAGGCACACGCTCATCGCCTCGCCTTGCGCGGCCATCCAGTCGAGCAGCGCCAGGGTGCCGTCGCGGCCCACGCCTTCCTCGTCGCCGGTGATGGTCAGGATCACCGCCCCGTCCGGCGGCGTCGCGCGCACGAAATCCACAGCCGCGGCGGCAAAGGCGGCGACGCCCGACTTCATGTCGGCCGCCCCCCGGCCCCAGATGCGCCCGTCTCGGATATCGCCGCCGAAGGGGTCGCAGGACCAGTCCGCCGGGTTGCCCACCGGCACTACATCGGTGTGGCCGTTGAACCCGAAGCTGCGCGGGTGCCCGCGCGCGCCCCAGCGGGCGAACAGGTTGGGGACGCCCGCGCGGTCCACCCGGGTGCAGGCAAAGCCCGCCTCCGACAGCAACCGTTCCAGCAGCACCAGCGCGCCGCCCTCGGCCGGGGTGACCGAGGGGCAGCGGATCAGCGCGGCGGTCAGCGCGACGGGGTCCACGGGTTCGGGCACGAGAGACGCGGGCGACAGGGCGGAGGGCGGCAGGGGGGCAGGCATGGCGGGCCTTTCGGGCAGAGGCAGGGCTTGGGCAAACTGGTAGCCGCAGGCCCCGCCCGGTGCAACCGGGCCTGTGGCGCCGCTACCACCCTTGGCGCGGCTCGTGGCGGCGGGCAGGTGACAGCTGCCCCCCGGCGCGGCAAGGTGGTGGCCGACGGGCGCGATGGGGCGTGCCCCGCGCGGTGAAGGGTAACGGGTGGCAGGCAGCGGTGCAGCAGGGCCGGCAGGGGCGACCGGCTGGATGGTCGGCGATGGCGCCGCGCTTCCCGCCTGGGCGGCGCAGCCCCTGCGCGCGGGCGTGCTGGCCCTGTCGCTAAGCGGTCTGCCCGACGAACCGGCGGTGCTGCTGGATGCCGAGGCCGGCGGCGCGGATGCGCCGGCGGCGGCGCAAGGCCGGCTGTGGCCGCCCGACCCGGACGAGGCGGCGGCGGCCTTGCCTGCCAGCCTGTCGGTGCTGGCGGGCCGGGCGGCCGGGGTGGTGGTGCGGCTGCGGCTGGGCGACCAGGTGATCCGCCATGTGCTGCCCGGGCCGATCCCGGCCGCCGCCGGGCCGGTGGTGCTGCGTCTGGGCTGGGCGGCCGGTTCGCCCGGGCGCTGGTGGCTGACGCTGGAGGATGCGGGCGGCGCGCCGCTGCGGCCGGGGGCGGCCGGGCCGGGGGCGGCGGTGTGGCCGGCCGCGCTGGCGCAGGCGGTGTGCGGCGCGGGGCCCGCGGCGGCGCGCCACCGCCACGCGGCGCTGGGGGCCTGCGCCTTGCGCCGGGCACAGCCGGGCCCCGCGCCCGAGGCGCTGGCACAAGGCGTGGCGGTGGCCGCGCAGGCGCTGGTGCCGCTGCCGGGCGGCGGGTTGCGGCCGCTCGGGGCATTGCGCCCGGGCGATCGGGTGCTGGATGCCGACGACCGGCCGCGATGGCTGGCGGCGCTGCGGCTGTTCCGGGTGCCGGCGGGCTTTGCCTTCAGCCCCGTGCGGTTGCGGGCCGGGCGCCTGCCGCTGCGCCAGGACATGCTGGCGGGGCCGCGCGTGCCGCTGGCCTTTGCCGGCGAGGATGTGTTGCGCCTGTTCGGGCAACCGCGGGTGCTGGTGCCCGCCGGCCACCTGCCCGAGCCGGTGCAGCGCCGCGCCTGGCCTGCGGGTTCTGCCGACATGCTGCTGGCCGCGCCCGTGCTGGACCAGCCGGCGGTGCTGCGCATCGGCGGGCTGGCGGTGGCCTGCCCGGGCCCCGAAGGCGCCACCGTTGCCGCCCCGCTTCTGGGGCCGGCCGAAACCGCGGCCTTGCTGGCCGATGGCGGCGACATGCGCCTGCATGCCGGCGCGGGCTGAGCGCCCGGCCGCCCCCGTCAGTCGAAATAGGGGGTCAGCACCGCCACCACGACCGAGTTTTCCTGCAAGGCGCGGTCCATCAGCGCGGCTTCGTCGGGTTCGATCGTCTCGCCGCTGGCCTCGCGTTCGGCGCGGGTGCCGTGGCCTGTCACCTCCAGCACGGAAAGGTCGGCCTGCTGCAGGATCGCCACGGTTTCGCGCACCGCCTCGGCCTCGTCCACGCCCGAGGCATAGCACAGAAGGCCCGCGCCGGTGGCGCCCTCGGGCAGGCCGTCGCCGGGCTTGCGCCCCACCTCGACCAGCAGGGTGTGCACCTGTTGCGGGCGCTTGGGCTTGGGGGCGTCGGTCATGGCGGGCTCCGGGTCTGAACCCGCCCGCCTTAGCAACGCCGGCGCGGCGGGGCAAGCGGCGGGCTTGCCAGCCGCGCGCGGCGGTGCCACGGTGCAGGCCCGCCGCTTGCCCCGGAGCCCGCCGCCATGCGCCGCCGCCTGTTCGCCCTGATGCTGTCGCTGCTGCCGCTGGCGGGGTGCATCGATGCCGACCTGACCTTGGATTTCCAGGGCGAGCAGGCGGTGGAGACGGTGCTGGACCTGCGGATCGGGCGCGAGCTGTTCGACCTGGCCGGCAAGTCGCCCGAGGAGATGTGCAAGGGCGGCACAGCCACGGTCGGGGTCGAAGCCGTGACCTGCGTGCAGCGGCGCACCACCCCGCTGGACGAATTCATCGCCGAGGCCGAGCGGCGCGCCGGGGCCGACCCGGCCGACCGGCTGCGCAATGCCGCGCGGGTCGAGCGGCTGGACGACCGCCGCCTGCGCGTGACGCTGGACTTCGCCGGGATGACGGATGCCGCCGGCCCCGAGGCCGCGCAGGCGCGGCAGGTGGCCGGGCTGATGCGCGCGGCCTTGGCCGGGCACAGCCTGGTGTTCCGCATCCGCGCGCCGAGGATCGAGGCCACCACCGGCACCCTGTCGGCCGATGGCAAGGCGGCGGAAATGGTGGTGCCGCTGGCTGCGCTGATGTCCGACAGCGCGCCGCAGCCCTTTGTCACCACGCTGGCGCTGAAATCCTGCTGGTTCGGGCTGTTCTGCTTCTGACGGTGGTCAGCCCAGACGCAGGCGCGGGGCGGGGCTGCGGTCGCCGACCCGGCCGATGACGGCGGCGTCGGCAAAGCCGTGGCGGGCAAAGGTGGCCAGCACCGCATCGGCCGCGTCGGGCGCGCAGGACACCAGCAGCCCGCCGGAGGTCTGCGGATCGGTCAGCAAGGCGCGGGCCACGGGGGCAAAGCCCGGGGGCAGCGCGATTTCATCGCCATAGCTGGCCCAGTTGCGGCCCGAGGCGCCGGTGATGTGGCCGGCCTCGGCCAGCGCGGTCACGCCCTCGAGCAGCGGCACGGCGGCCCAGTCGAGATGCAGGTCCGCACCCGCCCCGCGCGCCATTTCCAGCGCGTGCCCGCCCAGGCCGAAGCCGGTCACATCGGTCAGCGCGTGCACGCCGGGCAGGCGCGCAAGGTCGGGGCCGGGGGTGTTGAGCCGCGTGGTGGTGGCGATCATGCGCGCATAGCCGGCGGGGTCGAGCGCGCCTTTCTTCAGCGCCGCCGACTGGATGCCCACGCCCAGCGGCTTGCCCAGCACCAGCACATCGCCGGGCTGTGCCGCGGCGTTGCGTTTCAGATGCGCAGGGTCCACGAGACCCAGCGCGACGAGGCCATAGATCGGCTCGACCGAGTCGATGGTGTGGCCGCCGGCAACGGGGATACCCGCGGCGGTGCAGGCGGCGGCGCCGCCGGCGAGGATGCTGCCGATGGTCTCCACCGACAGCACGCCGATCGGCATGCCCACCAGCGCCAGCGCGAAGATCGGGGTGCCGCCCATCGCATAGACATCCGAGATGGCGTTGGTTGCGGCGATGCGGCCGAAATCGTGCGGGTCGTCCACGATGGGCATGAAGAAGTCGGTGGTGGCCACCAGGGCCTGCCGGTCGTTCAGCTGCCAGACGGCGGCATCGTCCGAGGTTTCGATCCCGACCAGCAGTTCGGGCGGCATCGGCAGCCCGGCGGTGCCGCGCAGGATGCCCGACAGCACGCCGGGCGCGATCTTGCAGCCGCAGCCGCCGCCGTGGGACAGCGCGGTCAGGCGGGGTTCGGTCGGGGGGGTGTCGGTCATCGGCAGGGTTCCTCGGGCAGGAGGCGGGCGGTTTCGGCGGCGATGGCGGCGGCAAGGGCCGGCAAGGCGTCGGGCGCCAGCGAAGGGGCGGGCAGCGGCGTGACCGGCACGGCCACGCGGGCGCGGTGCTTGCGGTAGCGCGGGTCGTAATGGTGCTGCATCAGCGCGGCTGCCAGCGGCTCGAAGGCGCAGGCCTCGGCCAGCGCCTGCCATTCGGCGATGCGGTCGGCCGGGTGATAGGGGCGCAATCGGTCCAGCGTGGCCAGCAGCCGTCCGGTATCGGCCGCCACGTCGCCATAGGCGCGCGCGAGGTAGGCGGCGCGTTCGGGCAGGGGGGCGGTCAGCTCGATCCGGGGGGCGCGGGTCATGGCGTGCCAGAGCGCGGGCGGCAGCATGCGGTCGCCGACGCGGGCGCTTTCGGCCTCGACCACCACGGGGCGGGAGGGGTCCAGCGCGGCGAGCGCCACGGCGATGCGGGTTTCGAAGGCCTTGGGGCCGGGTTGCGGCCCCATCGCCCCGAACAGCGACCCGCGGTGATTGGCCAGGGATTCGAGATCCAGCACCTGCACGCCCCGGGTGGCCAGATGCGCCAGCAGTTCGGTCTTGGCCGAGCCGGTGTTGCCGTCGAGCAGGACAAGGCGCAAGCTGCCCGGCAGGGTGTCGAGCGCCTCGAGCACCAGCTTGCGCCAGGCCTTGTAGCCGCCGGCAAGGGTTTCCACCCGCCAGCCGATCTGCGCGAGGATCGCGGCGAAGGAACCAGAACGCTGCCCGCCCCGCCAGCAGTAGACCAGCGGCCGCCAGCCGCCGGGCTTGTCGGCCAGCGGCCCTTGAAGGTGGCGGGCGGCGTTCTGCGCCACCAGCGCCGCCCCGAGCTTGCGTGCGGTGAAGGGGTTGACCTGCTTGTAGATCGTGCCGACGCGGGCGCGCTCGGCATCGTCCAGCACCGGCAGGCTGATCGCGCCGGGCAGGTGATCTTCGGCGTATTCCGCAGGGGCGCGCACGTCGATGATGTCATCGAAGCGGTGGGCGGCCAGATCGGCAAGGCGGGTCAGGGTGACGGGCATGGGCCGGGTTCTAGTCCAACGCCGCGCGGGGGGAAAGGGCCTGCGGCGGCGTGGCGCGCGGGGGGCTCTGCCCCCCGTTGCGGGCGGCGCGCCGGGTGGCAAGGTGCCGCCCGCCCCCCGGGATATTTGGGTCAAGGTGAAGCGGGCGCGGAGAGGGCGGTGGCGAGGGCGGTGGCGAGGCGATCGGCCCAGAGCGCGCAGGCGGCGGCGTTGGGGTGGTAGCCGTCGGAAGCCATGAGATCCGGGGTCAGGGGCAGGTCGAGCGGCAGGTGGCACAGGCCCGAGGTGGTGGCGGCAATGCGGGCAAGGCTGGCGTCGTTGCGCGCGGCAAGGGCGCCCAGGGTGGCGCGCAAGGGGTTGGGCAGCAAGGGAAAGCGGCCCATCGGCGGCACCCCGGACCACAGCGTGACGGCGATGCCGAAGCGGGTTTGCAGCAAGGCGTGCAGCGCGGCGATGTCGGATTCCCACCGGGCGCGGGGGCGCATGCGGGTGGTATCGTTGACGCCGAGCGCGATCACCGCCGCGTCGAAGGGTTCGGGCGGCAGCGCGGCGAGGCGGGCGATGATGTCGGCGGTGGTCGCGCCGGTTGCCGCCTCCAGCCGCCAGGCGAGGCGGTGGCGGGCGGCGAGGCGGACGACCAGCTGGCCCGAGAGCGCCTGCGCCTGGTCGGCGCAGCCGACGCCGGCCGCCGAACTGTCGCCGGCGATCAGGAGGCGCAGGGGCGGGCCCGCGCCGGCGCTGCCCGAGCGCGGCCCCGGCGGTTCGGGCAGCCGCTGCGCCCGGGCGCGCACCATCAGCCCCTGCGCGAGCAGCACCGGGGCCAGCGCCAGCCGGGCGGGCAGGGAGGCGAGGTTCAATCGCGCAGAAGCTCGTTGATCGAGGTCTTGGCGCGGGTCTGGGCATCCACCCGCTTCACGATCACCGCGCAATAGAGGTTGAGGCCGTTCTTCGACGGCATCGAGCCGGCCACCACGACCGAACCGGCCGGCACCTCGCCATACATCACGGCGCCGGTTTCGCGGTCCACGATCCTGGTGGACTTGCCGATGAACACGCCCATGCCCAGCACCGAGCCTTCGCGCACGATGCAGCCTTCGACGACCTCGGAGCGGGCGCCGATGAAGCAGTTGTCCTCGATGATGGTGGGGCCGGCCTGCATGGGTTCCAGCACGCCGCCGATGCCGACGCCGCCCGACAGGTGCACGTTCTTGCCGATCTGCGCGCAGCTGCCCACGGTGGCCCAGGTATCGACCATCGTGCCCTCGTCCACATAGGCGCCGAGGTTGACGAAGCTGGGCATCAGCACCACGCCGCGGGCGATGTAGGCCGAGCGGCGCACCACGCAGTTGGGCACCGCGCGGAACCCGGCGGCGCGCCACTGATCGGGGCCCCAGCCCTTGAACTTGCTGTCGACCTTGTCCCACCAGCCGCCGCCCTGGGGGCCGCCCTCGTGCGGCTCCATGTCCTTGATGCGGAAGCCCAGCAGCACGGCCTTTTTCGCCCACTGGTTCACGTGCCAATGCCCGTCCGCCTGCCGTTCGGCCACCCGCAGCGCGCCCTGGTCGAGCGCCTCCAGCGTGGCCTCGATGGCGTCGCGCGCCGCGCCCCGGCTGGCCGGGGTGATGGTGTCGCGCGCCTCCCAGGCGGCTTCGATGGCGGCTTCGAGTGCGGCGTGCGACATGGTTCCCCCGGCTGTGACTGGAAATCTGCGGCCTCAGCCTATAGTGCGGTCGGGCCGCCCACGCAATCACGGAGCCCCGGATGAAGGACGAACCCCGCAGCCACCCGTTCCGCGACAGTGTCGAGGACATCGCCGCCGCACGGCGCATTCCCGATACGCCGCAGACGCGCGCCCCGGCGTATCGGCTGGCCTTTACCGATGCCGAGTTCCTGACCCGCGCCGAGCTGCGCCCGGTGCGGTTGCAGCTGGAGCTGCTGAAGCCGCAGATGGTGATGGACGAACGCGGCATCGAATCCACCATCGTGCTGTTCGGCGGCGCGCGCATTCCCGCCCCAGGGCAAGAGGCGCGCCATCCCGGGCTGGCGGCGCTGGCCCCGCATTACGAGGAGGCGCGGCGTTTCGCCCGGTTGATGACCGAACGGTCGCTGCAAAGCTACGGGCGCGAGAACGTCATCGTCACCGGCGGCGGTCCAGGCGTGATGGAGGCCGGCAACCGCGGCGCGGCGGAAGCGGGCGGGCAGAGCATCGGGTTGAACATCGTGCTGCCGCACGAGCAGGCGCCCAACGCCTATGTCACGCCGGACCTGTGTTTCAACTTTCACTACTTTGCCATCCGCAAGATGCATTTCCTGATGCGCGCCAAGGCGATCTGCGGCTTTCCGGGCGGCTTCGGCACCCTGGACGAGCTGTTCGAGGCGCTGACGCTGATCCAGACCGGGCGGATGCGGCGGGTGCCCTTCCTGCTGTTCGGGCGCGATTTCTGGGAACGGGTCATCAACTGGCAGGCGCTGGCCGATGCCGGCACCATCGCGGCCGAGGATCTGGCGTTGTTCCGTTACGTCGAGACCGCCGAGGAGGCGGTGGCGGCCATCGACGCCTGGCCCAAGCCCTGCTGAACGGGCGGCAGGCGCTCAGGGCGCCTGCACCAGCAGCAGCATGGCGCCCATGCCCCAGAGCGCCAGCTGGAAATGCGTGTTCTGCGCCGCGTCATGGCAGAACCAGTAGCAGAAATGGTTGCCCGCCACCAGAAACGCGCCCCAGAGCGCGGTAAAGCCGAAGGCGGCCAGCAGCCCGACCGCTTGCGCCGGGGCATGCGGCAAGAGCCCGGCCAGGTGGGCGCACAGCGTCGCCACGGCGACCCACAGCGCCAGCACCACCAGCGCCTCGGCCGCGACGATCAGCCGGAACAGGCGGCGCTGTGTGCGCCGGTCGTCGATGGCGCGGTGGGCGACCATGGCCGCGATGGCGGCGTAGTCGCGCTTCATCCGCGCAAGCGACAGCACCTCGGCGGTGAAGGTTTCGTTCAGGTCGGGGTGGACCAGGTTGTCGCGCAGGCCCAGTGTCAGCCAGGCGGCCATCAGCGCCAGCACGCCGGCCTGCACCAGAGGCAGTATCGTTTCCATGCGTCAGCTTTCCCGAAAGGGGCGGCGGCCGGGGCCGCCGCCCGCCATGGCCTCAGGCCAGCCAGTGCAGTTCGGCCGGGCGCATTTCCTGGGCGATGTGGATGCCCGCGCCGCCGAGCCCGGCCTTGGTGTGGTTGTAAAGCGCGCGCCAGTAGGGCTGGATGATGACGCCTTCTTCCTGCATGATCTGTTGGAGCCGCGCCATCACCTCGCGCCGGCGCACCGAATCGGGGATCGCCAGCGCCTTTTGCACCAGGTCGTCGAACTCGGCGTTGGCAAAGCCGCTTTCGTTCCAGTTGGCACCCGAGACATAGGCCAGCGCCAGCGTCTGGATGCCGAGGGGGCGGTGGTTCCAGTTGGTCAGCGAGAAGGGGTATTTCGTCCAGTTGTTCCAGAAGCTGGAGCCCGGGATGACGGTGCGCTTGACCTTGATGCCGGCGTTGCGCAGCTGCCCCGCGATGGCGTCGGCCGTGGCGGCCCAGAACCCGGAATCGAGCGAGGTCAGCTCGAATTCGTAGTCGGCCATGCCGGCCTCTTTCAGCAGGGCGACGGCCGCGACCGGGTCGTGCACCGGCGCCGGCGTGGGCGCATAGTCGGGGTGCACCGGCGACACGTGGTGGTTGTCGGCCGGCGTGCCATAGCCCGAAACCGCAAGTTCCAGCACCTCGGCGTTGTTCACGGCCATCGCCAGCGCGCGGCGCACCCGGACATCGGCATAGGGCACCTTGCCGTTTTCCTCGGCCTGCTGGTTGCAGCGGGCCACGATGGTGGCGGCGGTCGGCACGGTGTGGCGCGTCCAGCCTTCCAGCGCGTCGAAGGCGGCGATATAGTCGCCTTCGGTGCTGAAGACCGCGTCGATTTCATCCGAGGTGGCGGCCGCGAGGAAGGCGGTGGGATCGGTGCCCAGGTCGATGAACTCGATCCGGTCCAGCCAGGCGCCGTTGCCTTCGTTCCACCAGCGATGGGCGGTGTTGCGCACCAGCACAGCGCCCTTGCCCACCTCGTAGCGTTCGGGCAGGTAGGGGCCGGTGCCGACGGGCTCGGTCAGGATCTTGTCCACATCGAAGCTCGGGTGCACGATGGCCGCCGGATAGTCCGAAAAGCCGGCGATCAGCGACACGTCGGGGCGCGAGAGGTTCAGCCGCACGGTGTGGCTGTCGAGCACCTCGATGGCGCCGTCGGCGGCCTGGCTGGTGTCGGGGTTGACCAGTGCCCCGATCTTGAAGCGCATGGCGTTGCCTTCGATGGTTCCATCGCACCAGCGCGCGACGTTGAAGGCCACGTGATCGGCCACGAAATCGTCGCCGTTCGACCATTTCACGCCTTTGCGCAGGTTCAGCGTGTAGGTGCGCGCATCGTCCGAGACATCCCAGCCTTCCAGCAGGACCGGCGTGAAGGTGCCGTCGGAGTTGTAATGCACGAGGTATTCCAGCCAGCCGCGCGTGACCACCGCCAACTGGTTGAAATCGAAGGTGCGCGGGTCGCGCATGCCGGCGATTTCCAGCTGGATGCGGGCGGTGCCGCCCATCTTCGGCGCCGCCTGTGCCGGGGTCGGGGCCGCAAGCCCCAGCATCGCATAGGCGGTTGCGGCCGTCGCGCCATAGGTGGTGGCCAGCGCCAGGAACTCGCGCCGGCTGACCTTGCCGGCGCGGGCGTTCCCCGCATCGGCGACGATGGCGGCCGGCAGGGGGCGCCCGTTGCGTTTCAGGAAGTCCATGTAGTCACCTCTCTGTTTATGCCGGATTGTCCGGTCGTTGGTGGATGGGGGCAGCGTGTCTGCTTGGTCGGCCGCTGCCCGAGCCCGTGCGAGCGCAGCGGATGGGCGGTGCGGAGCGGGGTCATGAGGCGCCTCCCGAAACAGCCAGCGATTCGATGGCCTCGGGCGGCAGATCGCGCACCCCGGACCAGAAGCGCGACTTGCCGGAATTGAGCAAACCCTTGGGATCCAGGCGTTTTTTCCATGCAAGGTGCACGTAGTCGGCCTGTTTCAGGCTGCCTTCGACCCAGAACTGGTGCGCATCCCACACCGTGAAGCCCGCCGCGGCATAGGCGGCGTTGATCGCCTCCAGCGCCTCGGGGCCGCGCCAGCGGATCACCGGAAGATCGAAGGCCACGAGCTTGCCGCCGACGCGGGCGAATTCGTGGTGGCGCCAGACATCCTCGCCCACCGTGTCGCCGATGGCGGCCACGGCCGCGATATCGGTGGCGTCGGGCACGCCGATCTGCTGGTAGGTGACGCCGCGGTCGGATTTCAGCACCTGAAGCGTCGTGTGGTTGTAGGAAAATTCGTAGACATGCGGCAGCCGGGCCGCCGTGCGTTCGGCTTCGGACAGCGCAAGGTGCAGCGCGCCGTCGTGGCGCAAGGCAATGTCGGCCAGTGCGGCGCGCGCAGAGGCGGGCACCATCGCCACCATCAGATGCGCGCCTTGCGGAACATGGCCGGCAAGGCGCGGGAAATAGGCGGCGATCCGGGCATCGACCGTGCTGACCAGCTTGGCCCCCAGGGCCTGATCCTGCGCCACCGCAAGCCCGGCGGCATAGGCCGCGCGGTAATCGGGAAAGCCCGCGATACAGCCCAGCCAGTTGCGCAGCGGCACCGCCCGCACCGTGGCCGAGACGATCGCCCCGTTCAGCCCCCAGGCATGGTGCAGGTGCAGCGCCTCGGCACCTTCGAAACGGTGCAGCCGTGCCGGGCTTTCGACCGACAGCGCCTCCAGCGCGATCAGGTTGCCGTTGTCGCGCAGCATCCCGTGCGCCAGCGAGCCGATGCCCCCCGACCCCCCGGCCACGAAGCCTGCGATGGTGGCGATGTCCTGGGTCGAGGGGAAAACGGCGAGTTCCTGGCCGCCGGCCTCCAGCGCGCGGTTCATTGCCAGCATGTTGGCGCCGCCTTCGGCGCGGATGAAGCCCGGCCCGATCTCCTCGATCCGGTTCAGCGCGGTCATGTCGATGACCATGCCGCCATCCAGCGGCACGGCCTGGCCGTAGTTGCCGGTGCCCCCGCCGCGCAGGGTGACCGGCACGTCGTGGTCGTAGGCGGCGGCCAGGCACCGGGCCAGCTGGTCGCGCGTGGCAGGGCGGGCGACGATTTCGGCGAACTTCGCCTTCAGCGCCTCGTTCAGGATCGGGCTGTACCAGAAGAAATCGCGCGAGCGTTTCCTGACCAGCGAGGGCTCGCGGATGATTTCGGCATCGCCAAGCGCGGCGACGAAGGCGGGGGTCACGGGCATGGGTCGGCCTTGGGCAAGAGCGAGGTGAGAGGAACCGGCGGCGCGCTGCGCGCCAGCAGGTCGGCGGTGGAACGGCCCGGAAAGGCCAGAAGGTCGGCGGCCGGCAGCTCGTCGATGCAGCCCGGCTGAAGGCCGAGTGCCGCGCGCGCCTCGGTGGCGACCAGCGGCAACCAGCGGCCGAACGGCGGGTCGAGCTGGCAGGCCAGCGACGCGATCTGCAGCGACCAGAGCGGGTCGTGCCGCCCGCCGGGCTGAAAGGCATCGGCCACGTTGTCGGTGCCGACCACCACCCGCACGCCGGCCGCGCGCAGTTCGTGCAAGGGCGCAAGCCCGCGGCGGTCGGGGCTGCGGCCCGGGCGGCGGTCCTGCAGGTAAAGGTTGGTCGCGGGCAGCACCGCCACCGCGATGCCGGCCCGGGCCAGCCGGTCGGCGGTGCGCGCCAGGGGCTCGGGCGCAAGGTTTGCAAGGCTACAGGCGTGCCCGCACAGCACCGGGCCTTGAAACCCGGTTTCCAGCGCGGTTTCGGCAATCAGCGACAAGCCGTCCAGCCCGTCGGCCAGCCCTTCGTCCACGTGGAAATCCAGCGCGAGCCCGTGCCGTTCGGCGGCACGAAAGGCGGCGCGCAACCCTTCGCGCCGGTGGGCGTGGTGCAGCACGAAGCCGCCCAGCACGCCGCCTGCGGCGGCGCAGGCCTGCGCCACCCGGTCGGCCAGCCCCGGTTCGGCCAGCAGGTCCACCCCGACCAGCGCGGCCAGTTGCAGCCCCGGCGTGCCGCGCGCCAGCTCCGCCAGCACCGGCCAGGCCCGCGGCGTGGCCGACCAGTCGGGCGGGTGGCCCCAGTCGACGTGGCTGCGCAAGGGGCCGACCCCGGCTGTGCGGTATTCCTCCAGCCCGCGCAGCGCACGGGCGCGGATGTCGTCGGCGCTCCAGTGGGCCTTGTCGGCGGCCTGGGCGGCGATGGCGGCGGCGAGGTCGCCGCCGGTGGCACCGATCCGGTCGATGGTGTGGCACTTGTCGAGGTGGCAATGCACCTCGGTCAGGCGGGGCAGCACCACATGGCCGGCGATCAGGCCCGGGGCCGGGTCCAGCCCGACCAGCCGCCCGGCCCGCAGCACGGGGCGGCCGACCAGGCAATCGCCGTGGCGCAGGCCACCCAGGGCATCGGGTCGTGCCAGCAGGTCCAGCGGAACGGCCACCACGCTCATGGCGCCACCTTGCCGAAATCGGGGGTGCAGAAGGCCGCCAGCGCCCGCGCCAGCCCCCGGGCCGCACTTTCGACCAGCGCCTGCCCCTTGGCGGCGGTGGCGGCGGTGGCATCGCCCATCACGCCGCCCGGGGCAAGGTCGGGCACCAGCCAGCCCGGGCGCAGCGGCCCCGACAGGCCGAAGCCTTCGCCCAGGGGTGCAACCCGGCCGGCCTGCGCCTGGCCCATGTCGACCAGATCGGGCCGCACCGCCAGCATGGCCGAGGTTTCCAGATCGCCGGCGTGCAGGTCGTGGGCCAGCGCCTCGGCCGGCCAGGGCGCGAGGTCGGCAAAGGCGAACCAGCTGGCATGGGCGGTAACCAGCCCATGCGCCGCCCGGATGTCGCGTGCGGCCACCTCCAAGAGCGCGCCGTTGCCGCCATGCCCGTTCAGCAGCACCAGCCGCCGCACCCCCGCCTGCGCCACCGCGGCGGCCATGTCGTGCAACACCGCCAGCAGCGTTGCAGCGGAAAGCGTCAGAACCCCGGGCCATGCGGCGTGTTCGTTGCTTTTGGTCACCGACAGGATCGGCAGCGCCAGAACCGGTGTGCCCGGCGGCAGCAGGCCAAGCGCGCGGTCCAGAACCGCATCGGTCAACAGGGTGTCCACCCCGGTCGGCAAATGGTCGCCATGCTGTTCGGTCGCGCCCAGCGCCAGCACGGCCACCGCATGGGCGGGCAGGGCAGCAAAGGCGGTGCGCGGCAACTCGGCCCAGCGGGCGGGCAGGGGGGCGGGCGCGTTCATGCCGCGGCCCCGAACAGCCGGTCGAGGAACCCGCGGAACCAGGCATCCTGCGCTGCGTCGTGCAAAGCCTGCAGGCGCAACTGTTCCTCGGGGCGCTGCACCTCGGGGCGGGCGTAGAGATGCGCCTTGGACTGTTGCCACCGGGCAAAGCCCGCCGGCGTCACCTCGGCGTGGAACTGCAAGCCGTAAACCCTGTCGCCCCAGCGGAAGGCCTGTTCGGGGTAGGCCGCGCTGCCCGCCAGCCGAATCGCCCCGGGCGGCAGCGTCCAGGTGTGGAAATGCGCCTGCACCACCCACAGCGGGCCGGGCAGGAAATCGCCGGCCCCGGGCGTGGGGTCGATGCGGTAATAGCCGAACTCGTATTCCGGGTCGGCCTTGGGCCCGACAGTGCCGCCCAGATGCTGCGCGATCATCTGCGCGCCCTGGCAGATCCCCAGCAAGGGCAGCCCTGCCGCGATGCAATTGGCGATCCAGCGGTATTCGTCGCGCAGGAACGGATGCAGCGCGGTGTCGTAGGCGTTGAACAACCCGCCATAGATCACCGAACCGACCACATCGGGACCGATTTCCCCCAGCGGCTCGCCTGCAAAGGGGCGCACCGTGCGCAGATCAAACCCGCGCGCTGTCAGATGCGTGACGACACGATCATCCGGCGGATCGTCACCATGACGAACCAAAACCACAATAGCCACCATGCGCCTCCGGTCAGGAAAGCAAGACGATGGCCCTTGTGAATCTGTGCCAGAGATTGTTGTATGATGCTGCTTCAACCTTGCCGGTTTGGCAAGACGGTTTTTTCAGCCAGGTGCAGCCGGATGCAGACACTCGCCCCGCCCAGCCTCGCCCCGCCGTTCGGCGCCTATTCGCATGGCGTGGTGTTTCCGGCCGCAGGGCGGGTGCTGCGCACCTCGGGGCAACTGGCGCTGGCGGCCGACGGCACCATTCCGCCCGATGCCGGCGCCCAGGCCGACCTGTGCTTTGCCGCCATTGCCGCGATTCTGGCCGAAGGCGGCATGAGCCCGGCCCATGTGGTGCATCTGTCGGCCTTCGTCACCGACCGGGCGCACATGCCGGCCTACATGGCCGCGCGCGACCGCTTTCTGACCGGACTCACGCAGCGCCCGGCCTCGACCCTCTTGATCGTGTCGGGCTTCACCCGGCCCGAATTCCTGGTCGAGGTCGAGGCGATGGCGGTGGACCCGCGCGGCTGAGCGGCAGGCTGCGGCGCCGCCGGCTTCAGCGCCGCGGCACGAAGCCCGGGCCTGTGCGCCACAGGCGCCGGCCGGTCTGCGCTTCCCATGCGCGTTCCAGATAGGCAAAGCGCGCTTCCAGCGCCACGGCGATACGGGCGAAATCGTTGGCCTCGATCGCCGTCAGCGTGCTGGCCAGGCTTTCGACGGCCGCTTGCGGCGCCTGACGCACCGCGATCCGGCGCACGGGTTCCCTGCGTCGCGTCAGGGCATCCGTGATCTGCGAAAGCAGCGCGGAATGCGTGGCCCGCCCCAGCGCGGTGTTGAACCGCACCGCCGCCAGCGACAGCGTTTGCGCCACCCGGTCATCGACCGGACGCTGGAAATCCAAAGCGCTGGCCGGGGCGATGACGCGCATTAGCAGGCTGCTGAAGAAGTCAGCCCTCGACCCGGAGTTAGGAACATGATTCACCCTTTGCACGACAACGGTGGGGGTGATGATGCGCGGGACGGACGGGGCGAGCGGGTCGCTGTTCAGCTATGTCGATCTTGAAGAGCGCATCCCCGCCCGGCATCCGCTGCGCAAGATCCGGCAGGTGGTGAACGAGGCGCTGGCCAGTCTCGATGCCGAGTTCGAG
>NZ_JBKBQM010000029.1:0-42269 GCF_046292685.1 Gemmobacter sp.
GGCACGAGGGATACGCCCTGTCGATCAAGCACCGCAAACGGATCGACTTGCGTCGGGCCAACGATCCCCCGGATCGTTGGCTGATCCTCCTCACCTTCGGCTGGGCCAAGACCGTCGGCGGCATGGCCCAGACCGTCTATCGCGGCCTCGAGAAGGTGCGGTCCCGCTTCATCCTGACGATGGCCGCCAACAACCTCGCCCGACTGCCCCGGCTGCCGGCCGCATGACGACGAGGGGTGGCATCGGGCACCCATACCTCGCCTCGACCAGCACGACGCTCACCGCTGCCGCCCAAACAGAGGGAAAACTGTTCCGCCTCGTGGACTTCTTCAGCAGCCTGCTAATGGATCACGACCTCATCGGCGCGCAGATAGCCCAGCACCAGCCTTGCCCGTTCGTCCAGCAGGTCGAGGTCGAGCGCGGTATCCGACAATCCGGTGGTCAGATTGCTCAGGCGCGCAAGCTCTGCCTGCAACTCGGCCTTGCGGCTTTCCAGCGCGGCGATGTCGGCCTGAATCTGCACCCGTCGCAGCAACCCGTGGTCGCCCTGCATCGCGGCAAACGCGAAATTCCCGGTAATTGCCAGTGCAATCCCCAGAAGCAAAATGGTGCCCACAGGCGGGCGCGACGATGGAAGCGACATGGCTCGGCCTCTCGCGGGGTCTGGCGCCCCATTGCGTTGCAGTGTGCCACAAGTGATTCGCCAAGAAAACCCCCGGCTGCAAGCGGGCGAAACCCGCACAAGTGCTTTACCTCCCGGCGCCCGCATGTGACCCTGCCCCGAACGGAGACGCGCCATGCCATACGCCCCACGCTCGCACCTTGCGACCCACGAGGTTACCAACCAGCCCGACCCGCAGGCCCGCGACCTGTGGCAATCGGACGCGGCCTTGCGCCGCTGGGCCGGCCAGGAAAACCGCGCCGCGCTGGCCGCCTTTGGCCGCGCGGCCGGGTCCGAGGAGATGCGCGAGGCCGGGCGTCTGGCCAACCGCAACCCGCCCGAGCTGCATCTGTTCGACCGCGGCGGCCGGCGGCTGGACGAGGTGCGCTTTCACCCCGCCTGGCACCAGCTGATGCAGCTGGGCCTGTCGCACGGCTATGCGGCTTGTGCCTGGGAAGGCGCCCCCGGCGGGCACGCCACCCATGCCGCGCTGGTCTACATGCTCAGTCAGGTCGAGCCCGGCGTGTGCTGCCCGATGACCATGACCTATGCCGCCGTCCCCGCACTGGCGGCGGATGCGGCGCTGGCCGCACTTTGGCGGCCGAAACTGCTGGTTCGGGGCTACGACCCGGCCTCGGTGCCGCTGGTGCAAAAGGCGGCGGCGACGATGGGCATGGCGATGACCGAAAAGCAGGGCGGCTCGGACGTGCGCGCCAACACCACCACCGCGGCCCGCGATGGCGAAGGCTGGCGGCTGACCGGGCACAAGTGGTTCTGTTCGGCGCCGATGTCCGACGGCTTTCTGACGCTGGCGCAGGCGCCGGGCGGGCTGACCTGCTTTGTGGTGCCACGCTGGACGCCGGACGGCAGGCGCAATGCCATCCAGATCCAGCGATTGAAGGACAAGCTAGGCAACCGCGCCAATGCCAGCGCGGAAATCGAATACCACGGCGCCTGGGCGCAACAGCTGGGCGACGAAGGCGCAGGGGTGCGCACCATCCTGTCGATGGTCCACCACACGCGGCTGGACACGGCGCTTGCTCCGGCCGGCCTGATGCGCGCGGCCCTGGCCGAAGCGCTGTGGTGGGCCCGGGGGCGCGCGGCCTTTCAGCGCCGGCTGATCGACCAGCCGCTGATGCGCGCGGTGCTGGCCGATCTGGCGGTCGAGGCCGAAGGCGCGCTGGCGCTGGGGATGCGCGTGGCCCGGGCTTTCGACGACCCGGCCGAGGCGCCGTTCGCGCGCATTGCGGTTGCGGTGGCGAAGTTCTGGTCGAACAAGCGCTGCGTCTGGCTGGTGGCCGAGGCGATGGAGGCCCTGGGCGGCATGGGCTATGTCGAAGATACGCCCATGCCGCTGCTGTATCGCGAGGCACCGCTGAACGGCATCTGGGAAGGGTCGGGCAACGTCATCGCGCTCGACATCCTGCGGGCGCTGGCGCGCGACCCGGCGGCGGGGGCGGGGCTGGTGGCCGAATTGCAGGCCGCCACCGGCGCAGACCGCCGCTATGACGCCGCCTTGCGCGACCATCTGGCGCGCTGGCCCGGCCTGCCGCCCGAGGGCGAAGCCCGCTGGTTCGCCGAACGCCTGGCCGTGCTGCTGGCCGGGTCGGTGCTGATCCGCGGCGGCGATGCGGCGACGGCCGATGCCTGGGTTGCCACCCGGATCGGCAGCGCCCGGGGGGCCGTCGCCGGTGCGGTGGCGGGGCTCGACACCGACGCCATCCTGTCGGCCGTCTGAACCCCGGGCCCGGGCGGCGATCACGGTTGCGTGTCTTGCTGGACTTTGCGCGCCGCCCATGTATCTTGACAGTGGAAAGAACCAAGCGAGGTCTGCGATGCCCTTCACGCTCATCGTCAACAACCAGCCCCGGCAGGTCGATCTGCCGGGCGATACGCCGCTTTTGTGGGTGCTGCGCGACGGGCTGAACCTGACCGGCACCAAGTATGGCTGCGGCGTGGCGGCCTGCGGCGCCTGCACGGTGCATGTCGACGGTGTGGCCGTGCGGTCCTGCCAGCTTCGGCTGGAGGATGTGACCGGCGCGGTCACCACGATCGAAGGCATCGGCACGCCGCAGGCGCTGGCCGCGATCCAGCAGGCCTGGGTCACGCATCAGGTGGCACAGTGCGGCTATTGCCAGCCCGGACAGGTGATGCAGGCCGCCAGCCTGCTGGCCGAAAACCCCGAGCCCAGTGACGACGACATCGCACAGGCGATGGCTGGCAACCTGTGCCGCTGCGGCACCTACCCCAAGATCCGCGCCGCGATCCGAGAAGCGCAGAAACTGATGATCGGAGGCTGAGCGCATGGGCACGATCCGCAAATGGACCCGGCGCGCATTCCTGGTGACTTCGGTCGCGGTGGCAGGCGGGGTCGCCTTCGGCGTCTGGCAAGCCCGGCGCACCTTGCCCAACCCGCTGAGCGGCAACGGCGTGATGAACCCCTGGCTGGTGATCGGGGCCGACGGCATCACCGTCGTCGTGCCGCGCGCCGAGATGGGCCAGGGCATCACCACGACGCTCGCGGCCCTGGTGGCCGAGGAACTGGACGCCGAGATGGACCAGATTTCCGTGATCCACGGGCCCCCGGCGCAAGCCTATTATAACGGCGCGCTGATGAAGGGCGTGGTTCCCGGGCCGGAATGGGCGCGGTCCGGCTGGGGCGAATGGCTGGGCGAACAGGCCTCGGTGGTGTCCAAGATGCTGGGGTTGCAGGTCACGGGCGGGTCGACCTCGACCGCCGATGCCTTCGTCAAGATGCGCCAGGCGGGTGCCAGCGCGCGCGAGGCGCTTAAGACGGCCGCAGCGGCGCGCCTGGGCGTGGCGGCGGACCGGCTGGGCACCGCCGGCGGTTTCGTCACCGCCCCCGACGGCCAGCGCATTGCCTATGCCGATCTTGCGGCGGATGCCGCCCGGATCGACCCGCCGGTGCCGCCCTTGCGCGACCCGTCGACCTGGCGGTTGCTGGGGCGCAGCCAACCTCGAACCGACATGGTGGCCAAGGTCGCCGGCACGGCGCAATTCGCCATCGACATCCGACTTCCGGGCATGAAGTTCGCCGTGGTCCGCCGCAACCCCGGGCTTGGGGCCGGCATGCTGTCGCACGATCCGGCCCCGGCGCTGGACTTGCCGGGGGTGGAAAAGGTCGTGCCCCTGGCCGACGGTGTCGCGGTGATCGGCAACACCACCTGGGCCGCGCTGCAAGGTGCCGACGCGGTGCAGGTGCAATGGGCGCCTGCCCCCTACCCGGCCGATGACGAAAGCCAGCGCGCGCGGCTGGTGGCGGCGTTCGACACCGCCCCCAATTCCACCATGCGCAACGATGGTGCCGCGGGCGACGTGCCGATGGGTGTGCCGGTGGTCGAGGCGGAATATTCCGTCCCCTTCCTCGCGCATGCCACGATGGAGCCGATGAGCGCGGCCGCCCTGTTCCAGGACGGCGCGCTGACGCTATGGGCCGGGACGCAGGCCCCGGGCTTTGCCGCCAGCAAGGCCGCCGATGCCGTGGGGATCGCCGCCGAAACGGTCACGATGCACACCACCATCATGGGCGGCGGCTTCGGCCGCCGGGCGGAAACCGACTTTACCACCATCGCGGCGCAGGTTGCCGCTGCGGTTCCCGGCACGCCGGTTCTGGTCACCTGGTCGCGCGAAGAGGACATGACCCACGATGTCTATCGCCCCGCAGCCATCGCCCGTGCCCGCGGCTGGATCCGCGACGGGCGGATCGGCGGGTTCGACCTGGCGCTTGCTGCCCCTTCGGTGACGCAGCAGGCGATGGGCCGCATGACCGGCCTGGGCGGCGGCGGGCCGGACCGTGCCACCGTCGAAGGCGCCTTCGACCAACCCTATGCCATCGCCAATGCCCGGGTGCGCGGGCATCTGGCCGATCTTTCGGTGCCCATCGGGTTCTGGCGGTCGGTCGGCAATTCGCAGAACGCCTTTTTCCACGAAAGCTTTGTCGACGAACTGGCCCATGCCGCAGGCGCCGACCCGCTGGAGTTCCGCCTGGCCCATATCCGCCCGGCGCACGGACCTTCGGCCGATGTGCTGGAGGCCGTGGCCGACCTGTCGGGCTGGCGCGCCGGCAAGCGCCCGGGCGTGGGGCGCGGCGTGGCTTTCTGCTACAGTTTCGGCACCCCGGTCGCGCAGGTGGTCGAGGTGGAACGACGCGGCAATGCCATTGCGCTGACCCGGGCCTTCATCGCCTGCGACCCCGGAGTCGCGCTGGACCCGGCGATCGTCGAGGCGCAGATGGTAGGCGGCATGGTGTTCGGCCTGTCGGCAGCCATGCTGGGCGAAATCACGTTCCGCGACGGCACGGTGCAGGAAACGAACTTTCCCGACTACGACTCCTTGCGGATGACCGGCATGCCCGATGTGCAGGTGCGCATCCTGCAATCGGGGCACCGCATCGGCGGCGTGGGCGAGCCGGGCACGCCGCCGGCGGCGCCGGCGCTGGCCAATGCCATCTTCGACCTGACAGGGCAGCGCATCCGCCGCCTGCCCTTGCGCCACGACTTCGACTTCGTGGTCTGACGCCGTTCCGGCCCGGTGTCGCCGCAAGGGATACCGGGCCAACCGCGCCGCTTCCCCCGGAACCCTGTCCTTTTCCAAGACCGCCCCGTTGCGCCGCCTGTGACGCCGCCCTAGGCTGACGGGCAATTTCAGAACGGAGGCGACCCATGACCCGCACCTACGGTTTCGACACGCTGCAAATTCACGCCGGGGCCCGACCCGACCCGGCGACCGGCGCCCGTCAGGTGCCGATCTACCAGACCACGGCCTATGTGTTCCGCGATGCCGACCACGCCGCAGCACTCTTCAACCTGCAGGAGGTGGGCTACATCTATTCGCGCCTGACCAACCCCACCGTGGCCGCGCTGCAGGAACGAATCGCCACGCTGGAAGGCGGCGTGGGCGCTGTCTGCACCTCGTCGGGTCACGCGGCGCAGATCATGGCGCTGTATCCGCTGATGGCGCCGGGATGCAACATCGTGGCGTCCTCGCGGCTGTATGGAGGGACGATCACCCAGTTCACGCAGGTCTTCAAGCGGTTCGGCTGGTCGACGAAATTCGTCGATACCGACGACCTGGCGTCGGTGAAGGCCGCGATCGACGGCAACACCCGGGCCATCTTCTGCGAAACCATCGCCAACCCCGGCGGCTACGTGACCGACCTGCGCGCGCTGGCCGACATCGCCGATGCGGCCGGCATCCCGCTGGTGGTCGACAACACCACGGCAACCCCCTGGCTTTGCCGCCCCATCGAACACGGCGCCACGCTGGTCGTGCATTCCACCACGAAATACCTGACCGGCAACGGCACGGTCACCGGTGGCTGCATCGTCGATTCGGGCAAGTTCAACTGGTCGGCCAACGACAAGTTCCCGTCGCTGTCGGCACCGGAGCCGGCCTATCACGGGCTGAAGTTCCACGAAACCTTCGGCCCGCTGGCCTTCACCTTTCACGGCATCGCCATCGGCTTGCGCGACCTGGGCATGACGATGAACCCGCAGGCCGCGCATTACACCCTGATGGGAATCGAGACGCTGTCCCTGCGGATGCAGCGCCACGTCGAAAACGCCGCGAAGGTGGCGGCCTGGCTCGAGGCCGACCCGCGCGTGGAATTCGTGACCTATGCCGGCCTGCCGTCCTCGCCCTATCACGAACGGGCCAAGCGCGTGGTGCCCAAGGGCGCCGGGGCCTTGTTCACCTTTGCCGTCAAGGGCGGCTACGAGGCTTGCGTCAAGCTGGTGGACAGCCTGAACCTGTTTTCCCACGTGGCCAACCTGGGCGACACCCGCAGCCTCATCATCCACTCGGCCTCGACCACGCACCGCCAGCTGACGCCCGAACAGCAAAAGGCCGCCGGCGCCGCGCCGAACGTGGTGCGCGTGTCGATCGGGATCGAGGATGCCGACGACATCATCGCCGACCTCGATCAGGCGCTGGCCAAGGCCACGGCCTGATGCAATCGGAGGCAGGCGGAAATTTTCGCTGCCTGCCTCTTGCACCCGCTGCGGATTGCGTTTAATCCGCCCGCACGGCGCTGCAGTAGCTCAGTGGTAGAGCACTCCCTTGGTAAGGGAGAGGTCGAGAGTTCAATCCTCTCTTGCAGCACCATACCCCCTTGCATCGCGTCCGCGCCGGGAGCATCGGTTTGCGAACTTTGCCGTGTCACAGCGGCAACACTGTTGTGGCCTTGATCTCCTCCATGCTCAGCAGCGCGGTCACGTTGTAGATGCGCACCTCGGAAATCAGCGCCTGATAAAAGGTGTCGTAGGCGCGGGCGTTCTTGACGCGGACCTTCAGGATATAGTCGATGTCGCCGGCCAGGCGGTGTGCCTCCAGCACCTCGGGGCGACGGCGCAGCACATCCAGAAAACGGCGCTGCCAGTCGGCTTCGTGTTCGCTGGTGCGCACCAGCACGAAAAAGCAGGCCTCCAGCCCCAATGCCTCGGCATCGAGCAACGCGGTGGTGCGCAGGATCACGCCCTGTTCCTTCATGCGCCGAATCCGGTTCCAGACCGGGGTCTTGGAACTGCCGACGCGGCGGGCGATCTCGTCCAGCGACTGGCTGGCATCTTCTTGCAGCACCGCAAGGATTTTCCGGTCCATCTCGTCCAGCCGGACAGCCATTCGCGTTCACCCCCAGGATTGGAACATATGTTTCGGATCGGCACAGTATCTGAACCCGATTCCTTATCTGCAAGGGGTATCTCGTCAGAAACCGGAAAAATGTTCTATATTAGCGGCGCATCATCACGGGAACCCGCCATGACCCAGCCGCATGCCAAATCCACCGTCGCCCTGGTCGGGGCCGGGCCGGGCAACCCGGACCTGCTGACACTGGGCGCGCTGCGCGCCTTGCAGGCGGCCGATGTGGTGGTGCACGATCGGCTGGTTGGCGCCGCCATCCTCGACCTGATCCCGGAAACCGCACGGCGGATCGACGCCGGCAAGGAAGGCTTCGGCCCCTCGACCCCGCAAGCCGACATCCACGCCGCCATGATCGACGCCGCCCGTGCCGGCGCCTTTGTCGTGCGCCTGAAAGCCGGCGACCCCGGCATCTTCGGCCGCCTCGAGGAAGAGCTCGATGCCCTGGATGCGGCCGGTATCCCCTGGACCATCTTGCCGGGCCTGACGGCGGCCAGCGCCGCCGCGGCGGCCCTGGGCCAACCGCTGACGGCCCGCGGGCGCAACGGTGCGCTGACGCTGCTGACGGCGCACGACATGCAAGGCTTTGCCGACCAGGACTGGCGCGCCCTTGCCCGCCCCGGCGCTGTCGCGGCCATCTACATGGGCAAGGCGGCCGCACGTTTCCTGCAAGGCCGGCTGATGATGCACGGCGCCGCCCCCGGAACGCCGGTCACGCTGGTCGAAAACGCCAGCCGCCCGGAACAGCGGCTGCACGCCGCCACCCTTGCCACCCTGCCCGCCGCCGCCGCGGCCTGCGCGGGCCCCGCCGTCATCCTGTGCGGGCTGGCGCCGCGCGCCGCCCGCGCCGCCCTGCCCGCGATCAAGGAAGCCTGAGATGCCCCGCTTCACGCCAAAGACCGTGACCGCCAACGACCTGCGCACCGGCGAATCCGTCTGGCTGACCGCCGACAACCGCTGGTCGCCCCACCATCACGAGGCAGAGCTGATCGAGGACGAGGCCCACGCCCAGATGCGCCTGCTGCACGCCCAGCGGCAAGCCGATGCCGTGGTCGGCGCCTATCTGGCCGATGCCCGCCCCGGCCCGAACGGACCCGAGCCCGCGCATTTCCGCGAAGCCTTCCGCACCCGCGGCCCGTCGAACTATCCGCACGGCAAGCAGGCCGAACGGGCCTGACCCGGCCCACCTGCCCCGACACCAGCCTGCCCGGCGCCGCCGCGCCGCCGACCGAGGTTTGCCCATGTACCGCTACAACGACTTCGACGAAGCCTTCACCCGCGCCCGGGTTGCCCAATTCAGCGCCCAGGTGGCGCGGCGGCTGGACGGGTCGCTGACCGAGGACGAGTTCCGCCCGCTGCGCCTGATGAACGGGCTTTACCTGCAGCTGCATGCCTACATGCTGCGCGTGGCCATTCCCTATGGCACGCTGAACAGCCGCCAGATGCGGCAACTGGCCATGATCGCCGACACCTGGGACAAGGGCTATGGCCACTTCACCACGCGGCAGAACATCCAGTTCAACTGGCCGAAACTGGGCGATGTGCCCGCGATCCTGTCGGCGCTGGCCGATGTGGAAATGCACGCGATCCAGACCTCGGGCAACTGCATCCGCAACGTGACCGCCGACCATTTCGCCGGTGCCGCCGCCGATGAAATCGCCGACCCGCGCCCGATTGCCGAGCTGCTGCGCCAGTGGTCGACCGACCACCCCGAGTTCCAGTTCCTGCCGCGCAAGTTCAAGATCGCCATCACCGGCAGCCCGAACGACCGCGCCGTGACCAAGGCGCACGACATCGGCCTGCGCATGCTGCGCAACGATGCCGGCGAAGCGGGGTTCGAGGTGATCGTGGGCGGGGGCCTGGGCCGCACGCCGATGATCGGGCAGGTCATCAACCCCTTCGTGCCGCTCGATGACCTGCTGCCCTATCTGGAGGCGATCCTCGCCACCTACAACGAGTCCGGCCGACGCGACAACAAGTACAAGGCCCGCATCAAGATCACCGTCTTCGAAAACGGGCTCGATGCCTTCCGCGCCGAGGTCGAACGCCGCTTTGCCGAATTGCGGCCGCGCTTTGTGCTGAACCATGCGTTCCTGGCAGAAATCGCCGCGGCCTTCGCGCCGCCTGCCTTCCGCAACGCGCCCATCGACGCGCATCTGCTGGCACTGGGGAACCCGGCCTATCGGGAATGGGCCGAAACCAACCTCGCGGCGCACCGCAACGACCAGTATGCCATCGTGACCGTCAGCCTCAAGGCGCATGGTGCGACGCCCGGCGATGCCAGCAGCGCCCAGATGCGGGTTCTGGCCGACCTGGCCGAGGCCTATGGCCATGACGAGTTGCGCATCAGCCACGAACAGAACGTCATCCTGCCGCACGTGCACAAGGGCGATTTGCCCTCCGTCTGGGCCGCGCTGACCGAGGCCGGGCTGGCCACGGCCAATGTGGGCCTGCTGTCCGACATCATCGCCTGCCCCGGCATGGATTACTGCGCCCTGGCCACCGCCCGCAGCATCCCCGTGGCCCAGGCGCTGGCCACGCATTTCCGCGACCTCGGGCTCGAACGCGAAATCGGTGCGCTCAGGATCAAGATCTCGGGCTGCATCAACGCCTGCGGTCACCACCATGTCGGGCATATCGGCATCCTCGGGCTCGACCGCGCCGGGGTGGAAAACTACCAGATCACGCTCGGCGGCGATGCCACCGAAAACGCGGCCATCGGCGAACGGGCCGGCCCGGGCTTTGCCTACGACCAGATCGTGCCCGCCATCGAAAGGTTGCTGCGCAGCTACCTCGACCTGCGGACCGACGCGCAGGAAAGCTTTGCCCATGCGTTCCGCCGCCTCGGCCCCGAACCGTTCAGGGAGGCGCTTTATGGTGCGGCCGATCGTGATGCGGCCTGACGGGTTGCACGGTTCGGGCGCGGGCCTTGCCCCGGTGGCGACACGGGTTGCGGCGCTGAACGCGCGCTACCGGCACCACGGCGCGGTCGCGGTGCTGGAACACGCGCTGAAGGATGCCGACCTCGGCCGCGTGGCGCTGGTATCGTCCTTCGGGGCGGAATCCGTGGTGCTGCTGCACCTCGTTTCGGTGGTGGCACCGCAGACGCCGGTGCTGTTCATCGACACCCGGTTGCTGTTCCCCGAAACGCTCGCCTATCAGCGCGATCTGGCCGACCGGCTGGATTTGCGCGATGTCCGCGTGATCCGTGCCGGGCTGACCGAGCTTGCCCTGGCCGACCCCGACACCGCCCTGCACAGCCGCGACACCGACGCCTGCTGCACCCTGCGCAAGACCGTTCCGCTCGACCGGGCCCTGTCGGGGTTCGACGCCTGGATCACCGGGCGCAAGCGCTATCAGGGCGACACCCGCGCCACGCTGGACTTCTTCGAGGAAGAGCCGGGCACGGGCCGCATCAAGGTCAACCCGCTGGCCCATTGGGGCAAGGAGGACGTGGCCGACTACATGCTCAACAACCGCCTGCCGCGCCACCCGCTGGTCGCGCGCGGCTACCCCAGCATCGGTTGCGCCCCCTGCACCTCGCCGGTGGCCCCGGGCGAGGACGAACGCGCCGGCCGCTGGCGCGGATCGGCCAAGACCGAGTGCGGCATCCATTTCATCGACGGCCGCATCGTGCGCCGCCCCACACAGGACAACGCGGCATGAGCGTGATCGTCACCGACGCAGGGTTCGCCCCCGACACCTTCGCAGACCCCATCGTGGCCTTGGCCGATCTGCCCGCCCACCCTCACGCCACGGCAGTCCACCTTCTCCCGGGCGACCGGGCCGCTGCCTTGGCCGGGCGCCTCGACGGGCTGCACCTGATCCGCATCGCCTTCCCCGCCTTCAACGACGGCCGGGGCTTCACGCTGGCACGCGACCTGCGCCGGTTGGGCTTTGCCGGCAGGCTGCGCGCCGCAGGTCACGTGCTGGCCGACCAGTATGCCATGATCCGGCGCGCCGGCTTCGACGAGGCGGAAATCTCCGACGCCCTCGCCGCCCGCCAGCCCTGGCCGCAATGGCAGGCGCGCGCCAATTGGCAGGCCCACGACCACAGGGCGCGGCTTTTTGCCTGACCGGCTTCCGCGACGACACCGAATCCGCTAAGCAGGCTTGATCCACCGCAAGGCGGGCTGCATTTTCTGTCTCCAAATATCCCGCGGGGGTCCGGGGGCGCGAAGCCCCCGGTCCGCCCGAAACACAAGTCCCCCCGGCCAAGGACACCGCATGAACGACACCGCCACCAAACCCGATGCCCGCAGCCTGGTGATGCCCGACGCCCAGACGGTAACGGCGGTGACGCACTGGACCGACCGGCTGTTTTCCTTCCGCGTCACGCGCCCGCAGTCGCTGCGCTTCCGCTCGGGCGAATTCGTGATGATCGGCCTGCCCGACGAACGCGGCAAGCCGATCCTGCGCGCTTACTCCATCGCCTCGCCCAACTGGGACGAGGAGCTGGAATTCTACTCCATCAAGGTGCCCGATGGCCCGCTGACCAGCCGGCTGCAGCACATCGAACCCGGCGATCAGATCATCCTGCGGCCGAAACCCGTGGGCACGCTGGTGCATGACGCGCTGCTGCCGGGCAAGCGGTTGTGGTTCCTGGCCACCGGCACCGGGATCGCGCCTTTCGCCTCGCTCATGCGCGACCCGGAAACCTACGAGAAATACGACCAGGTCATCATGATGCACACCTGCCGCGAGGTGGCCGAGCTGGAATATGGCCGGCAGCTGGTGGAAAACCTGTGCAACGACGAACTGATCGGCGAGATGGTGGAAGGCAAGCTGCTCTACTACCCCACCACCACGCGCGAGCCGTTTCATCACATGGGCCGGGTGACCGACAACCTTGCCAGCGGAAAGGTCTTTGCCGATCTGGGGCTCGAAGGCCCGATGAACCCGGCCACCGACCGCGCCATGATCTGCGGCAGCCTTGCCTTCAACATCGACGTCAAGGCGATCCTCGAAGGCTGGGGCCTGCGCGAAGGCGCCAATTCCGAACCCCGCGAATTCGTGGTGGAAAAGGCCTTCGTCGGCGACGGAATCTAGGGGATCGACCGGGTCAGGGGGGCTGCCGGCGCCCCCCTGTCCGTTCCGGCCCAGCCCCCCGAGGGTGCAAGGGTCGAAGCGAAATCGACCCCAAGGGGGTCAGACCCCCAAGGCGCGGAACACCGCAGGCAGCTGCTCGGGCAAATCCTCGGCGATCAGGCCGGGGCCGAAGGTCCGCGCCGCCTCCACATGCAGCCAGGCGGCGGTGCAGGCCGCGTCGAACGGCGCAAGGCCGCGCGCCAGAAGGCCGGCGATGAATCCTGCCAGCACATCGCCCGACCCGGCGGTGGCCAGCCAGGGGGCCGAGCGGTCATAGGCCGCCGCATGGATGGCGCAGCGGCCCGAAGGGTCGGCGATCACGGTATCCGGCCCTTTGAACAGCACCACGCAGCCAGAACGGGCAGCAGCCTCCCGCGTGGCATCGACCTTGGAGCAAGCGGGGCCTTTCGTCGCCGGTTCGGCCAGTTTGGCGGCAATGTCCGGGAACAGGCGCGCGAATTCGCCGGCATGCGGGGTCAGGACACAGCCGGGGTGCAAGGCGGCGAACAGGTCGGCATGCTGCCCCAGGATAGTCAGCGCATCGGCATCAAGAACGACGGACCGCCCCTGTTTACCCCGCCCCGGGCCTGACCCGGGGCCTCCCGGCCTGCCGGGCAGATCGAAGGGACCGAAGTCCCGGGGCCCGCCCGGGACGGGCAGTCCCAACGCCACCGCCACCAGCCCCACCTCGCGCGCGCCGGTGCCCAGCCCGGGGCCGAGGCACAGCGCGGTGATCCGCTTGTCCACCAGCACATCGGCCAGCGCGCCGCCATCCACCACCGGGCGCAGCATCACCGCATCCAGACGCGCGGCGTTTTCCGCCAGCGCTTCGGGCGGGCAGCCAACCGTCACCAGCCCCGCCCCGATGCGCAGCGCCCCGCGCGCGGCCAGGCGCGCGGCGCCGCCCTGGCCGCAGCCGCCCGACAGGACAAGGGCATGGCCGAAGGTGAACTTGTGGGTCTGATCCGCCTCGGACCAACCAGCCTTGCCCAACTTGGCGGGCACGAATGCGCCGGGGTGCGTCCTTGCCTCGATGTCTCCGGCGGCAACCGGGGCGACGCGACCCAACCGGACCGAACGCATGCGGCCCGACCAGCGACCTTGCACCTGATGCGGCGCTTCCATCGCGCGCCACGGCGCAAGCCCGATATCCGCAACGACCAGCTTGCCGCACAGCGCCGGACCCTGCGCCAGCAGATGCCCGGCTTTGGGGCTGTCGAACGTGACCGTCAGCCGCGCGCGGGGCACATCCCACCCGCGATACAGGCTGCGCCCGCTGTCAAGGCACAGCACCGACGGCGCATCCACCGCCACCAGCCGCGGGGTATAGAAGCCCGCATCGCCATTCCGCCCGCCCAGATGGGTCAGCACGCGCAGCAATTCGCCCGCGGGCGCGCGCGACAGGCCGGTGCCGAAGATCGCATCGACATAAAGATCGCCGGGCGGGCCGCTGCGCAAGGCATCCTCGGTCAAGGGTTCGGCCGGTCCGATCGGCAGCCAGCGCCGGGCGTTCTCGGCCGCATCGGGCGGCATGGCTTCGGGCGATGCGGCGGCAAGCACCCGCACCGCCCACCCCCGGCCCGTCAGCAGCCGCGCCACGACAAATCCGTCGCCGCCGTTGTTCCCCGGACCGCACAGCACGACCGCACGGGGCGCGCCCCGCGCAAGATCGGGCAATTCTGCCAGGATCGCGCCCACCACGCCTTGCCCGGCCCGCTCCATCAGCTCCAGCCCGGTGACGGCACCGGAATCAATGGCCGCCCGTTCGATGGCGCGCATTTGGGCAGATATCAGGACTTCGGTCATTTTCGCGCCGCCAGCATTCCCATTCCGCACACAAAACGCACCAGTCGCACAAATTTAAGGCAATAACCGCCTTCTCGCTGCATCGCCGCAGCCGCAGGCAGGTTAACCGATTGTCCGGGCGGCGCGGAAGTGGTCAGACGCTGTTAGGAACCGAACGGAGGACGGGCCCATGAAGAAGGTCGAGGCGATCATCAAGCCCTTCAAGCTGGACGAGGTGAAGGAGGCGCTTCAGGACGTCGGCATCCAGGGCCTGTCGGTGATCGAGGTCAAGGGCTTCGGCCGCCAGAAAGGGCACACCGAACTCTATCGCGGTGCCGAATACGTCGTCGACTTTCTGCCCAAGGTGAAGATCGAGGTCGTTCTGAACGACGACATGGTCGATGCCGCGATCGAGGCGATCATCGGCGCCGCCCGCACCGACAAGATCGGCGACGGCAAGATCTTCGTCTCGCCGGTCGAACAGGTCATCCGCATCCGCACGGGCGAAACCGGCGAGGACGCCGTCTGAGTCATTTCCGGCCACGCCTGCCCGGCACGGTCGGACCCGCAACCGCCAACCGTAAGGAAACACACATGAGCAAGGTTCAGGACGTCCTGAAACTGATGAAGGACGAAGAGGTCGAATACGTCGACGTCCGCTTTACCGACCCCAAGGGCAAGATTCAGCACGTGACGCTGATGGCCCACCTCGTGGACGAGGACTGGTTCGAAGAAGGCTTCATGTTCGACGGCTCGTCGATCGCCGGCTGGAAATCGATCGATCAGTCCGACATGAAGCTGATCCCCGACCCGACCTCGGTCTACATCGACCCGTTCTATGCCGAAAAGACGCTTTGCATCCATTGCAACGTGGTCGAACCCGACACCGGCGAGCCCTACAGCCGCGACCCGCGCGGAACCGCGCTGAAGGCCGAAGCCTATCTGAAGGCCAGCGGCATCGGCGATGTCGCCTACATGGGCCCCGAGGCCGAATTCTTCATCTTCGACGACGTGCGCTATTCGGTGACCCCCTCCAAGGTGGCCTACCAGATCGATGCCGCCGCCGCCGCCTGGAACACCGACACGGAATACGAATCGGGCAACCTCGCACACCGTGCGGCGCACAAGGGCGGTTACTTCCCGGTCAACCCGATCGACGAAGCGCAGGATCTGCGCAGCGAAATGCTCAGCACCATGAAGCGCATGGGCATGAAGGTGGACAAGCACCACCACGAGGTTGCCACCTGCCAGCACGAACTGGGCCTGGTGTTCGGCACGCTGACCGCGCAGGCCGACAACATCCTGAAATACAAGTATGTCATCCAGAACGTCGCGCATGCCTACGGCAAGACCGTGACCTTCATGCCCAAGCCGATGAAGGGCGACAACGGCAGCGGCATGCACGTGAACATGTCGATCTGGAAAGACGGCAAGAACCTGTTCGCCGGCGACAAGTATGCCGACCTGAGCCAGGAAGCACTGTGGTTCATCGGCGGCATCCTCAAGCACGCCAAGGCGCTGAACGCGCTGACCAACCCCGGCACCAACAGCTACAAGCGCCTGATCCCGGGCTTCGAGGCGCCGGTGCTGCGCGCCTATTCCGCGCGCAACCGCTCGGGCTGCGTCCGTATTCCGTGGACCGAATCGCCCAAGGCCAAGCGCGTCGAGGCCCGTTTCCCCGATCCGTCGGCCAACCCCTATCTGGCCTTTGCCGCGCTGCTGATGGCCGGCCTCGACGGGATCAAGAACAAGATCGACCCGGGCCCGGCGTCGGACAAGGACCTGTACGACCTGCCGCCGGAAGAACTGGCCGAAATCCCGACCGTCTGCGGCAGCCTGCGTGAGGCGCTGGAAGAACTGTCCAAGGACATGGACTTCCTGCTGGCAGGCGACGTGTTCACCCGCGACCAGCTCGAAGCCTACATGGCGCTGAAGTGGGAAGAGGTCTATGCCTACGAGCATACCCCCCACCCTGTCGAGTACGCGATGTACTACAGCTGCTGACCCAGGGGGCGCAGCCATCGAAAGGGCGCCCGCCAGGGCGCCCTTTCTGCTTGTGGGGGGACACGGCGCTTGCCAGACTGCCCGAAAGAGGACGCATCGATGCGCCTGACCTACTCCGGCGGCTGGGCCGCCGCCATCGAACGTTACGAGGCCCGCCGGGCGCCGCTGAGCTTTGCTGCAGGCGAGGCCCTGCCCCCCCCGGACGTCGATCTGGCGCCGCTGCGCACAAGGCTGGTGCCGGACCCGGGCCCGATGCCCGACCGGCCGTCGTCCTTTGCGCGCAAACGGCACGCGCTGGCCGCCGAATTGCAAGGCCAGCCCGAACTGATGCTGCTGCACGCCGTGCTGATCGCCACCTTGCGCAAGCGGGCATGGCCCGCCCACGCCCCGGGTCTGTTCCGCCGCATCTGGACGGAACAGGGCGACTGGCTGTGCGCGGCCTTGCCTTCGCGCTGGCTGATCTCGGCCGCGATCACCTTTGCCGATCATGGCGAAACCGAAGGGGAACGGCACCTGGGCCAATCGCTGAAGGTTCTGTTCAGCCTGCTGAAGCTGACCGAGTTCGAGCGGCTGTATTCCGGGCTGGCGCCCGACACCGCCTTTCCGGTCGGGCAAAGGATCAAGGCCGACCTGCCGATGGGGATCGAGCCGTTTTCGCTGCGCGACGGAGGGCTCGACATCAACCTGCTGGCACCGATAGTGCAGGCCGCGCTTGAAGAACCTGTTCTGGGAAAGGTGGCGCTGGCGCTGCTGGACCGGCTGAATGCCGATCCGGGCACGGTGTTCCGCCGCCTGTCGCTGATGCGCGAAGAGTTGTTGCAGCGCAGGCGTTAGGGCGCCGTGCCGCCGGCTGCGCTGGACAGCCCTTGCCGCACGCGGCATCATGCAGGCCACAAGGAGGACGCGATGCGTAAGTTCATGGTGGTGCTGGACGACAGCCGCGAATGCCTGAATGCCATGCGTTACGCCACCTTGCGCGCCGCCCACACCGGCGCCGGTGTCGTGATCCTGTCGGTGATCCCGCCCGAGGAGTTCCGCCACTGGGCCGGTGTGGCCGACCTGATGCGGGCCGAAGCCCGCGAAAGGATCGAGGCGCATTTCGAGGTTTTCGCGAAATGGATGCGCGACAAGCACGGCGTGCAGCCCGAACTGGTGATCCGCGAAGGCGAAGCCGTGGCCGAAGTTCTGGCCCAACTCAGGGAAGACCCCCGGATCGGCATCCTGGTGCTGGGCGCAGGCAGCGACAAGTCGGGGCCTGGGCCGCTGGTCACGCATTTGTCGCGCCACTCGGCCAGCCTGCCCTGCCCTTTGACCATCGTGCCCGGCGAAATGTCCAAGGAGCGCCTAGAGTCGATCACCTGAAGGCGCCGCCGCCTCAGCGCCGCACCCAGGCGAAGGCGGCCGAGGCCAGCCACCCGGCCAGAATGGCAAGGGTCAGCGAAAGGATGCCGTAGATCAACGGCTGGTCCAGCGCCAGGCGGTGCAGAAACCGCTCGATCCCGGTCTTTTGCACCTCGATCGCGGTTTCCTCGTGCGCCACCACCCGCCCCTCGCGCAGCAGAAAGATGCGCGCGCGAAAGTTGCCTTCGGTCAGGTTGGCAGGCAGCCGCACATCGGCCCGGATCAGCGTGTCGCGGTCCAGCGTCACGCCGCCATCCGCCACCAGATAGGCGCCATTGGCGCGCCGCAAACGGATCAGCGCTTCGGAAAAGGCCGGGCTGTCGGCGGCTTGCCCGCTGGCACCGATGGCGCGCACCGCCTGCCCGATGCTGATGCGGTAGCGCAGGTTGTCGGTTTCGGAAAGGATGTCTGCCAGCGGCGCGGTGGTGGCAATGGCGTAAAAAGACGGCGCCGCGTCGATTTCCACCGCATCGACGTTCACCCAGATTCCCATGCGACGCGCCTTTCGGCGCACGATCACCGGGCCGGACGGCCCTTCGATCGTCACGATCACGTCCAGCCGGCCGGGCGGCACCGGCGCATCGCGGGCCACGGCGCCGAACACCATGATCTCGGACCCGTCGAAGTTCGCCGTGATCGCCACGCGGTTCTGGCTCAAACCGGCGACGACAGTTTCGGCCTGCACCGGGGCCATCAACAGCAGCAGCAACGCCAGGACCAGCCGGATCATGGCATCCGCCCCGGAGCAAGGGTATAAAGCTCGTCCGGTGTCACCAGCAGGTCGAAGGCGATCTTGACGGAAACCGACAACACCAGCAGCGCCAGGAACAGCCGAAGCTTTTCCGCCTTCAGCCGCAGGCCGATCTGCGTGCCGACCTGCGCGCCCACCACCCCGCCCAGGATCAGCATGACCGCCAGCAGGATATCCACGGAATAGGCCGTGACCGCGTGCATCAGCGTCGTGAAGGCCGTGACAAAGATGATCTGGAACAGCGATGTGCCGACCACGACCTTGGTCGGCATGCCCAGCAGATAGATCATCGCCGGCACCATGATGAAGCCGCCGCCAACCCCCATGATCGCCGCCAGAAACCCAACCGCAGCCCCGACGACCATCGGCGGGATGACGCTGATGTACAGCCCGGAAACGCGAAACTTCATCTTCATCGGCAGGCGATGAACCAGGTAGTGCTGGTGCGCCCGGCGCGGCGGCGCACCGGGCCGCGACGCCCGGCGCAGCGCGCGCAGGCTTTCCTGCAACATCATCGCGCCGATCAGCCCGAGGAACAGGACATAGCTGAGCTGGACCAGCAGCTCGACCTGCCCCATCCGCCGCAGGATCGAAAACACCCAGATCCCGGCAACAGACCCGACGAGGCCGCCAGCCAGCAGCACCAGCCCCATGCGGAAATCCACGGTCCGCCGCTTGAGATGCGCGAGAACGCCCGAAACCGACGATGCCACCACCTGATTGGCGCCGGTGGCCACGGCAACACCCGGCGGCACGCCGATGAACATCAGGAGCGGGGTTATCAGGAAACCGCCCCCCACCCCGAACATGCCCGACAGCAGGCCCACCAGCCCGCCCAGGCCCAGCAGCGCCAAGGCATTCACCGAGACTTCGGCGATGGGCAGGTAAAGCTGCATCAACTGTTCCGCGCAAGCCGCTGGGCGTCAAGGAAACAGTCGCACCACCGCGCAGCGAAGTCAAAGGGCCGCGGGGGCCCTTTGCTCAACGCTCTTTCACATAGGGCTCGCCGCCCGCGCGCGGCGGAATGGCCTTGCCCACAAAGCCCGCCAGAATGATTACGGTCAGCACATAAGGCAGCGCCTGCATCACCTGCACCGGAATCACCACCCCGCCAAGGTCGATGTTCTGATAGCGGTTGGCCAGCGCCTCCAGCAGGCCGAACAGCAGCGTCGCCCCCAGCGCCTGCCACGGGCGCCACTTGGCAAAGATCAGCGCCGCCAGCGCGATGAAGCCGCGGCCCGCCGTCATGTCCTTGACAAAGCCCGCCGAGAGCCCCGTGGCCAGATAGGCCCCGGCAATGCCGCACAGCAAGCCGCAGATCATCACGCTCGCAAAGCGCAAGGTCACGACCGAGACCCCGGCCGTATCCACCGCCGCCGGATTTTCGCCCACCGCGCGCAGACGCAGGCCAAAGCGGGTGCGATACAGCAACCACCAGCTGGCCGGCACGCAGAGCAGGGCGACATAGACCAGAATCGTGTGGCCCGAGATCAGCTCGGCATAGATCGGCCCCAGCACTGGGATGCCGGCCAGCGACTCGGCGCCGGGCAGGGTTATCGTCTCGAACCGCCCGCCTTCCAACAGCGCCGGTGTGCGCCCGCCCAACTGGAACCAGTGCTGGCCGATCAACACCGTCAGGCCAGCGGCCAGAAAGTTGATGGCCACGCCGGAAATCAGCTGGTTGCCCCGGAAAGTGATCGAGGCGACACCGTGGATCGCCGCCATCAGCAGGCTGGCCGCGATGCCCGCTGCCAGCCCCAGCCAGACGTTGAGCGTGACCGCCGCCACCGCCGCCGACAGAAAGGCCGCGGCCAGCATCTTGCCTTCCAGCCCGATGTCGAACACGCCGGCGCGTTCCGAGAACATGCCGGCCAGGCACGCCAGCAGCAACGGCGTGGCCAGACGCAGCGTGCTGTCGAGAATTTGCAGGATCGTCAGCAGGTCCATGTCAGTCGCCCTTCCGCAGCCCGGCAAACAGCCGTTGCACCGGCCAGCGCACCATGTTGTCCAGCGCCCCGGTGAACAGGATCACCAGCGCCTGGATGACGATGATCAGATCGCGCGGGATCGAGGTTTCGAGGCTGAGTTCCCCCCCGCCCTGATACAGGAAGCCGAACAGCAACGCCGCCAGCGCCACCCCGAACGGGTGGCTGCGCCCCATCAGCGCCACCGCAATGCCGATGAAGCCCGCCCCCTCGGCCGCGCCGTTGACCAGCCGGTTGGCCTCGCCCATGGTCGAGTTCACTGCCATCAGCCCGGCGAGGGCGCCCGAGATCAGCATGGCATACATCGTAACCCGCACCGGGCTGATGCCGGCATAGACGGCCGCCTTTTCCTTTTTCCCCAGCGCCCGGATCTGATAGCCCAGCCGCGTGCGCCAGATGATGAACCACACCAGTACGCAGGCCCCGATCGCCAGGAACAGGCTGATGTTCGCTGGCGTCCCCTTGGCGAAGGGTATGCCCACCGCCTCGGCCATTTCGCCCAGGCGCGGCAGGCGGGTGTCGGGCGGAAAACGGCGCGAGGCCGGGTCCATCGACCCTTGCGGCCGCAGCACGTGCACCAGCACGTAAACCAGCAGCGAGGCGGCGATGAAGTTGAACATGATGGTGGTAATCACCTCATGGCTGCCGCGCGTGGCGCGCAACCACGCCGGGATCGCCGCCCAGGCCGCCCCGAAGGCGGCCCCCGCCACCACCGCCGCCGCCAGCGCCAGCGACCAGTGCGGCCAGGGGATGAACAGGCAGACCAACGCCACCCCCAACCCGCCAAGCAAAGCCTGACCTTCGCCGCCGATGTTGAAGAACCCGGCATGAAACGCGATGGCAACCGCAAGCCCCGTGAAGACGAAGTTGGTCGCATAATACAGCGTGTGGCCCCAACCATAGGTCGACCCGAGCGCCCCCTTGACCATGATGGTCATGGCCTCGACCGGGCTTTCGCCGATGGCAAGGATCACCACGCCCGACACGAGAAAGGCGATGAGCAGCGAAACAAGCGGCACGATCACCGCATCGGCCCAGGGCGGCAACCGGTTCATGCCTTGCCCCCCATCCCGGCCATCAGCAGCCCCAGTTCGCGTTCGTTGGTGTCTTGCGGCAGGCGTTCGCCCATGATGCGGCCGTCGAAGATCACCGCGATGCGGTCGGACAGCGACATGATCTCGTCCAGCTCCACCGAAACCAGCAGGATCGCCTTGCCGGCATCGCGCAAGGCCACGATCTGCTTGTGGATGAATTCGATGGCGCCGATATCGACGCCGCGGGTGGGCTGGCCGACCAGCAGCAGGTCGGGGTTGCGCTCGATCTCGCGCGCGACGACGATCTTCTGCTGGTTGCCGCCCGAAAAGGATTTCGCGGCAAGCGTCGGAATCGGCGGGCGCACGTCGAAACGCTCCATCTTGGCGACCGTATCGGCGCGAATGGCGTCGTTGTTCATCATCAGCGCGTTCTTCTGGTATTCGGGGGCATGGTGGTAGCCGAAGGCCACGTTTTCCCAGGCCATGAAATCCATGATGAGGCCCTGTTCCTGACGGTCTTCGGGCACATGGGCGATGCCCGCCGCGCGCCGCGATTGCCCGTCGGCGCCGCGGCCCGACAGCGGCAGGTCGGCACCGTTCATCCGCACCCGGCCCTTGCCGCGCATGATGCCGCCCAGCACCTGCAGCAGTTCGGTCTGCCCGTTGCCCGCGACCCCGGCGATGCCGAGGATTTCGCCTGCCCGCACCTGCAACGACACGCCTTTCAGACGTTGCACGCCAAAGGCGTCGGTCACGGACAGGTTTTCCACCTCCAGCACCGGGCGCCCGGGGGTTGCGGGTATCTTGTCCACCTTCAGCAGCACCTTGCGGCCGACCATCAATTCGGCCAGCTGTTCGGGGCTGGTCTCGGAGGTGGTGACGGACGCCACCATCGTGCCGCGCCGCATCACCGACACCTCGTCGGTGATCTCCATGATCTCGCGCAGCTTGTGGGTGATGAGGATGATCGTCTTGCCCTGGTCGCGCAGGCCGCGCAGGATGCGGAACAGGTGGTCGGCCTCGGCCGGGGTCAGCACGCCGGTGGGCTCGTCCAGGATCAGGATGTCGGCCTGACGATACAGCGCCTTGAGGATCTCGACCCGCTGCTGGTGGCCGACCGACAGATCCTCCACCACGGCATCGGGGTCCACGTCGAGTTCGTAATCCTGCGCCAGCTTGCGCAAGACCTCGCGCGCCTTGGCCAGCGAAGGGCGCAGCAACCGGCCGTCCTCGGCGCCGAGGATGATGTTTTCCAGCACGGTAAAGTTCGGCACCAGCTTGAAATGCTGAAACACCATGCCGATGCCGGCGCGGATGGCGGCCTGGCTGTCGGGGATGGCGGTCGGGGTGCCCCCGATCAGGATTTCGCCGGAATCGGCCTTGTAGAAGCCGTAGAGAATCGACATCAGCGTCGATTTTCCCGCACCGTTTTCGCCGATGATGCCATGAATCGTTCCGCGGCGAACGCGGATCGAGATGTCCTTGTTCGCCTGCACCGGCCCGAAGGCCTTGGAAATGCCGCGCAATTCGATGGCATAACCGCTTGGGGCGGCAGTTGCCTGCCGCCCCGGGGTGGTTTCGGTCACCATGACCGGATCAGAACGCCGGGCAGGTGCTGTCGGTGCGGTAGTCGTGCACCTTGAGCGCGCCCGAGGTGATGGCGGCGCGCGCCTCCTCGGCCTTGGCCTTCATCTCATCGCTGATCAGGGCCGCGTTGTTTTCGTCCAGCGCATAGCCCACGCCTTCGGCCTTGAGGTCCATCACCACGATGCCGGTTTCCAGACCGGGGCCGTCCTTGAAGGCCTGATACACCGCGTTGTCCACGCGCTTGAGCATCGAGGTCAGCACCTTGCCCGGGTGCAGGTGGTTCTGGTTGCTGTCCACGCCGATCGACAGCACGCCTGCATCGGCCGCCGCCTGCAACACGCCAAGGCCGGTGCCGCCCGCTGCGGCGAACACCACGTCAGACCCTTGCGAAATCTGCGCCTTGGCAATTTCGCCGCCCTTCACCGGGTCGTTCCATGCCGCCGGCGTGTCGCCGGTGTAGTTCACGATGACCTTGACGTCGGGGTTCACCGCCTTGGCGCCCTGGGCATAGCCGCAGGCAAAGGCGGTGATCAGCGGAATGTCCATGCCGCCGACGAAGGACACGGTGCCGGTCTTGCTGGCCATCGCGGCCAACATGCCCACCAGGTAGCTGCCTTCGTGTTCGGTGAACAGCACCGAGCGGACGTTCGGCGCATCGACCACGCCGTCGATCAGCACGAAGCGGGTGTCGGGGTAGTCGGGGGCCACTTCCTCCAGCGTCGCCATGTTCTGGAAGCCCATCACGACGATGGGGTTGGCCCCCGATTCCGCCATGCGGCGCGCGAACTGCACCCGCTGCGCGGCGGATTGCATTTCCAGCTCCTTGTAGGTGCCGCCGGTTTCCTGCGCCCACTTCTGCGCACCATTGTAGGCCGCTTCGTTGAAGGACTTGTCGAACTTGCCGCCGAGGTCGAAAATCAGGGCCGGCTCTGCCGCAGCCATGCCCGCGCTCAGCGCCAGCGCAGCCGAGGCGCCGAGGAATTTGTGCATCAGGGTCATTCGGTATCTCCCGTTATGTTCCGCAGGTCTGAACTGCTGCGGTGTCCGACTTTGCGCGGATCAGACCACATCAAGCCGCAGGGCAGCGCGGCGGTCAACAGGTTTTTGACCCGGCGGTCAGGGGGCGCCTGCAACAAGGGCGCGGGCTAACCCTTTGGCTGCGCAAATGTGCGCGCCATCAGCACGGCATCGCAAGGCGCGCCGGCCGCATCGCGGTAATAGCCCTTGCGCCGACCGGATTCGACCCAGCCCGTCCGGGCATAGACCGCCCGGGCCGGCCCGTTATGGGCGGCAACCTCCAGAAACCCGCGCGTCGCGCCAAGGCGCTGCGCGTGCCCGGCGAACGCCGCCATCAGCCGCGTGCCCACTCCGCGGCCTTGCGCCGCGGGGGCCACGGCCAGGGTCAGCACCTCGGCTTCGTCCAGAATCACCCGCCCCAGCACGAAGCCTTCGGGTTCGGCACACAGGAACACGCCCGGACCATTCAGCAACGCCGTAAACTCGGCCGCCGACCAGGGGCGCGGGTCGGTAAAGGCGGCGGCATGTATCGCGGCCAACGCTTCGGGGGTCATGGCAGGATGACGGGGGGCGGGTCGCTGGGCGGGGCGGCATCGGCGGGGCGCAGATACAGCGGTGCCGGCCGGGCCCCCGGCGCACGCAAGGCGGCAAGGCGCGCCACCGCCTCGGCAAGCGGCAAGGCAGGTGCCAGAACCGGGCCGTCGGTCAGATGCGCCGCCGAGCCGGTCGCGGCGGCGTCCGTCGCAAGGCGCGGCACCTCGGCCGGGTCGCAGGCCAGCAAGGGCCCCTCGGACCCGATGTCGAAACGTTGCACCCAGACCTCGCCCGTGCGCCCGGGTTCGACCACCAGCAGGGGGCGCGGCAGACGATGCGCCAGCGCCTCGAACCGGCCGACGCCGATTGCGGGCACACCGAGCCCCAGCGCCAACCCGCGCGCCGCCGCAACCGAGATGCGGATGCCGGTAAAGTTGCCCGGCCCGATGCCGACCCCGATCCGGGTCAGGTCGCGCCAGGCCGCCCCGGCCTCGGCCAGCAGCTCGGACAGCATCGGCAGCAGCCGTTCGGCCTGGCCGCGGGCCATGTCCTCGGCCAGGGTCAGGCAGCGGCCGTCGGGCAAAAGCAAAGCGGCGGCGCAATGCGCCGCCGATGTGTCGAAGGCCAGAACGGTTTCAGGCCGCAACGGGCCGAACCTCGGTCACTTCGGGAATGTAGTGGCGCAGCAGGTTTTCGATTCCCATCTTCAGCGTCAACGTACTGGAGGGGCAACCGGCGCAGGCCCCCTTCATGTGCAGGTAGACAACGCCGCGGTCGAAGCCGTGAAAGGTGATGTCGCCACCGTCCTGCGCCACGGCCGGCCGCACGCGGGTATCCAGCAATTCCTTGATCTGGCGCACGATATCGCCATCGGGGCCGTCATGGGCGGCATGGGCCGCAGCGGCCGCCCCCTCGATCACCGGGGCACCCGACTGGTAATGCTCCATGATCGCGCCCAGGATCGCCGGCTTGACATGATCCCACGACACGCCCGCGTCCTTTGTCACGGTGACGAAATCGTTGCCCAGAAACACGCCGCTGACCCCGCCGGTCGCAAAGATGCGACGCGCCAGCGGCGAGGAGGCCGCAGCCTCGGCGCTGGGAAAATCGGCGGTGCCGACATCCATCACCGCCTGGCCCGGCAGGAATTTCAGCGTGGCAGGGTTCGGGGTGGTTTCGGTCTGGATGAACATGGGCAGGCCTCCGGGCTATGCAGCGGATATGCGCCCGCCCCCCCGACCTGTCAAGCCGACCGCCGGCCGCATCCCGGGCATCAGGGCCGGAACAGGCCCTTTTCGGTGACGATCAGGTCCAGCGGCTGATCGGTGGGTTCCAGCGGCAGATCCGCCATTTCCTGCGCAGAAAACGCGAATCCGATCGCCAGCACCGGGCCTCGGGCGCGCAAGCCTTCCAGCGTGCGGTCGTAGAACCCCCCGCCATAGCCCAGCCGATAGCCTCGGGCATCGAACGCGACCAAGGGCACGACCAGCACCTGCGGCACCAGCCACGGGCCGCTTTCGGGCACCAGCGCGCCGAAATCGCCGGGCACCATGCGGGTGTCGGGCGCCCAGGCGCGAAACGCCAGCGGTTGCCCCTTGCCCCGGATCACCGGCACGCACACCGGCCCGGCATGCGCCGCCATCGCCGGCAAGGGGTCGATTTCGGTGCGCATCGCCATGTAGCCCGCCAGCACCTTGCCGGCATGCGGTGCAAGCACACCGGCCAGATGGTCGCAAGCGGCACCCTGCCCCGCGGCATGCGCTGCCGCTCGGGCGGCAAAAGCGGTCTTGCGGGCTGCGGCCTTGGCTGCGGTCAGGTCGGATGCGGTCATAGCAGGAACAGCGTAGCAAAGCCGAGAAAGGCGAAAAAGCCCATCACATCGGTCAAGGTGGTGACAAAGGTGCCCGAGGCCAGCGCCGGGTCGAACTTCAGCCGGTTCAGCGTCAGCGGCACCAGCACCCCCCCCAGCGCCGCCACCACCTGATTGCAGATCATCGCCAGCCCCAGCACCACCCCCAGCATCGGGTCGGCAAAGATCAGCCAGCCCGCAAGCCCCAGAATCACGGCCAGCCCCAGGCCGTTGAGCATTCCGGCGAACAGCTCCTTGACGACGATGCGCCGCGCGTTTGCCGTCGTCAGCGACCGGGTGGCCAGCCCGCGCACCGCCACCGCCAGCGATTGCGTGCCCGCGATGCCCCCCGTGGAGGCCACGATGGGCATCAGCGCAGCCAGCGCGACCAGCGCGGCGATCGTCGCCTCGAACTGCGAGATGACCAGCGCGGACAAGGACGCCGTGAACAGGTTGACCACCAGCCAGGGCAGGCGCTGGCGCGCGGTGTCCAGCGGGCCGTCGTTCACGCTGGCCTCGTCGCCCACGCCGGCAAGTCGCAGCACGTCTTCTTCGTGCTCCTCGTCCAGCACCGCCATCGCATCGTCGATGGTGATGACGCCGACAAGGCGCCCGGCCTCGTCCACCACCGGGGCAGAAATCAGGTGATACTGGTTGAAGATATAGGCAACCTCGGTTTCGGATTCGGTGGCCTTGACCGTGCGGAAGCTGTCTTCGGTAATCGCCGACAGCTTCGTTTCGCGCCGCGCCGACAGGATGCGGCCCAGCGTGACATAGCCCACCGGCTTCATCCGCGGATCGACCAGCACGACGTGATAGAACTGGTCGGGCAACCAGTCCTCGGCGCGCAGAAAGTCGATGGCCTCGCCCACGGTCCAGTGCTCGGGCGCCGTGACCACCTCGCGCTGCATGAGGCGGCCGGCAGAATATTCCGGGTAGGACAGCGACTGTTCCACCGCCACCCGGTCTTCGGAATCCAGCGATTGCAGGATGCGTTCCTGCTCGGGCTCCTCCAGATCCTCGAGGATGTCGACCACGTCGTCGGAATCGAGCTCGCGGACCGCCTCGGCCAGAACCTCGGGCGACAGGCTGGCGATGACCTCCTCGCGGATCGATTCGTCGATTTCCGACAGGATCTCGCCGTCGATCTCGCGCCCCCACAGCGCCAGAAGCGCGCGCCGTTCGCCGCTGCCGATCTGTTCCAGCAGGTCGGCGATGTCGGCCGGGTGCAGCGGCTCCATCAGCTCGACCAGCGCCGGGGCGTCGCGCTGTTCCAGCGCCGCGCGCACCGCGTCGATCACGGGGCGGGGGGCGGACTCGGTATCTTCGGTCATGTCGGCCTCCCCTTGCCAGTCAACCGGGCCGGACCATAGCGGAAGGTGCTTTCGGAAAACAGGGGAAATGGGCAAATTTACCCCGGCGCGGAAAGCCGTTACGCTTGCCCCGAAAAACGGAAGGTTCGAGCGTGGCCGAGATACTGACTGGACAGGTGCTGTCCTTCGTCGCCGATCCCTTTGTCGCCGGGCCCGAGGCGGCGCGGATCGAAACCGATGGCGCGGTGTTGCTGGATGGCGGCCGGATCGTCGCCACCGGCCCGGCCGGTGCCTTGCGCGCCGCGCATCCCGGCGTTCCCGTCACCAGCCACGGCCGGCACCTGATTTCCGCGGGCTTTGTCGATGCCCATGTGCATTACCCGCAGACCGCCATCATCGCCAGCTGGGGCAAGCGGCTGATCGACTGGCTGAACACCTATACTTTCCCCGAGGAAATGCGCCTGGCCGACCCGGACTATGCCGCGACCATCGCCCGGCGCTATTTCGACCTGACCTTGGCGCATGGCACCACCACGGTGTGCAGCTATGCCACCATTCACCCCGCCAGCGTGGACGCCTTTTTCGCCGAGGCTCAGGCCCGCGGCCTGCGCGCCCTGACCGGCAAGACCTGCATGGACCGCAACGCCCCCGAAGGCCTGCGCGACACGCCGCAATCGGCCCATGACGACAGCGCCCGCCTGCTGGCGCGCTGGCATGGGGTGGACCGCCTGTCCTATGTGATCACGCCGCGATTTTCGCCCACCTCCAGCCCGGAACAGCTGGAGGCGTTGGGCGCGCTATGGGCGGCCAACCCCGGCTGCCTGATGCAGACGCACCTGAGCGAACAGACCGACGAAATCGCCTGGGTGCGCGGCCTGTTCCCCGAGGCGCGCGACTATCTGGATACCTACGAACGCTTTGGCCTTGCGGGGCCGGGCGCGGTCTTCGGCCATGCCATCTGGCTGGAGCCGCGCGAAAAGGCCCGGCTGCTGGACATGGATTGCAGCCTGGTGCATTGCCCGACCTCGAACACCTTCATCGGGTCGGGGTTGTTCGACATGGCCGGCCTGAAGGCGGCCGGCCACCGCATCGGGCTGGCCACCGATACCGGCGGGGGGTCGTCGTTTTCGATGCTGCGCACGATGGCCGCGGCCTACGAGGTCGGGCAACTGTGCGGCAACGCCTTGCACCCGGCGCAGCTGTGGTGGCTGGCCACCCAAGGCTCGGCGCGCGCCTTGCGGCTGGACGACCGTATCGGCAACGTCGCAGCCGGAATGGAGGCCGATCTGGTGGTGATCGACCTGGCCTCTACCCCGGCAATCGCCCAGGCGACCGCGCGGGCGCAAGACCTGTGGCAGGCGCTGTTCCCGACCATCATGATGGGCGACGACCGCGCGATCAACGCGGTCTATGTGGCGGGCAGGCGGGTCTGACGATCAGTGCGTCCAGGCGCCGCGGCGGTTGGTGGCGAAATTTTCGCCATAGCCGCCGGCGCGGATGTTCGGCGCGCGCTGGTGCGAAGGCAGAACCTCGGCATCGATCCCGTGCGCCTTGGCATAGTCCAGCGCGGCTTCCTGGCTGGGGAACCGAAGCCGAACCTGGCGCTGCGTGTCGGCGCTGGAGGTCCAGCCCATCAACGGGTCAATCTCGCGCGCGTCGGCGGGGGCGAATTCCAGCACCCAGTCCCGCGTCTTGGCGGTGCCGGATTGCATGGCATTGCGGGCGGGCTGATAGATGCGGGCGCGCATGACGGTTCTCCCCTGGCAGGCGGTTTCCTATTGGCAGAACCGGGCCTTGCGCGCAAGGGGGCGAGGCGGCGCCCTTGCCCGGTGGCCGCGCCCGGTCGGCGCCCGGTTGCCCTTGCACGCGAAACCGGATTACCTGCGCGCATGGCCCGTGCCCCCCTGTCCGACGACCTGCCCGAACCCGACCGCGCCCCCGGTGCCCCGCACCCGCGCGAAACGCCGGTGCTGTTCGGCCAGCATCGCGCCGAGGCGGCGTTTCTGGACGCCTACAACAGCGGGCGGCTGCACCATGGCTGGTTGCTGACCGGGGCGCGGGGCCTGGGCAAGGCCACGCTGGCCTGGCGCATCGCCCGCTTTCTGCTGGCCACGCCCGAAGCCGACGGCGGCCTGTTCGCCCCGCCGCCCCCGGCGACGCTGGACATCGCCCCCGATCACCCCGTTGCCCGCCGCGTGGCCGCCTTGTCGGAATCGCGTCTGTTCCTGCTCCGGCGCGGGCCGAACGAAAAGGGCGACGCGCTGAGCCGCGAAATCACCGTGGGCGAGGTGCGCAAGCTCAAGTCCTTTTTCGCGCTGTCGGCGGCCGATGGCGGGCGGCGCGTGGCGATCATCGATGCGGCCGACGAGCTGAACATCTCGGCCGCCAATGCCTTGCTCAAGCTGCTGGAAGAACCGCCCGAAAAGGTGACCATGCTGCTGGTCGCGCATCAGCCGGCGCGGCTGCTGCCCACCATCCGCTCGCGCTGCCGGGTTCTGGCGCTGGCGCCGCTGGAGCCTGCCGATCTGGCGCAGGCGCTGGCCGCGGCCGGGGCCGAAGGCGAAGATCCGCAAGTGCTGGCCGAACTGGCGGGCGGCTCGGTCGGGGCGGCCTTGCGCGTTTCGGCGCTGGAGGGAGCCGAACTTTATGCCCGGCTGCTGGCGCTGATGGCCACCCTGCCCCGGATGGATCGCGCCCGGGCCCTGGCACTGGCCGACGGCGTGGCCGGCAAGGGCAACGAGGCGCGCTTCGAGCTGCTTCTCGACCTGATCGACCTGTTCCTGGCACGGTTGGCCCGCGCGGGGGCCACCGGCACCCTGCCGCCCGAGGCGGCGCCGGGCGAGGCGGCGTTGCTGGCGCGCCTGGCGCCGGACCCGCGGCAGGCGCGTGCCTGGGCCGAACTGGCACAGACGCTGTCGCTGCGGGTGCGGCGGGGGCGGGCGGTCAACCTTGACCCTGCCGCGCTGGTGTTGGATATGCTGCTCAGGATCGACGCGGCGGCGCAGGGGGCCTGACATGACAGCCGAGCTTGTGGACAGCCACTGTCATCTGGATTTCCCCGATTTCGAAGGCGAAATCGACGCAATCATCGCCCGCGCACGTGCCGCCGGGGTGACGCGGATGGTCACCATCTGCACCCGTCAGGCCAACGAGCCCCGCGTGCGCGCCCTGGTGGAGGCGAACGAAGGGCTGTTCTACACCATCGGCGTGCATCCGATGAGCGTGGGCAAGGAACCGCCTCTGACAGTGGCGCAACTGGTGGCCTATGCCCGGCATCCGAAAATGGTCGGCATCGGCGAAACCGGGCTGGACTACCATTACACCCCCGACACGAAAGCCGCCCAGCAGGCCAGCCTGCGCACGCATATCGAGGCAGCCCAGGTCACCGGGTTGCCGCTGGTCATCCACGCCCGCGATGCCGACGACGACATGGCCGCCATCCTGACCGAAGGCTTCCGCGCCGCGCCGTTCGGCTGTGTGATGCACTGCTTTTCCTCGGGCGCGGCGCTGGCGCGCAGGGCGCTGGACCTCGGGTTCTACCTGTCGATGTCGGGCATCGCCGCCTTTCCCAAAAGCCACGACCTGCGCGCGATCCTTGCCGCCGCACCGCTGGACAGGATCCTGGTCGAGACCGACGCGCCCTACCTTGCGCCGCCGCCGCACCGCGGGCGGCGCAACGAACCGGCCTATGTTGCCCATACCGCGCGGGTCGGTGCCGAGCTGTTCGGCCTGACGCCCGAACAGTTCGCCGCCGCCACCAGCGCCAACTTCGACCGGCTGTTCCCCCGGGCGGCACGCAAGGCGGCGGCCGCATGAGCGACACGTTGCGCTTCACCGTGCTCGGCTGCGGGTCGTCGGGCGGCGTGCCGCGGCTGGGCGGCCATTGGGGCGAGTGCGACCCCGCCAACCCGCGCAACCGGCGCCGGCGCTGTTCGATGCTGGTGGAACGGGTCGGGCCCGGCGGCACGACCCGGGTGCTGATCGACACCTCGCCCGACATGCGCGACCAGTTGCTGGATGCCGGTGTGGGGCAGCTGGATGCGGTGGTTTACACCCATTCGCACGCCGACCATGTCCACGGCATCGACGACCTGCGCCAGATCGTGTTCAACATGCGCGCACGGCTGCCGGTCTGGGCCGATGGCCCGACGCAGGAGGCGCTGCTCAGCCGCTTCGGCTATGCCTTCGTGCAACCCGAAGGCAGCCCCTACCCGCCCATCCTGAACCTGCACACCATTCGCGGCCCGTTCGAGATTGCCGGCGCCGGCGGCACTGTGCCCTTCGTGCCGTTCCGAGCCGACCACGGCTCGATGGATGCGCTGGGGTTCCGCATCGGCGGGCTTGCCTACCTGCCCGATGCGGTGGCGATCCCCGAAGAAAGCTGGCCGGTGCTGGCGGGCCTGGACATCTGGGTGGTCGATGCCTTGCGCCGCACACCCCACCCGACGCACGCGCATCTTGCCCTGACGCTGGAATGGATCGCGCGGGCAAGGCCGCATCGCGCGGTGCTGACCAACATGCACATCGACCTCGACCATGCCACGGTCGAGGCGGAAACCCCGCCGCATGTCAGCGCTGCCTTCGACGGCATGGTGCTGGAACTGCCTGCGCCGCCGCTTTCCTGAACGAAGGCACCGCGCCCCACACCGAAAAGGCCGGATCGCAGGCCCATGCAAGCACTTCTCGACGTCATCCTGCCGGTGTTCCTGGTCATGGGCTTTGGCTATGCAGCGGTTTGGCGCGGATGGTTCAAGGACGAATGGGTCGAAGGGCTGATGCGCTTTACCCAGAACTTCGCCATTCCCTGCCTGCTGTTTCGCAACATCGCCGGCATGGACCTTGGCCAGGATTTCGACCTTGCGATGCTGACCAGCTTTTATGCCGGGGCCTTCGGCGGGTTTCTGGCGGCCTTGCTGGGGGCAAGGCTGATCTTCGGGCGGCCCTGGCCCGATGCGGTGGCCATCGGATTCGTCGGGCTGTTTTCCAATTCGGTGCTGCTGGGCCTGCCGATCATGGAACGGGCCTATGGCGCCGGGGCGCTGGCGCCGAACTATTCCATCATCGCGCTGCATGCGCCGTTCTGCTACGCCATCGGGATCACGGCGATGGAACTTGCGCGCGGCGCGGGGGGCGGAGCGCGGGCGGCGGTGCCACGGATCCTGCGCGCGGTGTTTCGCAACGCGCTGGTCATCGGCATCCTGCTGGGGTTTGCGGTGAACCTGGGCGGCGTTGCGGTGCCGGGCGTGCTGACCGACGCGGTCGACATGATGACCCGCGCCGCCTTGCCGGCCGCACTGTTCGGCCTGGGCGGCACGCTCTACCGCTATCGCCCGGAAGGCGACATGAGGACCATCCTTTATGTGGTCGGCTGTTCGCTGGTGCTGCACCCGGCGATCACCTGGGGCCTGGCGACGGCGCTGGGGGTGGGCACGGGGGCCTTGCGTTCGGCCGTGCTGACGGCGGCGATGGCGCCGGGCGTAAACGCCTATGTCTTTGCCAACATGTACGGGGTCGCGCGCCGGGTGGCGGCATCGGCCGTGCTGATTGCCACCGGGCTGACGGTGCTGACAGCCTGGTTCTGGATTTCCGTCCTGCCGTGATACGGCCCGAGAGCCGGACGCCGGGGGCAACGGCCCCCGGCGCCGGCAGGTCAGACGAAGCGCGCCGCCTGTTCGACCGACAGCCGCGGCAGGCGCGGGCCTTCGGGCTCGGTCGCGGGCCAGCCGAGGTTCATCAGAAACGCCGGTTCCCAGCCGGTGCCGGCCAGAAACTCGGCCTGCACCTTGCCGCGGTCGAACCCGCCCATCGGCCCGACACCCAGCCCCAGCGCCCGGGCCGCCACGATCATCGCCCCGGCCTGGATCAGCGCGTTGGTGCGGGCCGAACCGCGGCGGGCCTCCTCGTCGGGGTAGTAGCTGCGCACATCGGCCTTGGGCCAGACCGTCGGCAGATGGTCGGTAAAGTTCACGTCCCAGCAGACGATCGCCGTGGCCGGCGCCGCCATCGTCTTGTCGTGGTTGCCGCGGCTGAGCGCGGGTGCCAGCCGGGCCTTGCCTTCGGGGCTGGTCACCCAGACGATCCGCAAGGGCTGCTGGTTGAAGCCCGAAGGCGCCAGCAGCGCAAGCCGGGTCAGTTCGCCCAGCACCGCCTCGCCCACCGGGCGGTCGGCAAAGCCGGGGTGGCTGCGCGCGGTGCGGAACAACTGGTCGAGGGCGGCATCGTCGATTCGGGGCATGGGGAATCCTTCCTGCCTGAGGTTGCGCCACGGGATAGCGGCATGGCGCGCAAGGTCAAGCTGGGGGCTCCCGCAGGGTTGCGGTGCGCGAGGCGCCCCTGCACCCTTTGGGCCGGGCGCCGCATTCGCGGCGCCGGGGGCATCCTGCCCCCGGACCCCCTGGGGATATTTTTGCAAGGTGAAGCGGCTCAGGGGCGGAAGGCTGCCATGTCGACCGCCTGCCCGGTCGCGGCGGAGTGTTGCGCCGCCATGCCCATCGCCACCGCCCACCAGCCGTCTTGCAGCGTCACCTCGGGCTGCGCCTGGCCGCGCACCACGGCGGCAAAGCCCTGATGCTGGTAGAAGGTCGAGCCATTGTGATCGCCGGCGGCGAGGATGGCCGGGTCCACCGGCACCTCCAGCACGCGGGGGCCCTTGGGGTGGCGCGGGCTGACGATGACCTGCGGCACCGGAGCCTCGCCCAGATGCGCCGGCCAGAAGCGGCCGGGGCCGGGCACCAGGCATTCGATCTTGCCATCGGGACCGACGGCCGAGATTTCCTCCTGGTAGCGCGCGCCTTCGGCGAACATGCACAACTCCAGCATGGCGCGGGCGCCGGAGGCGAAATCGACGATGACATAGGCGTTGTCGAGGATGTCGGGCGTTTCCCCGCCATAGGATTCGTCCAGATGGTTCACATCGCGCCCGGCGCTGGCCATGACCCGCACCGGGTCCGATCGCAGGATCAGCCGCATCAGGTCAAAGAAGTGGCAGCACTTTTCCACGAGCGTGCCCCCGGTGTTGCGGTTGAAGCGGTTCCAGTTGCCCACCTTTTCAAGGAAGGGAAAGCGGTGTTCGCGGATGGTCAGCATGCGGATGCCGCCGGTGGCGGCCGCCGCCTCGCGCAAGAGATGGGCGACGGGGGGCATGTAGCGGTATTCCATCGCCACCCAGACCGGCGCCGGACAGGCCGCGCGGAAGGCCGCAAGGCGGGGGCCATCGGCAGGGTCGGTGAACAGCGGTTTCTCGACCAGCACCGGCAGCGGGCGGGTGGCGGCGATTTCTTCCAGCTGTTCGAGGTGCCGGAAATTGGGGCTGGCGATCAGCAGGCAGTTGACCGACGGATGGGCCAGCACCGCGGCCAGGCTGGCCACCATCTGCGCCCCGGGAGCCAGCGCCGCGGCGGCCGCGCGCATGGCCGGATCGGGCTCGAAAATCGCGGCGACGGTGGCGCCGGGGATCAGGGCGATGTTGCGCAGGTGTTCCTGCCCCATCATGCCGCAGCCGATGATGCCGTAACGAACGTCGTGCATGGGTATCCTCATTTCAGCCGCGCGACGTAGCGCACGGTCGCGGGGTCGTACCAGGTGAGCGAGATTTCCGCCGGGCGCCCGTCCTGCGCCCAGGACAGGCGCAGGATTTCGGGCAAGGGCGTGCCGGGCGGCCAGGGAAAATCGGGGGGGGCCCAATCGGGCAAGGGCCCCTGCCCGACCCGGTCTTCGGCCCGGGCGATCCAGAGCCCCAGCCGCATGCGGTAGAACAGATAGAGCGAATCCGACAGGTCGGACGGCAGCACCTTTTCGGCAAAGCCGGTGTCGAGCCAGATTTCCTCGACCGCCGCCACCCGGCCCGACAGCAGCCGCAGGCGGCGGATGCGATGGCCATCGGGGCTGCCGAAATCCGGCAGGGTCGGCGGCTTTGCCAGACGGTCCACCGACAGCACCCGCGCCGTCGGCAGACCGCCGCCTTCGGCCAGTTCCAGCCGGAACATGGCATAGACCGACTGCGGGTCGGGTTGCGCCCGCACGTAATTGCCCGAGCCCTGCACCCGGTCCAGCAGGCCCTTGGCCTGCAGGTCGGCCAGCGCCCGGCGCAGCGTACCCACCGCGATGCCCAGGCTGGCCGCCATGTCGCGTTCGGGCGGCAGGCGGGCCCCGTCGGCCAGCCGCCCGGCCGCGATGTCGCGGATCAGCATTTCGCTGACCTGCTGGTAAAGCGGCAGCGGCATGGAGGCATGGCCGGATGCGGAAGGCTGGGTCATCGGGGTTGGCCGCAGAATTGATACAAGATTGATCTACATGATGCCGGGTGCTATGCAAGGGAAAAGCGGTATCAGGGAGTCAGATTCGCATGACCGTCGTTCCCGTCACCTCGGCCGACCTCGACGCCAGCGAAATCAGCTGGTTTGCCGCCTTGTGTTCGGACGATTACGAATACCTCGGCGTGCCCGACGGGCGGTTGCGGTCCAGCTGGGCGCATTGCGCAAGCATCGTGCAGCGCGCCGAAGGCCACGGGTTTCGCAACATCCTGTGCCCCTCCAGCTATCAGGTGGGGCAGGATACGCTGAGCTTCGTCGCCGGTTGCGCCCCGATCACCGACCGCATCAACTTTCTTGCCGCCATCCGTTGCGGCGAAATGCACCCCGTGATGCTGGCGCGCACGGTGGCCACGCTGGACCACATGCTGCAAGGGCGGTTGACGCTGAACGTGATCTCGTCCGATTTCCCCGGCGAGGTGGCGGACAGCGCCTATCGCTATCGCCGCAGCCACGAGGTTGTGGAAATCCTGCGCCAGGCCTGGACGCAGGACCACATCGCCTATGACGGCGAAATCTACCGCATTTCGAAGCTGACCGCCGACCCGGCAAAGCCCTATCAGCAGAACGGCGGCCCGTTGCTGTATTTCGGCGGCTATTCCCCCGACGCGCTGGAACTGTGCGGCGCGCACTGCGACGTCTACCTGATGTGGCCCGAGACGAAGGAACAACTCGCCCAGCGGATGCGCGACGTGCACGCGCGAGCCGCCGCGCACGGACGCACCCTGGACTATGGCTTGCGGGTGCACATGATCGTGCGCGACACCGAGGCCGAAGCAAGGGACTACGCCGAACATCTGGTCAGCCGGCTGGATGACGAATACGGCCGCGCCATACGCGCCCGTGCGCACGATTCGATCAGCCTCGGCGTGGCGCATCAGGCGCGGGCGCGGGAGCTGGCCGACAAGTTCGGTTATATCGAACCGCATCTGTGGACCGGCATCGGCCGGGCCCGTTCGGGCTGCGGCGCGGCGCTGGTCGGGTCGGTCGATCAGGTGATGTCGGAAATCGAGGCATATCGGAAGATGGGCATCCGCGCCTTCATCTTTTCGGGCTATCCGCATCTGGACGAATGCGACCATTTCGGCACCAGGGTGCTGCCGCAGCTGAAGACCTGCTCGCTGCCGCATGCCTATGGCCGCGTGCCGGCGCAAACCCCTGCCACCCCGCTCGGAACCGGAGAACGCCGCTGATGGAACGTGTCGAGATTGCCCCGGGTATCAGCTTTTCGCGCCTTGTCTATGGCATGTGGCGGTTGGGGGACGATGCCGATACCTCGCCCGCGCATGTGCAGGCCAAGGTCGAAGCGTGCCTTGCACAAGGCATCACCACGATGGACCAGGCCGACATCTACGGCGGATATACGGCCGAGGGCCTGCTGGGCGCGGCCTTGCGCGCCGCCCCCGCCTTGCGCGACCGCATCGAGATCGTCACCAAATGCGATATCGTCGCCCCGGTCGGCCGCCACGCGGCCGCGCGGGTGAAATACTACGACACGACGCGCGCGCATATCCTGGGCTCGGTCGAAACCTCGCTGCGCGAGATGGGAACCGACCGCATCGACCTGCTGCTGATCCACCGACCCGACCCGCTGATGGACCATGCCGAAACCGGCGCCGCGCTGGACAAGGTGGTGGCGTCGGGCAAGGTGCGGGCAGTGGGGGTTTCCAACTTCCGGCCCTGGGATTTCAGCCTGCTGCAATCGGCGATGCAGACCCGGTTGGCCACCAACCAGATCGAGATGAGCCTGATGGCCCATGCCGCCTTCACCAACGGCGACCTTGCCTTTTTGCAGGAACGCGGGGTCGTGCCGATGGCCTGGTCGCCCCTGGGCGGGGGCAGCCTGTTCGCGGCCAGTCCCGAGCCGCTGCGGGCCGAACTGGCGCGGATTGCGGCCGCGCAAGGGGTGGACATGGGGGCGGTGGCCGTCGCCTGGCTGATGCGGCACCCGGCACGTATCCTGCCGGTGCTGGGCACCAACGACCTGGGCCGCATCGCCCGGATCGGCGACGCCGCCAAGGTGGCCCTTGACCGGCAGGACTGGTTCGCGCTTTACACCGCAGCACTGGGCCACGAGGTGCCCTGAACCACAGGACCGCTGAATGACCCTGCCGTTTTCCCCCGAGAGCGATGCCCGCGCCTTTCGCAATGCCCTTGGCCGCTTTGTCACCGGCGTGACGCTGGTGACCGTGGCCACGGATCAGGGGCCGGTGGGGTTTGCCGCCAACAGCTTTACCAGCGTGTCGATGGACCCGCCGCTGGTGCTGTGGTGCCCCGCCAAATCCTCGAGCCGCTTTCACCATTACGAACGCGCCCGGCACTATGCCATTCACGTGCTGTCGGCGGCACAGGCCGCCTTGCTGCCGCGCTTTGCCCGTGGTGGTGCCGGGTTCGAAGGGCTGGCGCACGAGGTCAACCCCGAAGGCGTTCCCGTGCTGCCCGCGGCGCTGGCCCGCTTCGATTGCGACCGCTTTGCCGTGCACGACGCGGGCGACCATCTCATCATCGTCGGGCGGGTCTTGCGCGCAACGATGGCCGAGGGCGACCCGCTGGCCTTCGGCATGGGGCGTTACGGCGGCTTTGCCGGCTGAACGGGCGCTGCCAGCCCGTTTCGCCCCACCCCGGCCTGCTGAAAGGTTCCCCATGTCCGACCGTTCGTTCCGCTTTACCCATGCCATCTGCCGCCTGCCGGGCAACAGCATCGTCCGCGGCCTGCGCGCGGTGGATACCGGGGCACCCGACCTTGCGCTGATGCGCGCGCATCATGCCGATTACGTCGCGGCTTTGCGCGAAACCGGGGCCGATGTCACCGTGCTCGACCCGCTGGAAGCCTACCCCGACGCGGTGTTCGTCGAGGATACTGCGCTGTGCCTGCCGCAAGGCGCAGTGGTGATGCGCCCGGGCGCGCCCAGCCGCCTTGGCGAGGCCGCCGAGATGGCGCCACACCTTGAGCGGCTTTACGGCTCGGTCGCGCGCATCGCCGGGCCCGGCACGATCGAGGGCGGCGATATCCTGACCACCGAGACCGAAATCCTGGTCGGCCGGTCGGCGCGCACCGACGCGGCCGGCATCGCCGAACTGGCAGACATCGTCGCCGGCTGGGGCTGGCGCCTGCGCGAGGTGCAGACACCGCCGGGCGTGCTGCATTTCAAGACCGACTGCTCGCTGCTCGATGCCGAAACCATCCTGTCCACCCGCCGCCTTTCGGCCACGGGCTGCTTTGCCGGGTATCGCGTGATCGACGTGGCCGAAGGCGAGGAAGCGGCGGCCAACACCATCCGCTTCAACGATCTGGTGCTGATGCCGGCCGGGTTCCCGCGCACCCGCGACCGCCTGGTTGCGGGCGGCTACAGGGTGCGCGAAATCGGCAACAGCGAATGCGCCAAGCTGGATGGCGGGATGTCCTGCCTCTCGCTGCGCTTTTCGCTGCCTGCCGCCGCCTGATCCGGCGCCGGTTGGCAGGCCGGCGGCGCTTGGCTATGCTGGTGGCGGCAAGACCCGCGACAAGACCGGCGACAGCGCAGAGGGCAGCATGGCAGGCAAGACAGCCCCCGGAAAACCGGGGGCGCAACCGTTCAATCTGGTGGCCGTCGTCCAGTCTGGCCGGCTGGCCTACGAGGCGCTGATCCTTGCGGCTTCGCTGCGCGCCTCGGCGCCGGCGCTGGCGGGTCGGCTTTACCTTGCCGAGCCCCTGCCCGGCTGGCGCTGGCCGGATGGCGACCCGCGCCTGCCCGACGGCCCGCTGCGCGATGCGTTGCAGGCGCTGGGTGCGCGGTTCGTGGGCTTTGAAAGCCGGTTCTTCGGCGCCTCTTACCCTTATGGCAACAAGATCGAATGCCTCGCGGCGCTGCCCGAAGGCGAGCCGTTCCTGTTTCTCGATACCGATACGCTGGTCACCGGCGCGCTCGACCTGGTGCCGTTCGACTTCGGGCGGCCCACCGCCTCGGTCCGGGTCGAAGGCACCTGGCCCGAACCGCAGCCTTATGCCGGCTATACCGCGATCTGGAAGTCGCTTTACGACCGCTTCGGGCTGGATTTCGCCCGCACGCTGGATCCTGCCTGGCCCGACGATTACTGGCGGCGCTATCTGTATTTCAACGCGGGCTGGTTCTGCGGCGGCTGCCCGCACAGGTTCGGCAAGCGGTTCGCCGATTATGCGGTCGCCCTCCGCAACGACCCCGGCGACATGCTGGCGGCGCAAAGCCTCAACCCCTGGCTCGATCAGGTCGCCTTGCCGCTGACCATCGCGTCCTTCGGCGGCGGGCGCCCGGGCCCGGAACTGGCGGGCATGGATGGCGAGGTGACCTGCCATTGGCGCAGGCTTCCGCTGCTCTATGCCCGCGAATCCGACCGTGCGGTCGAGGTGCTGGAAGCGGTGACCGCCCCGCGCGAGGTGAAGGCGCTGCTCAAGGAATGGGAACCGGCGCGCAAGCTGATCTACCAGGGCAAGGGCCGCCAGAAGGTGCGGCCCCTGTTCGACCGCACCGATCTGCCGGTGCGCGAACAGACCCTGCGCAACGCCATCAAGCGCGAAGGCTGGTGGCTGGTGTGACCTGACCGGGCGGGCGATCGGGGCGGGCGCTCGGGGCCGGCGACCGCGGCCCGGCACCGATCAGCCCGGAGTGTCGGGCGCAGCGGGGGCCATGCGGAACAGCGCACCTTCGGTGACCGACAGAAACCACAAGGCCCCGTCGGGCCCTTGGCGCACATCGCGGACGCGGCCGGTTTCCGGCGCCTCGATCTGTTCTTCGGCCCACCCGCGCGCCGGGTCCAGCCGGGCGATGTAGCCGAACTTCAGGCTGCCCACGAACAGGCTGCCACGCCAAGGGGCGATCAGCGGCGCGTCATAGGCCACCAGGCCCGAAGGCGCCATCGACGGATCCCAGACCAGCACCGGTTGTTCCATCCCCGGTGCCGCCGTGCCGGTGCCAATCTTCGACCCGTCGTAATCGTTGCCATAGCTTATGACGGGCCAGCCGTAGTTGCGCCCCGGCTCGATCCGGTTCACCTCGTCGCCGCCGCGCGCGCCATGTTCGGCGGCCCAGAGCGCGCCTTGCGCATCGAAGCCCATGCCCTGGATGTTGCGGTGCCCGATGGATTGCACGCCTGCCGCCCACCCGTCGCGCGCGGGCGGCAAGGGCGTGCCATCGCGGCGAAAGGCCAACACCTTGCCGATGCTGGACCCGGGGTCTTGCGCGGCCATGCCATCGGGTCCGGTGCCCCGGTCGCCGGTGCCCAGCCAGATCGTGCCGTCGGGCGCCTCGGCCAGCCGCGCGCCGAAATGGCGCCCGCCGCCGGCCATGTCGCCGACCCAGAGGGTTTCGAAACCGTCGATCCGCCGGCGGTCCTCGGCAAGCCGCCCCTTGCCGATGGCCGTGGCGGCCCGGTTCCCCTCGCCCGCTGCAAAGGCAAGCCAGACCTCGCGGCTGTCGGCAAAGTCGCGCGGGACCAGCACATCGAGCAACCCGCCCTGCCCGACAGCGCGCACCTGCGGCCCCCCCGTGACCGCATCCTGCTTTCCGGCAGACCCCAGCACCAGCCGCCCGCCACGTTCGGTGACCAGCACGTCACCATCGGGCAGGAAGGCCACGCCCCAGGGCTCGTCGAGCCCCTGCAACACCGGCTCGATCCGCATGGGGCCGGCCGACGTCTCGATCACCGATGACAGCGCCGGTGTTGCAACCAGCGTCAGGGCAAGGGCGAAGGGGCGCAGCATGGCAGGTTCCTTTCGTGCGATAATCGACCAAGGATAGGGTCGGTGCCGCCCGAGGGCCAGAAACCTGAAGATCAGTTGAACGAGGGGTGGCGCACGGCCCCAAGCGGATCCGGCCCGAAACGGTTCGTCCCTGCCGTTCCCTTCTGCGCCAGAAACACGATCAGCACGATCGCGCCGATGACCGGCAGGAACATCAGCAAAAGCCACCACCCGCTGCGGTCGGTGTCGTGCAGGCGGCGCACGCCCGCAGCCAGCGTCGGCAGGAAGATGACGAGCGACCAGATGTTGCCCAGCACCCCGGCGCCGCCCATGCCGTGCCCCATGCCCATGCCCCGCCCGCCTTCGATCAGGCCCAGCAGGATGCCGACCAGAACGCCGAACAGGATGAACCACCAGTATTCCGCCCGCCGCGCACGACCCGTAACAGGCTGCTGAAGAAGTCAGCCCTCGACCCGGAGTTAGGAACATGATTCACCCTTTGCACGACAACGGTGGGGGTGATGATGCGCGGGACGGACGAGACGAGCGGGTCGCTGTTCAGCTATGTCGATCTTGAAGAGCGCATCCCTGCGCGGCAC
>NZ_JBKBQM010000030.1:0-42037 GCF_046292685.1 Gemmobacter sp.
GACGAGGGGTGGCATCGGGCACCCATACCTCGCCTCGACCAGCACGACGCTCACCGCTGCCGCCCAAACAGAGGGAAAACTGTTCCGCCTCGTGGACTTCTTCAGCAGCCTGCTAGAGGCCAGCGGCGAAGCGGGGGCCAGCCCCCGCACCCCCGGGATATTTGAGGACAGAAAATGTGCATCGTCTCACCCCGGATCGCGCGGTTGCGGGCGGGTGGGTATTTCCATCAGCAGCCCGCCCACGCCCATGCGCTGGATGTCGGCGGCGCCCACCGGCACGCCGCAGGCCAGCCGTTCCAGCACCCAGTCGGCGCCGTTCAGCGCGGGCGAACGCGCGCAGCCCGGCAGGCCGATCAGCGGTTGCCCGCGAAACCGGCCCAGAAACAGCAGGTTGCCCGGGTCCACCGGCATTCCGACATGCTCGACCTGCCCGCCTGCCGCCCGCACCGCTGCGGGGGCCACATCCTGGGGGTCCGAGGTGGCCGACCCGGTCAGGATCAGCACCATCCCCGCCGCCGGCGCCGCGGCCAGCGCGGCCGCCAGGGCCGGCACCCGGTGCGGCACCGCGGCATGATGCGCCAGCCGCAGCCCCAGCCGCGCCAGCCGCTGTTCGGTCGCCTTGCGCCCCTTGGGCAAGGGCGCGGCCCCGCCGATGGTGGTTTCGACCAGCACGGCATCGGCCAGCACCGGCGGGCAATGCGCCAGCGCCCCGGCCGCCGCCGCACAGGCCCGCGCCAGCGCCGCCCCCGCCACCGCCCAGGCGATGATCTTGACCGTGGCCACCATCGTGCCTTCGGCCACCCGCTGCCATTCCGGCACGGTGGCGATGGTCACCATCGGGTCCACGGCATTGGCGGCATGGATGGCGGCAGCGTCGATGCGCACCACGCCGGGGCCGGTCGCGTGGATGTTCACCCGCCCGGTGCCCACCGGCGCCAGCCGCAAGCCCGCCCCGCCCGCCACCAGCGCCTGCGCCAGCGCCAGCGCCGCGGCATCCTCGGCCACGTCGCCGGGGTCCAGCCGCGCCACCGTCACCTCGGCCAGACCGGCCGCGGCCAGCGCCGCGAGGTCGGCCGGGTCCAGCACCCGGCCCTTGCGCAGCCGGCCGCCAGGCACGTCCTGCGAATGCGCCAGCACGGACCCTGCCGCCTTGGCCACAGGCTCGGGCCCGAAGCGCATCAGCCGCCGCGCCGCAGCACTTGGGTGATCTGCGCCAGCACCGATACGGCGATTTCCGCCGGGGTCCTGGCCCCGATGTCGAGGCCCACGGGCGCATGGATGCGGGCGATCTGCGCCTCGCTCACCCCGGCGGCGCGCAACCGCTCCAGCCGTTTGGCATGGGTGCGGGTCGAACCGAGGCAGCCGAGGTAAAAGCAGTCCGAGGCCAGCGCCGCGAGGATCGCGGGGTCGTCCAGCTTGGTGTCATGCGTCAGCGTCACCACCGCGGTGCGCGCATCGGGCGCCAGTGCGGCCATCGCCTCGTCGGGCCAGTCGTGCAGGATGGTTTCGCCGGGGAACCGCGGCCCCGAGCCGAAAGCCTCGCGCGGGTCGATCAGGGTGGGGTCGTAACCCGCCAGCCGCGCCATGGGCAACAGCGCCTGCGCGATGTGCACCGCCCCCACCACGATCAGCCGCAAGGCCGGGTTGTGGATGGCGACGAAGGTATCGCCCTCCACCCCCGACTTGTCGGCGCGCAGCCGGTCGCGCACCGGCGCGGGCGCGGCCTCGGGCGCGATCAGGCGGCGCGACCAGTCGGACAGGTTCACCGCATAGGCCCGCGCCACCCGGCCCGCCCGTGCCGCGACCAGTTCGGCCAGCAGCGATTCGGGCAGGCCCTGCGCGCCGCCCACGGGCTCCACCAGCACCCGGATGGTGCCGCCGCAGGCCAGCCCGACGCTGAAGGCGGTTTCGTCGCTGACCCCGAAGGTCAGCACCCGGCTGTGGCCGTCGGCCAGCGCCTCCAGCGCCTCGGTCACCACCGCGCCTTCGACGCAACCGCCCGAGACCGAGCCCATGATCTCGCCCGCGCCCGACACCGCCAGCTGGCTGCCCGCCTGGCGCGGGGCGGACCCCCAGGTTTCCATCACCGTGGCCAGCACGGCACCGCGCCCGGCGCGGTGCCAGTCCAGCGCGATTTCGGGAATGCGGTCGTGATTTGCGGTTTCGGTCATCGGGGCCCCCTCCTGCCGGGGGCAGTATGGCACGCCCGGGCGGCGGCAGGCCAGTGCGACCTTGGCGGCAGTCGGCCAGCGAAAAGGCGCCGCAGGCGGGACAACCTGCGGCGCCGGAAAGACCGCCCGCGGGATCCGGGCGTTCGGCCGCCGTGCCGGCACCGGGGAGACGATGCCGCCACGCCGCAGCCGGGAAACAACGGCCGCGCGGCTGCACAAGACATGGGAAGGCCCCCCCGGCGTTGCAAGCCCGGCCCCTGCGTCAGCCCGCCGCAGGCACGCGCAACAGCGCCATCAGCCGCGCCTTTTCGCCGTGGTCCGACGGGTCGGACACCGCCGCCGCCAGCGATTCCAGCGAGGCGACGGAATGCGCGGCGCGAAAGGCATCGACATGCGGCAGCATGGCGGCGATGCCGCGGGCGCGTGGGGCAAAACCATCCCAGCGCAGCAGGGGGTTGAGCCAGATCAGCCGCCGGCACGACAGGTGCAGCCGCTCCATCTCGCGCGTCAGCACCGCGGTATCGTCGCGGTCGAGCCCATCGGTGATGACCAGCACCACCGCCCCCTGCCCCAGCACCCGGCGCGACCAGTCGCGGTTGAAGGCGTGCAGGCAGGCGCCGATCCGCGTGCCGCCTTGCCAGTCCTGCGCCTGCCGGCCGGCCGCGGCCAGCGCCGCATCGACATCGCGGGTCTTGAGGTGGCGGGTGATGTTCGTCAGCCGCGTGCCGAAGGTAAAGGCATGCACCTTTGCCCAGCCTTGCCCCTGCCGGTTGGCCACGGCGTGGACGAAATGCAGCACCATGCGGGAATACTGGCTCATCGACCCCGAAATGTCGCAAAGCACGACAAGATTGGGCCAGCGCGTGGCCGGGGCGCGGCGGGCGATGCGGGCGATCTCGCCGCCTTGGCGGACGGCGGCGCGCAAGGTGCGGCGCCAGTCGGGGCGGCGGCCCAGCGGATCGGCCGCGAGGCGCCGGGTCGGGATCGGCGCCACCGGCAGCGACAGGCGCGCCAGCATGCGCCGCGCCGCGGCCGCCTCCTCGGTCGACATCTGCTCGAAGTCGAGGGTCTTGAGCCGCTCGGTCGCCGAGGCGGTCTGGCTGGCGTCGATTTCCACCCGCTCGTCGCCGCCGTCCTCCTCAGGCGCATCGGGCGCCTGCGGCCGGTCGGCACCGTCCAGCAACGCCTCGGCCGCGCGCCGGGCGGCGGCGGCGGCGGCCTGTTCCTCCTGCACGCCGCGCACGGCCGGCAGCATCAGCGCCATCATGTGTTCCATGTAGCGCGGATCGCGCCAGAACAGGCGGAACACCTGGTCGAAGACGGTGCGCTGTTCGGGCCGGTTCACGAAGACCGCGTGCAGCGACCAGTAGAAATCGGCCTTGTTGGTAAAGCCCGCCGCCGCCACCGCCTCGATCGCCACCAGCACGCGCCCCGGACCCACCGGCAACCCCGCCTTGCGCAGCGCGCGGGCGAAATGGGCGATGTTGTGGGCCAGCTTGCCGTCTTCGGGGATGTCGAGGGGGGGGTATTCGGGCATTCCGGGCCTTTGCGCCTGGGGCTGGCCCCGGGGGTTTTGCACCCCCGGACCCCCGCAGGATATTTGAGGACAGAAAATGGTCAGGCGGGTTGCAGCGACTTGCGCGCCTCGTCCAGCAGGCGCCTGGCTTCGGAGCCTTGCAGGCGGGCGATGTCGTCTTGATACTTCAGGATCGCGCCCAGCGTGTCGGCGATGATTTCGGGGCTGAGCGTCAGAACATCGAGCGCGAGCAGGCATTTCGCCCAGTCGATGGTTTCGGCGACGCCGGGTTTCTTGAACAGGTCTTCGGTGCGCAGCCGCTGGACGAAGGCCACCACCTCGCGCGAGAGGGTTGCGGAGGCTTGCGGGGCGCGGGCGTGCAGGATTTCGATTTCGCGGTCGAAGGCGGGGTAATCGACCCAGTGATAAAGGCAGCGCCGTTTCAGCGCATCGTGCACCTCGCGCGTGCGGTTGGAGGTGAGGATGACGATGGGCGGCTCGGGCGCCTTGACGGTGCCGAGTTCGGGGATGGTGACCTGGAAATCCGACAGCGCCTCGAGCAGGAAGGCTTCGAAGGGTTCGTCGGTGCGGTCGATCTCGTCGATCAGCAGCACGGGGGCGCCGCCGGGCTGCGGGCGCATGGCCTGCAGCAGCGGGCGTTCGATCAGGTAGTCGGGGCCGAACAGGCCCGCGCGCAGGTGGTCGGTGTCGGCGGCGGCCTCGGCGGCGCGGATGGCGACCATCTGCGCGGCGAAGTTCCATTCGTAGACTGCCGAGGCGGCATCGAGCCCTTCGTAGCATTGCAGCCGGATCAGCCGCCGGCCAAGCGCCGCGGCCAGGGCCTTGGCGATTTCGGTCTTGCCGGTGCCGGCCTCGCCTTCCAGAAACAGCGGCCGGCCCAAGCGCAGGGCCAGAAAGGTGACCGTGGCCAGCGGGCGGCCGCAGACATAATCCTGGGCCGCCAGCATCTGCTGCACGGCGTCGATCGAGGCGATGGCGGTCACGGTATCCCTCCCCTTTGCGCGGTCAGCCTGCGGCGGCGGCGGGGGCGCGGTCAAGCGCCGGCGCGGCGCGTGCGACCAATGGACTAGGGCGAAGGCCTGCGTCGGGGCCAGCCGCAGGCAAGGGCGCGGCGAAGGCCGGTGTTTCGGCGGCGCTGCGGCGGCGCCCGCGGCCTCAGCTGGCGCTGCGCCGCGCCTCCTGTGCCAAGGTCTCGGCGCGGGCCTTGAGGCCTGCGTTGGCGCGTTCGAACTCGGCACGGAAGGGCTGCACGTCCATCACCCACAGCAGCACGCCGCGAAAGCCTTCGCCCTGGATCAGGCGCGTGCCGCCGTTTTCGGCCGCCAGCAGGAAGTAGTGTTCGCCATCGAACAGCCGCGGCAGGTAGAGCCGGCCCAGCCAGCGCAGCTCGCGGCCCTGGTCGGCCACCAGCACCTCGGGGCGAAAGGTGATTTCGCCGCCCGACGGCGTGCCCATCGTCAGGCTGACCCGCTCGCCTTGGGCAAAGCGGCCCGCGACGCGGTGCATGTTCGGGCTCCAGGCCTGATGCTCGGCCGGGTCGGTCAGCAGCGCCCAGACGGTTTCGGGCGGGGCGTCGATGAAGACCTGGGTTTCGAACCCGTCGCGCGGGGCAAGGGCGACAGCGGCGCCCAAGGCAAGCGCGACGGCGGCGGCGGCGGTGGCAAGGATGGGGGGCATGGCGGGTTTCCTCTGGTGGGGGTGTGGCGCCGGAATACGCCTGGCCCGCCCATTCGGGAATTGCGTAAAGCTCTGCATTGGTTATAGAGAAATGCATGAGCACCGGGCCGATCCAGTGGGAGCACTGGCGCAGTTTCATCGCCGTGGCCGAAGAAGGCAGCCTGTCGGGCGCCGCCCGCGCGCTGCGGCTGACGCAGCCGACCCTGGGCCGGCACATCGACCTTCTGGAACAGGCGGTCGGCGCCGCGCTGTTCTTGCGCGCGCCGCAGGGGATGGCGCTGACCGACCTTGGCCGCGATCTCTTGCCCGAGGCGCGGGCGATGGCGGCGGCGGCGGCGGCGCTGGAACGCACGGCCTCGGCCCCGCTCGACGCCGGGCGGGGCGTGGTGCGCCTGAGCGCAAGCGAGGTGGTGGGCGCCGAGGTGCTGCCCGGCGTGCTGGCGCCGCTCATGGCCGCGCATCCGGGGCTGGAGGTGGAACTGGTCCTGTCGAACCGCAACGAGGATCTCTTGCGGCGCGAGGCCGACCTGGCGGTGCGCATGCTGCGCCCGGTGCAGACCGGGCTTGTGGCGCGCAAGGTCGCCGAGGTGCGGATCGGGCTTTATGCCCATGCGCGCTATCTGGCCGCGCAAGGCGTGCCGCAGACGCCTGCGGACCTGGCCGGGCACATCCTGATCGGGCCGGACCGCGACGCGGGCACACTGGCGGCGATGGCGGCGGCGGGGCTGGACCGGCGGATGCTGCGCCTGCGCTGCGACCGCGAGGCGGCGCAGCTGAACGCCTTGCGCGCAGGCCTCGGCATCGGCGCGGCGCAGGCGGGGGTGGCGCGCGCCTGCCCCGACCTGCGGCCGGTGCTGGCCGGGCATTTCGCCTTTCGGCTGGAATGCTGGCTGGCGATGCACGAGGATCTGCGGGCCAGCGCCCGGGTGCGGCTGGTGTTCGACCACCTCGCCGCGCATCTGCCCGCCGCGCTGGCCGGCTGAGCTCAGCGCCGCAGCAGCGGGAAGGCGGCAAAGGCGATCTGGCCGGCCAGGCCCAGCAGATGCGCGGGCTATGCATAAAGTGCCAGGTGCCCGGCCAGCGTCCGCCCGGAGAGCCCGACCGAGAGCCCCGCCTCGGCCAGCATCAGGAGCCCGAAGGCCACGGCCCCCATCGCCACCGCCTGTGCCGCGCCCAGGCGCCGCCCCCGCAGCAGCCGCCCGCAGATCGCCCAGGCCGCGGTCAGGATCACCGGCAGTTCCACCAGCACCGCGCCAAGCTCGCCAATCCGCGGGATCAGGACCAGCGTGCGGACCGTGCCCAACACGAAGCCCACCGCAAAGACCGCGGCGAAGTAGACAAGGCCAAGGCGCAGCGCCGCCGTCACCGGACCGCCCCCGCCACCCCGGCCGGCCGGGCCCCCGGCCTCCGCCCTCCGGCGCCCGGACCTGTCGCGGCGCGCGCCACACCGGGGCGCCGCCGGGGCGCGCCCAGGCCCACCCCGCCGCACCGGGGCATGCCGGCGCCGGGCCCTTGCAACCGGAACGGGATCGATGTGATCTGCATCAAGGCATTTCCTGTGGCCTTCGCCAGGAAAAGCGATAGCTTGGCGATGGGTCAATGCCCATCCTGACCGGTTTTCGCCGGGAACGGCCACAGGACGAACGCTTGTCGATCATGCCCGAACATTCCTCGCCCCAGGCCATGCCCGCGCAATCCGGGGCACAACCGGACAAGACCACCCTGCCCTCCGTGGTTGCCGCACCAAGGCCGGCGTCGCCCGGCCGCCGGGGGCCCGCGCGCCGCCTGTGGCTGTGGGCCGGCGCGGGTCTGTTCGGCGCGGCCGCCGGCCTTGCCCTGATCCTGCAGCCCTGGGCGCCGCGCGCTGTTCCCGTGGCGGTCGAGACCGCGGCCCTTGCGCCGGCCACGCGGGTTCTGGCCGTCAACGGCCGGATCGCGGCGGAACATTCGGTCGGGGTGCGGCCGCTTGTCAGCGGCCGGATCGCCCGGGTGCAGGTCGCCGAAGGCGACACGGTGCGCCCCGGCGACGAGCTGGTGCAGATCGACGCCAGCGCCCCGCAGGCCGCCTTGCGCCAGGCGGTTGCAGGTCTGGATGCCGCGCTGGTGGCCCAGGCCCAGGCGCAGGCCACGCTGGAACGCAGCCGCGCGCTCGGGCCCAACGTCGCGCGCACCACGCTCGAAACCGCCGAAGCGGCCGCGCGCACGGCCGCGCAGGAGGTGGCACGCATGACCGCGCTGGTCGATCAGGCGCAGATCCAGCTTGCGAACTTCACGGTCCGTGCGCCGATGGCCGGCACGGTGCTGTCGCTGAACGCCGCACCGGGCCAGAGCGTGGACCCCTCGACCCTGCTGATGACGCTGGCCGATCTGGGCCGGCTGGTCGTCGAAACGGACGTGGACGAGGCCTATGCCACGCAGATCCGCGAGGACATGCCCGCCGTCCTGCAACTTGTCGGCGAAACGGCCACCCGCGCCGGCCGCGTGCGCCTTGTCTCGCAACGGGTGGATGCGGCGACGGGCGGCCTTGCGGTCAAGCTGGCCTTCGACGCGCCGGTAACCGCCCCGGTCGGGCTGACGGTCGCGGTCAACATCGTCATCGAGCGGCGCGATGCCGCGCTGACCGTTCCCCGCGCCGCCCTGCGCACCGAGGATGGCCGGCCCGGCGTGCTGGTGGTAACCGACGGGGTGGCCCGGTTGCGCCCGGTGTCCGTGATCGACTGGCCGGCGCCCCGCCTGATCGTGACCGAAGGGCTCGTCCCCGGCGACGTGGTGATCCGCGACGCGACCGGCATCGCCGACGGGCAGCCCGTGCGGGTGGAGCAGCCCTGATGCTCTACGGCCTCAAGATCGCCCTGCGCTACCTGACCGCCAGCAAGGCGCAGACCGCGCTGCTGGTGCTGGGCGTCGCGGCAGGCGTGTTCATCTTCATCTTCATGTCGGCGCTGATCGGCGGGCTGGCGGATTTCATCACGGCGCGCACGGTGGGCGACATCAGCCATGTCACCATCAAGGCCGAAGACGCCGATCCGCCGATCCTGATTGCGCCGGACGGGCATGTGCTGGCCGTCGCCGAACGGGCGCGCACCCGCACCGCCACGCTGGCCGACGCCGCCACCTGGGTTCCGCTGATCGAAACGGTGCCCGGCGTCGTTGCGGTTTCGCCGCAGATCACCGGCGCGGGGTTCCTGGCCCGCGGGGCGCAGTCGGTGCAGGTCAGCGTGACCGGGGTCGAACCCGGGCGCGAATCCGCCATCCTGAACCTCGAACGCTACATGGTCCAGGGGTCGGCCCGGCTGGGGTCGGGGCTGATCGTGCTGGGCCAGACGCTGGCCGACGACCTGTCGCTGCGGCTCGGCCAGACGCTGCGGGTGCAATCCTCGCAAGGCGTGTCGATGGTGCTGACCCTGAGCGGCATCTACAAGACCGGCAACGGCATGATCGACCGCAGCAGCGTCCATGTCGGCCTGTCCACCGCGCGCACGCTGTTTGCCCTGCCCCAGGGCGTGACCCGCATCGAGATCAAGCTGAGCGACCTGAACGCGGCCGATGCCACGGCGCTGCGCATCCGGGCGCTGACGGGACTCGATGCCGTGTCCTGGACCGAAGGCGCCGAACAGCTGATGGAGGCGCTGGATGCGCAGGCCCAGACCGGGTATTTCCTCAAGTCCTTCGCCCTCATCACCATCGTGATCGGGGTGGCCTCGGCGCTGCTCTTGTCCACCTACCGGCGCCGGCCGGAAATCGGGATCATGCGCGCGATGGGCGCCGGGCGCGGCTTCGTGGTCTTCGTGTTCGTGACCCAGGGGGCGCTGGTCGGGCTGTTCGGCGGGGTGACGGGGGCGGCCCTGGGCTATCTGGCGCTGCTGCCCTTTCCCCCGCGCGATGCGTTCCGGCCCGGCACCCTGCCGATGGACATCACGCAAGGCTCCTACGGGCTGGCCATCGCGCTGACCGTCCTCGGCGCGGTTCTGGCCTCGATCCTGCCGGCGCGGGCGGCGGCGCGGGTCGATCCGGTTTCGGCGATCGGGCAATGAGCGCGCTGGTCGAGGTGGCAGGGCTGGTCAAGACCTTCGGCTCGGACGAGGCCGAGACGCGGGTGCTGCGCGGCCTTTCGCTGACGCTGCAAGCCGGCGAGCTGACCGCGCTGCTGGGGCCTTCCGGCTCGGGCAAGAGCACGCTCCTGACGATTCTCGGCACGCTGATGAAGCCCACGTCGGGCAGCCACCGGATGCTTGGGGTCGATCTGGTCGCGGCCGACGACCGGGCGCTGACGGACTTCCGCAACCGGCACATCGGCTTCGTGTTCCAGTTCCACAACCTGCTGCCCGACTTCACGGCGCTGGAAAACGTGATCTTTCCAAGCGCCGTGCGCGCCGGGCGCGAGACGGCCGCCGCGCGGGCCCGCGGGCGCGACCTGCTGGCCCGCATGGGGCTGGCCGACCGGATCGACTTTCCCACCGCCAAGCTTTCGGGCGGCCAGAAACAGCGCGTGGCCGTGGCGCGCGCGCTGATGAACCGGCCCGAACTGGTGCTGGCCGACGAACCCACGGGCAATCTCGACCGTGTTTCGGCGATGCAGGTCATGGCGCTGGTCGCCGAAATCAACCGCGACGAGGGCACGACCTTCCTGATCTCGACGCATGACGACAAGATCGCGGGCTTTTGCCGGCGCCAGGTCGTGGTGGGCGACGGGCTGGTCACCGGCTAGGATGCCGCTGGCCCCTCGGGCGGTTCTGCCGGGTGCCGGTTTCCCCCGTCGCGGGCCCCTGTCGCGGGCCCGGGGCCTGCGCCTTATCGCTTCGGGCCCTGCAGGGCTTCGGCCGCCAGCGTCTTGCGCTCCATCGGCAGCCGGGCGCGAGCTCGGCGCCCTGCCGGCGGATTTCGCCGCCCTGACCGAAGCCCTCAAGGTCGTGCAGGATCTGCGCCCCCGGCTCGACGGGATCGAGGCGAGGGTCAAGCGGAATGTCCGCACCCCTGACCTGGCTTGCGCTCGCGCTCGGCGCGCTGCCGCGCCGCAGCGCCCGCAAGGCGGCACGGCGCCGGCCCCACCCGGGATCCCCGCCCAGGCGCCCTAAGGCGCCGGCCCCACCCGGGCCGCACGCCCGCCGCGGCGGCGGGGGGCAGCCCCCGGGGCCAGCGCCGCGGTCAGCAGCCGGCTCATCGGGTGGTCGGGCCGGCCTTCGGCATGGCGCACCAGCAGCACGCGCAGCGCCTCGGTCTGGTCCACCCCGGCGCGCAGCGACAGCGCCCAGTCGATCAGGATCGACCGGCACTCGGCATCGCCGATGCCAGCGATGTTGTAGGCTTCGCGGATCAGCCCCTTGGGGTCGGCATCGGTCAGGTCCATCAGGCGGCGTCCCATGTGGTTATCCGGCAAGTGCAGCAGAGATGATCCGATCGGCCTCGGCGGCAAGGGTTTCCAGCCGCGCGGCCAGCGCCTCGGCGCTGTCGGCGCCCGTTTCCCGCAGGACGAAGGCCCGCCCGCCCAGCCCCATGCGCGACGGGTCGGGCACGGCCAGCGACAACAGCCGCCCCGCCGCCTGCACCTGCCACAACAGGCGCAAGGCAGCGGCCAGGGCGGCCTCCTCGGCCTTGCCGATCACGCCGGCGCGCAAGCCCGCGCGCAGCTGCGCCTCGGTGCGGCGCGCCGGGTCGCCGGCGATCAGGGCGCAGGTCTGGGCCATCAGCTCGATGTCCAGCAGCCGGCCGGGGCCGGCCTTGGCCTCCCACCCGCCGCCGGGCTTGTGCGCCAGCAGGCGGGCGCGCATGTCGGCCACGTCGGGGCGCACCTGCGCGCCCTTGCCCTTGGCTGCCAGCACCGCGCGCCGGACTGCCTCGACCGCCTCGGCCAGCGCGGGGTTGCCGGCCAGCGGGCGCGCGCGGGTCAGCGCCAGATGTTCCCAGGTCCAGGCTTCGGTTTCCTGATAGTCGCGGAACGCGGCCAGCGCGGTGGCCACCGGCCCTTGCCGCCCCGAAGGCCGCAGGCGCATGTCCACCTCGTAAAGCCGCCCGGCCGGCATCGGCGCCGACAGCGCGGTGACCAGCGCCTGCGTCAGCCGGGCGTAATAGGCCCGCGTCGCCAGCGGCCGCGGCCCGGCCGACTGGTCCACCCCCGCCGGGTCGTAGATCACGATCAGGTCGAGGTCCGACCCTGCGTTCAGCCGCCCGGCGCCCAGGCTGCCCATGCCCACCACCACCGCGCCCGCCCCCGGCAAGGGCCCGTGCTTGCGGCCGAATTCCTCCACCACCACCGGCCAGACGGCGGCCAGCACCGCCTCGGCCAGGTCGGCATATTGCTTGCCGGCCTCGAAGGCGTCGATCAGCCCGCGCAAGTGGTGCACGCCGATGCGGAAATGCCATTCCTTCATCCAGACCCGCGCCAGGTCCAGGCGCTTTTCGTAATCGGCCGCTCCCGCCATCTGTGCCGCCAGCCCCTGCGCCAGCCCCGCCACCCCCGGCCAGGGTGCAAAGAAGCTGCCGCCGATCACCGCGTCCAGCACGGCCGAATTGCGGCTCAGGTGGCGCGCCAGTTCCGGCGCGGTGGCGGCGATATCGACGATCAGGTCGATCAGCGTGGGGTTGGCCTCGAACAGCGAAAACACCTGCACCCCGGCGGGCAGGCCGGCCAGAAAGCCGTCGAAGGCGGCCAGCGCCTCCTCGGGGTTGGCCGCGCGCATCATCCGGGTCAGAATCTGCGGGCGCAGGCGTTTCCAGATTTCCACCGCCCGGGTCGAGCGCAGCGCCGGATAGCTGCGCCAGCCTTCGACCGTTTCGGCCATGCGCGGGGTCAGCTCGGGGCCTTCCTCGGCCTTGCCGGGGGCAAAGAAGCTTTCGGTCAGCTCGGCCACGCGCATCAGCCGGGCCAGCAGCTCGCGCCGGAACCGCGCCGGGTCGGCCTCGCCGCAAAAGCTGGCGATGCGCGCGATGCCTTCGGCGCTGGCGGGCATGCGGTGGGTCTGGGCATCCTGCACCATTTGCAGGCGGTGCTCGATCTCGCGGTGCGCGCGGTAAAGCGCGGTCAGCTCGGCCGCCACCTCGGCCGGCACCCAGCCCTTGGCCGCCAGCGCCGCCAGCCCCCCCACCGTGGTGCGGTCGCGCAACGACGGGTCGCGCCCGCCGGCGATCAGCTGCCGGGTCTGGGTGAAGAACTCGATCTCCCGGATGCCGCCGATGCCCAGCTTCATGTCGTGATCCTCGACCACCACCGGCCCTGCCAGGCCCTTGTGGTCGCGGATGCGCAGCCGCATGTCGTGGGCGTCCTGGATGGCGGCGTAATCCAGGTGCCGGCGCCAGACGAAGGGGGTCAGCGTTTTCAGGAACCGCGCCCCTGCCGCCAGGTCGCCGCCGCAGGGGCGCGCCTTGATATAGGCCGCGCGTTCCCAGGTGCGGCCGACCGATTCGTAATACTGTTCCGCCGCCGCCATCGAAATGCACACCGGCGTGACGCTGGCATCGGGGCGCAGCCGCAGGTCGGTGCGAAAGACATAGCCTTCGCCGGTGATGTCCGACAACAGCGCCGTCAGCTTGCGCGTGACGCGGATGAAGGCGGCGCGCGCCTCGTGTTCCTGCCCGGGATAGCGGGTTTCGTCGAACAGGCAGATCAGGTCGATGTCCGAGGAATAGTTCAGCTCGCCCGCGCCGGTCTTGCCCATCGCCAGCACCACCATGCCGGCCGCGGTGGCGGCATCCTCGGGCACCGCGCCCGGCACCTTGCCGCGGCGGATCTCCTCGGCCACCAGCGCCTGCAGGCCCAGATCCACCGCCCGGTCCGACAGCGCGGTCAAGGCGCCGGTCACCGCCTCCAGCGGCCAGGCCCCGCCCAGGTCGGCCAGCGCGGCAAACAGCGCCACCCGCCGCTTGGCGCGGCGCAAGGCATCGGCCAGATCGCCCGGCGCCACCTCGGCCAGGGGGCACAGCACCCCCGGCACCACTGTTTCGGGCTCGGCCGCCAGGGCTGTGCGCAGCCATTCCGCCTCGCGCCCCATCAGGCCCTTCAGATAGGGGCTGCACCCGGCCGCACCGCCGATCAGCCCGGCGAGCTCTGGGCCCAGGTCGGCAAAGGCGCGCGCCGCATCGGCCCCCGCGTCGCGGTCGAACGGGATCGGCTGGCGGGTCAGGCGGGCGGCAAGCGTCATGCCGGCATCCTGCACGCTGCAGCGCCCGCGTCAACGGCTTGCGCCCTGCGGACCGGCCCGCTACCTCTCGCCCCGTCCCCTCGCGCCCGGAGCCCGCCCCCCGCATGAGCAGCCTTGCCCGCGTCACCGCCGCCCTCGTCGCCGCCGGGCTCGACCCCGACATCCGCGAAATGCCCTCCAGCACCCGCACCGCCGCCGAGGCCGCCGCCGCCGTCGGCTGCGCGCTGGACCAGATCGCCAAGTCGATCGTGTTCCGCGGCGAAACCAGCGGGCACGTCAAGCTGTTCCTCACCGCCGGCGGCAACCAAGTGGATCCCGCCCGCGCCAGCGCCCTGGCCGGCGAACCGCTGGGCAAGGCCGATGCCGCGCTGATCCGTGCCGAAACCGGCTTTGCCATCGGCGGGGTCGCCCCCGTCGGCCACCTCGCGCCGCTGCCGGTCTGGATCGACCCGCGGCTTTTCGATTTCGCCGTGCTCTGGGCCGCGGCCGGCACCCCGCGCCACGTCTTTGCCATCGCGCCCGACACGCTGGCACGGCTGACCGGCGCCATCCGCGCGCCCTTCGCCGCCTGACGCCCCTGCGCGCCCCGGCGGACCCCTGCGCGCCCCGGCGGACCCGGCATGTGAAAATCTTTAACATGCCCTCTTGAAACCCGCCCCGCCCTTTCCGATCTTGGGCATGTGAAAGCCATTCACATCACCGCCCAACCGACAAGGGATACCCGCATGACCGACTACACCCTGCCCGCCCCGCGCCGCTCGTGGCTCGGTCGCGCCCAAGACTGGATGGATGCCCGCGGCCGCGGCGCCTGGATCGCCGCCACGGTTCTGGCCTTCGTGTTCTTCTGGCCGCTCGGCCTCGCCCTCGTCGCCTGGATCACCTACACCAACCGCTGGAGCAAGGACATGTTCAAGATGCACCGCCACACCCACGGCTGCGGCCGCATGGCCCGTCACGGCATGGCCGCGATGCGCCCCTCGGGCAACTCGGCCTTCGACGCCTACAAGGCCGACACCCTGCGCCGGCTGGAAGAGGAACAGGAGGCCTTCGAGGCCTTCCTCCAGCGCCTGCGCGAAGCCAAGGACAAGCAGGAGTTCGACGCCTTCATGGAAGACCGCGCCCGCGCCGCCCGCACCACGCCCCCGGCCGGCACGCCCGAAGGCTCGGGCGCCTACTGACCCCCGCCTTCCGCCCCTTCGCCCCGGGCCGCCGCCGCTGCGGGCCGGGGCCCTTGCCCGACGGATGCCCGCCATGAGCTACGCCCCCACCTCGCCCGGCCTGCCCGACCCCGACCTTGCCCCCGGCTTCTACAGCGGCATCGCCTCCAAGCGCCTCGTCGCCTGGCTCGTCGATCTCGTCATCGTCGGCGGACTGACCGCGCTCGCGGTGCTGCTGACCGCCTTCATGGGCCTGTTCTTCCTGCCGCTGATCTGGCTGGTGGTCGATTTTTCCTACCGCACCGTCACGCTGGCCAACCGCTCGGCGACCTGGGGCCATCGCCTGATGGGGATCGAGTTCCGCGACCGCACCGGCCGCCGGTTCGATCTGGGCATGGCCGGGCTGCACACGCTGGGCTACACGCTGTCGATGTCCTTCGTGCTGCCGCAGGTGGTTTCGGTGGTGCTGATGCTTACCGGCGCGCGGCGCCAGTCGCTGACCGACGTGGTGCTGGGCTCGGCCGCCATCAACCGGCCCGCCGAGGCCTTCTAGCGCGGGCGCGCGGCGCGCTGGCGGCGGCACGCCGCCCCGCCGCGCGCCTCTGCCCCGGGGTGCAGCCTGGCGCGGGCGCGACGAAACGCCAGGGCCCATGCCCGCAAATCCCCCTTGGCGCCGCGCCGCAAGGTTGCTAGCCTGCGCACTTGCAACCCTTCGGTCGTTCATGCGCCACACGCTTCCCATCGCGCCGCAGTTCTATGTGACGGCTCCGCAACCCTGCCCGTATCTCGACGGGCGGATGGAACGCAAGCTGTTCACGGCGCTTCAGGGCGACCAGGCCGACCGGCTGAACGACGCGCTGTCCAAACAGGGGTTCCGCCGCAGCCAGAACGTGCTTTACCGCCCGTCCTGCGCCGAATGTTCGGCCTGCCTGTCGGCGCGCATCCGCGTGGCCGATTTCCAGCCCAGCCGCACCCAGCGCCGCACGCTGAAGCGCAACGCCGCCTTGCGGCGCAACGCCACCTCGCCCTGGGCCACCGAAGACCAGTATGCCCTGTTCCGCCGCTATCTCGACAGCCGCCATGCCGATGGCGGCATGGCCGACATGGACGTGTTCGAGTTTGCGGCGATGATCGAGGAAACCCCGGTCCGCACCCGCGTGGTCGAATATTCCCGCCCGCCCGAACCCGGCGAACGCGGGCGCCCGCTGACGGCCGTGTGCCTGACCGACATCCTCGATGACGGGCTGAGCATGGTCTATTCCTTCTACGATCCCGACCGCACCCACCTCAGCCTCGGCACCTGGGTCATCCTCGACCATATCGCCATCGCGCGCGAGGCCGGCCTGCCTTACGTCTATCTTGGCTACTGGGTGCCCGGCAGCCGCAAGATGGGCTACAAGGCGCAGTTCTCCGCGCTGGAAATCTACAAGGGCGGGCGCTGGCAACCCATCGGCGACCCCGCTTCGCACGATGCCGCGCTGCACCCGCTGTCGGTGGACCCCATCGCCGAACAGGTCGCCCGCATCCAGCTGCCCGACAGCCTGGCCAACCGCTGACCGCGGCGCCGCCCCGGCCCTCCGGCCTCGGCCGGCTGCAAGGATCGGCGATGGCGCCGCCCCAGCCCGCGCGCCTCGGCCTGCCACGCGCCCCGCCGCTGGCGCCGCTTCATTCCCAGCGTCTCGGCCGACCCGAGCGCGCATCGCCGCTGGTGCCGCCCCGGCCCTCAGCCGGCGCGGGCGTCGGCGAGGGCGCCGGCTTGCGCCTCCAGCGCCTCGGCCAGGGCCTCGGCCTCGTCCGCCAGCCGGCCGATGCGGTCGGCAAGGCCGGGGGGCAGCACGGCAATTTCCACCGGCACCTCGACCAGGCGTTCCACCACCCGCTCCACCGGCACCTCCACGCGCACCTCGACCGGCTCGGGGGCGGGGCGCGGGCGGCCCTCGATCTCGCGCAGGCGCGCTTCGGCGCCGCGCAACTGGTCTTCCAGCCCCGCCAAGCGGTCGGCCAGCATCAACCCCGCCATCAGCAGCATCCGCGCTTCGGGCATCCGGCCGGCCTGCGCCATCAGGGGCCGCGCCTCGGCATCCAGCAAGGCGGCGGCGGCGCGCAGGAACCCTTCCTCGCCCGGCTGGCAGGCCACCTGAAAGCTGCGCCCGCCGATGGTGATGTCAAGTTCGGGCATCGGGTTCCTCCGGGGCGGGGGCGGCATCGGCGGGGGCGGCATCGGCATCGGCGGGGGCGGGGGCGGAGTCGGTGGCCGCCGCGGTGGCCGTTTCGGCCGCGGCCACATGCGGCTCCAGCGCCGCCAGCAGCGTGTCGAGCTCGGCCACCTCGATCGCGCGGGCGGTGCGCAGCGCCTCGACCTCGGCCTGCAAGGCGCGGTTGATCTGCGCGGGCTCCGCCACGCCGGCGGCCAGCGATTCGCGCAAACTGCGCAGCGCCTCGCGCAGCTGCACGTTCACCATGCGCAGTCGCTGCACCTCGATGCCTTGCGAATCGATCTGCTGCGTCAGCGCGGCGATGCGCGCCTCCAGCGTGGCCACGGTGGCGGCCTGCCGGTCGCGCGCGGTGTCCATCCGGCGCTGCACCTCGGCGGTTTCGGCGCGCGCCTCCTCCAGCAGCCGGGCCAGCCGCGCGGCCTCCACCTCGGCGGCGCTGTCGGGGGCTTCGGCACCCGCACCGTCGGGCGGCGCCTCGGCCAGGCGTTCGGCCGCCGCACCGATGCGCGCCAGCGCCGCGGCAAGCCGCCGTTCGTGTTCGTCGATCTGGCTCATGCGCTGCCCTGCCGGTTCTGCCTGCCCGTGTCCGGTGCCGAAAGCCTTGCCCGCGCCCCGGCCCGGGCCCTTGCGCGCCATGATGCCCGCCCCGGCCGCCCGCCGCAAGACCCCGCCCGCGCCAGCGCGCTTGCAACCGCGCGCCACGCTGCTATCACGGCCCAAAGCCCCAGGCCCCGGACAGGAGACCCTCATGGACATCGCCACCCTGCGCGACCGCCACCCCGACCACTGGTCCCGCGCAACCGCCATCCGCGTGCTGGCGATGGATGCCGTGCAGGCCGCCAACTCGGGCCACCCCGGCATGCCGATGGGCATGGCCGATGTCGCCACCGTGCTGTTCTCGCGCCACCTCAAGTTCGATGCCACCGCCCCGCACTGGCCCGACCGCGACCGCTTCATCCTGTCGGCGGGCCACGGCTCGATGCTGCTGTACGCGCTGCTGCACCTGACCGGCTACGCCGACATGACGCTGGACCAGATCCGCAACTTCCGCCAGTGGGGCGCCATCACCGCCGGCCACCCGGAATACGGCCATGCCGCCGGCGTAGAAACCACCACCGGCCCGCTGGGCCAGGGCATCGCCAATGCCGTCGGCTTTGCCATCGCCGAGGAATCGCTGCGCGCCCGCTTCGGCTCCAGGGTCGTCGATCACCGCACCTGGGTCATCGCCGGCGACGGCTGCCTGATGGAAGGCATCAGCCACGAGGCGATCGGCCTGGCCGGCATGCAGCGGCTCAGGAACCTGATCGTGCTGTGGGACAACAACGACATCTCCATCGACGGGCGCATCTCGCTGTCCGACATCACCGACCAGCGCAAGCGCTTTGCCGCCGCCGGCTGGAAGGTTCTGTCCTGCGACGGCCACGACCCCGACGACATCGACCGCGCCTTGACCGAGGCCAAGGCCTCGAACCGCCCCGTGCTGGTCGATTGCAAGACCCACATCGGCTTCGGCAGCCCGAAAAAGCAGGATAGCGCCGCCGCACACGGCTCGCCGCTGGGCGATGCCGAAATCGCCGCGGTGCGCGACATCTACGGCTGGCCGCACGCCCCCTTCACGATCCCGGCCGACATCAAGGCCGCGTGGGAGGCGATCGGCCTGCGCGGTGCCGCCGACCGCGCCGCGTGGGAGGCCCGCATCGCCGCCTTGCCCGCCGCCCGCCGGGCCGAATTCGAACGCACCCTGTCCGGCACGGCGCCGCGGAAACTGGCCGGCGCCGTGCGCGCGCTGAAAAAGGATCTGGCCGAAAAGGCGCCCAAGGTCGCCACCCGCAAGGCCAGCGAAATGGCCCTCGCCGCCCTCAACCCGGTGCTGCCCGAAACCCTGGGCGGCTCGGCCGACCTGTCGGGGTCGAACCTGACGAAAACCGCCGATCTGTCGGTCTTTGCCCCCGACAACCGCAAGGGGCGCTACATCCACTACGGGATCCGCGAACATGGCATGGCGGCGGCGATGAACGGCATGGCGCTGCACGGCGGCATCCGCGCCTATGGCGGCACCTTCCTGTGCTTTACCGACTATGCCCGCGGTGCCATGCGGCTTTCGGCGCTGATGGGCCTGCCGGTGGCCTATGTGATGACGCACGATTCCATCGGCCTCGGCGAAGACGGCCCCACCCACCAGCCGGTCGAACATCTGGCGATCTGCCGCGCCACGCCCAACACGCTGGTGTTCCGCCCTGCCGATGCGGTGGAAACGCTGGAAGCCTGGGAACTGGCGCTGACCCAGTCGAACCGACCTTCGGTGCTGGCGCTGTCGCGCCAGAACCTGCCCACGCTGCGCACCGCCTTCAGCGCAAGGAACCTCACCGCGCAAGGCGCCTATGTGCTGGCCGAAGCCTCGGGCAAGCCGCAGGTCATCCTGATCGCCACCGGGTCCGAGGTGGAAATCGCCGTTGCCGCCCGCGCCACGCTGGAATCGGCCGGCATCGCCACCCGCGTGGTGTCGATGCCCTCGATGGAACTGTTCGCCGCCCAGCCCGAATCCTACCGCCGCCGCGTCCTGCCCGCCGGCCCCGTCCGCATCGGCATCGAGGCCGCGGTGCGCGCCGGCGGCTGGGACCGCTGGCTTCTGGGCGAACGCGGGCGCGAATCGAAGGCCGCCTTCATCGGCATGCAGGGCTTCGGCGCCTCGGCCCCGGCCGAACGGCTCTATGCCGAATTCGGCATCACCGCCGACGCCGTGGTGGCCCGGGCCAAGGCGCTGCTCTAGGCCGGCCCGCCCGCCCGGGGTGGCCGGAAAACCGCAACCGGCCCGGCGGCTTGCCGGGCCGGTTCGCTTTTGCTTGATCGCGGGCCAGACCCGGGCCAGACTTGCGCGGCGCCGCCCCGCATCCCGCCACGGCGCGCCCAGCCGCAGGGTCGTCGATGGATTTGCGTTATGCCCTTTTCCACACCGCCCTTCGGGCCAAGGCGCCGTTTTCCCGCCGGCATCGGCAGCAGCGCATGGACCTGTTCCTGCGCACCATGAACCTGCAAGGCGGCGAACGGGTGCTGGACCTTGGCGGCACCGCCGCCTTCTGGCGCGATTGCCCGCTGCCCTTGCGGCTGACCATCGTGAACCTGCCCGGCTCGGGCATGCAGGACGCCGGCCCCTCGATCCATGACATGACCCTGATCGAAGGCGATGCCTGCGCCATGCCCTTTGTCGCCGACCGCAGCTTCGACATCGCCTTTTCCAACAGCGTGATCGAACACGTGGGCCCGGTGGCAAAGCAAGAGGCCTTCGCCCGCGAGGTGCGCCGCGCCGCGCCGCGCTACTGGGTGCAGACCCCCTCGATCTGGTTCCCGATCGAGGCGCACAACCACATGCCGTTCTGGTGGTTCTGGCCCGCGCCGCTGCAACGCAGCACCATCGCGCGCTGGCGCCGCAAGCTGCCCGAATGGACCGAGATGATCGAAGGCACCACGGTGATCCTGCGCGCGGAGCTGCAGCGGATGTTCCCCGAGGCGACGCTCTGGACCGAACGCTTTGCGGGCTTTCCGAAATCCTACGTCGCCTGGTGCAACGGTCCGGCGCGCAACGGTCCGGCGCGCAACGGTCCGGCGCGCAACGGTGCGGCGCAGGAGGGCGCGGGCGGGGGCAATCGTTGACGATTCGTTAAAACGCCGGCGCAAGCCCTTGAAAAGGTTGGGCCTGCCCCCTGTCCCTCGCAGGGACGGTCACTTCCAGGTGCGTTCCAGCAGGCCCACCCAGTTGTCGCAGGTCAGCTTTTTCATCAGCGCGCCGCCATAGCCGTGCGCCTCCATCGCCGCCGTCAGGTTGGGCAGGCCGGTCACGTCGCCGATCCCCTCGGGCAGCGTGGCCCCGTCGAAGTCGGACCCGAAGCCGACATGATCTTCGCCCAGCCGCTCCAGCAGGTGATCGAGGTGGCGCAGGATCGGATCCCAGCCCATGTCGGGCGATTGGCGCCCGTCCTCGCGCAGGAAGACGGTGGCAAAGTTCAGCCCCACCATGCCCCGGCTGTCGCGGATGACGCTCAGCTGCCGGTCGGTCAGGTTGCGGCTCGACGGGGTGATCGCCCAGGCGTTGGAATGGGTGGCCACCAGCGGCGCATCCGACAACGCCGCCACATCGTCGAAACCCGCCTCGTTCAGGTGGCTCAGGTCGATCATGATGCCCAGCCGGTTGCATTCCCGCACCAGCCGCTTGCCTGCCTCGGTCAACCCCGGCCCGGTGTCGGGCGTGCCCGGAAAGCAGAACGGCACCCCATGCCCGAAGATCGTCGGCCGCGACCATACGGGGCCCAGGCTGCGCAGCCCCAGCGCGTGAAAGGCCTGCAACGCCTCCAGCCCCTCGTCGATCGCCTCGGCGCCTTCCATGTGCAGGATGCCGGCGATGACCCCGGTATCGAGGCAGGCCTTCACCTCGGCCAGCGTGCGGCACACCTTGAAGGCGCCCTGGCTGGACCGCTCCATCCACAACAGATGCGCCGCCATCGCGTGCGCCACCGGCTGCGCCTCCTCGGCGCCGATCAGCTCGGGCAAGGGCAGCGCGTAAGGCGGGCTGTCCATCAGCGCCATGTAATCGGGCGCGTCATGCGCGACGGGCGAGGGGATGTAGATCGCAAAGAACCCGGCCGCGAAACCGCTGGCCTGCATGCGCGGCAGGTCCAGGTGCCCCTTGCCTTCGCCCGTCAGCCAGATCGCCTCGCGCCGCTCGGGCGCCTGCAACAGCCGCAGCAGGATATCGTTGTGACCGTCGAACACTTTCCAGACCATGCCTGCCCCCTTGCCGCTGCGCGCCAGTCTGGCCGCGCGGGCCGGCGGCTGCAAGGGCCGATCAGCGCCTGACCCACGCCAGCACCGGGCCGATCACGCCCGCGACCAGCGGAACCAGCGCCAGCCCCAGCAGGAGCCCGAACACCCCGTCGAGGCCCGCCGTCACCGCCCAGGCCACCGCCGCCTCGGCCACGGGCCAGGCATGGGCCGCCGCCTCGGCGAGGGTGTGGATGGTGTGGGAAAGCCAGGGCTGGCCCAGCACCTCCAGCCCGTGCACCACGATCGAGCCTCCGACCCACAGCATCGCCGCCGTCCCCACCGTCGACAGCACCGCCATCAGCACCGGCATGCCCTTGACCAGCCCGCGCCCCAGGCTGCGCGTGGGTGCCAGCCGGCCGGTGACCGCCAGATGCAGGCCGACGTCGTCCATCTTCACGATCAGCGCCACCGCGCCATAGACTGCCATGGTGATCGCCGCCCCCACCACCGCCAGCGCCGCCGCCGTTTGCCACAGCCCGCCGTCAGGCAAGGCGGCCATCGCGATGGTCATGATCTCGGCCGAGAGGATGAAGTCGGTCTTGATCGCGCCGGCGACCTTTTCTTCCTCCAGGTGGGCGGGATCCTGCAGGTCGGCCGCCGCGTCGGCCCTGTGGCTGTCCTGCGGCAGCAGCGCGTGCAGCACCTTTTCGGCGCCTTCAAAGCACAGATAGGCCCCGCCCAGCATCAGAAGCGGCGTGATCGCCCAAGGCGCGAAGGAATCGAGCAGCAGCGCCAGCGGCAGCAGGATGACCAGCTTGTTGCGCAGCGACCCCAGCGCGATGCGCCCGATGATCGGCAGCTCGCGCGCTGCGTCGAAGCCGTGCACATACTTGGGCGTCACCGCGGCATCGTCGATCACCACGCCGGCGGCCTTGGTGCCGGCCTTGGCCGCCGCCCCGGCAATGTCATCGACCGAGGCGGCCGCCACCTTGGCGATCGCCGCCACATCGTCCAGCAAGGCCAACAGACCGCTCATGCCCCGACTCCACGCTTGCACCTGCCGCGTCACTGTCGCGCAACGCGGGCGGCGGGCAAGAGGGAATCGGCGCGGCCCGGGCCGGCGTCAGGCGCGCACCAGCCGGCGCGCGATCGCCACCCCGCCCCAGCCCGAGGCGCCGGTCAGCACCCCGCCCCAGAGCGTGTCGATCACCGCCATCGACCAGTGCCAGTCGGCGATGATCGCCCAGGAGGTGAACTCGAACGTGCCATAGCACATCAGGCCCAGCACCACCGACCGCAAGAGCACCGGCCCGCCGCTGCGCAGCGCCGGGCCGGTGACCAGCGCGATCAGCCCGGACACATAACCCAGGTAGAACACCACCGCCGGCCCCAGCCGGAACGGGTCGGCCATCAGCGGCCCGATGTGGCGTTCGAACAGCGGCGCCATCACCTGCGTCAGCATGATGGCATCCAGCACCAGGAACACGGCCGAGGTGGCCAGAAACAGCACGACAAGCGGCATGGCAATCTCCCCTTTGCGCCACAGCTAGCACGCGGGCCCGGCGCGGAAAGCCCCGTCGCGCGGCGCCTGCGCGCAAGGCGCGCGTTGCATTCCTGCCCCGGCGCGGCGCCGCAGCGCGGAAAGACACCGCAAGCCGCTGGCCATGCCGGCCATTGCCCGCTAAAGCGTCGCGCAGGCCCAAGGTCCAACCCCCGGAGACCCCCATGTCCACGATCATCGACATTCATGCCCGCGAAATCCTCGACAGCCGCGGCAACCCCACCATCGAGGTGGATGTCACGCTGGAAGACGGCTCGGAAGGCCGCGCGGCGGTGCCTTCGGGCGCCTCGACCGGCGCGCACGAGGCGGTGGAGCGCCGCGACGGCGACAAGGCGCGTTACCTGGGCAAGGGCGTGCTGGAAGCGGTGGCCGCGGTGAACGGCGAAATCGCGCAAGGGCTGGTCGGCTTCGACGCCACCGAACAGATCGCCATCGACCGCGCCCTGATCGAGATGGACGGCACCGAAAACAAGTCGCGCCTCGGCGCCAACGCCATTCTGGGCGTGTCGCTGGCGGTGGCCAAGGCGGCGGCGATGGCCTGCGGCCAGCCGCTTTACCGCTATGTCGGCGGCACGGGGGCGCGGCTGTTGCCGGTGCCGATGATGAACATCATCAACGGCGGCCAGCACGCCGACAACCCGATCGACATTCAGGAATTCATGATCATGCCGGTGTCGGCCGCCAATGTCCGCGACGCGGTGCGGATGGGCGCCGAGGTGTTCCACGTGCTGAAGAAGGAGCTCAAGCGCGCCGGCCACAACACCAACGTCGGCGACGAGGGCGGCTTTGCGCCCAACCTCGCCTCGGCGCGCGAGGCGCTGGATTTCGTGCTGCGTTCGGTGGAGATTGCCGGCTACAAGCCGGGCGACGACTTCATGTTCGCGCTGGACTGCGCCTCGACCGAGTATTTCCGCGACGGGCTTTACCAGATGCACGGCGAAGGGCTGAAGCTGACGGCCGAACAGAACGTCGATTTCCTGGAACGGCTGTGCGCCGACTACCCGATCCTGTCGATCGAGGACGGCTGCGCCGAAGACGACTGGGAAGGCTGGCAGATGCTGACCGACCGGCTGGGCGGGTCGATGCAGCTGGTGGGCGACGATCTGTTCGTCACCAACCCCGCGCGCCTGGCCGAAGGAATCGAGCGCGGTTGCGCCAACAGCCTGCTGGTGAAGGTGAACCAGATCGGCACGCTGACCGAAACGCTGGATGCCGTGCGCATGGCCGACCGGGCCGGCTATACCAGCGTGATGAGCCACCGTTCCGGCGAAACCGAGGACAGCACCATCGCCGACCTGGCGGTCGCCACCAACTGCGGCCAGATCAAGACCGGGAGCCTTGCGCGGTCGGACCGGCTGGCGAAATACAACCAGCTGATCCGTATCGAGGAAATGCTGGGCGACATCGCCGAATATGCCGGTCAGAGCATCCTGCGCGGCTGAGGCCAGGGGCGGGCCAGAGGCCCGCCCTTTTTCGTTCCGGTGCCGGTGTCGGGCCGTTTGCCGCCGGCGGTGGCGGCGTCAGTTGCCGCCGGCCGCGGCGATGGCCGGGCGGATCGTGCGTTCGTATTCCTGCCGGGTGATCGGGCCGGCGTGGCGCAGCAGCACCTTGCCGTTGCCGTCGATCAGGTAGGTTTCCGGCACGCCGTAGACCCCCCATTCGATCCCGGTGCGCCCGGCGGCATCGGCGCCCAGCGTGGCATAGGGGTTGCCCAGCTCGGCCAGGAACGACGCCGCCTGCGCCGGCTGGTCCTTGTAGTTGATGCCGTGGATCGGGATGCCCTGCCCGGCCAGTTCCACAAGGAACGGGTGCTCTGCCCGGCACGGCGCGCACCAGCTGGCCCAGAAGTTCACGAGCTTGAGCCCCGGAGCGGTCAGCGCCTCGGGCGTGGTCAGGGGGGCTTGCGGCATCTCGACGAGCTGCAGGCCCGGCGCCGCGCGCCCGACAACGGTCGAAGGCAGCGCGTCGGGATTGTCGCGGAACATGCCGGTCAGGAACAGCCCGACCAGCAGCCCGAACACCGCCGGGGGAATGAAGATCAGCCAGCGTCCCTTAGCCATCGGTCGGTTTCCCTTGGCGCGCCTCGATCTGGCGCAGCGCGGCCTTGACCCGCGCGCCGCGCCACAGCGTATAGGCGACCAGCGCCGCCAGCAGCGCCAGCGACACTGCATAGGATCCCAGTACCGCAGCGGCGTATTTTCCCAGATCGGGCCACATGGTCAGGCCAGCCTTTCGCGCGCTTCCAGCGCCTGGATCCGGCGCAGGCGGATTTCGGTGCGGGTGCGTTGCAGCACCAGCGCCACGAACAGCAGAACGAAGCCCGCGATGCACACCAGCAGCGGCACCCAGAACACGTTGGCCACGTTTTCCTGCTTGTCGAGGCTGAGCGAGGCGCCCTGGTGCAGGCCCTGGTTCCAGAAGTTCACCGCATAGCGGCTGAGCAGCGCAAAGACCGAGCCCACCAGGCACAGCACGCCGGTCAGGTCGGCGGCGGTATCGGGGTTTTCGATCGCGGCCCACAAGGCGATGTAGCCGAGGTAGAACAGGAACAGGATCAGGAACGAGGTCAGGCGCGGATCCCATTCCCACCAGGTGCCCCACATCGGCTGGCCCCAGAGAGCGCCGGTGGCCAGCGCGATCAGCGTGAACACCATGCCCACCGGCGCCGCCGCCCTTGCCGCCAGCGCCGAAACGTGGTGGCGCCGCACGATCCAGATCAGCGAGGCGACCAGCATCATCGCCCAGGCGTTGATCGCCATCATGGCGGCCGGCACGTGCAGGTAGATGATCTTGACGGTGGAACCCTGCTTGTAATCGTCGGGCGTGAAGAAGAAGCCCCAGACAAGCCCGGCCACCAGGCACAGGGCTGCCAGCCCCCAGACCCAGGGCAGGATCCGGGCCGAGGCGGACATGAACCTCTTGGGGTTGGCGTATTCCCACAGCGACATGACGATGTTCCTAGCGGGTTGCGGCGCGGGGCTCAACAGGGGCAGACTGTCGCATCACCGCAGGTTGATCCGCAAGGCGGCCGCGGCGGCAAAGGGCAAGGCGGCGATGCAGCCGGCGGTGATGCCGGCCAGCAGCAACAGAGGGGTGACGGTGGCCATGCCGTCGGCGGCGCGGCGCACCGCCTCGGCCCCGAAGATCAGCGTGGGCACGTAAAGCGGCAGCACCAGCAGCGACAGCAGCAACCCGCCGCGCCGCAGCCCCACCGTCAGCGCCGCGCCGAAGGCGCCGATCACGCTGAGCGCCGGCGTGCCCAGCAGGAGCGACAGCACCAGCGTGCCGTAGGCCGGCCCCGGCAGGTGCAGCAGCACCGCAAGCACCGGAGCGGCCAGCACCAGCGGCAGGCCGGTGACGATCCAGTGCGCCAGCGCCTTGACCGCCACCGCGCCTTCGAGCGGCAGGGGCGCGGTGGCCAGCAGGTCGAGCGAGCCGTCTTCCCAGTCGAGGGCAAAGAGGCGGTCGAGCGAGAGCAGGCAGGCGAGCAAGGCCCCGACCCAGAGGATGCCCGGCGCCACGGGCGCGAGCCGCCCGGCCTCGGGCCCCACCCCCAGCGGGATCAGCACGCAGAGGATGAGGTAGAACCCGAGCCCCTGCCCGAAGCCGCCCCCGGCCCGCAAGGCCAGCCGCAGGTCGCGGGTCAGCAGGGCGCGCATGATCGGCCCGATCCTGCGGGACAGGCCCCGGGGCGCTGCCCCGGACCCCGGGATATTTCGGTCAAGGTGAAAGCGGGCCGCGCGGTCATGCGAAAGCCTCGTCGAAGGCGCCGGCCTGGCCGCCGGCGGCGGGGGCGCGGGCCTTGAAGGGGGCAAGGTCGAGGGTTTCGGCCTCGGCCAGGCCGAGGTCGATGTGGGTGGCCAGAACCGCGGCGCCGCCGCCCGACAGATGCGCGCGGATCATGGCGGCGAACAGCGCGACCGAAGCGGCATCGAGCGAGACGGTGGGTTCGTCGAGCGCCCAGACCGGCCGCCCGGTCACCGCCATGCGCGCAAGGCCGAGGCGGCGCTTTTGCCCGGCCGACAGGTTTTGCGCCGGGCGGGCGGCAAGGCTGCGCAGGTTCATGGCGCCCAAGGCGCGCTCGACCCCGGCGGCGCCGGTGCCGAAGATTTCGGCCCAGAAGCCCAGGTTTTCGGCCACGTTCAGCGTGGGTTTCAGCCCGTCGGCGTGGCTGGCATAGGCCAGCGATTCCGGCGCCAGCGACAGGGTGCCGGCCAGCGGCGGCTGCAACCCGGCCAGCGTGCGCAAGAGCGTGGTCTTGCCGCAGCCGTTCGGGCCGCGCAGCACGAGGGCGCGCCCCGGTTCGACGCGGAAGGACAGGTTTTCCAGCACGGCAATGCCGCCCCGGGCCACCGAAAGGCCCTGCACCGCCAGCATGTCAGACCGGCAGCAGGGCAGCGGCCACCCGGCGCCCTTCGGAAAGGCAGACGTTGTAGGTGCGCGCCGCGGCGGGGGTGTTCATCACCTCGACCCCGAGGCCGAGGGATTCGAGCTCGGAGCGCAGGGGGCGCGGCAGGTGGGCGATTTCCGCCCCCATGCCGCAGAACAGCACGTCCACCGCACCGGCCAGCGCCAGCAGCGGTGCAGTATCGGCAAGCCCGCCCCAGGGCATGGCGCGGTCGGGCAGCACCAGCGTGGGGCCGGCCATCACCCGGCCGCCGACGCGGAACATGCCGGGGCCGTAGCCATCGACCGGCATGAGGGTGCCGAACTGGATTTCGGTGAGCTTCATCGCTTGCGCCTTTTCCCGCTTCAGCCGTTCCACAAGGGCAGACCCGCCAGCGCCGACCCGGCAATCAGCGACCAGGACAGCGCCTTGTAGCTACCCGACCGTTCGGGGCGGAACAAGGCGGAACCGACCGCATTGGCCAGGCTGAACGGCACCAGCAGCAGCGCCGACACCAGCGCGAAGGTCAGCGAAAGCTGCCCCGCCGCCCCCAGCACCGCCGCCATCGCCAGATCGACCGCCACCAGAAACAGCATCAGGTTGGCCCGCACCTGCGCCACCGGCAAGGGCGAGGCCATGTAGTAAAGGATCACCGGCGGCCCCGGCAGCGCGGTGGCGCCGCCGACGATGCCGGAGACGAAGCCCGCCGCCGCCGCCGTGCGCGGCCCGCGCGCGCCGCGCCAGCGCCAGCCGGACACCAGCGCGGCCACCGTGACCAGCGCCATCAGGCTGACGCCCCAGCGGAACACCTGCGGATCCACCCAGAACAGTGCGGCAAGCCCGACCGGCAGACCCGGCAGCAGCCCGAGCCCGAGCCAGCCGAGCTCGACCGGCGCGCCGGTGCGCCAGGCGCCCGGCACATTGGCGAGCGGGCCGATCAGATCCATCAGCACCAGCACCGCGACCGCCTGCGCGGGCGGCAGCACCGCCCCGGCGATCGGCATGTAAACGAGCCCCGAGCCGAAGCCGGAAAAGCCGCGCACCAACCCCGCGAGCGCCGCCGCCAGCACGAGCCAGGGCAGACCCGCCAGCGCCAGCGCGGCGGCAAGCGCCTCGGCCACCGCTCAACCGCCGAACCGGGTGCCGGCAGGACCGTCGGTATCGGTCGTGGTCCAGTCGCGCCGCGTGCCCATGTAGAGCACGAGGTTCTTGGCCATGAACACCGAGGACCAGGTGCCGACGATGACCCCGAAGGTCATCGCAAAGACGAAGCCGCGGATCACGTCGCCGCCCAGCACCAGCATGGCGAGCAGCGCGATCAGCGTGGTGCCCGAGGTCATCACCGTGCGGCTGAGCGTTTCGTTGACCGACAGGTTCATCACGTCGCGCAGCGGCATCTTCTTGTATTTGATGAGGTTTTCGCGCAGCCGGTCGAAGACGACGACCGTGTCGTTGATCGAGTAGCCCACGATGGTCAGCAGCGCCGCGATGATGGCCAGATCGAAGCGGATCTGGAACAGCGAGAAGACCCCGATGGTCACCACCACGTCATGCACCAGCGCGGCCACCGCGCCGATGGCGAACTGCCATTCGAAGCGCAGCCAGATGTAGATGCCCACCCCGACCAGCGCCAGCATCACCGCGATGATGGCCGACTGCACCAGCTCGCCCGACACCTTGGGGCCGACGCTTTCGACCTGGGGGAAGGTGACCGAAGGATCCACCGCCTTGAGCGCGGCCTCGACGGCGGCGATCTGTTCGGGGGTGATCGCCTCTTGCCCGTCCTGGGCCTGGATGCGGATCAGCATCACGTGCTGGTTGGCCGCGAAGGTGGGGTCGAACACCTCGGAAATCACCACGTCGCCCAGACCGAGCGGGCTGATCGCCTCGCGGTATTGCGCGACGGTGACCGGCGAGGTGGTTTCCGACCGGATCGTGGTGCCGCCGCGGAAGTCGATGCCGAAGTTCAGCCCCATCGTGAGAAAGATGATGACCGAGGCGATCATCATCGCCACCGACACCCCCAGCGTCGCCCATTGATACTTGAAGAAGTCGATGGTCGTGTTGTCGGGAACGATTTTCAGCCTGCGCATGTCCGGCCCCCCTCAGACGGTGATGGTTTTCGGCCGCGCGCGGTCGAACCAGGTGACAAGGATCAGGCGGGTGACGAAGATGGCGGTGAAGACCGAGGTGAAGATCCCGATCCCCAGCGTGACCGAAAAGCCGCGCACCGGGCCCGACCCCATCACGAACAGGATGACCGCGATCAGGAAGGTGGTGATGTTGGCGTCCAGAATGGCCGACATCGCGCGCTCGTAGCCCAGTTCGATCGCCCGGGCGGGGCCGCGCGCGCTGCGCAACTCCTCGCGGATGCGCTCGAACACCAGCACGTTGGCGTCCACGGCCATGCCGATGGTCAGGACGATGCCGGCGATGCCCGGCAAGGTCAGCGTGGCGCCGATGGCCGACAGGATGCCGAAGATGAGCCCGACGTTGATCAGAAGGGCGACCGCCGCGAACACGCCGAACAACCCGTAGGAGGCGATCATGTAGACCACGACCAGCGACATGCCGACGATGGCCGCGATGCGCCCGGCCTCGATGCTGTCCTGGCCGAGTTCGGGGCCGATGGTGCGTTCTTCAAGGAACACCATCGCGGCCGGCAAGGCCCCGGCGCGCAGCAGCACGGCAAGCTCGGTGCTTTGTTCCACCGTGAAGCGCCCGGTGATGATGCCGGACCCGCCGGGGATGTGGCTCTGGATGACCGGGGCGGAAATCACCTTGTCGTCCAGCACGATGGCAAAGGGTTTGCCGATGTTGTTGGCGGTATAGTCGCCGAACTTGCGCGCCCCGGTGGGGTTGAAGCGGAAGTTGACCGCCGGGCGGCTGTTCTGGTCGAAGGCCGGCTGGGCATCGACAAGCTCTTCGCCGGTGACGACGGGGGCATCCTCGATGATGTAGTAGATGCCCGGCTCGTCGGCGGCCGGCACCAGCCGGTGCCGCGGCGGCACCGGGGTGGCGGAATCCGAGGTCTGGCTCAGCACCGGGTGAAAGGTCAGCCGCGCGGTGGTGCCGATCAGCGCCTTCAGCTCGTCCGCCGAGCCGATGCCGGGCACCTGGATCAGGATGCGGTCGGTGCCCTGACGCTGGATCGTGGGTTCGCGGGTGCCGACCTCGTCTACACGACGACGGATGATCTCCAGCGACTGCTGCATCGTGCGTTCATCTGTGGCGATCCGCTCGGCCTCCGACAGGGTCACCACGATGGCATCGCCTTCGCGCCGCACCTCCAGATCGTTCTGGCCGATGCCGGTCAGCGTGACCACCGGCCGCGCCAGCCCGCGCACGACCTCCAGCGCGCGGTCCATGCCGGCAGGTTCCGAAACCGTCAGCCGCAACTCCCCTTCGGGCGCATCCAGCCGGCGCACGTTGCCCACCGTATCGCGTTCGGCGCGCAAGGCATCGCGCACCTCGGGCCAGAGGCCGTCGAGCCGCTGCTTGTAGACATCGGCCACCTTGACCTCGGCCAGAAGATGCGCGCCGCCGCGCAGGTCAAGACCGAGGTTCACCAGCGTCGACGGCAGGAACGACGGCCAGGCCGCGATCGCGAATTCCTGTTCGGTGTTGGGCACGCCCCCTTGCGCCGCCACCGCCGCCAGCGCGTCGTTGTGGCCTTCGACGCGGGAATAGAACAGGTTGGGCATGGCGAACAGCAGGCCCAGGGCACAAAGGCCCCAGATCAGGATCCGCTTCCAGATCGGGATTTGCAGCATGGCTCAGGGTCCGGTCAGAGGCGGCTGCCCGGCGGGCAGCGTCAGGCCGGGCCTGGCGCCCGGCCGCAAAGGGCGCGGCGCCGATCAGGCGGCGGCGGCCGGCTCGGTCTTGGACAGCACCTGCGCAATGGTCGCCTTGATGACGCGCACCTTCACGCCTTCGGCGATTTCCACCTCGATCTCGCCGTCGTCCTTGACCTTGACGACCTTGCCGATGATCCCGCCTTGCGTCAGCACGGTGTCGCCGCGGCGCACGGCCTCGACCATCGCCTTGTGTTCCTTCAACTTTTTCTGCTGCGGACGGATCAGCAGGAAATACATGATCGCAAAGATCAGGATCAGCGGCACGAAGCTGGTGAAGGCACTGGCGGCACCGCCTCCGGCGGCCTGGGCGAAAGCGGGGGAAACGAACATCGGTGTCCTCTCTGCGGGGCCGGTTGCGGCCTTGTCTGGTGGCCTGCCGGGCGGCAGGCGATGGCGGCGCGCACCCTAGCGCCCAAGGGGCAGCCAGGCAAGGCAGCCGGGTGGCGCCCATATAGTCACCCCGCGCCGCCGCGCCAAGGGGCGATCATTCCAGCCGCGCCGGAAAGCCGGGGGCGCGCAGGTCGGTGCGCAGCAGGTCTTCCAGCAATCTGGCGATCATCGGCGATTGCGCCTCGCCGCCATAGGCCGCACGGGCGGCGACATAGGTCTGTTCGGTCGCGGCCGCCAGATCCAGCGGCACCCCGAACTCGCGCCCGAAATCCAGCGCAAAGCCCAGATCCTTCAGCGCAAGGTCCACCGAAAAGGCAATGTCGTAGCTGCCGTTCAGGATCAGCGCGCCTTCGGTTTCGTGCACGAAGCTGGTGCCCGAGGATTCCTTGATCGCATGCCAGGCCTGGCCCAGGTCCAGCCCGCCGCGTTTCGCCAGCATCAGCGCCTCGGCACAGGCCTTGAGATGGATGAAGGCCAGCATGTTGGTGATGACCTTGATGATCGCCGCCGAGCCGAGCGGCCCCATGTGGAAGTGCCGGTTGCCGATGGCGCGCAAGGCCGGCATGTGCAGGTCGAACACCGCCTTGTCGCCGCCCGCCAGAACGGTGATTTCGCCGCGCGCCGCCAGATGCACCCCCCCCGTGACCGGGCATTCCAGCACCTGCATGCCCGCCCCTTCCGCCAGCGCACCCAGGCGGCGGATGTCGTCGCGCCCCAGGGTGGAATTCTCGATCCAGGTCGCCCCCGGCTTCATCGCCGGCAAAAGGCGGCGCAACACCGCCTCGGACACCGCCGGCGAAGGCAGGCAGGTCACCACATGATCCGCCGCCGCCGCCACCGCCTCGGGGCTGTCGGCCCAGGTCGCGCCCATCGCCACCAGCCGGTCGGCCAGCGCAGGGTTCAGGTCGTGGACCGTCACGCGGAACCCTGCCCGCAACAGGCAGGCCGCGATGTGCCCGCCCAGATTGCCCAGTCCGATATAGCCATAGTGCATGGCTGCACTCCTTCACCTTGATCCAAATATCCTCGGGGGGTGAATGGCCCGGAACGGGCCAGAGGGGGGCAGACGGCCCCCCTTACCCATGCCCGACCAGCGCCTTGACCTCGCAGAAGTCATGGATGCCCCAGTCGGCATATTCGCGCCCGTTGCCCGATTGCTTGTACCCGCCGAAGGGCGCGTGCACGTCCCAGGGCGGGTTGTTCAGGCTCACCTGCCCTGCCCGCAGACGCCGGCCCACGGCGCGGGCCTCGGCCTCGGGGCCCTGCACATAGGCCGCCAGCCCATAGACGGTGTCGTTGGCAATGCGCACCGCCTCGTCCAGGCTGTCATAGCCCATCACCGCCAGCACGGGGCCGAAGATTTCCTCGCGCGCAATCGTCATGTCGGGGGTCACATCGCCGAACACCGTTGCCCGCGCGAAATGGCCCGCGTTCAGGCCCTGCGGCCGTCCGGGCCCGCCGGCCACCAGCCGCGCGCCTTCGGCGATGCCCGCGGCGATCAGCCCCTGCACCTTGTCCCAGTGCATCCGGCCGATCAGCGGCCCCATCGTGGTGGCGGGGTCCAGCGGGTCGCCGGGGCGCTGCGCCTCGGCCGCGGCGGCAGCAATCTCCAGCGCCTCGGCCATGCGGGCGCGCGGCACCAGCATTCGTGTCGGCGCATCGCAAGACTGGCCGGCATTGGCCATGCAGCCCTCGACCCCGGCCCTGACGGCAGCGGCGAAATCGCAACCCGGCAGCAGGATGTTGGGCGACTTGCCGCCCAGCTCCTGCGCCACCCGCTTCACCGTCGGCGCCGCCGCCTGCGCCACCGCCACGCCGGCGCGGGTCGAGCCGGTGAAGCTCACCATATCCACCGCAGGGTGGCTGGCCAGCACCTGCCCCACCTCGGCGCCCGTGCCGTTCACCAGGTTGAACACGCCGGGCGGGCATCCCGCTTCCTGCATGATTTCCGCAAACAGCGCCGCCGAAAGCGGCGCCAGCTCCGACGGTTTCAGCACCATCGTGCAGCCGGCCACCAGCGCCGGCGCCACCTTGCAGGCGATCTGGTTCATCGGCCAGTTCCACGGGGTGATCAGCCCACAGACCCCGATGCCTTCGCGGATGATGCGCGTGGTGCCGCGCTGCTCCTCCCAGTGAAAGCGCTGCGCCGCCTCCAGCGTGGCTTCCAGATGCACCTCGCCGGCCCAGGCCTGCGCCTCGCGCGCCCATGCGGCAGGCGCCCCCATTTCCAGCCGCATCGCATCGGCAAAGTCCTGGATGCGTTCGCGGTAAAGCGCCAGCACCCGCTCCAGCAGCGCGATGCGCTCGGCCACCGGGGTTGCCGTCCAGCCGTCAAAGGCCGCGCGGGCGGCCAGGATCGCCGCCTCGGCATCGGCGGCCGTGCCCAGGGCCACCTCGGCCAGCATGGCTTCGGTCGCCGGGTTCTCGACCCCCATCCGGCTTGCACCGGGCCCGGGCTCCACCCAGGCGCCACCGATCAGGAATTGCCCGAGATGCTGCGAAATCATGGCCTTATCCTTCGTTCCTGAAGTGAATCCTGAACTTCGACCGGATCAGCGCATCCAGCTCGGGGTCGATGGTGTTGCCCATCTTGCGCAACAGCTCGTTCTTGCGCGCAATCGCCTTGTCCAGCAATTCGGGCCGCCCGGCCTCGTTCCATTCCTTCGGGCTCATGCGGTTGCCGACGACCGGATAGATGTATTCCGTCTGCATCAGCCCCAGCGTCTGCATCGAGCCGAGGTAATGCCCCGGCCCGCCCAGGCAAACCTCCTTCATCGCCTCGATGCTGGTCGAATCCGGCGTCACGTCGATGCCGCGCACGCAGCGCAACACCTGGCCCAGAATGTCGTCGCCCAGCACCAGCGATTCCAGACAGAAGCCCAGCAAGGATGCGTGCATCCCCACCGCCTCATACACCATGTTCAGCCCCGACAATCCGGCCAGCACATTGGTGATGCCCTGTTCCCAGCCCGCCTGCATGTCGGGCAGCTTGCTGTCCGAAATCCCCGCCGCCGCCCCGCCGGGCAGGCCATAGAACTGGTGCATCTGCGCGCAACCGGCGGTCAGCAACGCCTGTTCCGCGCTGCCCCCCGACATCGCCCCCGTGCGCAGGTCGGAAACGAACGGCCAGGTGCCGAAAATCGCGGGGCATCCGGGGCTTATCGCGTTCACATAAACCAGCCCCGCAAGGCATTCCGCCACCGCCTGCACGATGGCCAGCGCAATCGGCGCCGGCGCCGTGGCCCCCGCCTGGCCTGCCGACAGCAGCAGCACCGGCATGCCGCGGCGCACGCAATCCTCCATCACCATGCAGGATTCTTCGGCAAACTTCATCGGCGGCACGACGAAGCAGTTGGAATTGCTGACAAAGGGCCGCGCGCGCCACTTCTCCTCGCCCCCCGCCACCATGTGCAACAGCTCAAAGCACCCCGCCACATGCGACGGGTCGGAAAACGAGGTTCCGACATGCTTGGTCGTGCCCGCAAGACAGGCATACAAGGTGTTGATGTCCATTTCGAAATTGTCCAGCACGTCGCGGCACACCATCGCGCGCTGGAAGAAATGCACATTGTCCAGACCTTGCGTGATGCGCGCCGCATCGAACAGGTCCTGCGCGGTGGAATCGCGGTATTCCTTGCGCTCCACGTCCACCACATGCACCGCCGCCCCGGCGGTGCCGAAATGCACCTTCGTCCCGGTCAGATGCAGGTCGTACTTCGGATCACGGCCATACAGCGTGATCCCGCGCGCCGCCTTGGCCAGCATGTCCTCGACCAGCGCCCGGGGGAAACGGATGCGCCCGTCTTCGCCCTGCACAGCACCTGCCCCGGTCAGGATCTTCACCCCCGAAGCCGGCGCATTGGCAAAGCCGATCACCTCCAGCGCCTCCAGTGCCGCGGCGTGGATCTGCGCCATGCCGGCATCCGTCAGCGGCCGATACTGCCCGCCCGGCAGGCCGGGGCGCACCGGGCGCAAGCCTTCGGCGAGGGGCGCCGCCCGCTCGGCCACCCGCGCCGCCCGCCCGCCGCGCGCGCCCCGCGCCCGCACCGGGGCGCATTGTTCCAGACCGTCCACCAGATCGCTCATTTTCTGTCCCCAAATATCCCGGGGCCGCCGATCGTTCGCCATCGGTTCAAGAACCGATCGGCGGCGGGGCTGGCCCCCGGTCCCCCCCGCATCACAGGCGCGCCCGCTCGGCCTTCGCGTCATACATCGGCGTCAGCGAGGCCACCGCCTTGTGCCGCCGCCCGGCCACCTCGATCTCGTAGCCCGAGGCCAGCACCGCCTCGGCCGTCTCGCCGGCACAAGGCACCCAGCCAAGCCCGATCGCCCCGCCCAGGAAATGCCCGTAATTCCCGCTGGTGATCGTGCCGACGATGCGACCGTCGCGCACCACAGCCTCGTTGTGGAACAGCAGGGGCTCGGGATCCTCCAGCCGGAACTGCACCAGACGGCGCCGCAACCCTTCCTCGCGCCGCCGCAGCACCGCCTCGCGCCCGATGAAATCGCCCTTGGCCGTCTTGACGGCAAAGCCCAGGCCCGCCTCCAGGATGTGATCCTCGTCGGTGATGTCATGGCCGAAATGCCGGAACCCCTTCTCGATGCGGCAACTGTCCAGCGCGTGCAACCCGCACAGCTTCACCTCCGGCGCCGCCGCCATCAGCGCTTCGAACACATGCGCGGCCTGATCGGTGGAAACATACAGCTCCCAGCCCAGCTCGCCCACATAGGTCACCCGATGCGCACGGGCCAATCCCATGCCCACCTCGATCTCCTTCGCCGTGCCGAAGGGGAAGGCGTCGTTGTCCAGGCGGTCGGGCGCGATCCGCCCCAGCACCTCGCGCGCCTGCGGCCCCATCAGGCAGAACACTGCCTCCCCGGCCGTCACATCGGTGATGACGGCAAAGGCATCGCCGACATGGCGGCGCAGCCAGGCCAGATCGCGTTGCAGGTTGGCGCCTGCCGTGACCATCAGGAAGGCGGTTTCCGACAACCGCGCCACGGTCACATCCGCCTCGATCCCGCCGCGGGCGTTCAGCATCTGGGTATAGACGATCCGCCCCGGCGCCACATCGACATCATTGGCGCACATCCGCTGCAGGAACGCGCAAGCCTCGCGCCCTTCCACCCGGATCTTGCCGAAACTGGTCATGTCGAACAGGCCAACCCCCGTCCGCACAGCCATGTGCTCGGCCCGCTGGTTGGCAAACCAGTTCTGCCGCCCCCAGGAATAGCGGTATTCCCGTTCCTGCCCCGGGGTCGCAAACCAGTTCGCCCGCTCCCACCCTGCCACCTCGCCGAACACCGCACCGCGTTCGGCCAGATGCGCATGAACGGGCGAGCGGCGCACCCCGCGCGCCGTCACCACCTGGCGATAGGGCCAGTGGTCGGCATACAGCAGGCCCAGCGTCTCGCTCACCCGCTCCTTCAGATAGGCGCGGTTGCGCTGGAACGGCTGCGCGCGGCGGATGTCCACGTCATTGAGGTCAAAGGGCGGCGCCCCTTCGGTGATCCAGTGCGCCACCGCCATGCCGGCCCCGCCCGAAGACTGGATCCCGACCGAGTTGAACCCCGCCACCACCCAGTAGCCGCCCAGCTCCGGTGCCTCGCCCAGGTAATAGCGGTTGTCGGGGGTAAAGCTTTCCGGCCCGTTGAAGAAGGTGTGGATGCCGGCGGTCTGGAACAGCGGCATCCGGTTCATCGCCGCCTCCAGGATGGGCTGGAAATGGTCCCAGTCTTCGGGCAGCGTGTCGAACTCGAAATCCGCCCGGATGCCGCCCATGCCCCAGGGCTTGGCCTTGGGCTCGAAGGCCCCCAGCATCATCTTCCCGGCATCCGACTTGTAATAGGCGCATTCGTCCGGCACCCGCAGCACCGGCAGATGGCCCAGCCCCTCGACCGGCTCGGTCACCAGGTAGAAATGCTCGCAAGCGTGCAAGGGCAGCGTCACCCCCGATTGCGCGGCCAGATCGCGCCCCCACATGCCCGCGCAGTTGATGACGACATCGGCGGCGATATGCCCCGTCTCCTCGCCTGCCTGCCAGGTCACGCCGGTCACGCGGCCCCCGGCCCGGGTCACGCCGGTCACGGCGACATTCTCCAGCACCTTCGCCCCGCGCATCCGCGCGCCCTTGGCCAGCGCCATCGCGATGTTGGCCGGGTCCGCCTGCCCGTCCAGCGGCAGATGCACCGCCCCCACCACGTCCGAAACGTTCAGATGCGGATACATCGCCTTGACCTCGGAGGGCGAAATCTCGGTCACATCCACATCGAAGGCCCGCGCCGTGGTGGCCGAGCGCAAGAGCTCGTGATGCCGCCCTTCGGTCAGCGCCACCGAAATCGACCCCACCTGCCGAAAGCCGGTGGCAACCCCCGTCTCGGCCTCCAGCCGGGTGTAAAGATCGGCCGAATACTTCGCCAACCGCGTCATGTTGGCATTGCCGCGCAATTGCCCGATCAGCCCCGCCGCGTGCCAGGTCGTCCCGCTGGTCAGGCGCTTTCGTTCCAGCAGCACGATGTCGCTCCAGCCCGCCTTGGCCAGGTGATAGGCCACCGAACAGCCCGCCACACCGCCCCCGATGATGACCGCCTGCGCCTTGTCCGGCACCCGTCCGGCCTGCCCTGCATCGCTCATTTTCTGTCCTCAAATATCCCACGGGGGTCCGGGGGTGTGAAACCCCCGGTCCGCGCCTTCAGCTGCGAATCCGTTCGTTGGCCGGGTCCCACAGCGGCCCGTCGCCCGTGACCACCGCCGCGAACCGGTCCCCGAAGATCTCCACCTCCAGGCGCGTACCCGGCACGGCCAGGTCTGCCCGCAGCATCCCCAGCGCCACACAGGCCCCGACGCGAAAGCCCCAGGCCCCGCTGGTCGTTTCCCCCACCACCGCACCATCGTGCCAAAGCGTGGACATATAGGGCGGGTCGCAGTCTCCGGCCTCGACGCGCAGCACCACAAAGCGCCTGGCAACCCCGGCCTGGCGTTCCGCCATCAAGGCGGCGCGCCCGCGGAAATCGGGCTTGGACCAGTCCACGAACCGCTCCAGCCCGCCTTGCAGCACGGTGTAATCGGTCGAAAGGTCGCCCTTCCACGCGCGATAGCCCTTTTCGATGCGCAAGCTGTCCAGCGCGAACATCCCGAAGGGCTTCAGGCCCAGAGGCGCCCCCGCCGCCATCACCGCATCCCAGACGGCGGGCGTATCGGCCAGGCGGGAATGGATCTCCCACCCCAGTTCGCCGGCAAAGCTCACCCGCATCAGCACCACATCGCGCCCCGCGATGCGCGCGGCCTGATGCGTCAGCCAGCCCCTCGCCAGATCCGCCTCGGCGCCCGCCGCCTGCAACACCGCCCGCGCCTTCGGCCCGGTCAGGATCTGGCACGACCAGTCGGCGCTTTCGTCGGTCAGGTTCAACCCCGGCGCCAGGTGCTGCTCCAGCCAGCCGCGGTCATGCAGTTGCGCGGTGGCGGCGGTGATCAGCAGGAACTCTGCCTCGCCCATGCGCGCCACCGACATCTCGGTCACGATCCGCCCCTTGTCGTCGGCGAAATAGGCCAAACCCAGCCGCCCGACCGCCGGCAGTTTCCCGGTGATCTGGCGCGCCAGCCAGTCGGCCGCCCCCGCCCCCGTCAGGCGAAAGCGCGAAAACCCCGGCAGGTCGAGGATGCCGCAGGCATCGCGCACCGCCGCGCATTCGGCCTGCACCGCCCCGAACCACGGCCCTTCGCGGCGCCATGTCCGCTGCGCCTCGCCCGAGGTGTCGTCGCCCGGCCGGGCATACCACAGCGCGCGCTCGTAACCGTTGTAGGGGCCGAACTGTGCCCCCAACGCGGCAGTGCGGTCATGCACCGCCGACAGCCGCTTCATCCGGCCTTCGGGCCAGACGTGATGCGGGAAATGGATGGCGTATTCGTGCCCGTAAACCTCCATCCCCTTGGCCACGCAGTAATCGTGATCCTCCCACCCGGTAAACCGCCGCGGATCGCAGGACCACATGTCCCACTCGGTCGCGCCTTCGGTCACCCATTCCGCCAGAACCTTGCCCGCGCCCCCGGCCTGACAGATGCCGAAGGTGAACACGCAAGCCTCGAAGGCATTGGGCACCCCCGGCATCGGCCCGATCAGCGGGTTGCCGTCGGGGGTATAGGGGATGGGGCCGTTGATGACCTTCTGCAGGTTGGCCTGCGCCAGCAGCGGCACCCGCGCCATCGCATCGTGGATGTGCCATTCGATCCGGCCCAGATCGTCGGGGAACAGCTGAAAGCTGAAATCCGCCGGCATCGGGTCGTCCGGCGTCGCCCAATGCGCGCGGCAGGGGTTTTCGTAAGGGCCAAGGTTGAAGCCCATCTTCTCCTGCCGCAGGTAGTAGGAGGAATCCACGTCGCGCAGCAACGGCAGCTTGTGGCCGACCTCGCGGCTCCACTGTTCCAGCTCGGGGATGGTGTCGAACAGAAGATACTGGTGGCTCATCACCATCATCGGCACCCGGCGGCCGAACATCGCCCCCACGGCGGCGGCGTAATACCCGCCGGCGTTGACGACATATTCGCAGCGCACCTCGCCCTTGGGCGTGCTCAGCACCCATTCGCGGCCCGTCCAGCGCGCCGCCGTCACCGGGCAGAACCGTTCGATCCGCGCCCCCAGCGCCCGCGCGCCCGTGGCCAGCGCCTGCGTCAGCTGCGCCGGATCGATGTCGCCGTCGTAGGGGTCATACAGCGCGCCGCTCAGGTCGTGGGTTTCCACGAACGGATACTTGCTGCGGATCTCCTCGGGCCCCAGCACCTCGAGATCCATGCCCTGATAGCGCCCCATGCCCTTGACGCGCTGGAACTCGCGCAACCGCTCCAGCGTGTGCCCCAGCCGGACCGACCCGGTGACATGGTAGTTCATCGGGTAATCGACCGCCGCCCCGAGCCCGCGATAGAGCTGCGCCGAATAGCGCTGCATGTTCATGATCGACCAGCTCGACGAAAACGTCGGCACGTTGCCCGCCGCGTGCCAGGTGCTGCCGGCCGTCAGCTCGTTCTTTTCCAGCAGCATGCAGTCCGTCCAGCCCGCCCTGGCCAGATGATACAGCGCCGAAGCCCCGACCGCCCCCCCGCCGATGATCACCACCCGCGCCTGCCCCGGAACGTTGCTCATGCCGCCCTCATTTTCTGTCCTTCAAATATCCCCCCCGGAGGGCCGCGTTCCGCCAGGCCGTCCCGCCGGGGCTTGAGGCACTATCGGCCGAAGCCTGCCCGGTTTCAATTCGGCAGACCTTGCGCTAACGATCGAAAAACCCGATCAGAACGCCGATGCAGCCCGACCAGATCGCCACCTTCCTCGACCTTGCGGAAACGCGCAGCTTCCATCGCACCGCCGACCGGCTGGGGGTGACGCAATCCACGGTTTCGGCGCGGATCAAGGCGCTGGAGGCCGCCCTGGGGGTGATGCTTTTCAACCGCAACCGGGCGGGGGCCGACCTGACCACCGAAGGGCTGCGGTTCGAGCCGCACGCCCGCGCCTTGCGCGCCGAATGGGCCGCGGCGATGCGCGCCGCAGGCGGGGCCGGGACGGCGGCGCTGGTGGTGCGGGTGGGCATGCAGCACGATCTGGTCGGCGGACGGCTGGCCGAATGGGTCGCGCGGTTCCGGGCCGAACTGCCCGACGCGGCGCTTTACGTCGAACTCGACTATTCGGCGCAGATGTGCGCCGACCTGATGACCGGCGCGCTGGATTTCGCGGTGATGTTTTCGCCGCGCGCCCATCCCGACCTGCATTTCGTGACGCTGGGCGACATGCGGTTCCGCATGGTCAGCACCCATGCCGCGCGGGTGGCAGAGGTGGAACCGGGCCGCTACATCTTCGGCAACTACGCCCCCGCCTTTGCCGCGGCACATCGGGCGGCCTTGCCGCATCTGCACGAGGCGCCGGTGACGGTCGGACAGGCGGCGGCGGTGGCCGGGCTGGTCGCGGGCCTGGGCGGGTCGGCCTATGTCGCCCAGGAAGCCGCCGATGCGATGGTGGCCGCCGGCAAGGTGCAGCTTGTAGCGGACGCCCCGGTCCTGACCCAGCCTGTGCACGCCGGGATGGCGCTGCGCCAGCGCACGGCAAGGCTGCAGGGCCGGTTGCTGGGCATCGTACGGCATCAGTTCGGAACCCGGCGATGATGGCCAGGACGGCGCCCTGCGCCCCCGTCGAGGGGGCGCAGGGC
>NZ_JBKBQM010000031.1:0-41819 GCF_046292685.1 Gemmobacter sp.
TCCGCACCCCCTTTGAACTCGCCCGGCTTGCGTGCTAGGCGACGCGCGGGCAAGGCGGCAGGGGGGCGCAAGATGTTCCGGCTCGAGGAGGAAACCCCCGACGACTACTGGGAGGTCGAAGGGCTCTACGACCTGTGCTTTGCGCCGGGGCGCGAGGCGTTGTCCTCCTACCGGCTGCGCGACGGGGTGCGCAAGGTCGACCCGCTTTGCCTTGTGCTGCGCGACGGCGAAGGGGTGCTGGCGGCGGTGATCCGCTATTGGCCGGTGCGGGTGGGGGGCAAGCCCACGCTGCTGCTGGGGCCGGTGGCGGTGCACCCCACGCGGCAAGGCGAAGGGCTGGGCGGCCTGCTCATCCGCGAAAGCCTGGCCGAGGCGCGGCGGCTGGGCTGGGACCGCGTGCTGCTGGTGGGCGACGCGCCGTATTACCGCCGCTTCGGCTTCGAAAAGCGCGAAGGCGTCGAGATGCCGCCGCCGACCAACCCCGAACGCGTGCTGGGCCTGGCTTTGCGCCCCGGCGCCTGGGACGGCGTCGCGGGCAAGGTCACCCGGTTCACCGACCCGGCCGGTTGAAACCGCAGGCGGGCGCCACCATGTTCCGGCCATGACCCTGCCTGCCCTTGCCGCCCCCTTTCCACAGGCCGAAATCGCCGCGCTGGCCGAACGGGCAGCGCGGGCCGGCGGGCGGCGCATGGCCTTGCTCAACCGGCTGGGCGGCACGGTGGAATCGCGGCTCAAGCTGCTGCCCGAGCCGGTGCGCGCCCAGGTGCTGGCCGTGACCTCGGCGGCGCTGGCGCGGGCCTGCGGGCTGGCCGCGCACAGCACCCGGCTGGGGCGGCTGGGCGGGCGCGGCCACATGGCGCTGGCCGGGGTGACGGGGGCCGCCGGCGGGCTGGGCGGGCTGGCCACGGCCGCGGCCGAATTGCCGGTGACCATCACCCTGATCCTGCGCGCCATCCACGAGGTCGCCGCCGACCACGGCTTCGACCCTGCGCGCCCCGAGGTCCAGCGCGAGGGGCTGCGCGTCTTTGCCTCGGGCAGTCCGCTCGCGGCCGACGACGGGGTGGATACCGCCTTCATCGGTGCCCGGCTGACTCTGACGGGCCCCGCGCTGCACAGCATGATCGCCACCGTGGCGCCCAAACTGGCCACGGCGCTGGGGCAAAAGCTGGCAGCGCAGACCGTGCCGGTGCTGGGCGCGGTGGCCGGCGCAGGGCTGAACCTGACCTTCGTCGATTATTACCGCGACCTGGCCGAAGTGCGCTTCGGCCTGTTGCGGCTGGCGCAGGCGCACGACCCGCAGCGCGTGGCGCGCGCCTTTGCCCGCGCGGCGGGCGCCGGCCGCCTGACTGCCCGCTGAGCGCACCGGCGGCATCTGGACAATCCCGCGCGCCCGTCCCATGGTCGGGCGCGCCCACAGGATGACCCGATGCCGACCCAGACCCGCCCGCTTGCCGCCGCCCTGTGGATGCTGGGGTCGATCCTGTCCTTCGTGGCCATGAGCATCGCCGGCCGGGCGCTGAAGCCGTTTCTCGACGTGCCCGAGATCATGTTCTGGCGGTCGGTGATCGGGCTGGCGATCGTGGTGGCCATCGCCCGGGCGCTGCGCGTGCCGAACCTCGCGTCGCGCGCGCGGCTGAAATGGCACGGGCTGCGCAACGCGGTGCACTTCATGGGGCAGGGCCTGTGGTTCTGGGCGCTGATGACCATTCCGCTGGCGCAACTGTTCGCGCTGGAGTTCACCTCGCCGATCTGGGTGATCCTGTTGGCGCCTCTGCTGCTGGGCGAGCGGTTGACGCGGGTGAAACTGCTGGCCGCGGCCTTGGGCTTTGCCGGGGTGATGGTGGTGGCGCGCCCCGAATTCGGCCACCTCGACCCCGGGGTGTCGGCGGCGCTGGCGGCGGCGGTCTGCTTTGCGGGCAACATCATCCTGACCAAGCGTCTGACCGGGACCGAGCCGATCGTCACCATCCTGTTCTGGCAGATGGTGATGCAGCTGGGCTTCGGTCTGGTGCTGACCGGGTGGGATCTGCACATCACATTGCCGCCTCCGGCCGCGCTGCTGCCGCTGGGAATCGTCGGTGTGGGGGCGCTGGTGGCGCATTTCAGCCTGACCAAGGCGCTGTCGCTGGCGCCGGCCACCTTTGTCATCCCGATCGACTTCGTGCGCCTGCCGATGGCGGCGGTGATCGGGGTCTGGCTTTACCGCGAGCCGCTGGAATGGGCAGTGCTGGGCGGCGCGGTGCTGATCTTTCTTGGCAACTGGGTCAACATCCGCTACGGCGCGCGCTGAGCCTGTGCCGCGCCTGGCCTCATCCCCGACCGGGGGTTTTGCACCCGTCGCCGATCGGTTCCCGAACCGATGGCGAAGGGGCGGCAACCCCTGCAGGATATTCGGGCCAAGGCAAAGCAGGCAGCGGTTTTTCAGGATGGACTGACGATGCGCCTTGCCCCCTTGCTCTATCCTTCGTCGGCCGCCTGGCGGGCCTGCACCCGCAAGCGCGTGCTGATGTTCGGCATGTCGGGCCTGGGCAAGACCCATGTTGCGGCCATGCTGCGCGGGCGGGCCGGCTGGTTCCACTATTCGGTCGATTACCGCATCGGCACGCGCTACATGGGCGAGCTGATTGCCGACAACTTCAAGCGCGAGGCGATGAAGGTGCCGCTGCTGCGCGAATTGCTGATGACCGATTCGGTCCACATCGCCTCGAACATCACCTTCCAGAATCTGGCGCCGCTTTCGACCTATCTGGGCAAGCCGGGCGATCCGGCGCGGGGCGGGCTGCCCTTTGCCGAATACCGCAAGCGTCAGGACCAGCACCGCGAGGCCGAGATTGCCGCCTTGCTGGATACGCCGCGCTTTGTCGCCCGGGCCGAGGACATCTACGGCTATCGCCACTTCATCTGCGATTCCGGCGGTTCGATCTGCGAGGTGGTGGCGCCCGAGGATCCGCAGGATCCGGTGCTGTCGGTGCTGGCGCAGAACCTGCTGATGGTCTGGATCGAAGGCTCCGAGGCGCATACCGCCGAGCTGATCCGCCGCTTCGACCGCGCGCCCAAGCCGATGTATTACCAGCCCGCCTTCCTGACCCGCGCCTGGGAGGATTACCGCACCGAAACCGGTGCCGCCGAGGCCGCGGTGGACCCCGACGCCTTCGTGCGCTGGACCTACGCCCGCGCCCTGGCGCACCGCCAGCCGCGCTATGCCGCGATGGCGCGGCACTGGGGCATCTCGGTCACGGCCGACGAAGTCGCCGCCTTGCAATCCCCCGAGGATTTCGACGACCTGATCGCCCGCGCGCTGGACAGGGCCGACCCTTGACCGGGGCAGGCGCAAACCCCTACATCCGGTCTTCTTCACCTTGACCCAAATATCCTCCGGGGGTGCGGGGGTGGAAAACCCCCGCTGCGACGCTGGAAAAGGACCCGACAATGCCGATCAAGCTGCCTGAAACCCTGCCTGCCTACGACATCCTCGCCCGCGAGGGCGTGATGGTCATGGGCGAAGGGCGCGCGGCACGGCAGGACATCCGGCCCTTGCGCATCGGGCTGCTGAACCTGATGCCCAGAAAGATCACCACCGAAACCCAGTTCGCCCGGCTGATCGGGGCCACGCCCTTGCAGATCGACCTGCACCTGATCCGCATGACGGAACACCAGTCGCGCCATACCGCGCCCGAGCACATGGAAACCTTCTACCGCACCTTTGCCGAGGTCGAGGCCAGCGGCGAGCGGTTCGACGGGCTGATCGTGACCGGCGCCCCGATCGAGCATCTGGAGTATCACGAGGTCACCTACTGGGACGAGCTGACCCGGGTGTTCGACTGGACGCAAACCCATGTGCATTCCACCTTCGGCGTGTGCTGGGGCGGCATGGCGATGGCCTGGCATTTCTACCGCCTGCCGAAATACATGTTGAAGGCCAAGGCCTTCGGCTGTTTCCGGCATCGCAACCTCGTGCCGTCCTCGCCTTACCTGCGCGGCTTTTCCGACGATTTCGTCATCCCCGTCAGCCGCTGGACGGAAATGCGCCAGGCCGACATCGACGCGGTGCCGGGGTTGGTGACGCTGCTGGCCTCCTCCGAGGTGGGGCCTTGCCTTGTCGAGGATGCGGCGCATCGGTCGTTGTGGATTTTCAACCACTTCGAATACGACAGCGACACGCTGAAAGGCGAATACGACCGCGATGTGGCCAATGGCACGCCGATCAACGTGCCCTTGAACTATTATCCCGATGACGATCCCGCGAAGCCGCCGCTGAACCGCTGGAGAAGCCACGCGCACCTTCTATATGGCAACTGGATCAACGAGATCTATCAGACCACGCCCTATGACCTTGCCGAGATTGGCCGCCCTTAGCCTGCTGACCGCCTTTGCCGCCGCCGGATGCGGTGCGGTGGCGGATGGCCGGTTGCTGGCAAGGAAGGTCGAGGCCGAGGCGGCCTATCCCCCCACGGGCCGGCTGCTGGAGGTAGAGGGCATCCGCGTCCACGCCGACCAGCGGGGCCGGGGCCCGGATGTGGTGCTGATCCACGGGGCCAGCGGCAATACGCGGGATTTCACCTTTGCCCTGGCCGACCGCCTGGCACGAGAGTTCCGGGTCACGGCTTTCGATCGGCCGGGGCTCGGCTGGTCGGACTGGCCGGGGGATCAGGCGGTCAGCCCGTTCGAGCAGGCCCGTATCCTGCGGGCCGCAGCCGGGGAACTGGGAATCCGCCGGCCGGTCGTTGTGGGCCATTCCTACGGCGGATCGGTGGCCATGGCCTGGGCCTTGTCGGACCCGGCCGGAACCGGCGCTGTCGTCAGCCTGGCCGGCGCCACCATGCCCTGGCCCGGCGGGCTCGGCCCCTGGTATGCCGTCACGGGGTCGGACTTCGGGGCGGCGACGGTGGTGCCGCTGATTTCGGCCTTCGTGCCGCTGGATCGCGCCGAACGCGCCATCGCCGGCATTTTTGCCCCTGATCCGGTGCCGGCGGGCTATGCCGACTATATCGGGGCGGGATTGACCCTGCGGGCCGAGACGCTGCGCGCCAATGCCAGGCAGGTGTCGCGGCTGAAGCCTTATGTCGCTGCCATGGCCGAGGCCTATCCGCAGCTTCGGGTTCCGGTCGAGATCGTGCACGGCACGGCCGATTCCATCGTGCCGCACAGCATTCATGCCGAACCGATGGCGAAACTGTTGCCGCGGGCGCGGCTGACCTTGCTGGACGGGGTGGGGCACATGCCGCATCACGCCGCCCCGGAGGCGACGCTGGCCGCGATTCGCCGCGCGGTGCAGGCATCGCGCTAGCTTTGCAATCTGCAACCAGCGGCTTTTGCATCCTGCGAATTGCAGGATGCAAAATCAGTCGCGCCGCGTGCGCCGCAGCAACAGCCGCGCCAGCAGGGCCGCCACCCCTGCGGCGGCGGCAAAGCCGGCCAGGCTGCCCATCAGGCTGCCCAGCCGGTCGACCTGCGCGGCAAAGGCCCAGCCGAGCCCGACATAGAGCACCACCCAGGTTGCCTCGCCCGTCACGGAGCCAAAGGTGAAACGGTGCCAGCCCAGCCGCATCGCCCCCGCGGCCAGGTTGACCCACGGCCCCAGCGGGCTGAACAGCCAGCGCGTCAGATAGACGGTGACGAAGGCGTTGCCGTCGAGTTGCGCGCGGGCGCGGGCCAGCATCCGCGCGCGCGAAGGCCGGGCGGTGGCGCGGGCCAGCCAGCCGGCCCCGGACCGCCCCAGCCACCAGCCCGCCTGATCGCCCAGCACCGCACCTGCCAGCGCCGCCCCCGCCACGCCCGGCAAGGACAGGTCGCCCGTGGCAGCAAAGGCCCCGCCCGCCAGCATCGCCAGCGACGAGGGCACCGGAAGCGCAAGGCAGGAGGCAAAGGTGATGGCCCCGACCAGCGCCGCACCGTAAACGGGCACAAGCCCCAGAAGCGTCTCGGTCAGGGTCATGGCGCGGGCCGCAGCGCTTCGACCGTGGCGATCAGATCAGCCAGCGGAATGCCCTTGCGCGCCGCGATCGAAGCCAGCGACTCGCGCGGGGCGCTGCCGGGTTCGAGGCCGAGGGCAGGGGCCAGCGCCGCCGGTTCGAGGCCATAGACCCGGACAAGATAGCGCGGGGTCATCCAGCCTTCGACCGGGCGGGTCGGATCGGGGCCCCAGCCGGCCAGCACCAGCGCGGCGCGGATCAGAAAGAACGCCGCCAGCAGCAGGGCAAGCCCGAGGCCCGCCAGCAGCCAGCGCCGGCGGGTCACCGGCCCAGATCCTTGATGCCGCGGCCAAGCCCTTCGAGCGTCATCGGCACCATGCGGTTTTCGAAGATGTCGCGGATCAGGCGGATGGATTGGGTATGGTCCCAGAACCGTTCGGGGGTGGGGTTGATCCACAGGTTGCCCGGCCATTGCTGGCGGGCACGCTGCAACCAGACCTGGCCGGCCTCGGGGTTCCAGTGTTCGTTGGCGCCGCCGGGGTGCAGCACCTCGTAAGGCGACATGGTGGCATCGCCGACGAAGATGCACTTCCAGTCGGGGCCATAGGTGCGCAGGATCTCGGCGGTGGGGGTCTGCGCCTCCCACCGGCGGCGGTTGTCGCGCCAGACGCCTTCGTACAGGCAGTTGTGAAAGTAGAAGTATTCCAGATGCTTGAACTCGGCCCGGGCGGCGGAAAACAGCTCCTCCACCACCTTGACGTGGGGGTCCATGCTGCCGCCGACATCGAGGAACAGCAGCACCTTGACCGCGTTGCGCCGCTCGGGGCGGGTTTTCACATCGAGCCAGCCCTGTTCGGCGGTGGCGCGGATGGTGTGGTCGAGGTCGAGCTCCTCTTGCGCGCCGTCGCGGGCCCATTTGCGCAGCCGCTTCAGCGCCACCTTGATGTTGCGGGTGCCAAGCTCGACCTGGTCGTCGAGGTTGCGGAACTCGCGCTTGTCCCAGACCTTGACGGCGCGGCCGTGGCGGCCCTTGTCCTGGCCGATGCGCACGCCTTCGGGGTTGTAGCCGTAGGCGCCGAAGGGCGAGGTGCCGGCGGTGCCGATCCACTTGTTGCCGCCCTGGTGGCGGCCCTTTTGTTCCTCGAGCCGCTGGCGCAGGGTTTCCATCAGCTTGTCGAAACCGCCAAGGGCCTGGATTTCGGCCATTTCTTCGGGGCTCAGGTGCTTTTCGGCCAGTTTCGCCAGCCATTCGGGCGGCAGGTCCAGCGCGTCGAGCACCTGTTGCACCGACAGGTTTTCCAGCCCCGCAAAGGCGGCGGCAAAGGCGCGGTCGAAGCGGTCGATGTGGCGTTCGTCCTTGACCATCGCGGCGCGGGCCAGAAAATAGAAGCCGTCCACATCGTAGGTCACCAGACCCGCGGCCATGCCTTCGAGAAAGGCAAGGTATTCGCGCAGCGAAACCGGCACCCCGGCGCGGCGCAGACCGTCGAAGAAGGGCAGGAACATGCCCGGCCCCCCTGCCGTCAGGCGAACTTGTCCAGCAGGACGGTTGCGAACAGGCCGAGGATGCCGAAGGCAATGGAAAACGCAGCAGCGTATTGTGCCACGTCGAGCGGCGCGCCCTTGCGGCGGCGCGCCAGATAGCCGCCCCACAGGGCACCGGACAGGAAGCCCGCGATGATGAACATGGGTCGCCTCGGGTTCGTCAGTTGCGGCTGGCCACGCGACCGGGAGCAAGGTTTGCCACCTCGCGCAAGCGCGCCTGCACCTGGGTTTCGGAACCGAACCCATAGCGCGCCCAGCCCAGACTGTCGAGACGGGTGGCGGCCGCTTCGGCGCTGCGGCCCGAAGCCTCCAGAGCCTCGGCCCGCAGCATCTTGAGCGTGGCCAGCACCGCGGCATTCTGTTCGCGCATCATCGGCGGCATGGCGCGGTCGGTCAGGCGCAGCACCTGGTCATACTGGCCCGAGGTCAGCGCGAAGGCGGCCATCTGCATGTCGACATGCGCCTGATGCAGCGTGCCGCCCGGCAGGCCGGCGTAAAAGCGCCCGGCCTCGGCAAAATGGATGACCGACTGTTCGACCTGCGAGGCCATCGAAAGCCGGGCGAACACGAAATGCGAAAAGGCGCGGCGGTTGTCGGACCAGCCGTAGGATTGCGCCAACGACAGCGCGCGGGCGGCGCCGGCGCGGCGGGCGCTGTCGGAGCTGCCGGGCGACAGCGCGGTTTCGATGGCCGAAATCCAGTCGCGCGGGGTATGGGTGCTGCCGGCGCCGGCGGCACCGCCGCCGGCCGGGTTCAGGCGGGCCAGAATGCCGGGCAGGCGGGCCGAAACCTCGGCCCGGGACATGCCCGAGCGCAGTTCGGGGGCATAGGTCGTGCGCATCACCAGCATGTCGAAGCCGGTGAGCACGGTGTTGAAGTTGTCGTCGTTGAAGACCGAATCCGACAGGTGATAAAGGTCGTTCAGCGGGCCTAGCGCCTGGGCGAGCTCTTCGTGCAGGCAGTCGCGCGCCTCTTGCGGGGCGACGTCGGAGGGGATGAAGATCGCGGCCCGGGTGCGGGTGGTCAGCGTCGTCCAGTCGATGGTGGCGCTGCCGCGGGCGGCGCGGAATTCGTCCCACGAGCCGACGCGGGGCACCACGAAGCAGGCGGCGTTCGGCACAGCGGCCTTCATGGTGGCGCGCGGCAGGAACTGCACCACGATGCCGGCCGAGGCGGCGTCGGCGGTCTGGGCGATGTCGATGCCGGCTTCGGCGCGCAGGCGGCCGAGCAGGGCCGACAGGTCGCGCTGCGCGGTGGCGGGAACCTGGCCGGTCATCGCCACGCGCACCGGACCTTCGAAGCGCGAGAAGGTTTCGATGCTGCGCCCGCTTTCCATGCGGAAGGTCAGGTCCATGAAGTCGGCCGCGACCGAGGCGTTGGAGCGCGCGACACGGGCGGCGGCTTGCGGCGCGAAGGTGGCGGGGGGCTGGGCGGAAGGCGCGACCTCGGCGGCAATGGCGCGGCGCTGGGGCAGCTCGGTCGATTGCGGGGTGACGCACCCCGACAGCGCCAGCATCGACAGAAGGGCAAGGCGCCTCATGCCGTCACCAAGGCGTGCCCGGCGCTGGCGCGCACGGCTGGCAGGCGAAAGCGGGAGGGGGCGAGGGCAGCGGGCATGGCAGTTCCGAAGAATCCTGTGTCACGGGCAGGTTATCCGGCTTTGTTCAGATTCGGAAACCCTAAGTTGGAAACAAACCCGGCCCAAGGTTGCGGATTTGGCGAATTGGGCGAAACAGTGGCGAAACCCGGGCTTGGCGCCGGGCGCCCGCGCGGAGTATGGATGGAGGGCACGGCCAGCGGGGGACAGGATGCGGATTCATACGTTCAACATCAACGGGATAAAGGCCCGATTCGAGGCGCTGACCCGCTGGATGTCGGAATGCCGCCCCGAGCTTGTGCTGTTGCAGGAGATCAAGTCGGTGGACTACGGTTTCCCCCGCGCGGCGTTCGAGGACATGGGCTACCGGGTGGAAACGCACGGGCAGAAAAGCTTCAACGGGGTGGCAATCCTGTCGCGCCTGCCGCTGGAGGATGTGGTGCGCGGCCTGCCGGGCGATGATTCGGACGAGCAGGCGCGCTGGATCGAGGCCACGGCGATCGGGGAAACCTGCGCGGTGCGGGTGGCGGGGCTGTATCTGCCCAACGGCAACCCCGCACCGGGACCGAAGTTCGATTACAAGCTGGCCTGGATGGAACGGATGCGCGCGCGGGCCGCGACGCTGCTGGCCACCGAGGAGCCGGTGGTGCTGGCCGGCGACTACAACGTGATTCCGCAAGCGGAAGATGCCGCGCGGCCCGAGGCCTGGGTGGACGATGCGCTGTTCCGCCCCGAATCGCGGGCGGCGTTTCGCCGGATTCTGGCTTTGGGGTATTACGATGCGTTCCGGCTGCGGGTGCAGGGCCCGGGGCATTACACGTTCTGGGATTACCAGGCCAGCGCGTGGGAGCGCAACAACGGCATCCGCATCGACCATCTGTTGCTGAGCCCGCAAGCCGCCGACCTGCTGCGCGATGCCGGCATCGACAAGGCCGAGCGCGGGCGCGACAAGCCTTCGGACCATGTGCCGGTCTGGGTGGACCTGGCAGCCTGACCCTTTGAAAACAAGGGGTTGGCGCCAAGTGTGAAGGCAGGGTTACCGCAGCGCACGCCGGGGGATTTGCAACCCGGAAGAAACAGTTTGACTTTGCGAACGCCCTAAGGTAGAGATAGGGCATGCTGGAAGAAGTGGGTCAGCGGCGACGGGCAACCGGGCGCCGCTTTTTCATTTCGCTCGTGCGGAGTGCATGAGAGGCAGGTTCGACAAACCATGACAATCCACACTCCCGTCACTCAAGACGGGCTTTCGCGGAACGAAGCCGCGGAGGCCCTGGAACTGTTCGATCTGGCCAGCGCGATCTTGCGGCAACTGCTGGACGAGGCCCGGGGGGCTGCCTCGGACGGCACGGCGCGGGAACTGGCCACCTATACCAAGGACGTCAGCAGCGCCTTGAAGGTGCTGATCACGGAGAGGCAGCATGTTGAGAAACTTCGCCGAGACGCCGGGGACCTGGGAGGCGGCCGGGACTTCGACCTTGACGCGGCGCGCGATGAGATCGGGCGCCGTCTGGCTTGCCTCCGCGACGCCGGAGCAGATTGAGGCGTTTCTGGGCGGCCTGAGCGACACGACCCTGGCGGCCTTGCCCTGGATTTTCGAGTTCTGGGCGCTGCCGCACCAGTTGCCGCCCGAAGGCGCGTGGAAGACCTGGGTCATCATGGGGGGGCGCGGCGCCGGCAAGACGCGCGCCGGGTCGGAATGGGTGCGCGCCGAGGTGGAAGGCGCGCGTCCCGGCGACCCGGGGCGGTCGCGGCGCGTGGCGCTGGTGGGGGAAACCATCGACCAGGTGCGCGAGGTGATGATCTTTGGCGAAAGCGGCATCCTGGCCTGTTCGCCGCCCGACCGGCGGCCCGAATGGCAGGCAGGGCGGCGGCGGCTGGAATGGCCGAACGGCGCGGTGGCCGAGGTCTATTCGGCGCATGAACCCGACAGCCTGCGGGGGCCGCAGTTCGATGCCGCCTGGGTCGACGAGCTGGCCAAGTGGAAGAAGGCCGAGGACACCTGGGACATGTTGCAGTTCGCGCTGCGGCTGGGCCAGCACCCGCGCCAGGTGGTAACGACGACGCCAAAGAACGTCGGCGTGCTGAAGGCGATCCTGCGGAATCCGTCGTCGGTGGTTACCCATGCCCCGACCGAGGCGAACCGGGCCTATCTGGCGGCAAGCTTTCTGCAGGAGGTGCGCAACAGGTATCGCGGCAGCCGGCTGGAGCGGCAGGAGCTGGACGGCGTGCTGCTGGAGGACGTGGAAGGCGCGCTGTGGACCCATGCCATGCTGGACGCCGCCCATGTGGACAAGGCACCGCGGCTGGACCGGATCGTGGTGGCGGTGGACCCGCCGGTGACCGGGCACACCAGTTCGGACGAATGCGGCATCGTGGTGGCGGGCGTCAGCATGAAGGGGCCGCCGCAGGACTGGATCGTGACGGTGCTGGAGGATGCCACCGTGGCCGGGTGCAGCCCGCAAGGCTGGGCCGAGGCGGCGGTGGCGGCGTTCCGGCGCCACGAAGCCGATCGGATCGTGGCCGAGGTGAACCAGGGCGGCGATATGGTGACCGGGCTGATCCGCTCGATCGACGGGGCGGCGCCGCTGAAGGCGGTGCGGGCCAGCAAGGGCAAGTCTGTGCGGGCCGAGCCGGTGGCGGCGCTCTACGAGCAGGGGCGGGTCAAGCACTTGCCGGGCATGGTCGGGCTGGAAGAACAGATGTGCCGCATGACCTTGCGCGGCTATGTCGGCAAGGGCAGCCCCGACCGGGTGGACGCGCTGGTCTGGGCGATCAGCGAACTGGTGGTGGACCCTTCGGCCAAGCCCGTGGCGCCGCCGCGGGTGCGGGGGTTGTAGCCCGCGGGCAAGGGTGCTTGGGGCGGCCGGGTCGATGTCGGGCTTTCGGGCCCGGGGCAAGGCGTCGGCGCCCCCGGACGGGGTTTTCTGGAACAGGTGAAGCAGCGGAAGTCCGGTGCCGTTTCGGCGGCGCCCTGGCTGCGCATGAATCGAGGAGCGGCGGAGATGTTCGGATTTCGCAAGGCAGCGGCGCCGGTGGTGCCCGAGGCCAAGGCCAGCGCCACGGGGCCGGTGATCGCCTTTCAGGGCAGCGGTCGCGTGGCCTGGAGCCCGCGCGACGTGGTATCGCTGACGCGCAACGGGTTTCTGGCCAACCCGGTGGCGTTTCGCGCGGTGAAGCTGATCGCGGAAAGTGCCGCGGCCTTGCCGCTGGTGGTGCAGGATGCCGAGCGGCGCTATGACGTGCATCCGGTGCTGGAACTGATGCGGCGGCCGAACCCGGTGCAGGGCAAGGCCGATTTCCTGGAAGCGGTCTATGGCCAGTTGCTGCTGTCGGGCAACGCCTATGTCGAGGCGGTGCCGGGGGCCGAGGGCGCGCCGGCCGAGCTGCATGTCTTGCGGTCGGACCGCATGAGCCTTGTGCCGGGGCCCGACGGCTGGCCGGTGGCTTACGACTATACCGTGGGCGCGCGGCGCCACCGTTTCGACATGACGGCGGGTGCGGCGCCGATCTGCCACATCCGCGCCTTTCATCCGCAGGACGACCATTACGGCTTTTCGCCGATGCAGGCGGCGGCGGTGGCGCTGGATGTGCATTCCAGCGCGTCGAAGTGGTCGAAGGCCTTGCTGGACAATGCCGCGCGCCCTTCGGGGGCCATCGTCTACAAGGGAGCCGACGGGCAGGGCAGCCTGGCCGCCGACCAGTATGACCGCCTGGTGAACGAGATCGAGACGCATCACATGGGCGCGCGCAACGCGGGCCGTCCGATGCTGCTGGAAGGCGGCCTCGACTGGAAGCCGATGGGCTTCAGCCCCAGCGACATGGAGTTTCACCAGACCAAGGAGGCGGCGGCGCGGGAAATCGCCGTGGCCTTCGGCGTGCCGCCGATGTTGCTGGGGGTGCCGGGGGACGCGACCTATGCCAACTATCAGGAGGCGAACCGCGCCTTCTTTCGTCTGACGGTGCTGCCGTTGGCGGCCAAGGTGACGGCGGCGCTGGCGCACTGGCTTTCGGGTTTCGGCGGCGGCGCGGTGGAATTGAAGCCCGACCTGGACCAGGTGCCCGCGCTGGCGGCGGAACGCGACGCGCAATGGGCGCGGGTGGCCTCTGCCGATTTCCTGACGCTGGCCGAAAAGCGCAGCCTGCTGGGGCTGCCGCCGCTGCCGGAGGGGGCATGAGCACGCGCAAACCGGGGGGCTCGCGGTTTCTGTACGACAGTTTCGACGCCGCTGCCGCGCGGATCGAGGCCAACGAGCGGGTGGCCGAAGAACGCTGGGTCGCGCTGGAACGTCGGCTGGGCCAGATCGACGATGCGCTGGAGCGACTGGAGCGGCGCATCTGGCTGGGGGTTTACGGGGTGGCCGCGTTCCTGCTGGCGCAGGGCGCAGAGGCCATCCTGAAGGCGGCTCTGAAATGAGGAGGCAGCATGGGTTGGGATGACGGAGGGCTTGCGGAAAGCCTGGAACGCAAGTTCCACAGGCCGGAAGCCGGGTTGGCGGTGGCCGGGGACAGCCGGATCTCGGGCTATGCCTCGTTGTTCGGGGCAACCGACCAGGGCGGCGATGTGGTGCTGCCCGGCGCCTACGGGGCGAGCCTTGCCGCGCTGAAGGCGCGGGGTGGCGCGGTCAAGATGCTGTGGCAGCACGACCCGGCGCAGCCCATCGGCGTGTGGGACGAGGTGCGCGAGGACGACCGCGGCCTGTGGGTTTCGGGCCGGTTGCTGCCCGAGGTGGCCAAGGGCCGCGAGGCGGCGGCGCTGATCGCGGCGGGCGCGGTGGACGGATTGTCCATCGGCTATCGCACGAAGCGTGCCAGCAAGGATGCCGAAGGCCGGCGCCTGCTGGCCGAGGTGGAGTTGTGGGAAGTGTCGCTGGTGACCTTTCCCATGCTGATGCAGGCGCGGGTGGCGGCCAAGGCCGACACGGGCGCGGGCCTGCTGGAGGTGCTGACGCGGGCGTTTGCCGACGCCCGGCGGGAGCTGGCGGCCCGCTGAGGCCATTTTCGCGAAAGGAGAAGGAAATGACCGAGCACATGTCTCGGGCCGGAGAAGGCTTGTCCGGCGAGGCGGCCCGCGGGATCGCGGGTTTCCTGAACGAGTTCAACGGCTTTCAGGCCGAAGTGAAGAAGCGTCTGCAACAAACGGAAGAACGTGTGATGATCCTGGATCGCAAGACCCTGTCGGGCCGCCCGGCCCTGTCGATGGCCGCCGAAGTCGAAGTGCCGCACCGCAAGGCGTTCGACGCCTATCTGCGGGTGGGCGACGATGACGGCCTGCGGGGGCTGGTGCTGGAAGGCAAGGGCCTGAACACCGCCGTCAATGCCGAAGGCGGCTATCTGGTGGACCCGCAGACCGCCGACAGCATCCGCGCGGTGCTGCGCAACACCAGCTCGCTGCGAATGGTGGCGAATGTGGTGCAGGTGGAGGCCACCTCGTTCGACGTGCTGGTGGACCGCGGCGATGTCGGCCACGGTTGGGGCACCGAGACCGGATCGGTGACCGAGACCGGCACCGCGCAGATCGAGCGGATCAGCATTCCGCTGCACGAGCTGAACGCCATGCCCAAGGCCAGCCAGCGCCTGCTGGACGACGCGGCCTTCGACATCGAAGGCTGGCTGGCGGGGCGCATCGCCGACAAGTTCGCGCGGGCCGAGGCGGCGGCCTTTGTCTCGGGCGACGGGGTGAACAAGCCGACCGGGTTCCTCGACCACGACAAGGTGCCCGATGCAACCTGGGCCTGGGGCAGCCTGGGCTATGTGGCCACCGGCGTTTCGGGCGACTTCGACGGTTCCAACCCGGCGGATGCCATCGTGGACCTGGTCTACGCGCTGGACGCGAGCTATCGCGCCAACGGCACCTTCGTGATGAACTCGAAAACCGCCGGCGCCGTGCGCAAGATGAAGGATGCCGACGGCCGTTTCCTGTGGTCGGACGGCATGGCGGCGGGCGAACCGGCGCGGCTGATGGGCTACCCGGTGCTGATCGCCGAGGACATGCCCGACATCGGGCCGGGGGCCTATGCCATCGCCTTCGGCGATTTCCGGGCCGGCTACACCATTGCCGAACGCCCGGACCTGCGGGTGCTGCGTGACCCGTTCAGCGCCAAGCCGCATGTGCTGTTCTATGCCACCAAGCGCGTGGGCGGCGACGTGAGCGACTTTGCGGCCATCAAGCTGCTGCGGTTCGCCGTGTCGTAAGCGGAGTCCCTGCGGGCCGGGGGCGACCCCGGCCCTGTCGGGGACAGGGCGCGCATCCATGAAACGGTGCTGTCTAGCATGTCCCTCCGCCCGAGCGGCGCCGGGGTGCGCGCCCGATGCGGAGCAACGAGGAGAGCGGGAATGAGGCTGACGGAACAGGCGGCCGTGCCGGACGCGAGCTTGCCGGTGCAGGCGCTGAAGGATCATCTGCGGTTGGGCAGCGGGTTTGCCGACGACGGCATGCAGGACGCGCTGATCCGCGGTTACCTGCGGGCGGCGATGGCCGCGGTGGAGGCCAGGATCGGCAAGGCACTGATCGCGCGGCGGTTTTCGCTGGTGCTGACCCGCTGGCGCGACACTGCGGCCCAGGCGCTGCCCTTGGCGCCGGTTGCGGCGGTGGTGTCGGTTACGCTGGTGGATGGCAACGAGGCGGCAGCGCCCTTGCCGCCGGCCCGATGGCGGCTGGAGCCCGACACCCACCGCCCGCGGCTGGTGGCGCGTGGGCCGGGCTTTCCCGAGGTGCCGACCGGCGGGCGGGCCGAGGTGGTGTTCGATGCCGGCTTCGGCACCTGGGACGAGGTGCCGCCCGACCTGCGGCAGGCGGTTCTGCTGCTGGCGGCGCAGTATCACGAATTGCGCCACGAAGGCGGCGTGGCCGCGATGCCCTTTGGCGTGATGGCGCTGATCGAGCGCTGGCGCACGGTTCGGGTGCTTGGGGGGGGCGGGGCATGACGCCGAGGCTGAACCGGGCGCTGGTGCTGGAGGCGCGCAGCGAAAGCCCCGATGGCGCCGGCGGCCTGGTGGTGGGCTGGGTCGCGCTGGGCACGCTTTGGGCGGCGGTGCTGCCGGGCGCCGGGCGCGAAGGCGGCGACGAAGGGGTGACCACGGGCGAGGTTCCCTGCCGCATCGTCGTGCGCGGCGCGCCGGTCGGGGCGCCCTCGCGGCCCGTGGCGGGGCAGCGTTTCCGCGAGGGGGGGCGGCTGTTCCGCATTCTGGCGGTGACCGAGGCCGACCCGGCGGCGCGGTATCTGACCTGCTTTGCCCGCGAGGAGGTGGCAGCATGAGCTACGCAGCTGCGGCCGCCTTGCAGGCGGCCCTTCACGAACGCCTGACGCAGGCTCCGGCGCTGGCCGGGGTTCCGGTGCTGGATGCGGTGCCGGGCGGGCAGGCGCCCGCGACCTATGTGCTGATCGGCCCCGAGGAGGTGCGCGACGCTTCGGACAAGAGCGGTCCGGGCGCCGAGCATCGGCTTGTCGTCAGCGTGGTCAGCCGGGCGGCTGGCTTTGCCGCGGCCAAGGGGATTGCCGTTGCGGTGACCGACGTGCTGTCGGGCCCGGTGCCGGCGCTGGCCCGGGGGCGGCTGGCGGGCCTGTGGTTCGTCCAGGCCGAGGCACGGCGGCTGGACAATGGCGCGACCCGGCGGGTGGATCTGACGTTCCGCGCCAGGGTCGAGCTTTGACATTCTGATTTTCTGAGGTTTCCGGCGGTCGGCGGCACAGCCCGGCGATGGCCTCATGGCGCGAAGGCGGAGAGAGACGATGGCAGTGCAGAACGGCAAGGACCTGTTGCTGAAGGTCGACCTTTCGGATGACGGGCAGTTCGAGACGGTGGCGGGCCTTCGGGCCACGCGCATCAGCTTCAATGCCGAGACGGTCGATGTGACCAGTCTGGAATCCACCGGCGGCTGGCGCGAGCTGCTGTCGGGGGCAGGGGTGAAAAGCGCCAGCATCTCGGGGTCTGGCGTGTTCCGCGATGCGGCGACCGATGCGCGGACGCGGCAGATCTTTTTCGATGGCGAGACGCCGGCCTTTCAGGTGGTGATCCCGGATTTCGGCATCGTGGAAGGGCCGTTCCAGATTACCAGCATCGAATATGCCGGCAATCACAACGGCGAGGCGACCTACAGCCTCAGCCTGGCCTCGGCCGGCGCGCTGGAGTTCGTGGCGCTGTGACGGGCAATCCCTGGGCAGGCGAGGTGGTCGTGCGGCTGGATGGCCAGGACCACGTGGCCAAGCTGACGCTGGGCGCGCTGGCCGAGATGGAGGCAGCGCTGTCCGCAGGCAGCCTGATCGAGGTGGTGGAGCGGTTCGAGACCGGCCGCTTTACGGCGCGCGACGTGATTGCGGTGCTGGTGGCGGGCTTGCGCGGCGGCGGCTGGCGCGGCGGGGCCGCTGATCTGGCCCGGGCCGAGATCGGCGGCGGGCCGGTCGGGGCGGCGCGTTGTGCGGCACAGCTGCTGGCGCGGGCCTTTGCCTTGCCCGAGGAGGCAGGATGCGGCGGATCGACTGGGCCGGGTTGATGCGGGCGGGCCTCGGGCCACCGTCGGCGGGGGGGCTGGGGCTGACGCCGGCGGCGTTCTGGGCGCTGCGTCCGGTGGAGTTGCGGATCATGCTGGGGTTGGGCGCCGAAAGCGCCCCGGTCGGGCGCGCCCGGCTGGAGGCGCTGATGGCGGCCTTCCCCGATCGCAGGACAGGAGGCGGGGATGGCGGAGCTTGACGAAGTGGCGGGGCAGCTGGCGGCGCTGGAGGCAACCCTTGGCAACAGCGCGGGGCTGGTCGCGGCATTCGACGGCGAGTTGCGGCGGATGTCGGACAGTCTGGCCTTGACCGGGCGCGAGGTGAACAGCCTTTCGGCCGGGATCGGCGGCGGCTTGCGGCGTGCCTTCGACGGGCTGGTGTTCGACGGCATGAAACTGTCCGACGCGCTGCGGGTGATAGCGAAGTCGATGGTGGACGGTGTCTACAACATGGCGATGCGGCCGGTGCAGAACGCGGTCGGCGGCGCCATTGCCGGGGGCATCGGGTCGTTGTTTCAGGGGTTGATGCCCTTTGCCGATGGCGGCGCCTTTGCGCAGGGGCGGGTGATGCCCTTTGCCGGCGGCGGCGTGGTGACAGCGCCGACGATGTTTCCCATGCGCGGCGGCACCGGGCTGATGGGCGAGGCCGGACCCGAGGCGATCATGCCGCTGGCGCGCGGCGCGGACGGGCGGCTGGGCGTGATGGCGGCGGGCGGCGGGCGCCCGGTCAACGTGGTGATGAACATTTCCACGCCGGACGTCGAAGGTTTCCGCCGATCACAAAGCCAGATTGCCGCGCAGATGAACCGGGCGCTGGCGCGCGGGCAAAGGAACGGGTGACATGGCATTCCATGAGGTGAGGTTTCCGGCCAACCTGAGCTTCGGTTCGGTCGGCGGGCCCGAGCGGCGCACCGAGATCGTGACGCTGGCCAGCGGGTTCGAAGAACGCAACAGCCCCTGGGCGCATTCGCGCCGGCGTTACGATGCCGGGCTGGGGTTGCGGTCGCTGGACGATGTGGCAGCACTGGTGGCCTTTTTCGAGGCGCGCAGCGGCCAGTTGCACGGCTTTCGCTGGAAGGACTGGGCCGACTTCAAATCCTGCGCCCCCAAGGCGGTGCCTTCCGACCGGGACCAGCTGCTGGGCCTTGGCGATGGGCGCGCGCGGGTGTTCGGGTTGCGCAAGGCCTACGAGAGCGGTGACCAGCTGTATTGGCGCCCGATCGTGAAGCCGGTGGCGGGAACGGTTCGGGTCAGCATTGCCGGGCGGTCGATGGTGGAAAGCGAGGCCTGGTCGCTGGACCCGGCAACGGGACGGGTCACCTTTGCCGACCCGGTGCCCGAGGGCGCCGAGGTACGGGCCGGGTTCGAGTTCGATGTGCCGGTGCGTTTCGATACCGACCGGATCGCGGTTTCGGTGGCCAGTTTCCAGGCCGGCGACGTGCCGGTGGTTCCGGTGGTGGAGGTGCGGCTGTGACGGCGTTGCTGGACCATCTGGGCACCGGCGCCACCACCGTGGCGCGCTGCTGGCGGGTGACGCGCAAGGATGGCGTGGTGCTGGGTTTTACCGACCATGACCGCGATCTGGTGTTCGACGGCACGCTGTTCCGCGCCGGTTCCGGGTTGAGCGCGCGGGCGGTCAGCCAGACGACGGGGCTTGCGGTGGACAATACCGAAGCCGCCGGCGCGCTGTCGGATGCAGCGATTTCCGAGGCCGACCTGCGGGCCGGGCGGTTCGACGGTGCCGCGGTGGAGGCCTGGCTGGTCAACTGGGCCGAGCCGAGCCAGCGGCTGATGCAGTTTCGCGGCTCGATGGGCGAGGTGGCCCAGGCCGGCGGCGCGTTTCAGGCAGAGCTTCGCGGCCTGACGGAAATGCTGAACCAGCCGCAGGGCCGGGTTTACCAGCGGGCCTGTTCCGCCTTGCTGGGAGATGCCCGCTGCGGGGTGGACCTGACCTTGCCCGGCTATGTCGAGGCAAGGCCGGTGGAAACGGTCGACGACGGCCGGATCTTTCGCTGGGCCGATTTCCTGGGCTTTGACGACCGCTGGTTCGAACGCGGCCGGCTGGTGGTGGAAAGCGGGGCGGCGGCCGGGCTGGTTGCGGTGGTGAAGAACGACCGGCTGAGCGGGCGCGCGCGCGAGGTGGAGTTGTGGGAGGCGTTGCGGGCGCCGGTGCGCCCGGGCGACGTCGTCCGGCTGGAGGCGGGGTGCGACAAGCGGGCGGAAACCTGCCGGTTGAAGTTTGCCAACTTTCTGAACTTTCGCGGTTTTCCGCATCTGCCCGGCGAGGATTGGCTGGCCGCGGTGCCCAAGGCGGAAGGGGCCAACGATGGCGGCAGTCTTGGGCGCTGACGTGGTGGCCGAGGCGCGCGCCTGGATCGGGACGCCTTACGTGCATCAGGCCAGTTGCAAGGGCGCGGGCGCCGACTGTCTGGGGCTGTTGCGCGGGGTATGGCGGGCGGTGCGCGGGGCAGAGCCCTGTGCGGTGCCGGCCTATACCCCCGATTGGGCCGAGCCCGCGCGCGACGAGGTCTTGCTGGCTGCGGCGCACGCCTGGCTGGTGCCGAAGGCGGCCGAGGATGCGGCGCCCGGCGATGTGCTGGTGTTCCGCATGCGCGAAGGTCACGTGGCCAAGCATCTGGGCATTCAGACGCAAACCGGCGCATGTCCCAGCTTCGTGCATGCCTATTCCGGCCACGCGGTGGTGGAAAGCCCGTTGTCGGCACCTTGGCAGCGGCGCATTGCCGGGCGCTTTGCCTGGCCGGAGTGAATTCGGCCCGGCGGATATCTGAGGAATGCCAAGGGGGCGGACGCCCCCCGGGATGGCGATGACGGAGGAACGGCATGGCGACGATTTTGCTGTCGGCGGCGGGGGCCGCGCTTGGGTCGGGCGTGGGCGGCACGGTGCTGGGCCTGTCGGGCGCGGTGATCGGGCGGGCGGTGGGGGCGACGCTGGGCCGGGCCATCGACGCGCGCCTGATGGGGCGGGGGTCGCAGCCGGTCGAGGTTGGCCGGGTCGACCGCTTTCGCCTGATGGGGGCCGGCGAAGGCCAGCCGGTGGCGCGGGCCTGGGGCAGGGTGCGGCTGGGTGGGCATGTGATCTGGGCATCGCGCTTTCTGGAGGAAGCGACGGCCAGGCGAGGCGGCAAGGGGGTGAGCCGGCCGAAGACGGTGGACTACAGCTATTCGGTTTCGCTGGCGGTGGCCTTGTGCGAAGGCGAGATCCTGCGGGTGGGCCGGGTATGGGCGGATGGCCAGGAGATTTCGGCCGACAGTCTGGACATGCGGGTTTACACCGGGTCCGAGCACCAGTTGCCCGACCCCCGGATCGAGGCCGTGGAAGGGGCGGGCATGGCGCCGGCCTATCGCGGCATCGCCTATGTGGTGATCGAGGATCTGGAGCTTGGCCGGTTCGGCAACAGGGTGCCGCAGTTTTCCTTCGAGGTGGTGCGCCCGGCGCAGGGTGGCGGTCTGGGTGCTGCGGTGCAGGCGGTGGCCTTGATGCCGGGGACCGGGGAATATGCGCTGTCGACCACGCCGGTGCATTACAGCTACGGGCCGGGGCAGGCGCGCACCGCCAACATGAACAGCCCGGCAGGCAAGGCCGATTTTCCAGCCTCGCTGGAGCAGTTGACCGGCGAGGTGCCGGGGTGCGGTGCGGTTTCGCTGATCGTCAGCTGGTTCGGCGACGACCTGCGTTGCGGGGTTTGCAAGGTGCGCCCCAAGGTCGAGCAGGTGCAGTTCGATGGCGTGGGTCAGCCCTGGCGCGCCGGCGGCATCGCCCGGGCTGCTGCCGAGGTGGTGGCGCAGGAAGGTGGGCGCCCGGTCTATGGCGGCACGCCCGGGGACGCTGGCGTGCGCGAGGCGATTGCCGCACTGAAGGCCGCCGGGCAGGCCGTGATGTTCTATCCCTTCGTGCTGATGGAACAGATGGCCGGCAACGGGCGCCCCGACCCCTGGTCGGACGCGGCCGACCAACCCGTTCTGCCCTGGCGCGGCAGGATCACGCTGTCGGTGGCGCCTGGTCGTGCAGGCAGCCCGGACCGCAGCGCGGCGGCGGATGCCGAGGTGTCGGCGTTCTTCGGGGCGGCGCAGCCTTCGCATTTTGCTGTCGTGAACGGCGACGTGGTCTATTCCGGCCCGGCCGAGGACTGGGGTTACCGGCGGTTCATCCTGCACTATGCGCATCTTTGCGCGCAGGCCGGCGGTGTGGAGGCGTTTTGCGTCGGCTCCGAGCTGAGAGGGTTGACGCAGATCCGCGGCGCGGGCGACAGTTTCCCCGCTGTGGCTGCGTTGCGGCAACTGGCGGCCGAGGTGAAGGGCATTCTTGGGGCCGGGTGCAAGGTCAGCTATGCCGCCGACTGGTCGGAGTATTTCGGCTACGTCAGCCCCGAAGGCGACAGATATTTCCACCTCGATCCGTTCTGGGCGGACGACAATGTCGATTTCGTCGGGATCGACAATTACCTGCCCTTGTCGGACTGGCGCGAGGGCGACCGTCATGCCGATGCGGCCTGGGGCAGCATCTACAACCTCGCGTATCTGGAGGCGAATGTCGCTGGCGGCGAATACTACGACTGGTACTATGCCAGCCCCGAAGGCGAGGCGGCGCAGATCCGCACGCCGATCACCGACGAGGCCTATGGCGAGCCCTGGGTCTGGCGGGCCAAGGATTTGCGCGGCTGGTGGGAAAACGCGCATCACGACCGCATCGGCGGTATCCGGGCGGCCGTGCCTTCGCCTTGGGTGCCGCGGTCGAAGCCGTTCTGGTTTACCGAGCTCGGTTGCGCAGCCATCGACAAGGGCACCAACCAGCCCAATCTGTTCCTTGACGCGAAGTCGTCGGAATCGAAGCTGCCCCGGGCTTCGACCGGGCGGCGCGACGACGTGATCCAGATGCAATACCTGCGCGCGATGGCCGGGTATTGGGGCAAGGACGCGAACAACCCCGGATCGTCTGTCTACGGCGGGCCGATGGTGGACATGAGCCGGGCCTTTGTCTGGGCCTGGGATGCGCGGCCTTTTCCGCAGTTTCCGGGCAATGCCGGGCTTTGGTCGGACGCCGGCAACTATGGCCGCGGGCACTGGTTGACCGGCAGGACGACAGGGCAGCCGCTGGCCGCGGTGGTGGCCGAGGTCTGCGCGGCCGCCGGTGTCGATGCGGTCGATGTTTCGGGGCTGTTCGGGGTGGTGCGCGGCTATGCCCCACCCGATGGCGCCACCGCGCGGGCAGCCTTGCAACCGTTGATGCTGGCTTATGGCTTCGAGGCGGTCGAACGCGACGGGGTGTTGAGGTTCCGCATGCGCGACGGGCGCGCGGCTGTGGCGCTGGAACGCAGCGAACTGGCGCTGCATCCCGAGGCCGGCGGCGACCTGGAGGTGACGCGGGCACCCGAGGCAGAGGTGGCGGGTCGGGTTCGCCTGAGTTTTGTCGAGGCGGAGGCCGATTTCGAAAGCCGGACCGAAGAAGCGGCCTTTCCCGACGATGCGTATCGCGGCGTTTCGCAATCGGAGCTGGCCCTGGTGCTGACGCGCGCGGAGGGGCGAGCCATTGCGGAACGCTGGCTTGCCGAGGCGCGGGTGGCACGCGATGGCGCGCGGCTGGCGCTGCCGCCGTCGCGCCTGCGGCTGGGGGCAGGGGATGTGCTGGACCTGGGCGACGCGGGCCTTTTCCGCATCGACCGGGCGGAGTCTGCCGGCGCGAGCCTGATCGAGGCGGTGCGGGTGGAACCTGCGGTTTACGTGCCTTCGGATGCGGCCGAGGAACGGGCGATCCCCAAGGCCTTCGTTCCGGCGGTGCCGGTTTATCCGCTGTTTCTGGATCTGCCGCTGCTGACAGGGCAGGAAGACCCGGTTGCACCGCATCTGGCGGTGTCGGCGGTGCCCTGGCCGGGGGCGGTGGCGGTGTGGGACGCCGACCAGGATGCGGGCTACGAGGTGAACCGGCTGATCGCGGCGCCGTCTGCCATCGGCATTCTGCAAGGGCCGCTGCGCCGCGCGCGGCCGGGGGTCTGGGATCGTGGTGCGCCGGTGCGGGTGAAGATGATCCGCGGGCAACTGGCCTCGGCCAGCCCCTTGCAGGTTCTGAACGGGGCAAATGTCGCCGCCATCGGCGACGGCAGCGCCGACCGCTGGGAAATCCTTCAGTTCGCCCAGGCGGTCGCGGTCGGACCCGGCGAGTGGGATCTGTCCGTCCGCTTGCGCGGGCAGGCCGGTTCCGATGCCGTGATGCCGGACGCATGGCCCGAAGGATCGGTCTTTGTCCTCCTCGACCGGACGGTCGAACAGATTGCGCTGGCGCCGTCGAAGCGGGGGCTGGCCCGGCATTACCGCGTCGGTGTCGCCGCGCGCGGGCTGGACGATCCTGCGGTGGTGCACCGGGTCGAGGCGTTTGCGGGAATCGGGTTGCGGCCTTTGTCGCCGGTTCACCTGCGGCACCGTGTGGTCGCCGGGGAAGATCGGTTCGACTGGGTCAGGCGAACGCGCATCGACGGGGACAACTGGGTGTCGGAGGAGGTTCCTCTCGGCGAGGAGACCGAGCGCTACCGGGTGCGGGTCTGGCAAGGCGAGACGCTACGCCGTGAGGTGACCGTGGGCGAAGCCGGCTGGACATACAGCACCGCCGCGCGGCTGGCCGATGGCATCCTCGGGGCCTGGCGCGTGGAGGTGGCGCAGGTGTCCGACCGATACGGGGCCGGCGCATGGCGCCGCCTCGATCTGCCGGGTTAGCACGCGCAGCAGGGAATGCAGCGCGCATGGCCTCTTGCCGGCGGCAGACGCCACTGGCAGTGGGCATCCGGCAGGCTATCTGTTATTATGGTGACCTGCGAAGGAGAATGGCATGCCCGATACCCTTGTGCGCGTCGCAACGGTCGATCCGGTCTGGGACAGGATTCGCCGCGAATGCGAAGATGCCGTGCGGCAGGAACCCCTGCTGGGCGGCCTTATCCACGGCAGCATCCTGCATCATACGACCCTGGAGCGGGCGCTGGCCTATCGTTTCTCGCTCAAGCTTGCCTCGGGCGAGATGAGCGAGCAGATCCTGCGCGAGATTGCCGACTCGGCGCACGAAGCGGACGAGTTCCTGGGGCAGGCGGCGCGTGCCGACCTTATGGCCGTGCTGGACCGCGACCCCGCCTGTCACCGGCTGTTGCAGCCGATCCTGTTCTTCAAGGGGTTTCAGGCGGTGCAGGCCTATCGCATCGCGCATTGGCTGTGGCGGCGGGGCCGGACCGATCTGGCCTATTTCGTGCAGATGCGGGTTTCCGAAGTGTTCGGGGTGGACATTCACCCGGCGGCACGCATCGGGAAGGGTCTGATGATCGACCATGCGCATTCCATCGTCATCGGCGAAACGGCGGTGGTGGGCGACAATGTTTCCATGCTGCATTCGGTGACGCTTGGCGGCACCGGCAAGGAGGATGGCGATCGTCACCCCAAGATCGGCGATGGCGTGCTGATCGGGGCCGGGGCCAAGGTGCTTGGCAACATCCGGGTCGGCCACTGCTCGCGCATCGCGGCGGGGTCGGTGGTGCTGAGCGAAGTTCCGCCCTGCACCACCGTGGCCGGTGTTCCGGCACGTGTGGTGGGCGAGGCAGGATGTGCGCAACCGTCGGTCACGATGGAGCATCGGTTGGACGACCGCTCCTGACGCAGCTTGCAACCCTTGGCGCCATGCGGCATCAGTCCGGCATGGTGGCAGGCGGAGATCGGAGATGCGCGCAGCAGGCCGGGCGCTCGCGGTGCTTGTCGGGGTGATCGTGCTGGCCTTCGTGCTGACCCGCATACTGCCGGGGGACCGCGCGGCGGTGCTGGGTGCCGTGCCGGGCATGACCCCCGGTGACCTTGCCGACCTGCGGGTATCGGAGGGCCTGGATCGCAGCATTCCGGGCCAGTTCCTCGACTATGTGACGGCACTGGCACATGGCGATCTGGGTGTTTCGGTGGTGACCGGCCGTCCGGTCGCCGAAGATATTGCCCTGCGCTTGCCCGCGTCCCTCGAATTGGCATTTGCGGGGTTTGTGCCGGCGCTGCTGCTGGCTGTGGGGCTGGGCCTTGCCGCGGTGCAGCAACCCGGCGGCCATGTTGATCGCCTCGCACGCGGGATTGCCGCCCTGGGGGCGGCGATGCCGGTGTTCGTGACCGGGCTTTTGCTTGTGCAGGTTTTCTACGTCTGGGTCGGGGTCGCGCCGGAGCCGTCGGGTCGTCTTGATCCGTGGATGACCGCACCCGAGGCCCGCACGGGAATGATGGTTCCCGACGCAGTGCTGGCAGGCGACTGGCAAGCGGTTTCCTCGGCCTTGGCGCATCTGGCCTTGCCCGCCGCGACGATGGCCATCTTTGCGATGGCGCCGTTGCTTCGGGTCTTTCGCGCCGCGATGCTGTCGGCCCTGGCATCGCCCGGGGTCGAGGGGGCCCGGCTGGCCGGCGTGGCCAGGCGCAGGCTTGTTGCACGTTATGCCATGCCCGAGGCCCTGGCGGCGCTGTTGCCGGTGGCCGCGTTGACCTTCGGCTACATGTTGGGGGCCAATGTGCTGGTGGAAAAGGTCTTTGCCTGGCCCGGGGTCGGTCGCTATGCGTTGGAGGGGCTGATGGCGTTGGACCACGCCCCGGTGCAAGGCGTGATGCTGGTTCTGGCGCTGATCCATGCGGCCGCGGCGCTGTTGGCAGAGATCCTCGCCCGCACGCTCGATCCGCGGCTGGGGGCTGCGAGTGGCTAGCCGGGTGCCGTTTCTGCTGGCGGGCCTGTTGGTGGCGGTGGCGGTGTTCGGGCCGCTGCTGCCCTTGGCCGACCCGATGGCGACGAATGTTGCCGCGGCCTTGCGCCCACCGGGGCTGGCGCACCCGTTCGGAACCGATCACCTGGGCCGTGACCAGTTGGCACGGGTGATGATGGCGGCGCGGCTGGACCTGGGGCTGGCGGCGGCGGCCGTCGCGTTGGCGGCGGTTTGCGGCACGGTGGTCGGGGCGCTGGCGGGCTGGTTCGGCGGCTGGACCGATCATGTCAGCGGTTGGGTCGGCGATCTGTTGCTTGCCATGCCGATCTACCTTCTGGCGATGGTGCTGGTCGGGGCGCTGGGCAACGGGTTGGCGATCGTGGTGCTGGCCACGGCGGTGGTGAACCTGCCCTTTTTCCTGCGGCTGGTCCGTGGCGGTGTTGCACGGTACAGGCGGGCGCTCTGGGTCGATGCGGCCCGGATGAGCGGCCAGCGCGACCGCGATATCCTGTTCCGTCACGTCCTGCCGCGCGTGTTTCCGCTGGTGGTGGTGCAGGCCACGACCAATCTTGGCTGGGCGATGCTGAACGCCGCGGGGCTGTCGTTCATCGGGGTCGGCGTGCGCCCGCCCAGCCCGGAATGGGGCGTGATGATCGCCGAAGGCATGCGGTTCCTGATGGGCGGCCACTGGTGGCTCGTGGTGTTTCCGGGCGCAGCACTTGCGGTTTCGGTTCTGGTCTTTCACCTGGCCGGCGATGCCTGGCGCGACCTGTTGGCGCGCGAGGCAGCATGACGCTGCTGTCCATCAGAGATCTGAGCGTCGCGCTGCCCGGCGGCGGACCAAATGTCCTGCAGGGGCTGAACCTCGATCTGGACCCGGCCGCGATCGTGGCGGTCATCGGCGAAAGCGGGGCGGGCAAGACGATGCTGCTGCGCAGCATCTGCGGCGCTCTGCCCGAAGGCGCCCGACGGTCCGGTTCGGTTCTGCTGCGGTCCGGGGCCCGTGTCGTGCCGGTCTTGCAGGCGCCGATGGCAGGCCTGTCGCCGGTGCGCCGTATCGGGGCGCAGATTGCCGATGCCGCCGCGCGCGATGCCCGGGATCCCGGCGAGCTTCTGGAAATCCTGGGCTTGCCGCGCGATCTGGTTGCGCGCTACCCGCAAGAGCTTTCGGGCGGCATGCAGGTTCGTGCGGCGCTGGCACGCGCGCTGGCTTCCGGGGCCGAACTGATCCTGGCCGACGAGCCGACGGCCGCCCTCGATGGCCCGACGGCGTCGTCCGTGCTGGAAACGCTGGGCGCGTTGCGCGCGGCAGGGCGCTCGGTGGTGATTGTGACGCACGATCCGGCGCTGGCCGCGAAAGTCAGCGACCGGATCGCGGTTCTGCGGTCGGGGCGCCTTGTCGAAACTGGCCCGGCCGCGCAGGTCGTGGCGGCCCCCGTGCACCCCTATACGCGCGCGATCATGCTGGCCTTGCCGGCTCGGGCCGGCCGGCTGGACGCATTGCCGGGGGCGCCGGCCACGCGCTTGCCGGCAAGGGCGCCTGCGGCCGATCCCGTTCTTGCGTTGCAAGGGGTCGGCCTCGTCCGGCCGAAAGGCCCCGGATTGGCCGGCATCGACCTGAACCTGCATTCCGGCGAGGTGCTGGCCCTGTGCGGTGCCTCCGGTTCGGGCAAGACCACCCTCGCCCGGATCGCGGCGCGTCTCGACCAGCCGGGCAGCGGAAGCATCGTGCTGGATGGGCAGGACATCGGCACCATCCCGCCGGCGCGCTTTTCGCGCGACCCGCGCCGATCCCGTGTGCAGATGGTGTTCCAGGACCCGGCCGACAGCTTTCTGCCGTGGCAGAGCGTACGACAGTCGATCTGCGATCCGGTCGCGCCCGATCCAGGTGCCTTGGCCGAGGCGTGCCGCGGCGCCGGGCTGGACCCTGCCTTGCTGGACCGCAAGCCGCGCGCCCTGTCGCAAGGGCAGCTGGCGCGGGCAGCGCTGGTGCGGGCCACGGTCGGCCATCCTCAGGTGCTGGTGCTGGACGAGCCGACCGCGGCGCTCGACGCGCCGCTGCAGGCGGGCGTGCTGCATTACCTAGATGCCTTGCGCCGCGCCGGCATGGCCTTGCTGCTGGTCACCCACGACCTGCACGTGGCGCGTCTGCTGGCCGACCGCCTGATCGTCCTGGACGCCGGGCGGATCGTCGAGGCCGGGCCGGTGGCGCACCTGCTGGCCCAGCCCGCCCACCCCGCAACGCAGGCACTTGTCGCCGCGATGACCTGAACCGGCGTTGACCTTGCCGGCCGGCCGGGCTATGCCCCCCGGGCGCGGAAGGCTGGATGACCGCGTGCGCCTGCCGGTCCCTTGCGGACATCGGGGCGTGCGAGGAAAGTCCGGACTCCATGAAGCAAGGGTGCCGGGTAACGCCCGGCGGGGGCAACCCCAGGGAAAGCGCCACAGAGAACGAGACCGCCCTGCATGCAGGGCAAGGGTGAAACGGTGGGGTAAGAGCCCACCGCGGACTTGGCGACAAGGACGGCACGGCAAGCCCCACCCGGAGCAATGCCGAATAGGGGCCTCGCGCGGGGCAGGTCCGCAAGGATACCGCCGCAGGGATGCTTCAGCCCGAGAGGCCCGGGTTGGCAGCTTGATCCCGCCGGTAACGGCGGGGCCAGAGGAATGGTCATCCAGCCCCGGATCACGGTCCGGGGGGGACAGAATCCGGCTTACAGGCCTTCCGCGCATCGCTTGCAATTCCCATATGGCTGAGGCAGGTCGATGGGACGCGGGCGGATGTTTTCCCGCTGCTTTGGCATCGACATGCGCTATTGTCGGTCACAGGCCGGGGTTGGGCCCGGCGCAGTCAGGGAATCGCACCATGAGTTTCGTTCGCACGCTGGCCACGCTGGCCGTCGGCTTTGCCGCCGCCAAGGGGTTCGACAAGTACAAGCAGATGGGCGGCATGCCGGGCGTGCAGGACGCGCTGAAGAAGAACCCCCAGACGGCCGGGATCGCCTCTCAGCTGGAGGCGATGATGGGCAAGTTCGGCGGGGCAGGGGCGGCCGCCGGGGCCGGTGGCCTGCTGGGCACCCTGGGCAGCATGGGGGCGGCCGCCAGCGCCAGCGTGACCGGCATGATCGACCAGATGACCGGCACCACCGCCGCCACCGATGCCGCCGAGGCGAACGCCCGCCTGATGATCCGCGCCATGATCCAGGCGGCGCGTGCCGACGGCCAGATCACCGATGCCGAACGCGCCGTCATCATGCAGCATCTGGGCGAGTCCACCCCGGCCGAGCGCGCCTTCGTCGAGGCCGAGATGCTGGCCCCGGTGGACCCCGTGGCCCTGGCCCGCGACACGGCCGAGGCCATGCGCGCCCAGGTCTACGGCGCGGCCGTGATGACCATGCAAGGCGACACCCCGGCCGAGGCGCAGTTTCTGGCCACGCTGGCGCAGGCGATGGCGCTGGATGCGGCCACGGTTGCGGGCATCCATGCCAGCCTCGGCAAACCTGCCCCGCAGGCCTGACGCCGCGCAACTTGCCGCTTGACTCCGCCGCAGCCGCAAGGCAAAGGCGGGGCTCAGATTTTGCGGACCGCGCCCTGGCGGCGATCGACCGCTGCCCCCGACCGCGCAGGAGAAGACGACCATGGCGAAACCGACCACCATCAAGATCCGGCTGAACTCGACCGCCGGAACCGGGCACTTCTACGTGACCAAGAAGAACGCCCGCACCATGACCGAAAAGTTCACGGTCAAGAAATACGACCCCGTCGTGCGGCAGCACGTCGAATACAAGGAAGGCAAGATCAAGTAAGGCAACTGCCTGAACGATGGTGCGCCGGGCCGCCTTCGGGCGGCCCTTTTCGCATGTCTGCCCCCTCGCACTGGCGGCGCGCGGGGGCCGGGGCCGGCCTCAGCCGGCCACGTGCGCCAGAATGCGCGCCCAGGACCGGATTCCCTTGTGGAAGCTGTCCATGTCGTATTTCTCGTTCGGGCTGTGGATCTGGTCGTCGTCCTTGCCAAAGCCGATCAGCATGGCGCCCATCCCCAGAATGTCCTGGAAATACCCGGCGATCGGAATCGACCCTCCGCAGCCGACATAGGCCGCGGGCACGCCCCATTCCTCGGTCAGCGCGGCGCGGGCCTGCTCGAAGGCGGGGTGATCCACCGGCATCACCGAAGCCGGCGAATTGCCGTGGCCGTGGAACTCCACCCGGCAGTCGGCGGGGATATGCGCGCGGATGTGGTCGCGGAACGCCTCGCGCAGCTTCCACGGATCCTGCTGGCCGACCAGGCGAAAGCTGACCTTGGCATGCGCCTCGGCCGGCAGCACCGTCTTGAACCCTGCGCCGGTATAGCCGCCCCAGATGCCGTTGATTTCGCAGGTCGGCCGCGACCACAGCATTTCCAGCGGCGTTCGGTCGGCCTCGCCCGCGGGCACCGACAGGCCGACATCGCCCAGGAACTTCGCATGGTCGAACGCCAGGCCCTGCCACTGCGCGCGCAGCGCCTCGGGCAGTTCGGGCACATCGTCGTAGAAACCGGCAATTGTGATCCGCCCGGTGTCGTCGTGCAGGCTGGCCAGCGCCCGCACCAACACCTTGATCGGGTTGGCCGCAGCCCCGCCGAACATGCCCGAATGCAGGTCCTTGTTGGCGGCGTGCACCGTCAGCTCCTCGCCCAGCAGGCCGCGCAGCATGGTGGTGATCGCGGGCACCCGGCTGTCGAACAGCCCGGTGTCGCAGATGATCGCCAGATCGCAGCGCAGTTCCTCGGCATTGGCCTGCATGAACGGAATCAGACTGGGCGAACCCGATTCCTCCTCGCCTTCCAGGAACACGGTGATCCGGCAGGGCAGGGTGCCATGCACGGCCTTCCAGGCCCGGAACGCCTCGACAAAGGTCATCAGCTGGCCCTTGTCGTCGGCGGCACCGCGCGCGCGGATCACGGTGCGGTCGCCCTCCTGCTGCACCTCGGGGTCGAAGGGGTCGCGGTGCCACAGGTTCAGCGGGTCCACCGGCTGCACGTCGTAATGCCCGTAGAACAGCAGGTGCGGCGCCCCCGCCGGCCCTTCGTGATGCGCCACCACCATCGGGTGCCCTTCGGTCGGGCATTTGCGCGCGGCGAACCCGATCGAGGCCAGGTCCGCAACCAGCCAGTCTGCCGCCCGGTCGCAATCGGCCTTGAAGGCCGGGTCGGTGGAAATCGACGGGATGCGCAGCAGGTCCAGCAGCCGGTCCACGGCCAGCGGCAGGTCGGCATCGATGCGGTCGAGGACGGGGGAAAGGGTCATCGCAGTCTCCTTCGGCGCGGCGGCAGCCGCCGCTTCAACTCCACGCTAGACGCAGCACCCGGGACTGTCCATGCGCCGCGTCCCGGTGTAAGGGCATGGCGCGACTCCAGCGCAAAGGGATGTGACCTCGTGAACCGCCTTGTCCTGTCGGCCGCCCTGGCCCTGTTCTCCGCCCCGGTTCTGGCCCAGTCGGTGCCGACCGAAGTGCAGCGGCTCGGACCCGCGCAGGTGACGCTGCACCTGCACCCGTTCCTGACGCCCGAAGAACAGGCCACCCTGCGGCTGGTGGCCAGCAACGAACAGGCGCTGGCGCTGTTCGTGCCGCGCCCGGGGCGCCATGCCGCCATCGCGGTCGCGCCGGACGAGGGGTTCATCCGCGCCGGCCAGCCGGTTGCCTCGGCCACCGCCATGTCGGACCTGCCCGATGCCGAGGCCGCCCGCGCCGCCGCCCTGCAAGGCTGCGAGGGTGCGCGCAAGCAAGGCGCCGCCTGCGTGGTGGTGCTGGAAGTTGCCCCCTTCCGTTAGGCTGACATATCCATATACTGATATATGTCCGCCGGGGCGGGGGCGACGAAATGCCCTCTTTGCCGCCCCGCCCGATTGACCCACATCAAGGCAGACACCACCTGCCTTCGGGCAATACTCCAGCCCGGCCCTGCCACGGAGACGACGATGAACCACGAAGCCGCCCTCGACGCCGCCTTGCAACGCCTGCACGACGAGGGCCGCTATCGCACCTTCATCGACATCGAGCGGCGCAAGGGCCACTTCCCCCACGCGGTCTGGACGCGCCCCGACGGGACGGAGAAGGACATCACCGTCTGGTGCGGCAACGATTACCTCGGCATGGGCCAGCATCCGGCGGTACTTTCGGCCATGCACGAGGCGCTGGACGCGACCGGCGCCGGTTCGGGCGGCACGCGCAACATCTCGGGCACCACCGTCTATCACAAGCGGCTGGAAGCCGAAATCGCCGACCTGCACCGCAAGCCCGCGGCGCTGGTGTTTTCCAGCGCCTACATCGCCAACGATGCCACGCTGTCCACCCTGCCCAGGCTGTTCCCCGGGCTCATCATCTATTCCGACGCGCTGAACCACGCCAGCATGATCGAAGGCATCAAGCGCAACGGCGGGGCGCGGCGCATCTTCCGGCACAACGACGTGGCGCACCTGCGCGAGCTGATCGCGGCCGACGACCCTGCCGCGCCGAAGCTGATCGCCTTCGAATCGATCTACTCGATGGATGGCGACTTCGGCCCGATCCGCGAAATCTGCGACCTGGCCGAGGAGGTGGGCGCGCTGACCTATCTGGACGAGGTTCATGCCGTCGGCATGTATGGCCCCCGCGGCGCCGGCGTGGCCGAACGCGACGGCCAGATGCACCGGGTCGACATCATCAACGCAACGCTCGGCAAGGCCTTCGGCGTCTTTGGCGGCTACATTGCCGCCAGCGCGAAAATGGTCGATGCCATCCGCAGTTACGCGCCGGGCTTCATCTTCACCACCTCGCTGCCGCCGGCCATTGCCGCCGGGGCCGCCGCCTCGATCCGCCTGCTCAAGACGGCCGAGGGGCAAAAGCTGCGTGATGCCCAGCAACTGCACGCCCGCATCCTCAAGATGCGCCTCAAGGCGCTGGGCATGCCGATCATCGACCACGGCTCGCACATCGTGCCGGTGCATGTGGGCGACCCGGTGCATTGCAAGATGCTGTCCGACATGCTGCTGGACCAGTTCGGCATCTATGTGCAGCCGATCAACTTCCCCACGGTGCCGCGCGGCACCGAACGGCTGCGCTTCACGCCTTCGCCGGTGCACGATCCCAGACAGATCGACCACCTGGTCCGCGCGATGGATCGGCTCTGGTCGCACTGTGCGCTGAATCGCGCCGAACACTGCGCCTGAGGCAAATCGTCGGCTGTCGCGGCGCGCAAGTTGTGCTAGAAGTCACCCAAGATTTCGCTAAAAGCCGAGTCGCGTGACACGCGCGAGGCGGCGCAGAAAAAGATCGGGGTAGGGGCAGGCTGCATGATGTGGCGGAAGGGAAAACCTTCGGCAGCGGTCGAGGAGAAGCCGAAAGGCTTCGACGATTACGACCTCCGCCTTGGCGACCTCATGCGGGGCGAACGCGCGACGATGGGCAAGTCCCTGCTGGACGTGCAGCGCGAACTCAAGATCAAGGCCACCTACATCGCCGCCATCGAGAACGCCGATGTTTCGGCCTTCGAAACGCCTGGCTTCGTGGCGGGCTACGTGCGGTCTTATGCGCGTTATCTGGGCATGGACCCGGACGCCGCCTACGCCCAGTTCTGCACCGAGGCGAATTTCACCGCCGTGCCCAAGGGGCTCGGCACCAATCCGACCGCCCGGGCCCAGGCGCCCCGTCCGCGCCCGCGCGGGCTCGATGCGCTGGGCGACCCGGATGCGGTGTTCGTGCCGCGCGGCGAAAGCTGGCTCAGCCGGGTCGAACCCGGTGCGGCCGGGTCGGTGCTGGTGCTGGTGCTGCTGATCGGCGGCATCGGTTACGGCGGCTGGTCCGTGCTGCGCGAGGTGCAGCGCGTGCAGGTTGCACCCATCGAACAGGCCCCGGTGGCGGTGGCCTCGATCGACCCGCTGGGCAACATCGGCGCAACCCCTGCGGGCCCCGCCGGCGAAGTGCCGCCTGTCGCCCAAGGCACCCCGGTCGCCGCCCCGCCGACGGCCGAGGCGCTGGGCCGGCTCTACCGCCCGCAGGCGCTGGAAGTGCCGCAGATGGTGTCGCGCGACGGCCCCATCGCCGCGATCGTCCCCGAACGGGCCGAGCCCGAGCCCGCTGCGGCCGAGGCGGCCCCAGAAGCCACCGTGCGCGTGCTGGCCGAAGCGGCCCCGGCGGTGGAAATCTTTGCCGTCAGCCCCTCGTGGGTGCGGGTGCGCGCCGCCGACGGCACCGTGCTGTTCGAACGTGTGCTCGATGCCGGGCAAAGCTATGTCGTGCCGCAGTCCGAGGTGCCGCCCACCTTGCGCGCGGGCAATTCCGGTTCGGTCTATTTCATGGTCAAGGGCCAGGCCTACGGCCCCGCCGCCCCCGGCGCCCAGGTGGTCAGCAACATCCCCCTGTCGCCCGAGGCGCTGTCGGAAAAGTTCGCGCTGGTCGATCTGGCCGCCAAGCCCGATGTGGCGCGCGTGGTCGAACTGGCCCAGGCGCGGGCGCTTGGCACCGCGCCGGATGCGCAGGATTGACGCGCCCCCTTGCCCGGTTGGCCGGGCAGGGGTATCTGCGACATGACCCCCTGACACGAGGCCGGTGATGTCGCACAATCCGATCCGCCCCTGGCGCAACATCGACCGCCGCAAGTCGCGCCAGATCCGCGTGGGCAAGGTGCTTGTGGGCGGCGATGCACCGATCTCGGTGCAGACCATGACCAACACGCTCACCACCGACGTCAAGGCCACCATCGCGCAGATCCAGCGCTGCGCCGTGGCCGGGGCCGACATCGTGCGCGTCTCCACCCCCGACGAGGACAGCACCCGCGCCTTGCGCGACATCGTGCGCGAATCGCCCGTGCCCATCGTCGCCGACATCCATTTCCACTACCGCCGCGCCATCGAGGCCGCCGAGGCCGGCGCCGCCTGCCTGCGCATCAACCCCGGCAACATCGGCGATGCCAAGCGCGTGGCCGAGGTGGTGAAGGCCGCCAAGGACCACGGCTGCAGCATCCGCATCGGCGTCAACGCCGGTTCGCTTGAACGCCACCTGCTGGAAAAATACGGCGAACCCTGCCCCGATGCGATGGTCGAATCCGGGCTCGACCACATCAAGCTGTTGCAGGACAACGACTTTCACGAATTCAAGATCAGCGTGAAGGCCTCGGACGTGTTCCTGGCCGCCGCCGCCTACCAGCAACTGGCCGATGCGACCGATGCCCCGATCCACCTCGGCATCACCGAGGCCGGCGGCCTGATGTCGGGCACGGTGAAATCCGCCATCGGGCTGGGCAACCTGCTGTGGATGGGCATCGGCGACACCATCCGCGTCTCGCTTTCGGCCGACCCGGTCGAGGAGGTCAAGGTCGGGTTCGAAATCCTCAAATCCCTGGGCCTGCGCCACCGCGGCGTTACCATCATCTCGTGCCCGTCCTGCGCGCGGCAAGGCTTCGACGTCATCAAGACCGTGTCGGCGCTGGAAGACCGGCTGGCGCATGTGACCACCAGCCTCAGCCTGTCGATCATCGGCTGCGTGGTGAACGGCCCGGGCGAGGCGCTGATGACCGACATCGGTTTCACCGGCGGCGGCGCGGGGCATGGCATGGTCTACCTGGCCGGCAAGCAGGCGCACAAGCTGTCGAACGAGCAGATGATCGACCACATCGTCGAACTGGTGGAGCAGAAGGCCGCCGAAATCGACGCGGCCGAAGCCAAGGCCGCTGCCGCCGAATAATCAGGGCCGGGCCAGCCGCAGCACCGCGCGCACCAGCCCGCCCGACAGCATCAGCAGGATCTGCACCGCCGCCGCATAGAGCGCCGCCAGCGTCGCCAGCGCCACATCGCTGACCCGGACCATGGCGCGGAAGGCCCGTGCCTTGCCCAGCACCTCGACCCTCGACAGGGTGCGTGCCCTCGCGGCATCGGACAGCCGCGCCAGGCGTGCGGCATCGTCGGCGCTGTCCACATGCCGCAGCAGGATCAGCGCATCGGCAGGCGCGGTGTTGGCCGCCACCTTGCCCAGATCCCGCGCGATGTTCCCCAGCCGCGCCAGCTTTGCCGCATCGGTGATCTCGTCCAGCGGGGCGTTGCGCAGCGCCGCCGTCCAGTTCACCGGCAGATCGGCGGCATCGGCCAGCACGCGGCCCAGATCGGGCGAAACGCTGCCCATCCGCCGCGCGACCCGCAAGCCGCTGGCCCCGGCCTTCAGCGCCGCCGATGACCCGCCGGTCAGCACGACCAGCGCGGTCGCCCCCAGCCCGACCAGCGCCAAACCGGTTTCCAGCCGGTCCACCTCGGCGCCGTGCAGCGCGGCCAACGCCTGCCGGCGCAAGGCGTTGGCATCGCCCAGCGGGGTCAGCTCGACCGGGATCGCGCAAGCGGCGATCTGCGGCAACGACCGGCACGACCGGATGTCCCAGGCGCAGAGCGCACAATCGATGGCCCCGGCCAACAGCCCTTCTTGCTGCGCGCGCAGGGCGGCGATCTGCTGCGCCTGCTCCGGATTCAGCGCCACGCCTTCCGCCAGCGCCAGATCGGCCAGCCACAGCGCGCGAGCTTGGTCCCCCGCCGCCAGGGCCTGCGCCAGCGCCCCTTCCACCCAGCCCGGCGTGAAGGTTGCCTTGAAGGCGCGTTCCAGTTCCCGCGCCGTGTCGTCGATGCTGCGTTCGACCAGCGGTGCGGCGAACGGATGCTGCGCCAGCCCCAGCGCCCCCACACCGGTGGTCAGCGCCAGTGCCCCCGCCTGCGCCCCGCGATACAGCCAGACCTTTGCCCTTTGCATCCGCCCATCTGACCGAAACGCGGGCGCGGCTGCAAGGGGCGTTCTGACCGGGCCGCAGGTCAGGCCGCCCGCCGGGGGGGCGCCCCCGACGCGCCGGACCCCTCCCGGGCGCGCACCACGGGCCGGGCCTTGCCCTTGCGCCCCCCAGCGGCTACCAAGACCGCAACCCGTTCCAGTCATAGGACCGCCGATGCGCCTGTCCCGCTACTTCCTGCCTGTGCTCAAGGAAAACCCCGCCGACGCCCAGATCGTGTCGCACCGCTACATGCTGCGGGCGGGGATGATAAAGCAGCAGGCGGCCGGCATCTATTCCTGGTTGCCGCTGGGCTATCGCGTGCTGCGCCGGATCGAGGAGATCGTGCATCAGGAACAGGTGCGGGCCGGGCACATCCCCCTGCTGATGCCCACGTTGCAACCGGCCGACCTGTGGCGGGAATCCGGGCGCTATGACGACTATGGCCAGGAGATGCTGCGCATCAAGGACCGGCACGAGCGCGACATGCTCTATGGCCCGACCAACGAGGAGATGATAACCGACATCTTCCGCGCCCATGTGAACAGCTACAAGGACTTGCCGCTGACGCTCTACCACATCCAGTGGAAGTTCCGCGACGAGGTGCGCCCGCGCTTCGGCGTGATGCGGGGGCGCGAGTTCCTGATGAAGGACGGCTACAATTTCGATGTGGACAAGGAAGCGGCGCTGCACGCCTACAACCGCCACATGGTCAGCTACCTGCGCACCTATGAACGCATGGGGCTGACGGCGATTCCGATGCGCGCCGCCAGCGGGCCCATCGGCGGGGACAACACGCACGAGTTCCTGGTGCTGGCGAACACCGGCGAATCCGAGGTGTTCTACGACGACCGCGTGACGGGGCTGAAGCTGGGCGCCCGCGAGATCGACTATGACGACCGCGCCCAGGTCGCGGCGGTGTGCGAGGAGTTCACCACCCTTTACGCCCGCACCGACGAAACCCACGACCCGGCGGTGTTCGAGACCGTCCCCGAGGCGCACCGCAAGGTCGGCCGCGGCATCGAGGTGGGGCAGATCTTCTACTTCGGCACCAAGTATTCCGAGGCGATGGGCGCCACCGTGGTCACCGCCGACGGCCGCCGCGTGCCGGTGGAAATGGGCAGCCACGGCATCGGCGTCAGCCGCCTGCTGGGCGCGATCATCGAGGCCAGCCACGACGACAAGGGCATCATCTGGCCCGAGGGGGTGACACCCTTCCCGGTCGGCATCGTCAACCTCAAGCAAGGCGACGGCGCCACCGATGCCGCCTGTGCCGGGCTTTACCAGGCGCTGACCGCGCGGGGGCTGGAGCCGCTTTATGACGACCGGGACGAGCGGGCGGGGGCCAAGTTCGCCACGATGGACCTGATCGGCCTGCCCTGGCGCATCACGGTGGGGCCGCGGGGCCTGACCGCGGGCAAGGTGGAGCTGACCTGCCGGCGCACCGGCCAGTCCGAGGAGCTGAGCCCCGAGGCCGCGGTGGACCGGGTGGTGCAGGTCTACGCCGCGCACCGCTGAGGCCTGTCCCTGCGAGGGACAGGGGGGCGATCCTTTGAAATCAAGGGCTTGGCGGCGCGGTTTAACGGTTTTTTCAACCTTTGCCCGCCCGACCCGGCGGCATGGGTCCGGGGCGGGCGAGGGCGAGACGCGCAGGACGAAACGCCTGCCCGCCTCGAACGGGTCCGTTTGCCGGGCGCGGCAAGCGGACGGATGATCGCGGCGTCGCAGCGCCGCCGGGCCAGCGCGCGGCGGGCATCGGCCCGGCTGTGCCGGATCGCCGGCTTCGGGCCCTTGTCGCGCAGGCAGCCGGCGAAACTTGCGATGGCGCCATTCTGCCGCGGATTGCAGGGGGCGATGGGGCACCCTGCGCCGCCGGCCTCGCTGGCGGACTGGCTTTGCGGACCTTCGCTGCGCGATCGGCTTGCCGGTGCACCCGGTGCCGGTGAAGGAGACCGGACGGGTGGCATGCGGTTGATCCTGGCCAGTGCAGCGCGTTTCCGCGCCACCCTGGCCCCCGGGATGCAGGGAGCGGCGATCGGGGCCGGGTTTTCGCGGCCGCAAGCGTCGTGCGCGGCCAGGGGCGTGCGAAGCTCGGGCAGGGCCCGCAGGTGTCGGCCATTGCACCATGGTGCTGTCGGGCCGGGTGAGCATGGCGAGGGTCCGGGGACTGGCGCCGGTTCGGGCGCAGCCGGCCCCGGTATCGGGGGGCGGCGGCCTCGCGCCCGCTTGCGCCCCGGCAGGATGCCCCGCGCCGTTAACCGAAGCGTTCTCCATCGGGCCCGGACCCAAGGCGCCCCATGGCGCAATCGGGGCACAGCGTTTTCCCATCGACACCATCGAACCGCAGGCCCGGTGGCGCGGGATATGAGTCTTTGCCAGCGTGGCCGGTTGCCCCGCGGGCCGATGTTCGCGCGCCGGGGGCCGAGGCGTTTCCCGACCGTCACGGCGCCCCGGCACGGCCGCGGCACCGGGGCGGCGGTGCAGGGGCGCTGCCCCTCTGGGCCCGTGCCGGGCCCATTCACCCCGGGATATTTCGGTCAAGGTGAAAGGGCCGGCCGCGCGCCGGGGGGGCCTTGCCGATGGCAGGCGGGCGGGGAAGGGGCCTGGTGGCTGCCGGGCCGGGCCCGAGCGGCCGGGGGCCGGGAAGCGGGGGCTTGAGCGCGCGGAGGGGGGCTGGTGCCGTGCCGGGAAGCTGTCGGGATCGGCCGCGGCGCTGAGTCCGCTGCTCGGGCCGCGCTGTGCACGCCCGATCGCCTGCGCCTTGTCGCAGGGACCGATGGCGATCCGGTGCCCCCGCTGCGGCCGGTTGCCTGCGTCCGGGCCTTGCGGATCGTGCGGTCGAGGAGTGCCTCCTGAAAGTCGGGGTCTGCGCGCAAAGTCTTGAAAAGGGGTTTCCATCCCGGCCGGCGCCAGGGCCGCAAGCGGGGGCGGGCGGCAGATCGCGTCAGCGCCGGAACCCCGGGCGCAACCCGCCGGGTGTTCGCCTCGTGCCGCCGGGCCACCCCGCGCGACTCGGCGCAGGCCCCTCGCTGCGCCGCCGTCGAGGTCGGGCTGCGCGGGATCGCCTCCGGTTTTCGACCCTGAACCGGAACGCAGCGCACCTGGGGATTGCCGGAAGGCAGACCGGGCCGCAAGCCGACGCGAGGGCAAGGCTTGACCCGAGGCGGCGCGCGCCCACATGCTGGGGTAACCCCCGGAGAGCCTGCCATGACCCGCCCTGCCGTCCCGCATCCGCCTGCCTTCGACTTTCGCCGCCCGCATCTGCCGGAACTGCTTGCCGATGGCATCGTGCATGCGCTGGCGCTGCTGGCCGGGCTGATCGCCTTTCCGCTGCTGCTGAACCATGCGCTGCGCGAGGCGGGGGTGGGCGTCTTTGCCGCCACCACGGTCTATGCGGCGGGATTCTTCCTGATGTGGGGCTTTTCGATGGCCTACAACCTGGTGCCGCCTTCGGCGCTGAAATGGCTGCTGCGGCGGTTCGACCATGCGATGATCTTCGTGATGATCGCCGGCACCTACACGGCCTTTGTCCCGCATCTGCAGCATCCGGGCTGGGCCTGGGCCTTGGGCGCGGTGGTCTGGACGGGGGCGGCGGCGGGGATCGCGGTCAAGGTGCTGTGGCCCGGGCGAGGCGACCGTCTGGCGGTGCTGGCCTATATCCTGCTTGGCTGGGTGGGGCTGATCGCTCTGGGGCCGATCACGGCCTCGTTGCCGGTGCTGGCGCTGTGGCTGCTGCTGGCCGGCGGGCTGACCTATGTGGCCGGCGTGGTGTTTCACCTGTGGGACCGGCTGCCTTTTGCCACGGCGGTCTGGCACGGCTTTGTTGCGGTGGCGGCGGGGCTGCATTTTGCCGCCGTGGCGGTGACGCTGGCCTGAGCCGGGGGGCGGGGTTCCCCAAGGGGGGCGGCGCCCCCTTTGGGCGGGGGGCCGGGGGCTGGCCCCCGGCGCCCCCCCCCCCGGCCGCCGGCTGTGACGCATGACCTACACTGATACCCGGTCAAAAGTCGTTCTGATACCGGCAGACGGCCAGCGCCCGGGGGCTATCCTGAATGGTCCGGCTTTCGTCCGCCCTGTTGCTGCTTCCACCAGGCGTGAATCGCGGGCTTCTTGACGTGGCGTTTCGGCGGGAAGTGCGCTGCCACCGCGTCGGCAAGCTGGCAGAAGGTCAGCCGGTCAATCCGCGCCGTGACGAACGCCCGCAACTCGGGGTCATTGTCGATCAGCCGGGCGCGTCCGGGGCGATGTGCGGCGCGGTCGGTTCGGGCAGGGCTTGAAGGCCCTGTTGAACGCTGCCTTCAACCGCCTGTTCAAGAGCGGCAGCGGCAATCGCCCGGTGCAGTGCCGACACCGGCGCGGCGGATCGGTCGCGCGCGGCGCGGGCTTCGGCCCGGGCGAGGCGAAGCGCGGTGCCCGTCATGGCTTGCCCCATCTGCCCCGCTTGGCCGCGCGTGCCGTCTGTTCTTCGGCCAGGCGTTCGGCGCGTTCTTCGGCCAGCTTGAGCCACCGCCGGATCGACACGTCCGACACGTGCAGTGTCCGGGGCAATGATGCTGTCCCTGAGCGTGGTGTTGAACCGCCCCGGGTTTGCCGGGGGGCAAAACTCTCGGAGAATTGCCCATCATGGAACAGACACACAACAAGAAGACCTCGAAGCCGTATTCACCCGGGTTGATAGTGTCCCACGGCGTGGTGTATCAGCGCTGACCTTCGGAAAGGTCCGGGTCTTGTCAGGTGGCCACGGCGGGCAGCCTGACGTTGGGATTGTCGGTGACGCGGGCGAGGGTTTCAAGCGACATGTAGCGCC
>NZ_JBKBQM010000032.1:0-40363 GCF_046292685.1 Gemmobacter sp.
AAGTGGTTGTCCGACAACAGCGGCGCCACCTCGCGATGCGCCAGGATCGCCGCCATGACCTTGCGCGACATCTCGGTGGTCAGCAGCCGGTCCCGGTTCTTGGTGAACACCGTCGGCACCCAGACGGGATCGTCGATGCCGAGGCCCACGAACCAGCGGAACATCAGGTTATACTGCATCTGTTCCATCAACTGCCGCTCCGAGCGGACCGAAAACAGGATCTGGATCAGGCTCGCCCGGATCAACCGCTCCGGCGCAATCGAGGGCCGGCCAAAATCGGTGTAGAGCGCCTCGAACTCGGCATCGAGACTGGCCAGCGCCTCGTTCACCACCTGCCGGATCTTGCGCAGCGGATGCCGGGCGGGGATGCGCTCTTCAAGATCGACATAGCTGAACAGCGACCCGCTCGCCTCGTCCGTCCCGCGCATCATCACCCCCACCGTTGTCGTGCAAAGGGTGAATCATGTTCCTAACTCCGGGTCGAGGGCTGACTTCTTCAGCAGCCTGCTAAAGCGTTTGCTCCGCTACGGCAACGCGAAATCGGGGGCAGGGGAACATCCGGCGGATCAGGTCGGCCAGATCGGGCATATCGGCCAAATCGGCGGCCTGGCGGGCCGGCAGCATCCGGCGCTTGCGCTTGCGGGCTTCGGGGTAGATGTCCGACAGCTGGGTGTCCTGCATCTGGAAAACGGCGATTTCGCTGGGCACCTCGAGCCCGCTTTTCAACCGTTTGGTCCCGGCAAGGCGCCCGATTTCCTGAGGCAGCACCCTGCCCCGGGCCCCGGCTTCTTCCCAGGCCTCCCGGGCGGCTGCATCCTGCAGCGACCGGCCCTTCATCGGCCAGCCCTTCGGTATGATCCAGCGCCCGGTATCCAGCGTCTTGACCAGCAGCACCTCGGGGCCTTCGGGCCCTTGCCGGGTGCACAGCATCCCGACCTGCAACGCCGCGGGGCGTCGGAACAGCTGCAGGATGGCGTCGATCAGCCCCACCAGTCCACCCCGGGCCCCAGCACGGCACGCGCCAAGCGCACCGCGCGTTCGATGTGACGTCGGCGGATCGGGTCGCCGGGCGCAAGCCTTGGCATCGTCCAGCCGACGGAGGCGCAGCACCGCGCCAATGTCACCGTCGGGATCAGCGACGGGTCCAGCGGACGGCGCGCGGCATAGCCTTGCACCAGCGCCTGTGCCAGGGCTGGCAAATGCGGCTCGGCCAGCGTTTGCGACAGCACCGTGCCCAGATCGAAGGCCCGGTATCCGAAGCCGGCATCGTCGAAGTCGATCAGGCAGGGGCCGTCCGGGGCAAACAGCACGTTCTCGCGCAGCACATCGGCATGGATCAGGCCGAAATCCCCGCCGCGGGCGCCCAGCGTCGCGGCAATATGGCGCCGCGCGTCCAGCAGCGTTTCGCGTTCGTCCGCCGTCAGGTCCGGGTGGTCCCAGAACCGGCCCCAGAATGGCGTCTCGCCTGTCAGGCCGGGCACATCCCAGCGCGGGCGGGTGAACCAGTCGGGCAAGGTCAGCGCATCGGTCGCCTCGTGAAACCGCGCCACAAGATCGCCGACAGCGCGAAAGCGGGCCACCAGTTCATCCCGCCGGCCAGCCAACGGCACGCCGGCCTCGCCCAGCGGTGGGCCGTCGATCCAGCCGATGACCGATGCCAACCGCCCGCTGGACAGCCGATGCAGCAGTTCGCCATCCCGTGCCGGCACCGGCCGCGGCACCGGGGCGCCAGCATCGGCCAAGGCCGCGCACCACCACAGTTCCGACCGGATCGCCGCTTCGGACTGGTAGCCGACGCGGTGCAGGCGCAAGGCGGCGCGGCCGGTGGGCAGCATCGCCTCGAACACCGCATTCTCGCGGTCGCGGATCAGGCGCAGGGTCTGCGCGCCGCCCCAGTGGGCTGCGGCCTCGGCCGCCTCGGCGGTCACGCGCGCACCGGGGTTGTCGCAAGCACGACCGCAAGGGTATCGGCGACGATATCGGCGTGTTCGCGGTTGAACGGCATGGGCGGGCGCATCTTCAGCGTGTTGCGGTGCTTGCCGATGTTGTTCAGGATCACGCCGCGGGCAACCATCGCCTCGATCACATCGGCGACAAAGGCGGTGGCCGGTGCGCCGTCGTCGGTCAGGAACTCCACCCCGTAGAATTGCCCGGCCCCACGGACCTGCGCGATCCAGGGGTGGCGCAGCGCGCGCAGGCGTTCCAGCATGTAGGCGCCGGTGGTGCGCGCGTTGTCCTGCAAGCCTTCGTTCTCGATCACGTCCAGCACCGCCATCGCTGCCGCCGCCGATACCGGATTGCCGCCGAAGGTGTTGAAATACCCGAACGCCTCGCGGAAGGTCGCCATGACCGCAGGCGTGGCGAACACCGCCGCCACCGGGTGGCCGTTGCCCATCGGCTTGCCCATCGTCACCACATCGGGCGCAAAGCCCAGCCGGTCGTGGCCCCAGAAATGGCTGCCCGAGCGGCCGAAGCCCGGCTGCACCTCATCGGCGATCATCAGCCCGCCGGCCTTGCGGATCACCTGCACGGTCGGATCGAGGAAGCCGGGCGCCAGGTCGGGCAGCCCTTCGTTGGCGAACAAGGGGCAGATCAACATGCACGAAAGACCAAAGCCATCGGCCTCCAGCTCCGCCACCGCGCGGGCCACATTGGCGGCAAAGGCTGCCGCCTGCCCTTCGATGCTGCCGCCGACGGGGCGCAGGCTGTCGGGGGCGGGCACCAGTTTCACGTTTTTCGCATAGCCCCCGATGGGCGGCTTGCGGGTGGACAATTGCGACACCAGCGCGGTGTTGCCGTGATAGGTGTTGTCGGTGGCGATGATGCCGGTCTTGCCGGTCGCCGCCTGCGCCATGCGCAAGGCGATGTCGTTGGCCTCGGACCCGGTGCAGGTCAGGATCGCCTGCGTGGTGCCGTGGTGCATCGTGGCACCCAACCGGTCGATCAGGTCCAGCGCGGTTTCGTGCAGGTATCGGGTGTGGGTGTTCAGCACGCCCGCCTGCGCGCAGATCGCCTGCACCACATGCGGGTGGCAGTGCCCGACATGCGGCACGTTGTTGTAGCAATCCAGATACCGCTTGCCCGCCGCATCCCACAGCCAGACCCCTTCGCCACGCACCAGATGCAGGGGCTGACGGTAAAAGGTGGGCACGTTCGGCCCCATCAGCCGCGCGCGGCGTTCGAGCAGGGATTCGGTCATTCGTCAGGCTCCTCGACCTTGCCGCGGGCGGCCTTGACGGCACCGCGTTGCAGTTTGGCGGCCACGCGGCGGCGCTGGCTGCCAGGCGTGGGTTTGGTGGCGATGCGGCGCTTGGGCGCGATCAGCGCGGCACGGATCATCTCGGCCAGCCGCTCGCGCGCCATTTCGCGGTTGCGCGCCTGGCTGCGGGTTTCCTCGGCCCGGATCAGGATCGACCCGTCCTCGCCCCAGCGCCGCCCGGCCAGCCGTTTCAGCCGCGCCTTGACCGGGGCGGGAAGGTGGGGGGACTGTTCGGCCCAGAACCGCAGTTCCACCGCGGTTTCGACCTTGTTGACGTTCTGCCCCCCCGGCCCTTGCGAGCGCGTGAAGGTTTCGACCAGTTCCCAGTCGGCAATCGAGATGGCGTCGTTGATGCGCAACATGGCGGCAGGCTGACTCATGCCCGCCGCAGGGGCAAGGGGGGTCAGGGGGGGTCAGGCCCGCAGACGGCCCAACGTGGCAACCCCCAACGCACGCAAGGCGGTATCGGCGATGTCGCGTGCGGTCATGCGCGCCTCGGCATACATTTCGGCTGGTGTGCCATGGTCGATGAAGCGGTCGGGCAACGTGACGGTGCGAACGGCGGGGCCGCGGTCCAGCAGGCCGGCGCCGGCCATGTGGTGCAGCACCATCGCCCCGAAACCACCTTGCGCGCCCTGTTCCACGGTAATCAGCGCCGCATGGTGATGGGCCAGTTGCGCAATCAGCGCGGTATCCAGCGGCTTGGCAAAGCGGGCATCGGCAACGGTGGCCGAAAGGCCCTGCGCCGCCAGCAGGTCGGCCGCCGCCAGCGTTTCGGCCAGATGCGCGCCGAACGACAGGAAGGCCACATCGGCCCCTTCGCGCAGGATCCGGCCCTTGCCGATTTCCAGCGGTTGCCCGCGCTCGGGCATGTCCACGCCCACGCCTTCGCCACGGGGATAGCGAAAGGCGATGGGGCCCGCGTCATGCGCCGCGGCGGTGGCGACCATATGCACCAGCTCGGCCTCGTCCGCCGCTGCCATCACGGTAAAGCCGGGCAGGTTCGCCAGATAGGCCACGTCGAAGGCACCGCAGTGGGTGGCGCCGTCCTGGCCCACCAGCCCGGCGCGGTCGATGGCAAAGCGCACGGGCAGCTTCTGCAAGGCCACATCGTGTACGATCTGGTCGTAGCCCCTTTGCAGGAAGGTGGAATAGATCGCGCAGAACGGTTTCAGCCCCCCCGCTGCCATGCCGGCCGCCATCGTCACCGCGTGCTGTTCGGCAATGCCCACGTCGAACACCCGGCCCGGAAACCGCTTTGCCATGATGTCCAGCCCGGTGCCCGATGGCATTGCGGCAGTGATGCCGACGATTGCGGGGTCTTCGGCGGCCAGTGCGGTCAGGCTCTGGCCGAAAACGGTTGTATAGGCCGGCGCGTTCGATTTCGCCTTGGCCTGGGTGCCGGTGGCGACATCGAACTTTGCCACGCCATGATACTTGTCGGCCGACCGTTCGGCCGGTGCATAGCCCTTGCCCTTGACCGTCAGCGCATGAATCAGCACCGGCCCGGTGGCGCGGGCGCGGGCGGCGCGCAGCGTTGCCAACAGCTCGGGCATGGAATGGCCATCGATCGGGCCGATGTAGGTGAACCCCAGTTCCTCGAACAGCGTGCCGCCGCCGGGCATTCCGGTAACAAGCTGGCGCGCCTTGCGGGCATGGTCGCGCAAGGGGCCGGGCAAAAGCTGTTCGAACCCCGCCGCCATGTCGCGGAAGGCGGCGCCGGGTGCTGTGGTCTGCAACCGGGTCAGATAGCGGCTCATCGCCCCCGTGGGTGGCGCGATGGACATGTCGTTGTCGTTGAGGATCACGAACAACCGCCGGCCCTGGTCGCCGGCGTGGTTCATCGCCTCGTAGGCCATGCCGGCGGTGATGGCGCCATCGCCGATCACGGCGATCGCATCGCCGGTGGGCTGGCCCATGTCATGCGCGATGGCAAAGCCCAGGGCCGCGGAAATCGAGGTGGAGGAATGCGCCGCCCCGAACGGGTCATGCGCGCTTTCGCAGCGGCGGGTAAAGCCCGAAGGCCCGTCCTTCTGCCGCAGCCCCGCCATCGCAGCGCGGCGCCCGGTCAGGATCTTGTGTGGATAGCATTGATGGCCCACGTCCCAGATCAGCTTGTCGAACGGCGTGTTGAACACCGCGTGCAAGGCGACCGTCAGTTCCACCACACCCAGCGAGGATCCCAGATGCCCGCCCGTGCGCGACACGATCCGCACGGTTTCCTCTCGCACTTCCTGCGCAAGCCGCGCGAGGTCGGCATCGGACAGCGCCTTGAGATCGGCAGGTCCGGCAACACGGTCGAGAAGCGGGGTATCGGTCATGGCGCGCCACCTTTCGGGAAAGGGCAAAAGGGTGCCGTGCGCGAAGGAACGCTGGACGCACGGCACCAGTTGCCTGCTGCCAAACAGGAAGGGAACCGGGCAACGGATCGCCCGCATCCGGGCTGGCGATAACGCCCGAATGTCGTGTTGCCGGGGCCGGTTCGCCCGCCCCCGGCAAAGGCCGCGTCAGCCGAGCCGTGTGCCGGAAACCGGCGCCTCGATCTGGCTGTAGGGCATGGGGCCCGGCGCCTGCTTGGAAGCCTCGGGCAGCAAGAGCCCGATCACCCAGAGCACGAGGAAGAAGACCCCGATCGCCAGGCAGAACAGCAGCGCATAAAAGCCGCCGCGCATCATCTCCGAAAGACCCCAGGCGCGCAGTTGCGCCTTGTGGCTGTGGTCCATGTAGAAGGGTTTCAGTTCCGACATGTCGTCCTCCTGCTCAATAGCTCGGCGCGTAGCCGCGCTCCTGGGCCCAGACGAACCAGTTGTCCACCACCGTGCCGGTCAGCAAGATGCCGATCCCGCCCGTCAGCGTGCACAGGACCGCAAACCACCAGGCCCACCGGTGGATGCCTTCCATCGTCGCGTTGAAGCCCATCGTCCAGCGCCAGAACAGCGCCGCGCGTTCCGAGGCGGTGCCACGGTCGACGATCTGTTCCAGCTCCCGGTCGCCGCCAAAGCGGGAAACGGCCAGGATGGTTGCCCCGTGCATGGCGAACAGCAGAGCCGACCCATAGAGGAAGGCGATGGAGAGCGCATGGAACGGGTTGTAGAACAGGTTGCCATAGGTCAGGCTGAAGTTGTTGGTCCAGTCGAGGTGGCTGAAAATGCCGTAGGGCACCGCCTCCGACCAGCTTCCCATCAACAGCGGGCGGAACAGGCCCAACACCAGAAACAGCCAGATCGCCGACAGGAAGGCCCAGGCAACATGCTTGCCCATGCCCAGTGCCTCGGCCCGCAGCCAGGTGCGGACCCACCAGGACAGCACCGAAACCAGCAGGAAGAACGAAGCGATCAGGAAGTAGCCGCCTTCTGCCATCGGCGGGAACGACAGACCATATTCCGGCCCCGGCGGTTCCAGCGAGAACCAGAACAGGTCGCGCAGGAAGACGGCCGGGTTGAACCCTGCCTGATACCAGTACCAGCCGCCGACCATCATGAACCAGACGGCCCCTGACATCAGCGACAGCACCCCCATGGCCCCCAGATACACGGGGCCGAGCTGGGCGTTGCCGATCCAGCCCATCAGGTTGGAAAAGCTGGCGCCCTTGGTGCGGTTCGAAAGGTCGACCCCTTCGACCATGCCCATCTCGGGTGCGCCGCGCACCTGAACCTGGGTGAAGATGTTCTGATACTCAGCCATTTACGCCTCCCGGAATGTCGGCCCACCACGGCAGTTGCAGCCACCAGTCCCACCAGGCGACCCACTGGTCGAACCAGATGGTGCCGGAAATCACGATGCAGACCGCCGACCAGAAACCGGCGTTCAGCGCCAGCAGCAGCCCGACCCGGTGAATCCCCAGCGTGCCGACCGAATAACCGATCAGATCGCGGAAAAAGGTATCCTCGTGGTCGGGGGTCTTCATCCGCTCGCCGTCCTTGGGGTTGGCAGCGGACAGGATCAGCGCCCCATGCAGAGCCAGCGCCAGCGTCGTGGTGAAGAAGAAGCTCACCGCGATCATGTGCGCCGGGTTGTAGTGGAAGTTGCCGTAGGTGTAGCCCGTGTTGCTGACCCAATCGAGGTGGGTCCAGATGCCATAGGGAAAGGCATAGCCCCAGGCCCCCATCAGCACCGGCCGGATCACGACCAGCGTGACATAGGCAAAGATGGCAACCCCGAAGGCAAAGGGCACATGCAGCCCCATGCCCAGCTTGCGGCAGATTTCCACCTCGCGCAGCGCCCAGGAGACAAAGGCCCCGATGGCGCAGATCGTCACGATCTGCCAGATTCCGCCCTCGGCCAGCGGTGCCGGCCCAAGACCATATTTCAACGGCGGCGGATCGATCGAGATCAGCCAGGGGTTCCACACACCTTCCATGGCCGTGCCGTAGAAGATGAGCAGCGTGCCCAGCGTCGCGAAGAAGATGGTCGTGACACCGAAGAACCCCACATAGAACGGCCCCACCCAGAAGTCGAACAGGTTGCCGCCGATAAGCGTGCCGCCTGGCACGCGATATTTTCGTTCGAAGCTGAGCAGTGCCATGCTTCCCTCTCCCGCGTTGGGGCGGACAGGCCCCTTCGGGGGGCCTGCCGCGGCCGGTTCATCATCCCTGGTTTGGTGCGGGCAGGTTCCACCGGCCCCCGCCCGCGACCAGCGTCAGGTGCGGACCGATCAGCCGCCAGCCGCACGGGCCGCGGCGGTAGCGAACCAGTTGATGCCGTTGGACAACACCACCAGGTGGATCATCGCCGCCAGCAGGAACAGGAACACGCCCTGCGCCACGAACACGCGGCGGGGGTCGAAGATCAGCCAAATCTTGTAGAATTTCGACATTTCCTGATCCTCTCTCTCAGAACCACGGGCGCCAGATGTAGGTCGCGATGTGTGCCACAACCGCGATACCCACGAAGAGCCAGAGCCCGCTCATGTAGACCGAGTGCAGCTCTTGCGCTTGCTCATCGGTCAAACCTGTGAACGACAGGTCCTTGTCAGCCATATTTTCCTCCGGAACGTCGGACTGACGCCGCACCCCCTGCGGCCGGGTTGCAAGGCGGGCTCTCGCCCCCCTGCTCCAGTCCATGCCTTGCGGCCGGAACCGGATCTCGTGTCGCCCCTGACCGTTGACGGGTCAGGCGCGGAAAATCATCGGCGCGACCTGCTGAGCTTCGGCCCAGGCCCGCGCCACCGGCCCCTGGTCGGGCGTCCGCGCATGGCGGATCACCGTCCAGGCATAGGCGAGCATCGCGAAAGGCAGCGCGAACACGAAGATCAGTGCAAAGTAGACCCGGTATTCCAGCCGGTCCTGCGCATGATGCCCCTTGTGGCGCGTTTCGTTGACACTGAAATCGGCCATGGTGCGTCTCCTCTCCCTTATCGGTTGGCAGTCGGGCCACCGCGCAAGGCGGCAACCGTTTCAAGTGCCACCCGCTCGGCGCCTGCGGCCAGGGCCGCGCGCTCGGCCGCATCGCGCAAGGTGCGCGCGGCGGAAATGCGGGTGATGATCGGATGCTCGGCCACGATGCGGTCGAGCTCGGCCTGAGCGGCGGGTTCCCAGGGGAAATCGCGGCGCAACGTGGTTGGCGTGGCCGCAGCGCTGTCCATGTCGGACGCCAGCGGCAGGATGTGGAACAAGGCGTCGAACAGCGCATTGCAGATTTCCTGCAGCACATAGACGGCGCCCGAGTAGCCCATGAACGGGCTGCCCGTGTGCCGCCGGATCGCGGCACCGGGGAAGGACGCTGGAATCCAGCTTGGCGCCGGCCCATGCCCAGCCTTCATCTCGGCCAGGTAGATGCGTTCGTTGATGGACCCGAACACCACCAGCGGGCGGCTGGCGCGCAACTGCGCGCGCACGGCGTCGTTGTCGGTTTTCTTCCCGCGCTGGCGCGACACCGCAAAGGCACAAGGCAGACCCAGATCGGTTTCCAGATAGTTGCGCAAGCCGCGGGCATAGGTTTCGTTCGCCACCACCGCAAAGTTTGCCGTGGCAAAGAAATCCTGCGTTACCGACCGCCACAGATCCCACAGCGGTTTCAGGGTGGAATGCTTTTCCCGCTGGATGAAGGGCTCGGGGTCCAGCCCCAGCATCTCGCCCAGCGTGCGCAGGAAGGCGGTGGTGCTTTCCAGCCCGATCGGCGCCTGCAGGTAGGGCTTGCCCAGCAACTCCGCGAGACCCCGGCCGAATTCGCGATACATCACGATGTTGGCGTCGGCATTCACCAGGTTGCGCATCTCGGCCAGATGGGCGCCCAGCGGCATCACCATGTTGACCTCGGCCCCGATCCCTTCGACGAGGCGGCGGATCTCGTGCAGATCGCTGGCCATGTTGAAGACGCCGTACATCGGCCCGAGGATGTTCACCCGCGGCTTCGCGCCCGGTTCACGCTTCTTCTCCAGCGGCATCCGGCCCTTGGTCATGCCGAATTCGGTGAAGATCCAGGTCATCGCCCGGTCGGCGGCTTCCCACTGGTCTTCATCGATGGTTCGGGGCAGGAAGCGCTGGATGTTGGTGCCCATCGGCGTCACGCCGCCACCGATCATCTCGGCGATGCTGCCTGTCACCACCACCGCAGGCAGCGCCGGATCGAGCGTCTTCCACGCCCGCTTCATCGCGCCTTCGGTGCCGTCACGGCCCAGTTCTTCTTCGCCCAGACCCGTCACCACGATGGGCAGTTCGTGCGGCGGCAGCCCGTCGGTATAGTGCAGCACCGAAGTCACCGGCAGGTTCTCGCACCCCACAGGGCCGTCGATCACCACCTGCAAGCCCTTGACGGCGCAAAAGGCATAAATCGCACCCCAGTAACCGCCCGCCCGGTCATGATCCTGGATCAGCATGCGCGCCTCCCGGCCCGATCGTTGCCAGCGGGGGTTTTGCACCCCCGCACCCCCGCAGGATATTTCGACAAGGTGAAGGCCGGAGGCATCTAGATCATCTCCTCGGCCTTGGCCGCCTTGGCGGCCTTTTCCAGCTTGCGCTGATGCGCCTCGCGGAAATCGGGGCGCAGGTTCGGATCGCCTTCCCAGATGCCTGCGGTATCGCCCTGGCCGACGCCCTCGAAGAAGTCGCGCATCCGGTCCATCCGGGCCTTGTTGCCCATCGCGGCATTCACCACGACACCAAGGCTGCCGGCCCCCGCCGGGCCCATCAGCGGGCGCGCGGAAATCAGGTTGGTGAAATACAGCGCCGGAATGGCCATTTCCTTGGCCTTCTGCACCACAGGCGTGGTGCCGATGGCCAGATCGGGGCGAATCGCCTCGACCGCCGCGCAATCATCCTCCAGCGAGGCGCGGAACTTCACCGCCACTCCGCGAGCTTCGAGCCATTCGCGGTCGGGGTCAGACCAGCGGGTGCGCGGGCAGGCAGTGCCGACGTAAGGCACATCCGCCCCGCTTTCGATCAGGAGGCGCGCCACCAGAAGCTCGCTGCCTTCATAGCCCGACACGGTGAAGGTCCCCTTCACCGGCACCTGCGCCAAGGCGCCGCGGATCGCGGGGATGAAGGCGTTCTGCGCCGCCGCCACCCGGTCCGCGGCAATGCCGAAGGCGTCACCAATCGCCGCCAGCCACGCCGCGGTGCCATCCACCCCCACCGGGGCCGACCCCACCACCTTGCGCCCGGCCGCCTCGAACTCGCGCACCGCCGCGGTGTAGAACGGGTGGATCGCTGCCACCGCCCCGCAGTCGAGCGCGGCATACATCTCGCGCCATTCCCGCGCAGGCACCACCGGCCCGGCGGCCAGGCCCAAGGGTGCCAGCAGCGCGCCGATCATCATCGGATCGGCCGGGAACATCTCGCCAAGCAGGGTCACGGTCGGGCGGTCGGCCCGGCCACCCACGGGGGCAGGCACAGGGCCCGCCTCGGCCTCGGTGCGGGCATAGGCCAGCATGGCGCCGGCCAGCACGTCCTTGGCCTCGGCATGGGTCGGAATGCCGAAGCCCGGCACGTCGATCCCGATGATCCGCACGCCGTCGATTTCCTTCGGCAGCAGCCGCAGCGGCACGCCCGAGGCGGTCGGAACGCACAGGTTCGTCACCACGATGGCGTCATACTGCGCCGGGTCGGCCATCTTCTGGACCGCCTCGCGGATATCCTCGAACAGCTTGCCGGTGACCAGCGTTTCCGAATTGAACGGCACATAGCCGACCGATCGGCGCGCCCCGTAGAAATGGCTCACGAAGGTCAGCCCATAAACACAGCAGGCCGACCCCGACAACACCGAAGCCACCCGCCGCATCCGCAGCCCCACGCGCAAGCTGCCAAAGGCCGGGCACATCGACTGCGGCTTGTCATGCGGGCCTTGCGGATAATCCGCCGCGAACCGCTCCAGCAACTCGGCATTGCCTGCGGCGCGCGCCGCCGCCTTCATCTGTTCGGCGCCCGAGGCGCAACCCAGCCCTTCGGCCAGCCCTGGGGACATGTCGCCGCTCATGCAGCACTCCGTCCGCTGAACGGGCAAAGCGCTGCCCGTGCCTTGTCCATTTTCTGTCCCGAAATATCCCGGGGGGAGTCGCCGCAGGCGACGGGGGGCAGCGCCCCCCGCGACGGGGCCGTCAGCGCACGGTCCAGCGTTTCCAGGGCTCCCAGATCAAGCATTGTCGTAAACCACTTCCAGCGAGGCTTTCACGACCGCGTTCTTGCCGCGCATGTCGGCATCCGAGGCCGGCTCCAGCACGAAATCGGCCCCCGTGGTTTCGGCATCGAACAGGTCCAGCAGCCCGTCCTGGCTCAGGGGTTTCGGCCGCAGCGGCGGGGCACCGGCCACGTTTTCGGCCAGCTCGGCAAACAGTGCGCCCCAGGGGCCCGCCGCGGTGCCGACGATCTGATAGTTGGCGGATTTCCTGCGCAGGTCATCGTCGGCGGGAATGCTGGCCAGAACCGGGATGTTCACGGCCTTGGCAAAGGCCGCCGCCTCGCCCGAGCCGTCATCCTTGTTGATGACCAGCCCAGCCACACCCACATTGCCGCCCAGCTTGCGGAAATATTCCACCGCCGAACAGACGTTGTTGGCGACATAGAGCGACTGCAGGTCGTTCGACCCGACCAGGATCACCTTCTGCGCCATGTCGCGCGCGATCGGCAGGCCGAAGCCGCCGCAGACCACATCGCCCAGGAAGTCGAGCAGCACATAGTCGAAATCCCAGTCGTGAAAGCCGAGCTTCTCCAGCAGCTCGAAACCGTGGATGATCCCGCGCCCGCCGCAACCGCGGCCCACTTCGGGCCCGCCCAGCTCCATCGCGAACACGCCGCCGCGCTTGAAGCAGACATCGCCGATCTTCACCTCCTCTCCCGCCAGCTTCTTGCGGGTGGAGGTTTCGATGATCGTGGGGCAGGCCTTGCCGCCGAACAGCAGGCTTGTGGTATCCGATTTCGGGTCGCAGCCGATCAGCAGCACGCGCTTGCCCATCTCGGCCATCATGTGGCTGAGGTTGGCCAGCGTGAACGACTTGCCGATGCCTCCCTTGCCGTAGATCGCGATGATCTGGGTCTTTTTCGTCGGCTCGCCTTGCGGAACCTCAAGCGTCGGTTCCTGATGCGCCTCGTCGCGCAGGCGTTGGTCAAAGTCCTTGAGGTTGGGAATGTCGAGGGTCATGTCAGGCCTTCCAGTCAACGATCATCTTCAGGCAGTCCGGGTCGGCAAAGGCGGTGGCATAGGCCTCGGGCGCCTCGTCGGCTGGGCGGCGGTGGGTAATCAGCCCGGCCAGCGAAAGTGCGCCGGCGTCGATCAGCGACCGGGTCGCGATCAGGTCGTCCGGCGTCCATTCCGCGGCAATGCGCAGCCGGGCCTCCTTCATGAAGGCGGGCGGAAAGGCAAAGGACAGCGGCCTGGTGTAGAACCCGGCCAACACCACCTCGCCGCCGCGCGCCATGCGCCCGATCAGCGTGTTCAGCAGGTCCGGCGCGCCGGAGGCATCGTAAATCGCCTTGTAATCGCGCCGGCTGTCATCGGCCGGGTCGATCACGTCATAGCCCGTTGCGCCGCTGCGCCGCGCGGGGTTCAGCTCCCACACCGTCGGGGGCGGCGCACCGGCCGCCAGGGTCAGGCGCGCCAGCAGCCGGCCCAGCACGCCATGCCCCACGATCAGGTCCGGCAACGCGGTGTTGAAACCCGCCAGCGCGTGCCGCGCCGTCGCCGCCAGCGCCAGCAACGCACCTTCGGCGCCCATGCCGGCGTCGATTCGCGTCACCCGGGCCGCATCGGTAACCAGCATTTCCGAGGCGCCGCCGAACAGGCCGAAGACCGGCGTGTTTCCTTGCGGACCAAAGCAGTTGGCGCCCGGCACGAAGACCCGTTCGCCAACACAAAAACCCGTCTCCGACCCGGCCTCGATCACCTCGCCTTCGGATTCGTAGCCTGGCACCAGCGGGTAGCCCATGCCGGGAAAGGGCGGCATCTCGCCCGACCAGAACAGCCGTTCGGTCCCGGTGGAAATGCCCGAATGCCCGACCCGCACCACCAGATCGCGCGGCCCGGGGGCAAGCAGCGTGACGGGCGTCACCGCCAGGGTCTTCGGGGCAGAGAGCAGAACGGCGCGGGTATCCAAGGCGGTCACTTCCTGTGCTGGACAACGCATCGGCTGTCCGAGTCGAGTTACGCTGTCTGTAATCTTATCCTTACATCACGCTATGTCAATCTAGACTTACACCCAATGCGTCAAGGAGGATTTTCAGGCGCGAAGCGGCTTGCGGGCAGTCATCACGCATGTGACAAAGGAAAAATCGCGGGATTCCAGCCTGATATCCGCAAAACCGGCCCCAGCCAGCAAAGCCGCGATTTCCGCAGGTGCCCGGGTCCGCCCCGTCTGCATCGCAAGAGTGTAAACTGAAAAGTACACATCGGTTTGCGGGTCCGGTCGGGCGCCGCCCCCCATGGGTTCAGACACGATCAGACGCCCGCACGGGGGCAAGGCGGCGAAAACGGCGCCCAGCAAGGCGGCCACGGTCGCATCGGAATGATCGTAGAGAACCCGCACCAGGCTGATCGTATCGGCAACGGTCGGCAAGGGATCGTCGCGGAAGCTGCCGGCCTGCAAGGCGCAGCCGGGCGGCGGATTGGCCGCGGCCAGAACGGCGGGCAGGTCGAACAGCGTCAGCGGCAGATCGGGCCACCGCGCGCGCACGGCACGCAGAAAGGCGCCAGTGCCGCCGCCCACATCCATCAGGTGCCCGGACCGGGAAAGGTCCAGATGGCGCAACGTTTCCTCGGCCACCACCGACTGGCTGTCGGACATGAGGCGCGAATAGCTCGCCGCGGTGCCGGGATCGGCGGCTTGCCCGGCGCCGAAGACATAAGGCCAGAACCGGGCCAGCGCGGGGTCGGTCTGCCCGCGAAAGAACGCTGCCGGATCGGCGAGGTCGGCATAAAGCACCCGATGATGCGCAACCAGCGCCTGCAACCCGGGCACCGAAAGAAACGCGGCACCCCGCGGCGCGAGGACATAGGTTTCGGCCGACCGTCGCTGCAGCAGTTTCATGGCGGCACCGGCTTGCAGCAGCACCCGCAGGCGGTCGGCGGGCAGGTCGAGGCCCGCAGCCAGCGCCGGCAGGCTGGCCGGCGCCTCGGCCAGACGATGCAGGATCCGCAGCTCCACCAGCGCCGAAAGCACCTGGCTTTGCACGAACCCCTGCATCAGGTCGAACAGCGCCGCCCCTTCGCGTTGCGCCAGCCAGCGCAGCCCCGGCACACGGGCACAGAAGGCCCGGAACCGCGCCGAACCGGCCAGGCGCAGCGCAAGGCCCTGCGGCGGGCGCAAGGGGTTTGCCCCCGGGGCGGCGGTTTCTGCCACGGCTCAGGCCCGCAACGCTTCGGCGGGCACCATCCGGCGCGCGTAAAGCCGGACAAGGCCGGCCAGCTGCGCCTCGCCCGGGCAGGCCGGGATCGAGGCGATGGCGCCGGCAAGAATGTCCTGCAAATGCGCGACCGCCCCGGCCACACCCAGTTGCGCCACCGCCGACGGCCGGCCGTGCACGGCATCCTGCCCCACCGGCTTGCCCAGGGCAGCCGCGTCGCACACGGCATCGCGCAGATCGTCGGCCACCTGGAAGGCCGCACCGATGCGCGCGCCCAGTTCGGTCCAGGGCTCGGGGTCTTGTCCCGCGGCGATGGCACCCATCTGGGTGGCCGCAATGAACAGGGCGCCGGTCTTGGCCATGTGATAGGCGTGCAGGTCGATGGCTGCTTCGCTTTCCCAGCCTTGCCCGGCGCAGATCCCGGCCGGCATCCCGGTGCGCGCCGCCAGCACGCCGACCAGATCCAGCGCCCGGAGCGGATGCTGGCGACCGGCCGCCGCCAGCGTGGTAAAGGCCTGCACGATCAGGCTGTCGCCCGCCAGGATCGCCAGGGGTTCGGAATAGGCCTTGTGAACCGCGGGTTTCCCCCGGCGCATATCCGCATCGTCGAAGGCGGGCAGATCGTCGTGCACCAGGCTGGCACAGTGAATAAGCTCCAGCGCCGCCGCAGCGGCATCGGAAAGCTCGGGCGCGTCGTCGCCACAGGCCATGGCCACCGACAGAAGGATCGTGGGCCGGATGCGCGCGCCGCCCGGTGTGACCGAATAGTGCAGCGCCTCGGCGAGTCGATCGGGCGGCACGGGCTGGCCCGGCAAGCTGCGGCCTTGTGCGCGCAAGATGGTGGCCTGCATCGCCCGTTCGATCCGGCCGGAAACGAGGGACTGAAGCTCGGACATCGGCGTTCTCCTGCTGGAAGCCCGGGAATGTCATTGTCAAAAGACAGCATGACTGTAAACTACAGTGGACACAAGCAAGGCAACGAGTCAATCCGGCATGACAGTTCAGCAGTCGCAAGACGTCGTGGTGATCGGCGCGGGGGTCGGCGGCCTTGCGGCGGCCATCCGCCTTGCCGCCGCAGGATGCCGGGTCACCCTGGTCGAGGCGGCAGCGGGGCCGGGCGGCAAGATGCGCAGCCTGGACAGCGTTGCGGGGCCGGTCGATGCCGGGCCGACCGTCCTGACCATGCGCGAGGTGTTCGACGCGCTGTTTGCCGTAGCGGGCGAACGGCTGGACAGCCGGCTTCGGCTGATCGCGCAACCCGTACTGGCCCGGCACTTCTGGGCCGATGGCACGCGGCTGGACCTGACCGGGCAACGCGACAGCGATGTCGCGGCGATCCAGGCCGCTTTCGGGGCGCGCGCGGCCACGGCCTTCAGCGCCTTTCATGACCACAGCGGGCGGCTGCTGGCGGCGTTCGACGCCCCGATGATGCAAAGTGCGACGCCGCAGGTGGCCGCGCTGGCCGCGGCGGCTGCGCGCGATCCGCGCCTGTGGCGCGCGCTGCTGCCCGGTGCGACGCTGGGGGCCGATCTCTTGTGGCGGTTGCCCGACCCCCGGCTTCGGCAGTTGTTCGGGCGCTATGCCACATATGTCGGCGGCATACCCGACCTGTCGCCTGCGGTGCTGGCGCTGATCTGGCGGGCAGAGGCGCGGGGGGTCTGGGCCGTTGAAGGCGGCATGCACCGCCTGGCGCAAGAGCTGGCGGCTCTGGCCGAACGGCTGGGGGTGACGGTGCGCTACGGCACCCGGGTGCTCGGGGTCGAAACCCGGAACAACCGGGTCTGCGGGGTGGTTCTGGGCGGCGCATCGCGCGAAGTGCTGGCAGCACAGGCGGTCGTGTTCAACGGCGACCCGGCCGCCTTGCGCGCCGGCCTGCTGGGCCCCGCTGCCGCCCATGCGGTGCCGACCAGCGCGACCGAGCCGCGCAGCCTGTCGGCCCGGGTCTGGACCTTTGCCGCCCGCGTGGCGGGGCCGGACCTTGCGCTGCACAACCTGTTCTTTGCCGATCGCGCGGCCGATGAATTCGGGCCCCTGCAACAGGGTCGCGCACCACAGCTGCCGACGATCTACCTGCATGCCCAGGACCGGGCCCGCGGCACCCCGCCCGAAGGCCCCGAGCGGTTCCAGCTGATTCTGAATGCCCCGGCCCTGATGCCCGGCGCCGCCCCCGAAACGCCCGAGGAGAAAGACGCATGCGCCCGGATGACCTTTGCCCGCCTGGCCCGCTTCGGGCTGGCCTTCGATCCGCTGCCGACCCCGCAGGCCCTGACCATGCCGGGGGATTTCGCGACCCTGTTCCCGGCCAGCCGGGGCGCGCTTTACGGGCGCAGCCCACACGGGCTGATGGCGGCCTTGCGCCGTCCACAGGCCCGGACGGCCTTGCCGGGCCTGTATCTGGCGGGGGGCGGGGCGCATCCGGGGGCGGGCGTGCCGATGGCGGCGCTGTCGGGCAAGTTCGCGGCACAGGCAGTTCTGCGGGACCACGGTTCGACGGCGCGGTAGGCCCCGACGGCTATGCCTGGTGGTATGTGGATGCGGTGTCCGATTGCGGCACTCGCGCGCTCAGCGTGATCGGCTTTATCGGGTCGGTGTTTTCGCCCTGGTATCGCTGGTCGGGGCGGCGCGACCCGGAAAACCACGTCTGCCTGAACGTGGTAACCTATGGCCCGGGCGGGCGCTTCACCATGACAGACCGGGGGCGCGGCGCGCTGCATCGCACCGCCACGGAGTTTCGCGTAGGCCCCAGCCGGATGCTGTGGCACAGCGGCCGGCTGGTGATCGAGGTGGACGAGTGGTCATCCTGGCCCTTGGTGTCGAAGGTGCAGGGGCGCATCGTGCTGACGCCTTCGGCGCTGGCCGATGTGGAACTGCCGCTTTCGCCCGACGGTGCGCATGCCTGGCGCCCGTTCGCGCCGGTGGCGCGCGTGCAAGTAGAGCTGAGCCAAGGCCATCGGTGGCAAGGGCACGGCTATTTCGACAGCAACCATGGCACCGCGGCGCTGGAGCGCGACTTTCGCTACTGGACCTGGGGGCGCTTTCCGCTGAAGGACGGGGCGGTGTGTTTCTACGATGCCGCGCGTGCCGATGGCAGCCATCTGGAAACCGCCGTGCGCTTCGATGCGCAGGGGCGGCACGAGATCGTCACCCCCCCGCCGCGCGCGCGCCTGGCCCGGAGCCGCTGGTTGGTGGCACGCGAAACCCGCGCCGACCCGGGCTTTCAACCGCGTCAGACGCTGGCCATGCTGGATGCGCCATTCTACAGCCGGTCGGTGGTGGAAACGAAGGTCGAAGGCGAACTGACGCGCGGGGTCCACGAAGCGCTGGACCTGCGGCGGTTCAAGGGGCCGTGGCTTATGCCGATGCTGGCCACGCGTGTGCCCAGAAAAGCATAGGGCGAGGCACCGCCTCGCCCTATGCCCCGGATCAGCGCGGCGCCGATCACTCTGCCGGGTTCAGCGAGGTCAGGAAGGCATACAGATCCTTCGCCTCGTCCTCTTTCTTGATCTGGAACGACATGTTGCCCCGCACGCCCTTGTCGCCGGTGAACTCGCGCAGGAAGCCGGTGGGGTTGTTCAGATAGGCGACGAAATTGGCCTCGTCCCAGATCAGCCCCATCTCCTTGGCCTTTTCCAGGCCGCTGCCATATTTGAACCCTTCGACCGAACCGGCAGCCTTGCCGACCACGTTGAAAAGGTTCGGCCCGGTCTTGGCGGCCTTGCCGGCCAGCGTTTCGCCGGCGGCATTCTGCACCACGTGGCACGCAACGCATTTGTTGAAGGCTTTCTCGCCCTTGGCCGCGTCGCCTTCGGCAAGGGCGGCGACAGGAAGAAGCGAGATGGCGGCAGCGATGGTCAACAGGCGGTTCATTCAGTCCTCCGGGAATCGCAGGTCACGCACGCCTGCGTCGACACTGGTTTTAGATCATGCGACGGCATGGGCAAGCGCACATTGGCGCCAAAGCGAGGCCAGCGCGGTCACAAGACGGTCAATATCGGCGGCCGAATGCAGCGGGCCGGGGGTGATGCGCAGACGCTCCGTTCCCTTGGGCACGGTGGGGTAGTTGATCGGCTGCACATAGATGCCCCAGTCGGCCAGCAGGATGTCGGAAATCATCCGGCACTTGACCGGATCGCCGATCATGACCGGAATGATGTGGCTATCGTTGGCCATGTGCGGGATGCCGTGGGCATCCAGCCGCCGCCGCACCTCGGCCACCTTTTCCTTTTGCGCGCGGCGCTCGGCATCGGATTGCTTGAGGTGCCGGATGCTGGCCGTGGCCGCCGCCGCCACCGCCGGCGGCAAGGCGGTGGTAAAGATGAAGCCGCTGGCGAAGCTGCGCAGGAAATCGACCAGCGGGGCCGAGCCGGTAACATAGCCGCCCACCACACCGTAAGCCTTGCCCAGCGTGCCTTCGATCAGGTGGATGCGGTCGGCCAGGCCCAGCGCCTCGGTCACGCCGCCGCCGCGGGGGCCATACATGCCCACGGCATGAACCTCGTCGATATAGGTCAGCGCCCCATGCGCTTCGGCCACCTCGACGATCTCGCGGATGGGGGCGATGTCGCCATCCATGGAATAGACCGATTCAAAGGCCACGATCCGGGGCCGGTCGCCCACCGCCTTCAGCTTGCGGTCGAGATCGCGCCAGTCGTTGTGTTTCCAGATCACCTTGTCGGCGCGGCTGTGGCGCACCCCTTCGATCATGCTGGCGTGGTTCTTTTCGTCCGACAGGATCACGGCGTTCGGAATGCGCGCACCCAGGGTGGACAGTGCCGCCCAGTTCGACACATAGCCGGACGTGAACAGCAGCGCCGCATCCTTGCCGTGCAGGTCGGCCAGTTCGGCCTCCAGTTCCTTGTGGTGGCGTGCGGTGCCCGAAATGTTTCGCGTGCCCCCCGCCCCGGTGCCGCAGGCCTGAACCGTCTCGACCATCGTTCGGACGACGTCGGGGTGCTGGCCCATCCCGAGGTAGTCGTTGGAACACCAGACCGTCACCTGATCGGCCTTGCCGCCATCGTGGCGCGTGACGGCCGGAAAGGCCCCGCACTTGCGTTCCAGTTCGGCAAAGATCCGGTAGTTGCCTTCGGATTTCAGCGCATCCAGTTGCGCGGTGAACAGGGCGTCAAAGTCCATTGGGATCCTCCTGAAGGCTTTTCTTGGGGCTGCGGTCGGCCGGGATCATCCAGCGCCACAGCTTGTCGTCCGGCACGCGCCAGACCATGAACCAGTGTTCCAGCAGCGCGAGGGCCGCCAGCGCGGTCAGCAACGTCCAGCCGATCACCTCGGCCGGTTCGGTCGCCCGCACCAGCCGTTCGATGAAGCAGCCGGTGGCAAGGCTGAGCAGCGTGACCGAGAACGGGAAGAAGGCCGACACCGGCCCCTTGCGGAAATAGCCCGCCAGATGCGCCAGCGGGCGCGGCAGGAAGTCGGTGTTGATGCGCGGCACACCGAAGAACAGGTTCAGCTTGGCGCTGATGCGCGCGCCGAACAGCAGCACCCAGGTCCAGATGCCAAAGGCATTCGGCGCATCCCAGCCGTGCCAGACCATGGCGACAAAGATACTGGCCAGTAGCAATTCGTGCCACAGGATCGTGCCAAGGGCGCGGGAAAACCTCGGCCAGCCGCGCAAGCCGGGGGGGCAGGGTTCGGCGTTCGGCCCGGCAATGACCCCCGAAAGAAAGGCCAGTTCCACCCACGCCCACAGTGCCAGCGCCGAAAGGAAGGCCACGAACACCCCTTGGGCGCTGGCATCGCCCAGAGTCTCGCGGATGCCGAAGGCGCCCCCCAGCAACAGCGGCAGCGCCAGCAGGACCGACCAGATATGCGCGTCGCGGTCGGCGCTGCGGTCGGCGGCGTGGACGCGCCACAGCAGGATGCCCGTGGCGAACCACCACAGGAACAGCGCGGTCAACGCGGCGATCCAGGGGGTTTCGAACATGGGCCGGCTCCTGCGTTGGGGGCGACGAGGCCGCTGCCGGCCTCGCGCTGGCGTTCAATAGGCCGGTTCCAGCCGAGGGCTGGCCGGCACGGCGTTACGCTTCACCGGCAACAGATACAGCCGGGCAAAGGCCAGCCCCGCCCGGGCCGCCCCCAGCTTGTGCTGCAACCAGCCGCCGACCCCGCCTTTGCGCTTGCCTTTTTCCATGTCGCGCATGGCGGCATCCAGCTTGCGCAGGGTGGGCAGCCAGGCCGGATGGTCGATGTCGAGTTCGATCGGAAAGATCTGGCGGGCGATGGTGCTGGTCTTGCGGTAGACCTCCTGGTCGTACCAGTCGATATCCACCCCCAGCGCGTGGTGAAAATCGGGGCGGGCATGGTCGCGCACCCACATCGTCGCGTAAACCGCCGTCAGGAAGAACCGGATCCACAGCCGGGCCGACAGGGTTTCGGTGATCTTCGGGTCGGTCTTCATCAGCAGGGCGAAAGCCTCGCCGTGGCTGAACTCGTCGTTGCACCATTCCTTGAACCACTTGAAGATCGGGTGGAACCGATGATCGGGGTTCGCCTCGAGGTGCCGGTAGATGGTGATGTAGCGCGCATACCCGATCTTTTCCGACAGGTATGTGGCATAGTAGATGAAGCGCGGCCGGAAGTAGGTGTATTTCTTGGACTTGGTCAGAAAGCCCAGGTTCACCGCCACGCCGGCCTCGCGCAGCGCGTCGTTGATGAATCCGGCATGGCGCGCCTCGTCGCGGGCCATGTAGTTGAACAGCTCGCAGATATCGGGGTTGTTGCCGCGGCGCTTCATTTCCTTGTACAGCACGCAGCCTGAGAATTCGGCGGTGCAGGACGACACCAGGAAATCGATGAACTCGCGGCGCAGGGCCGGGTCCATGCCTTCCCAATCGACCTTGTCCCAGGCTTCGGTCTTCTTGAAATGGCCCTTGTTGGGGTCGGATTTCATCTGCGCGATCAGCTTGTCCCAGTCGGCGCGCACCGGGGTGACGTCGATCCGGTCCATCTCGTCGAAATCGGTGGTGTAGAACCTGGGGTTCAGCAGGGTGGTTTCGGTCGCCATCGCCGTGGTGTCGAACCTGTCGGCGATCTCGGCGTGCAGTTCCTCGTGGGTGGTTGCATGAGCGTTCACAGCGCCAACTCCTCGGAAAACGAAAATTCGCACAGCTCCATGAAGTCGAAGTCGCCGGTCAGGCGCGTCCACATCCGTTCCAGCGCCGTGGCGCGGGTGATGGTGGCAACGCGCTGTTCCACCACGACCTCGCCATAGGCGGCCAGCACCGGGGCGCCGTGGACCAGCACCTCGTCGCCCGGGTGAACGACGGCGCCGTTATCGAAACGGACATGGGCATGAAGGCTTTCGAACCGGTGACTGACCTCGACGGTGCAGGGCACCTGTTCCTTTCGTCTGGCAAGAAGCGGCATGGTTGTGTTCCCTTGATGATCTTTTGATCTTTTTCTGGTCGTCGTTCAGGCCTTGCGCCGGATCACTCCATCGCAAGCAGTCGTTCGAAGGCGGCGCGGTTGTCGGCACCGAAGACGCCGAGCTCCACATCCCAGCCGGTCAGCGGGTCTTCGGCGGCCAGCCGGCCGTTGGCGTAGGTGACGATGTTGATGGGCGCGTCGGCCGGAATGCGGTGCTTGAGCCTTTCGCGTTGCAGGCCGTTCTGAACCACGGTGATGAAGCCGCCGTGCGGCAGGTCGGCCAGCAGCCGGCCATCGGCGGTGTAAACCTGCACCGCCTGCGCATCGCCCCCTTTCAGGATCAGCGTGCGGCTGGCGACGACCTCGGCCTTGGGCGGCACCGCCACCACGGGTTGCCCGGTCAGCTTGGCCCAGGCCACCAGCGCCAGCGCCAGCAGCGCAAGCGAGAACATGCCCAGCACCACCTTGGCCGGAATCATCTCCTGTTCGGCGGGAACGCGCATGGGGATCGGCTTGTCGGTCATGTCGGGGCCCTCATTCGGCGGCAGCCAACGCCGCGGCAGGTGCGGCGCTGCGGGTGACGACGGGTTCGGAAACGCGCGCCTCGGCCGCCTCGGCCAGAATGGTCGCCACGCGCGCCGCATCGGGGATGCAGCGCAGCGCCGGTTGCGGCTTGCGCGCGTGCCAGGGCCGCAGATGCGGCCAGAGCATCAGGTAGCTGAACTTGGTATCGCCCAGCGTTTCCAGCGCGATGGTGCCGGTTCCGTTGCGGCGCCGGTCGAGGCTGGCCGTTGCGATCTGCCGGAAGGGGATGTTCAGCGTCACCGTCAGCGCGGCACCGATGCGCATGGCGACCCGAGCGGTGGTGATGGTGTAGACGGTCGTTCTGGCCGCAACCCAGGCAAGCGCCAGGATCACCGCGGCCGCCATCGCTGCAAGTATCGCGTAGGGCAGGCCAAAGGCAAAGGCCCCCGCAAGGCCGCCATCGATGCTGCCCACGGCCGCGCGCCATACGATGATGACGGCGAAATACCCCATCACCCAGACCAGCCCATAGGCATCGCGGGCCAGGGCCAGCGTCGAGGGGCTGCCCTGCCACAGGATCGTTTCCGACTTCGGCGGGCGCTCGGGCAAACCGCGCACCGGCTCAAAGGCGAAATCGTCGTGGTTATCCATCGGCATGGCAGCCTCTCCTGTCGTCGTGTCGGTGCGTCAGATCAGCTTCATCAAGGCGTCGTACTTCGACGGGATCTCGTCGGCGGCAAACAGCGGGCCGCCGGCGAAAAAGGCGCTGATCTTGTCTTCTTCCAGCTTGGTCACGCGGTCGGCCAGCGCCGTCTGCGGCACCTGGGGATAGCGCGCCGCCGGCAGCGACTGCACGACCACCCGATCCGACTTGATCCGGGCCAGCGGCATCGGAATCAGCCGGGCGCTGCCATCGGCCAGGGTCACCTCCAGGTAACGGACGACCTGTTCCGGCACATCGACCCAAAGGTCGGTGATCTTGCCGGGGCTTTTCAGATCGGGCGACCAGACCGGCAGCCCGCGCGGGTCGCGGCCAGCCGCCACCGCAAAGCCGACTGCCGACATGCGCTGGATCTTGGGGTGGCCGTGGGCGTCAAGCTCGGGTTCGTCGCGGCGCATGGCCCAGGCGGCAGGGCCCACGCCATCGCGCAACCCGTCGCCGGTGGGGGCAAAGGGAAAGCCGCCGCCCGCATTGGTGCGTGCCAGCGCCAGTTCGCGCTGTTCGCGGACGCCATCGGGCGCGCTGTAAGTGCCGCCGTGCGGCAGCAGGAAGGTCTTGGGTTCGGGCGTCGAAAACAGCGACCCCGCCGGGGTGCCGTCATCGTTTTCCAGCGGATAGCCTTCGCGCTGGTTCTCGCGCTGGATCCAGTAGACCAGCCCGGCAAAGAACAGCCAGAACATCCACAGCGAGATGCGCGCCAGGTCGAAAGTGCCAAAGAACTGCCAGTCGTACATGAGGGGTCCTCCTCGGGGATCAGGTCGGGAATTCGGCAAGCCCGATCGGGGCCTGCCGGTCGTTCGTTTCGGGTTTCAGGATGGTCATGCGGACAAGCGGCCCCAGCAGGGCCAGGGTCAGGAACAACAGGCCGATCTCGGCATGATAGACGACCATGTAGCCGACATCCGGCCCGTTCAGCGCGCCCAGCATTCCGGCGCGGGCCAGATGATCGACCCCGTCGCGGATGCCCCCGCCCAGCGCCACGGCAAGACCCGCCGCAGTCGCCTGCGCGGCCCCCCAGGCCCCCAGCACCAGCCCGCCCCCCGCGACACCGCGCACCGGCAAGGCCATGGCCGCCGTCAGGGTCGACACCGCGAACAGCCCGGTCCCCAGCCCAATGCCGAAAGCGCCAGCGTAGAACAGCGACGGCAAACCGAACGGCGCGGCGCAGATCACCGCCGAAAACGCCGCTACCCCGATCAGGATGCCCTTTGCCGCCAACCGGAACGGATCCGCCCCCTGCCCCAGCGTACGGGCCGACAGCAGGAACCCGGTCAGGGCGCCCGTGGCATGGCAGGCGGTCAGCAGCGTCGTGGCCGCCACCGACAGGCCCAGCACCTGCCCACCATAGGGTTCCAGCAGCACATCCTGCATGTTGAAGGCGAGGCCCCCGAGGGCAACCACGGCCAGAAGCCGGCCCACCTGCCCGCCCGCAACGAGGTCAGCCCAGGCGTCGGAGAACTTCGGTTTGGGCGCCTCGCGCTCGGCGCGGCTCATGGGGCGGATCTTTTCCTGCCGCCACAAGGCGATGACATTGACGATCATGGTTGCCGCCGCACAACCTTGCACCACCTGGATCAGGCGCAGGTCGGAATAGTCCGCCAGCAGCAGCCCGAGAACGACCGCCGAAATCGCCATGCCCAGAAGGAAGGTCACATACAGCAGCGCCACCACCCGCGGCCGTGTCTCGTCGCTGGCCCGGTCGGCGGCCAGCGCCACGCCGGCCGTCTGCGTCATGTGCAGCCCGAACCCGGTCATGATGAAGGCCAGCGCTGCCAGCACCTCGCCCGCAAACGGCACGGTGTAAGTGACATCCCCGCCCAGCACCAGCAGCGCAAAGGGCATCACCGCCAGCCCGCCGAATTGCCACAGCGAGCCGAACCACAGATAGGGCACCCGCTTCCAGCCGATCGCCGAACGGTGGTGGTCGGACTTGAACCCCAGCAGCGCCCGGAACGGGGCCACCAATACGGGCAGCGCGATCATCGCCGCCACCAGCGAGGCCGCCAGCGACAATTCCACGATCATCACCCGGTTCAGCGTGCCCAGCAGCAACACCGTGGCCATGCCCACCGACAGCTGAAACAGGCTCAGCCGCAAAATCTGGCTCAAGGGCAACTGGTCCGAACCGGCATCGGCAAAGGGTAGCCAGCGCGGCGAAAGCTGTTTCAGCAGATTGCGCGGAACGATCACCGCCGCACCTCCAGGCATTGCGAAATGTAGAACCCGCGGGAAACCCTTCCGACCTCGGCCAATCCGTCCACGGCGCGGGCCAGACGGCGCGGCGCGTGCGGCACCATGGTGGGCGACCGGTCCGCGCGCGGAAACGCCCTCCCCAGCCCCCAGAACGCCATCAGCAAGGGCGTCCGCGGCGCCACGGTGAACACCACCTGCGGCGCAGCCGTTGCCAGCCGATGCAGCGCGCGCGCCAGGTCCGGCTGGGCATAGTAGATCAGGCTGTCCATCGCCACGACATGGTCGAACCGGCCAAGGTGCGGGTCCAGCATGTCGCCCGCCCGGAACGAAACCCGCGCCCCCAGATCCTCGGGCAAGCGCTTCTGCGCAATCTCGACCAACTGCGGCGAGATATCGACCCCCACCACCTCGGCCCCGCGCCGCGCCAGTTCCGCCGCCATCATGCCGGTGCCGCAACCCGCGTCCAGCACCCGCGCCCCGCGCAGGTCGGCAGGCAGGCGCGACAGCATCAGGGCGCGCATCGCATCGCGCCCGGCCCGCACGGTTTCCCGGATGCGGCTGACCGGCGCATCCGATGTCAGCCGGTCCCACACCGCGGTGGCCGTGCGGTCGAAATAGGTCTCGACCCGGTCGCGGGTGGAACGATAGCCGCGTGACTCCTCGACGAAATCGCGCATCAGTCGAACCCCAGCAATTCGAAGATTTCCCGATCCGGCAGCGGCAGCGGGGTCGGCACCTCCTGCCCGGTCCACAAGGCTTCCGCGAGCCGCAGGTATTCCTTGCGGCAGGCCAGCACATCCTCGTCGGCGTCCATCTCGAACAGCGTCTTCTTCTTCAGGCGGCTCCGGCGGATGGCATCCACATCCGGCATATGCCCGATCCGCTTGAACCCGGCGCGTTCGCAGAACCGGTCCACCTCGTTCGTCTCCCGCGACCTGTTGGCGATGCAGCCTGCCAGGCGCACCTTGTAGTTGGCCGATTTCGCCTGCACCGCGGCAATGATGCGGTTCATCGCATAGATGCTGTCGAAATCGTTGGCGGTCACGATCACCGCGCGGTCGGCGTGCTGCAAAGGTGCCGCGAACCCGCCGCACACCACATCGCCCAGCACGTCGAAGATCACGACATCGGTTTCCTCCAGCAGGTGATGCTGTTTCAGCAGCTTCACCGTCTGGCCCACCACATAACCACCGCAGCCCGTGCCCGCCGGCGGCCCGCCCGCCTCCACGCATTTCACCCCGCCCCAGCCGATGGTCACGAAATCCTCGGGCCGCAGCTCCTCGGCGTGGAAATCCACATCCCGCAAAATGTCGATCACCGTGGGCTGCAACCGCCCGGTCAGGGTGAAGGTGCTGTCGTGCTTGGGGTCGCACCCGATCTGCAACACCCGCTTGCCCATGCTGGCGAACGCCGCCGACAGGTTGGACGAGGTGGTGGATTTGCCGATCCCGCCCTTGCCATAGACGGAAAACACCATCGTGTTCTCGATCTTCATGCTCGGGTCCAGATGCACCTGCACCGACCCTTCGCCATCCTGACCACGCAGGTTCGGAATCTCGTCTCTCGGGCTCATCTCAGGTCCTCCCGGGGAACGTCTGCTCCCATTTTCTGTCTGCAAATATCCCGGGGGGTCCGGGGGGCTGGCCCCCCGGTCCGGTCCCGTCCGCTGGCGCACCGCCGGGTCATTCCGCCGCAATCCCTTCCAGCCGGTCCTCGATCTCGTCCGCCGCGTCCTGCAGCGCGGCCAGCGTTGCCGCATCGGGTTGCCAATAGGTGCGGCTGGCCGCTTCCAGCAACTTGCCGGCCATCCGGGCACTAGCCTGCGGGTTCAGCGCGGTCAGGCGGCGGCGCATCGCGGCATCGAGCACAAAGGTTTCCGACAGCCGCTGATAGACCCAAGGCTCAACCGTGCCGGTCGTGGCTGACCAGCCCATCGTGTTCGTCACCTGCGCCTCGATCTGGCGCACGCCTTCGGCGCCGTGCTTCAGCAACCCCTCGAAGAACTTGGGGTTCAGGCTGCGGCTGCGGGTTTCCAGCGCGATCTGGTCCTTCAGCGTGCGCACCTTGCCGGTGCCGCGCGTCTGGTCGCCGATATAGACCTGCGCTTCGGCCCCGCCCTTGGCCCGCTTCACCGCCCGCGCAATGCCGCCCAGCGTGTCGAAGTAATGATCGACCGTGGTCACCCCCAGCTCGACCGATTCGAGGTTCTGATAGGCCACATCCACCGTGGCCAGCACCCCTTGCAGCACACCGCGGGCGTTGCAGGCCTTGCCCTGGCGGTCATAGGCAAAGCTCTTGCGTGCCTCATAGGCATCGGCCAGCTCGTCCTCCTCGCCAAAGGCAGAAGATCCGACCAGCACGTTCACATTGGCGCCATAGGCACCTTCGGCGTTGGAAAACACCCGCAGCGCGGCGGTTTCCAGCGTGTCGCCGGTGCGCGCAGCGTAATCGAGCGCATGGGCCCGGATGAAGTTCTGGCTCAGGGGCTCGTCGGCCGTCGCCGCCAGCCAGGCCGCTTCGGCCAGCAGGCGGATCTGCAAGGGCAGCAGGTCGCGGAAAATCCCCGACAGCGTCATCACCGTGTCGATCCGCGGCCGCCCCAGTTCCGCCAGCGGGATCAGTTCGGCCCCGCACAGCCGCCCGTAGCTGTCGAACCGGGGCCGCGCGCCCATCAGCGCCAGCGCCTGGGCGATCGGGCCGCCATCGGACTTGATGTTGTCCGACCCCCACAGCACCAAGGCCACGGTCTGCGGCAGGCGGGCGTGGGTATCCAGCAGCCGCTGCGCCTGCGCCGCGCCATCGCGCAAGGCAAAGGCGGTGGGCATGCGGAACGGGTCGAAGGCATGGATGTTGCGCCCTGTAGGCAGGATGTCCGGGCTGCGGATCAGATCGCCCCCATGCACGGGTTCCACGAAGCGGCCATCGAGCGCATGGATCAGGGCCGCAATCTCGCCGTTCTGCGCCAGCTGTTCGCGCGCCTTGGCAATCGCCTCGGGCGAGCCGATCATCTGCGCGGCGTAATCGGCAATCTGCCCCGCATCCATCGCCTTGCCCAGCACATGCAGGCCATCGGGGATCAGCGCCTCCTCCGTCTCCAAGAGGCGCGACCACAGGGTTTCCACGCTGCCCGACAGGTCCACCGCCGCCGCCTGTTCGGCGATCAGGGCTTCCAGCTCGGCCCGCGTCGGGTCGTCCGGGTCCGCCTGCCGCCAGCGGCGCAGGGTGTCCTTCAGCTCGTTCAACCCCTTGTAAAGCCCGGCCTGGCTCAGCGGCGGGGTCAGGTGCGTGACGGTGATGGCATTGGTGCGCCGCTTGGCAAGGCTGGCCTCGGACGGATTGTTGGCGGCGTAAAGGTAGATGTTCGGCATGTTGCCGATCAGCCGGTCGGGCCAGCAGCCCGGCCCCAGCCCCGCCTGCTTGCCGGGCATGAACTCCAGCGCGCCGTGCATCCCGAAATGCAGCAGGACATCGGCGCCGAAATCCTGCCGCAGCCAGCGGTAGAAGGTGGTGAAGGCATGGGTCGGCGCAAAGCCCTTTTCGAACAGCAGGCGCATCGGGTCGCCTTCGTAGCCGAACACCGGCTGCACGCCGACGAACACCTTGCCGAACTGCGCCCCCAGCACAAAGACCGACCGCCCGTCCGACTGGTCGCGCCCCGGCGCCGGGCCCCAGGCGGCCTCGATTTCCTTCAGCCAGGGGGTGGTGCGCACGATGGCCTCGGCCGGCACCTTGGCGTGCACATTGGCCGGCATCCCGTGATAGGCCGCATTGCCATGCAGCACCTGCGCGCGCAAATCGTCCACCGATGCGGGGGGCGTCACGTCATAGCCTTCGGCGGCCATGGCGTGCAGAAGCCGGTGCAGGCTTTCGAACACCGAAAGGTAAGCGGCGGTGCCCACGGCGCCCGCATTCGGCGGAAAGCCGTAAAGAACGATGCCCACCTTGCGCTCGGCCCGCTGGCTGCGGCGCAGGCGCGCGAGACGTGCCACCTTGTCGGCCAGCGCCTCGATGCGTTCGATGCAAGGCGCCATGGCGCGGGCATCGGTGCCCGCGGCACGCTGGCAGCGATACTTGCAGCCCGCGCAGCCTTCCTCGCCATGCCGCCCGGCAAAGACGGTTGGGTTGGTCGCACCGTCGATTTCCGGCAGCGCGATCAGCATGGTGGTTTCCACCGGGCCAAGGCCACCGCCCGAGGCCGCCCATTGCCCCAGCGTCTGGAACTCCAGCGGGTGGGCGGCCACATAGGGCACATCCAGCGCCTTCAGCGCCTCGACGGCCGCGGGGCTGTCGTTGTAGGCCGGCCCGCCGACGAGCGAAAAGCCCGACAGCGACACCATCGCGTCGATCCGGCCCTTCATGTAGGCGTCGATCGCCGGGCGCCCGTCGAGGCCACCGGCAAAGCAGGGCAGCACGTTCAGCCCCTGCGCTTCCAGCGCGCGGATGGCGGTGTCGTAATGCGCGGTGTCCGAGGCGAGGATATAGGACCGCAGCATCAGGATGCCCACGGTGGGCTGGCCGGGCCGGGCCGGAATGCGGCGGGCATCGGTGGTGATGCGCTCGGCCAGATCGGGGTGGTAAAGCCCGACCTCGGGGTAATCCACTGGCGCTGCGGCCTTGACCGATTTCCACAACCCGCCCCGGCCATAGCGCGCGATCAGAAAGCGCAGCATCGCCTCGATGTTGTCGTCGGACCCGCCCAGCCAGTATTGCATCGACAGGAACCAGGCGCGCAGGTCCTGCGCCTTGCCAGGCAGGAACTTGAGGATCTTGGGCAGGCGGCGCAGCATGGCCATCTGCCGTTCGCCCGACTTGGGCCGCCCGGGTTCGGAGGACGAACCCCGCAGCTTCTTCATCAGCGCGCCGAGGGCCGACGGTGGCTTGGCCATGTCCAGCTCGCCCATGCGCGTCAGGCGCACCACCTGGCTGTCGGCGATCAGGCCCACAAAGGCATCGCAGCGTTCGCGCGCGGCGCGTAACTCGGGCAGGATCGGGGCGATGTGTTCTTCGAGGAACAACAGGCACGCGACGACCAGATCGGCCTCGTTCACCGCCTTTTTCGCGGCCGCCAGCGCGGCGGGGTTTTCGCCCCATTCCGCGGCGGCGTGGATGGTAACGCTCAGGCCCGGAAAATCCTTGCGCAACCGGGGCATGGCACGGGCCGCAGGGCCTGCGGCATGGCTGTCCAGCGTGACGATGGCCACGCGATAGGACGGTCCGGGAAAGGCGGTGTCATCGCGCATAGTGGGCCTTGGCTTCGTAAAGCGTGTCGAGGCTGATCTGGAACACGCCGCGTTCGGCGGCGTATTTTTCGGTGTTGCGCCGGGCCTTGCCGCGCACGAAGAAGGGGATTTTCTTCAACTCGCGCTCGGCATCGGCCAGCCAGATGACCTCGCCGGACTGCGCGGCGACGGGCGCGGGTTCCTCGGGGGCAGGTGCGGCCTCGGGGGGCATCGAGCCCCCGTCGGCCGCGGCCGCTGGCGCGGCGGTGCCCAGACCCATCGGGCGCGGTGCATGGCCACCGTGGTGGCTGGCGCCGGCCTCGTCGTGGAACTCGAAATCCTCGCGGAACATCGTCAGCAGATGTTCCTCCAGCCCCATCACCAGCGGATGCACCCAGGTGTCGAACAGGACATTGGCGCCTTCGAAGCCCATCACCGGGCTGTAGCGGGCCGGGAAATCCTGCACATGCACGGGGGCCGAGATGACGGCGCAGGGAATGCCCAGACGCTTGCCGATGTGGCGTTCCATCTGGGTGCCGAGGATCAGCTCGGGGCGCAGACGGTCGATTTCGCGCTCGACCTCCAGATAGTCATCGGTGATCAGCGCCTCGACCCCGAATTCCCTCGCCAGTGCGCGCACGGAGCGGGCGAATTCGCGGTTGTAGCAGCCCAGGCCCGCCACCTCGAACCCCATTTCATCGCGCGCGATGCGGGCCGAGGCCATGACATGCGTGGCATCGCCGAAGATGAACACGCGCTTGTCGGTCAGGTAGGTGCTGTCCACGCTGGACGACCACCACGGCTGGCGCAGGCGCGACTCGTCCGGGCGGCGGGCGGCGACCGCGAGGCCCATCACCTCGTCGATGAAGGCGCGGGTGGCGCGGGTGCCCATCGGGATGGTGCGCGTCCAGGGCTGGCCGTGGTTTGCCTCCAGCCAGCGGGCGGCGTTTTCGGCGGTTTCGGGGTAGAGGACCACGTTGAAATGCGCAGCCCCCAACCGGGCGATGTCGGACGGGCGCGACCCCATCGGCGCCACCACGTTCACCGCAATGCCCATGCTTTCCAGGAGCCCGCGGATTTCGGCCACATCGTCGCGGTGGCGGAAACCGAGGCCGGTGGGGCCAAGGATGTTGCACGACACGGTTTCGGTCCGCGTCATCGGTCTGGCCAGCGCGCGGGTCAGTTGCAGCAGCGCCTCGTCACAACCGAAGTTTTCCTTGCGGCTGTAGCTGGGCAGGTCCAGCGCGATCACCGGCACCGGCAGGCCCAGCCGTTCGGCAAGGCCCCCCGGATCGTCCTGAATCAGCTCTGCCGTGCAGGAGGCGCAGACCAGCAGGGCCTCGGGGCGGAACCGATCATAAGCATCCTGGCAGGTCTGCTTGAACAGCGTGGCGGTATCGGCGCCAAGATCGCGGGCCTGAAAGGTGGTGTAGGTCACCGGCGGGCGATGGCCGCGCCGTTCGATCATGGTGAACAGAAGGTCGGCATAGGTATCGCCCTGCGGGGCGTGCAGCACCATGTGCAGGCCCTGCATGCCCGTGGCCACCCGCATCGCCCCCACATGGGGCGGGCCTTCGTATGTCCAGAGCGTCAGCTTCATTCCGCGGCCTCCCGCGCGGCGCCCAGCAGCGCGCGGCGGCGCAGCGGGCGGGCGAACAGCGAGGCCAGGTCGGCCGCCTGTTCGTAAAGATGGATCGGGGTGAACACCAGCTCGATGGCCCATTTGGTGGACAGGCCTTCGGATTCCAGCGGGTTGGCCAGACCAAGGCCGCACACGGTCAAGTCGGGGCGGGCGGCGCGCACGCGGTCCAGCTGCAGGTCCACGTCCTGCCCTTCGGAGATGGTCGGCCCGGCGGCGATCAGGTCCAGTTCCGGGCCCATGATTTCGGCGTGCAGGTAGGGCGTGCCGATTTCCACCGCGCGCATCCCGCATTCGCGCGCCAGAAAGCGCGCCAGCGGCAATTCCAGCTGGCTGTCGGGCAAAAAGAACACCGACTTGCCGCGCAGCCGTTCTGCCACCTGCGCCACGGCACGTTCAGCCCGCGCCCGCGGCGCATCGGTGACATCGGCGAAGCGGTCGGCCGACACACCCCATTCCGCGGCAACCGCGGCCAGCCAGCGGGTGGTGCCCTCGGCGCCAAAGGGGAATGGGGCTGCAATATGCTGTGCGCCGCGGCGGATCAGGGCCGCGTGCGTGTCGCCCAGGAACGGCTGCGCCAGGATGAACCGGGTTTCGGGGCCAATCGACGGCAGGTCGGCCGAGCGGCGCGCGGGCAGGCAGCGCACCGGGCCGACGCCCAGTTTCGCCAGCAGGTCCAGAACCTGATCCTCGACCACATCGGGCAGCGCGCCGACGACCAGCAATTCCTTGCCGTTGGCTTCGGGCAGAACCGGCACCATCGCGGCCAAGCAGGCATCCTCGCCTTGGGTAAAGGTCGTCTCGATTCCGCTGCCGGAATAGTTCAGCACCCGCACGTGCGGCGCATGGATGGCGCTGAGCCGTTCGGCGGCGCGGTGCAGGTCCAGCTTGATGACCTCGGACGGGCAGGAGCCGACAAGGAACAGTTGCCGGATGTCGGGGCGGCGAGCCAGCAGGCGGGCAACCTCGCGGTCGAGCTCGGCATTGGCATCAGCAAGGCCCGCCAGATCCTTTTCCTCCAGGATCGCGGTGCCAAAGCGGGGTTCGGCAAAGATCATCACGCCGGCGGCCGCCTGCAGCAGATGCGCACAGGTGCGGCTGCCGACCACCAGGAAGAACGCATCCTGCATCTTGCGGTGCAACCAGATGATTCCCGTCAGGCCGCAAAACACCTCGCGCTGGCCCCGCTCGCGCAGGACGGGGACGGTGCGGCAACCGATGGCAGGAGGCGGGGGCAGGGTCGTCATGCCGCGACCCCCTGAACCGAGTCGCCGCGGGCGCCATCCAGACGCGCCATGCGCAGCTTCCACAGGAACTGGATGGCATTGACGATATAGGCCGCATAGGCGACCAGCGCCAACCACATCAGCGCATCCGCGGGGATCCGCCCGGTAACGAGGCCGTAAAGATAGATCGTGTGCAAGGCGATCACGCCGAAGCTGACGACGTCCTCCCAGAAGAAGGCCGGCGCGAAAAGGTATTGGCCGAAAACGACCTTTTCCCAGATCGCCCCGGTCACCATGATGAGGTAGAGCAGGAAGGTCTTGACGAGGATCGACACCGTCGCCGCGGTGTAACCGGCGTCTGTCACCAGATACCGCACCACCAGCGCGATCGAGACGGCACAGGCCAGAAACTGCACCGGCGCCAGAACCCCCTGCACCAGTGTCCAGACGGTGCTGTCGCGCCGCGCCCGCTGTTCCGGCGTGTAAAGCGGCTTTCTCATTGGGGTAAGGAGAGAATCCATGCTGGACGTCCAGATGCTGACTTGCCTTGAGCCTAGGAGCAGAGGGCGCAAAGTGTCAACTATAATTTACATGCAACATGTCAGAGCCGGCCGGCAGCACTCCGCAACAAACCGCCCCACCTGCAATTTAACCCACTGTTTTTGTGAACATTGCCGCCCAATCAGCCGACTGACCAGAAAACGAGGCGCAAAAATTGTCAGTTTTGTTTGACAACCCCTGTTCGCTCGGCGACATTGAGCTATCAGACGGTCACGCGACCCAGCGTTTCGCGACCGCCAGCCAAGTGGAGACAGGCTGATGGATCGCTTTCGCCAAAAGGAACTGTTGCGTCTTGCCCCGGCGAATTCGGCATCGCGCAGTTCGCAATGCAGGTCGTAGCGATCCTGGTGGGCGAGTCGGCCGAAACCAAGGCACCTGTGCGCGACGACGTGCTGCGGCTTCTGGTCAGGGGCGCACGAACCGGCGACCCGCAGGTCTTCGAAAAACTCCTCTCGGAAATGCGTCGGCTGCATGTTTCGGCCGAATCGATGGTCAACGACTATATCCCTGCGGCCGTCGGCGAGATCGGCGAAGAATGGCATGCCGATCGGATCGACATCCTTGAGGCGACGATCGCCACCTCGCGCATGCAGAACCTGCTGCGCGAACTGGGGCGCGCCTGGTCGGCCGACGCTGCGAACCCGCACATGTCGGGTTCGGTCCTGATGGTGGTGCCTGATTCAGAACAACACACCCTCGGCGCCATGATCGCCACGACACAGATGCGGCGCCTTGGCGTTTCGGTGGCGGTGCAACTGCTGTCGTCACCGGCAAGCCTTGAAGTAATGCTTCGAACACGCCGGTTTGACGCGGTTTTCTTCTCGGTCGGAAATTTTGACAGTCTGGATTCGTGTCGCAAGCTTGTGACAGCCGCGCGCAACATGGTAGGAACAGACGTCCGTTTCGCAGTCGGTGGCGCTGTTCCTGTCGATCCCGAGGATTTGCGCAGAATCACCGGAGCCGACATTGCGACAAGGGATGTCGCGTTGGCGCTGCGGCAGTTCGATCTGATGAAGTCAGCCGCGCCGGCTGAATAGCTTCGGGCATGAAAGACCCCCCCGAGGCCTACAGGGTGAATGGAGCGGGTGCGACAGTGTCTCACGACGGAATGAACATGCTCAACGCCGGTATGGTGCCACTTCTGGGGTCGGATCTGCTTTCGAGCATTTCTTCGACCTTGTCGGACATCGTGCTGCTGGTGGACGTGTCGGGCCGGATCCACGCCGCTTCATCCAACCCCAATCACCGCTCCTTCGGCGAGCTGCCGCGCTGGAACGGCACCGACATCGCCCGGGTGCTCGACACCGAATCCATGGCCAAGCTGCGCGACCGGCTGGGTTCTCTGGCGGCGCAGGCGCGGCGCGGCGAACGGCTGGCGCAGGTCTGGTGCGAGGTGACCCATCGGCTCGAGGATGGGGCAGCGGTTCCGGTGCGCTATTCGATGCATTGGCTGAACCAGGGCGACCGCGTGCTGATGCTGGGGCGCGACCAGCGTCCCATGATCGAGGTACAACAGCAGCTTGTCAGCGCCCAGATCGCGCTGGAGCGCGATTACGAAACTCAGCGCGAAATCGACACCCGCTATCGCCTGCTGATGGATGTGACCAGCGATGCCATCTTGCTGGTGGCCACCGGAACACGGCGGGTGGTGGATGTGAACCACAATGCCGCCGCCCTGCTTGGTGCGTCGCGCGGGGATCTGATCGGCAGCGATCTTCTGGCCGAATTCGACGGCCCTCGGCAGGGCGAGCTGATGGATACGCTGGCCGCAACCGCCGGGTCCGATCTGACCGCCCCGGTCGAGGTGCAGGCGCGCCGGTCGCAAAAGCGGCTGCTGATACACCCCAAGGTGTTCCGCGCCGCCGGCGAACGGCTGGTGTTGTGCCGCCTGGACGAAGCCGGCGCCGGCATAACCGGGCCAGGGGCGCCCGATCCTCTGGCGGCGAACCTGCGCCAGCTGTTCTACAAGGGTGTCGATGGCATCGTGTTTACCGACAAGGATGGCCTGATCCTGTCGGCCAGCGAGTCGTTCCTGAACCTGACCGATACCGCCACGCTTTCGGCGATGCGCGGCCGTTCGCTGGCCGATTACCTTGCCCGCGGGATGGTGGACCTGAAGGTGCTGCTGGACAACGCCCGCCGCGCCGGCCACCTGCGGATGTATTCCACCAAGGTGACCACCGATTTCAACAGCCAGGTCGCCGTGGACATCTCGGCAACCTGGCTGAACGACCGCACCCATCCGGTCATGGCCCTGGTGGTGCGGGATTCCAGCCGGTCGGAGGCGCTGCGCTCCAGCATTTCCAGCGGCGACAACAACATGCGCAACGTGCTGGATCTGGTGGGGTCGTCCTCGCTCAAGGACATCGTGGCGGAAACCACCAATGTGGTGGAAAAGATCTGCATCGAAACGGCGGTAGAGCTGACCCGCAACAACCGAGTGGCCGCGGCCGAGATGCTGGGCCTGTCGCGGCAGTCGCTGTATGTCAAGCTGCGCAAATACGGTCTGCTCAACCGCGACGAAGACTGACCCCCCCCCCCATTCTCCGCACGACGCCGCGCCCGCCCCTGCGCGGCGTTCTGCATTTGCCATCCGCGCAAGGGTCCGACTGCCGTGGCACTTGATCCATGTCAATTTTTCCTGCCGTCAAAAGTGTAAATTTTAATTTACATAGCAGGGAGAGTCGGCCATGCGCATCGTCTTCGTCCATCCCAATTACCATTCCGGCGGGGCTGAAATCGCGGGCACCTGGCCGCCGGCCTGGGTGGCCTATCTGACCGGGTCGCTGCGCCGGGCCGGCTTCGACGACATCACCTTCATCGACGCCATGACCGACCATGTCGACCACGCTGCCTTGCGCCGGCGCCTGGCCGAACTGCGGCCCGACGTGGTAGGCACCACCGCCATCACCCCGGCGATCTACGAAGCCGAGGAAGTGCTGCGCATCGCCCGCGACGTGGCGCCGGGCTGCATGACGGTTCTGGGCGGCATTCACGGCACCTTCATGTTCCGCCAGGTGCTGTCCGAAGCCCCCTGGATCGACGTGATCGTGCGTGGCGAAGGCGAGGAGATCATGACCGATCTCATGACCACCCTGCGCGATGGCCGCTGGCCCGCCGACCGCCGCAAGGTCAAGGGCATCGCCTTTCTGGACGGCGACCAGATCGTCACCACCCCTGCCGCCAGCACGGTGAAGGATCTGGACGGGATCGACCCGGACTGGTCCATCCTCGACTGGTCGAAATACCTCTACACACCGCTGGGTGTGCGCGTGGCCATACCCAACATGGCGCGCGGCTGCCCCTTCACCTGTTCCTTCTGTTCGCAATGGAAGTTCTGGCGCGATTACCGCGTGCGCGAGCCGAAAAAGGTGGCCGACGAAATCGAACGTCTGGTGAACGACCATCAGGTCGGTTTCTTCATCCTGGCCGACGAGGAACCCACCATCAACCGCAAGAAGTTCATCGAGTTCTGCCAGGAGCTGATCGACCGCGACCTGCCGCGCCGCGTGCAATGGGGCATCAACACCCGCGTCACCGACATCATGCGCGACAAGGAGTTGCTGCCCTTCTACCGCAAGGCGGGGCTGGTTCACGTGTCGCTGGGCACCGAGGCCGCGGCGCAGATGAAGCTGGACGTGTTCAACAAGGAAACCACCGTCGCCCAGAACAAGGAGGCCATCCGCCTGCTGTGCGACGCCGACATCTTCGTCGAGGCGCAGTTCATCGTGGGCCTCGACAACGAAACCCCCGAAACGCTGGAGGAAACCTTCCAGATGGCTTGGGACTGGCAGCCCGACCTGGCCAACTGGGCGATGTACACGCCCTGGCCCTTCACCCCGCTGTTTCAGGAGATCAAGGATCAGGTCGAGGTGTTCGACTTTTCCAAATACAACTTCGTCACCCCCATCATGAAACCCGCCGCCATGACCCGCGGCGCGCTGCTGGAAGGCGTTCTGAAGAACTACCGCCGCTTCTACATGCGCAAGGCGCTGTTCCATTACCCTTGGCGCGGCACCGGATACCGGCGCAAGTATCTTCTGGGCTGCCTCAAGGCGTTTCTCAAGGCAGGATCCCAGCGGCAATTCTACGATCTGGGCAAGGCCGGGTATTTCAGCCTGAAATCGCGCGACAAGCTGGATTTCGGCTTTGACGAAACCCGCACCATCGCCGAGGCGCAGATGGCCGACTGGGAAGCCTCGGCCGACAAGGCCGCCCGCGCCGCCGAACGGCGCGCGGCGATCCGGGCGCAAGGCAAGGCCCGGGCCGAGGAGAGGAACGCGCTTCGCGCCTGCGGTGGCGGTGCGCAGCAGATGGAGGATGCCGCCCCCGACCGTGCCAGACCTTTCGTCATGCCGAACGGGGCGCAGCCGGGCATGGCGCAGGAACCGGCGGAATAGGATGAACGCCCCCGCCCGCAACAGGATCGGGCCGAACGCCATTCTCCAGCACCTGCCGGTGCTGGATGCGGCCATCGGCCCGCGGATGCGCCATGCCCTGCTGCACCTGGCCGAAGTGGCCGAGCCGCCCCCCGACTCCGGCATGATCCCGCAAGAGGATGTGGCGCGGTTCCACCGCTTCGTCCGGCTCTACCTGCCCGACAAGGCCGAGGCGGTGCAGCACGCTGCAGGGTTGGGCACGGCGGATTACATCCTGGCCCACCGCATCCCGCGCCCCGCGCAAGCGCTGATCCGCGCCCTGCCGCGGCCGCTGGGGGCACGGCTGCTGGCAGCGGCGATTGCGAAACACGCCTGGACCTTTGCGGGCACCGGCACCTTCCGCATCGCGGCCCGCCGACCCCTGACCTTCGAGATCGGGCGCAATCCGCTGGCCGTGCCCGCCCGCGCCCCAGGCTGCACCTGGCACGCAGCCGTGTTCGCCGGGCTATTCGGCGCGCTGGTCTGGCCTGGCGTCACCGTGGTCGAGACCGCCTGCTGCGGTTGCGGCGACCGGGTCTGCCGGTTCGAGCTGCACCCGCGTTAGAGTCATTGTCGAATCAAGTTGAAGCTTATCCGGCCTGCCGGAGATAGCAGGCCCGCGTAGTGCTGCAGCGTGCCGACGTGGGCCCAGTTGATCTCGTTGGGGCGAACCGCCCCAGGTATCCGAGAGGGTAAAACTGTCAAAGGATGACCCTTATGGAAGCGAAGAAGAAGCACACCCCGACATACACGGCCGAGTTCCGCGAACGCGGCGTTCGTCTGTATCGCGAACACCGGTCCGACTACACCAGCGACAACGCCGCCTATCGCGCGGTTGCCTGGAAGCTTGGCTGTTCTCATGACACTTTGCGGGCCTGGTGCTTGCATGCGGCACGAGATGCTGGCGAGCGCTCGGGTCTGACCAGGGACGAGAGGGACGAGCGGGCACGGCTCAAGGAGCTGGAGCGCGAGAACCGGGAACTGCGCACGGCCAACGAGATCCTGAAGAAGGCATCGGCTTATTCTGCCCTACGTGGTCTTCGTCATCGATGTCTTCACCCGAAAGATCGTGGGCTGGCGCGTTTCGACATCGATGACCACGAGCTTCGTGCGGGACGCCCTGAACCAGGCGATCTGCCAGCGGTGCCCAACAGGCGGCAGGTTGATCCATCACTCCGACCGCGGCAGCCAGTATCTGTCAATCCGCTACACCGAGCGCCTGGCTGATGCAGGCATCGACACCTCGGTGGGCAGCATGGGCGACAGTTACGACAACGCGTTGGCCGAGAGTAGTTAGCGTCCGAGGATCTGGTGTAATTTCGTCGCCGTCGGCGGAGTGATCCTTGGTGGCCATCGAGGTGTAGGATCGAGGTGGAGTTTGGCGACTTCAACCACGGACCTTACGGAGACCCCGATGACCAAGATCGAGCCATGGGAACGCCACTGGTCCG
>NZ_JBKBQM010000033.1:0-39428 GCF_046292685.1 Gemmobacter sp.
AGTATAGCTGGACCAGTTCGTCGTGCGGTAGCGGGCGGGTATCGGCTTGCTCATCCGGTCTGTCTAACCGCATGGATTCACGATGTGAATCCCGCACGGTCAGAGTTGTGCAACAACGCCCTGACGATGGCCGCCAACAACCTCGCCCGACTGCCCCGGCTGCTGGCCGCATGACGACGAGGGGTGGCATCGGGCACCCATACCTCGCCTCGACCAGCAAGACGCTCACCGCTGCCGCCCAAACAGAGGGAAAACTGTTCCGCCTCGTGGACTTCTTCAGCAGCCTGGTAAAGGTGACATAGTTGGAAAAACAGGCCTTGGTGGCCTCGATCATGTTCATCGCAAACCCCTCCGCACCGCCTGTGCCGGTTGCCGCCCGTCCTGGCTCTGCCGATTGCCCCCGGTCGGGCGGGTCACACCGCATTGCGGATGTTAGCGCCCGATCCGATCCCGCACAACGGCATCAAAGGGGGGACTGGTCAGCGCCGCGCGGATGGGCTAGCTAGGGACCAGGGCGCAAGGCGCCCGTCCAGAACCGGGCAAACCGGCGGATCAGGGAGATATCTCGACGCCGGGCAGCCCCGCGTGGCGTGCTGCCACCCGGTCTAGACGACGAAACCACAACAGGACCGAAGGTCCGCGACCTAGGGAGTATCGCATGAAGAAACTGCTTCTGGCCTCGACCGCCGCCTTTGCGCTGGCGGGCGCTGCGCAGGCCGAGGAAATCAAGATCGGCATCCTGCTCGGCTTCACCGGCCCGCTGGAATCGCTGGCCCCCGACATGGCGTCGGGCGCGGAACTGGCGATGAAGGAAGTTTCGGATTCGGGGCTGCTGCTGAACGGCGCGACCGTCACGCCGGTCCGCGCCGATTCGGGCTGCGTCGACGCGGCGCTGGCCACCGCCTCGGCGGAACGCCTCATCACCTCGGACAAGGTCAAGGGCATCGTCGGCGGCGACTGCTCGGGCGTGACGACCGCGGCGCTGACCAATGTGGCCGTGCCGAACGGCATGGTGATGATCTCGCCCTCGGCAACCTCGCCCGGCCTGAGCACCGTGGACGACAAGGGCCTGTTCTTCCGCACCGCGCCGTCGGACGCGCGTCAGGGTCAGGTCATGGCCGACATCCTGAAGGATCGCGGCATCACCAAGGTGGCCGTGTCCTACACCAACAACGACTACGGCAAGGGCCTGGCCGACAGCTTTGCGGCCGCCTTCACCGCCCAGGGCGGCACCGTGACGATCAGCGCCCCGCATGAAGACGGCAAGGCCGACTATTCGGCCGAAGTCGGCGCACTGGCCTCGGCCGGTGGCGAAGTGCTGGTGGTGGCCGGTTACATCGACCAGGGCGGCGCCGGCATCACCAACGGCGCCATCGACAGCGGCGCCTTCGACACCTTCATGTTCCCCGACGGCATGTTCAGCCAGGCGCTGGAAGACAACTTCGCCGCCAAGACCGAAGGTTCGTTCGGCCAGCACCCGGGCACCGAAGGCGACGGCGTGTCGAAGTATCACGAGATGGGCGCGGCTGCGGGCTACAACCCGAAGAACGCCTTCTCGCCCGAAGCCTACGACGCCGCGGCGCTGATCCTGCTGGCGATGCAGGCGGCCGGGTCCAGCGACCCGCAGGTCTACAAGGACAAGGTGATGGACGTGGCCAACGGGCCGGGCGAACCCATCATGCCGGGCGAGCTGGCCAAGGCGCTGGAAATCCTCAAGAACGGCGGCGACGTTGACTATGTCGGCGCGACCTCGGTCGAACTGATCGGGCCCGGCGAATCCGCCGGCAACTACCGCGAGTTCGAGATGAAGGGCGGCAAGATCGTGACCGTCCGCTTCCGCTGATCCTGTGATCTGCAGGTGAACTGGCGCGGCCCGGAGCATTCCGGGCCGTTGCCGTAACGAGACGGAGCCACCGGCCGCCAGATCGGAAACGGTGCGCCCATCGGGGAGACGGACATGATCGTTGTGCAGGATCTGCACAGGCATTTCGGCGGATTCCGGGCCGTCGACGGTGCCTCGCTGGAAATCGCCACGGGGTCGATCACCGGGTTGATCGGGCCGAACGGCGCAGGAAAGACCACGCTTTTCAACGTGATCGCCGGGCGCCTGCCGCCCACGTCGGGCCGCGTGCTGATGGCGGGCGAGGACATCACCGGGTTGCCGCCGCACCAGCTGTTCGCCAAGGGGCTGCTGCGCACCTTTCAGATCGCCCACGAATTCGGCAGCATGACCGTGCGCGAGAACCTGATGATGGTGCCCTCGGGCCAGTCGGGCGAAACGCTGTGGAACACCTGGTTCGGGCGCAAGCGCATTGCCGCCGAGGAGCGCGCCTTGCGCGACAAGGCCGACGAGGTGCTGGAGTTCCTGACCATCAGCCATCTGGCCGACCAGAAGGCCAGCCAGATTTCCGGCGGGCAGAAAAAGCTGCTCGAACTGGGCCGCACCATGATGGTGGACGCGAAGATCGTGTTCCTGGACGAGGTCGGGGCGGGCGTGAACCGCACTCTGCTGAATACCATCGGCGATGCCATCGTGCGGCTGAACAAGGAGCGCGGCTATACCTTCTGCGTGATCGAGCACGACATGGATTTCATTGCCCGCCTGTGCAACCCGGTGATCTGCATGGCCGAAGGCAAGGTGCTGGCGCAAGGCACGGTGGACGAGGTCAGGAACGACGAGCGGGTGATCGAGGCCTATCTGGGCACCGGCCTGAAGAACAAGGTCAAGGAGGAGGCCGCGCATGGTTGAACGTGGCGCCGTGTGGCCGGCGCCGGGGGGCGCTGCCCCCCGGACCCCCCGGGATATTTTCGGACAGAAAATGAAGGCGCGGGTGCTTTCGGTGCGGCAGGGGGTGCAGCATGGCTGAACCCTTTCTGATCGGCGAAGGCATGACCGGCGGCTATGGCGGCGCCGACATCCTGCACGGCTGCACGCTGGCGGTCGAGAAAGGCGAGATCGCGGTGATCGTCGGGCCGAACGGTGCCGGCAAGTCCACCGCGATGAAGGCGGTGTTCGGCATGCTGAAGCTGCGCCAGGGGCGCGTCCGGCTGGCGGGTGAGGATATCACCGGCCTGAGCCCCCAGGCGCGCGTGATCAAGGGCATGGGATTTGTGCCGCAGACCCACAACATCTTCACCTCGATGACGGTCGAGGAAAACCTGGAGATGGGCGCCTTCATCCGCACCGACGATTTCCGCGATACGATGACGCAGGTTTACGACCTGTTTCCGATCCTCAAGCAGAAGCGGCTGCAGCCGGCAGGAGAACTGTCGGGTGGCCAGCGCCAGCAGGTTGCGGTGGGGCGCGCGCTGATGACGCGGCCATCGGTGCTGATGCTGGATGAACCGACGGCGGGGGTTTCCCCGATCGTGATGGACGAGTTGTTCGACCGGATCATCGAGGTGGCGCGCACCGGCATTTCCATCCTGATGGTGGAGCAGAACGCCCGCCAGGCGCTGGAGATCGCCGACAAGGGCTATGTGCTGGTGCAAGGCGCCAACCGTTTTACCGACACGGGCAAGGCGTTGCTGGCGGACCCCGAGGTCCGGCGTTCGTTCCTGGGGGGCTGAGGCGATGGATATTCTCAACGCCATCGTGGCGATGCTGAACTTTGTCATCATTCCGGGGGCGGCCTATGGCGCGCAACTGGCGCTGGGGGCGCTGGGGGTGACGCTGGTTTACGGCATCCTGCGGTTTTCCAACTTTGCCCACGGCGACACCATGGCCTTCGGCACGGCGCTGACCATCCTGGTGACCTGGGGCTTCGTGGCACTGGGGATCACCTTCGGGCCGCTGCCGACGGCGCTGCTGGCGCTGCCTTTCGGGATCGCGGCCACGGCGCTGATGGTGCTGGCCACCGACCGGGTGGTCTATCGCTTTTACCGCAAGGTCAAGGCGGCGCCGGTGATCCTGGTGATGGTGTCGATGGGGGTGATGTTCGTGATGAACGGTATCACGCGCTTCATCATCGGGGTGAACGACATCAATTTTGCCGACGGCGAGCGTTTCATCATCAACGCCCGCGACTTCCGCGCGGCGACCGGGCTGGAGGAGGGCTTGGCCTTCCGCACCACGCAGGCGATCACGCTGGTGGTCGCGGTGATGGCGGTGGCGGCGCTGTTCTGGTTTCTGAACCGCACCCGCACCGGGAAATCGATGCGGGCGTTTTCCGACAACGAGGACCTGGCGCTGCTTTCGGGCATCAACCCCGAGCGGGTCGTGGCCGTTACCTGGATCATCGTTGCCGCGCTGGCGACCACCGCCGGGGTTCTTTACGGCCTCGACAAGAGCTTCAAGGCCTTCACCTATTTCCAGCTTTTGCTGCCGATCTTTGCTGCGGCGGTCGTCGGGGGGCTTGGCAACCCGATCGGGGCGATTGCGGGCGGCTTCGTGATCGCGTTTTCCGAAGTCACGGTGACCTATGCCTGGAAAAAGGTTCTGACCTATCTGCTGCCGGCAGAATGGGCGCCCGAAGGGTTGGTGCAGTTGATGGGCACCGACTACAAGTTCGCGGTCAGCTTTGCCATTCTGGTGATCGTGCTGCTGATAAAGCCCACCGGCATCTTCAAGGGGAAATCGCTATGAGCGTGAACCTGCGCAATCTCGCGCTTTTTGCGGCGCTGGCGGTGCTCTATTTCGGAACCGCCATGATCTATGGCTGGAACCTGACCCTGACCATCGTGAACATGGGCCTGATCAGCGCCATCATGGCGCTGGGGGTGAACATGCAGTGGGGCTATGCCGGGCTGTTCAACGTGGGCATCATGGGATTTGTGGCCCTGGGGGGCCTGGCAACCGTGCTGGTCGCCATGCCGCCGGTCGAAGCCGCCTGGGCCGCCGGCGGCGTGCGCGTGCTGCTGGGCCTGGTGGTGGGTGCCGCGTCGATGGTGGCGGCGGTGCTGGTCTGGACGCGGCTGCCCAAGGGGCGGGTGCGGGGCATCGCATTGCTGGCGGTGCTGATCGTCGGCTTCGTGCTGTACTCGCAGGTCTTCGACCCGGCGGTGCGCGCAGTCGAGGCGGTGAACCCGGCCAGCACCGGCTATCTGGGCGGGTTGGGGCTGCCGATCCTGCTGGCCTGGCCTGCGGGCGGGCTGCTGGCCGCCGGCGCGGCCTGGCTGATCGGCAAGACGGCCCTGGGCCTGCGGTCGGATTACCTGGCCATCGCAACGCTGGGCATTTCCGAAATCGTCATCGCGGTGCTGAAGAACGAGGATTGGCTGGCGCGCGGCGTCAAGAACGTGACCGGCCTGCCCCGCCCGGTGCCTTTCGAGGTGGATCTGCAGCAGGCGCCGGGGTTCCGGGCCTGGGCGGCGGACTGGGGCCTCGATCTGGCCACCGCAAGCTCGATCGTGGTCAAGCTGTGCTATGCCGGGCTGTTCCTGGTGGTGCTGCTGGTGCTGGTATGGCTGGTGGAATCCGCCTGGCGTTCGCCCTGGGGCCGGATGATGCGCGCCATCCGCGACAACGAGGTTGCTGCCGCCGCGATGGGCAAGGATGTGACCCGGCGCCACCTTCAGGTCTTTGTTCTGGGCTCGGCGATCTGCGGCATCGCGGGTGCCATGATGACCACGCTGGACGGGCAGTTGACCCCGGGCAGCTACCAGCCGTTGCGGTTTACCTTTCTGGTCTGGGTGATGGTCATCGTCGGCGGTTCGGGCAACAACTGGGGCGCTATCCTGGGCGGGTTCCTGATCTGGTGGCTTTGGGTCATGGTGGAACCCCTCGGCCTGAACCTGCTGACGGTGCTGACGATGGGCATGTCCGAAGGGTCGTGGCTGAAGGCGCACCTGACCGATGCGGCCGCGCATATGCGTTTGCTGACGATGGGGTTGGTGTTGCTGCTGGTCTTGCGCTTCAGCCCGCGCGGGTTGATACCCGAGAAGTGACGGGCGCCCGGCCTTCGCCGGACGCGATGGCCAGGCTTGACGGGAGGCGCGATGCGCACGGCGGACTTCGACGTTCTGTGCATCGGTTCGGTGCTGTGGGATGTGATCGGCCGCTCGTCGGCGGTGATGCGGCTGGGGTCCGATGTGCCCGGCCGCATCACCCGCCTGCCCGGCGGCGTTGCGCTGAACATCGCCATGATGCTGGCGCGGTTCGGCATGCGGCCGGCGCTGCTGTCGTGCATCGGGCGCGACAGCCAGGGCGAGGATCTGATGGCGGCCTGCCGGCACCTCGGGCTTGAAACCGCGCTGGTCTACAGGTCGGACGACCTGCCCACCGACCGCTACATGGCCATCGAAGGCGCGAACGGCCTGATCGCCGCCATAGCCGATGCGCATTCGCTGGAGGCTGCCGGTGCGCGGATTCTGCGCCCGTTCGAGGATGGGCGCCTGCCCACCCCCTACACCGGCCTTGTGGCGCTGGACGGCAACCTGACGCTCGGGCTCTTGTCCGACATCGCCACATCACCGGTGTTCGCCGGTGCCGACCTGCGCGTGGCCCCCGCCAGCCCCGGCAAGGCCGACCGGCTGCGCCCGCTGATCGGCCATGCCCGCGCCACGCTGTATGTGAACCGCGAGGAAGCGGGCCTCTTGTGCCAGACCGACTTTGCCGATGCTGCCGAGGCGGCGGCCGGCCTCGTCGCGCGCGGTGCCGCGCGGGCCGTGGTGACCGACGGGGGCCGCATGGCCGCCGAAGCCACCCGCGGCGCCGAGGTGCTGACGGGCGCGCCGCCGCCGGTGATGGTCACCCGGGTGACAGGCGCGGGCGACACCTTCATGGCCGCGCATGTCGCGGCGGAATCGCGCGGCGCCTCGCGCAGCCAGGCCCTGACCGAGGCTTTGCAGCGCGCGGCCGTTTATGTCTCGGGAGAGATCGGAACATGACCCTGCCCTTGCATTTCATCCCCGAAGTGCGCGCAGCACTCGATGCCGGAAGGCCGGTGGTGGCGCTGGAATCCACCATCATCACGCACGGGATGCCTTACCCCACCAACGTCGATACGGCCCGCGCGGTCGAGGCGGCGGTGCGCGCCGGCGGTGCGGTGCCGGCGACCATCGCCATCATGGGCGGTGCCATCCGCGTGGGGCTGGACGACGCCGCGCTGGACACGCTGGGCCGCACCCCCCACGCCCGCAAGCTGAGCCGCGCCGACCTGGCGCATTGCCTGGTGACCGGCGAGGTGGGGGCAACCACCGTGGCCGCCACGATGATCTGCGCGCATCTGGCGGGGATCGGCGTGTTTGCCACCGGCGGCATCGGCGGGGTGCACCGCGGGGCCGAAACCAGCTTCGACATCTCGGCCGACCTTTACGAACTCGGCGCCACCCCGGTTACGGTGGTGGCAGCCGGCGCCAAGGCCATTCTGGACCTGCCCAAGACGCTGGAGGTGCTGGAATCGCTGGGCGTGCCTGTGATCGCCTTCGGCCAGGACGATTTTCCCGCCTTCTGGTCGCGCTCCAGCGGGATGAAGGCGCCAATGCGTGCCGACGACCCGGCCACCATCGCCGCCGCCCACCTGATGCGCGGCCGCCTGGGCCTGCCCGGCGGGCAACTGGTCGCCAACCCCATTCCGCCCGAACACGAGGTGCCGCTGCAAGAGATCGGCCCCGCCATCGAGACCGCCCTTGCCGAAGCCGCGGCGCAAGGCATCGCTGCCAAGGCGGTGACCCCCTTCCTGCTGGACCGGATCGTGGCCTTGACGGGCGGGCGGTCGCTGGAAAGCAACACGGCACTGGTGCTTGCCAATGCCCGGCTCGGGGCAGCGATCGCCGTGGAGCTGTCGCGCCTTTCGCGGGGGTGAAACCCGCACTGTCGCAACCTTGTGCCGGTGCAACGGCATGCTTAGGTCACAGTGCCTGTGCCGCCCGGAGAAGCCGATGTCCGACCCGAAACGCCCTCGCCGCAGCCTGACCGCAGGCATCCGCGCCAGCTTTCTGACCGGGCTGGTGGTGATTGCGCCGGTCTTCCTGACTGGCTGGCTGATCTGGAGCGTCACCGGCTGGATCGACGGCTGGGTTCTGCCGCTGATCCCCTGGCAGTTCCGCCCCGATGCGCTGGTCGGGGTGGACCTGCGCGGGGTCGGGCTGGTGGTGTTTCTGGTTTTCACCGTGATTGTGGGCTGGGTCGCCAAGGGGCTGATCGGCCGGTCGCTGATCCGCTGGGCGGAAAACCTGGTGGACCGGATGCCGGTCGTCCGGTCGATCTATGGCGGGGTCAAGCAGATTGCCGAAACCGTCTTTGCCCAGACCGATACCAAGTTCGACCGCGCCTGTCTGGTGGAATACCCCCGCCCCGGCATCTGGGCCATCGGCTTTGTCTCGACCCGGGCCAAGGGCGAACTTGCCCAGGCCCTGGGCGACCACGGCGAAATCCTCTCGGTCTTTCTGCCGACCACGCCGAACCCCACGTCGGGCTTTCTGCTGTATGTGCCGGCGCGCGACGTGATCCTGCTGGAGATGAAGGTCGAAGATGCGGCCAAGCTCATCATTTCGGCCGGGTTGGTCTATCCCAACGCCAAGGAACCGGCGTTGCCGCCGCCTGGCCAGGGCTAACCGACCGTCTCCAGAACCCAAAGGCCGGTCAGCACCAGCGCGGCCAGGAACGCGGTTTCCGCCAGCAGCAGTGCCATGGCCCCGGCGCCCACCTGCATCAACCGCGCAACCGAGGTTTTCATCCCCACCGCCGCCACCGCCATCAGCAGGGCTGCGCGCGAAATGTCGCCCGCTGCCGCCGTCAGCCAGTGCGGCAGCACCAGCATGGAATTGAGCGTTGCCAGCGCCAGAAACCCCAGAACGAAGCCCGGCAACAACGGCGGCCGGTCGCCGCCAGCCTTGCCGCGCAGGACCAGCGCCGCCACCAGCACCACCGGCGCCAGCAACGCCACGCGGATCAGCTTGACCAGCGTGGCGACCTCGCCGGTGTCGGGCGAAACCGAAAAGCCGGCCCCGACCACCTGTGCCACATCGTGAATGGTCGCGCCCAGAAACACGCCGGTCAGCCGATGGTCGAGCCCCAGCGCCGCCGCCAGCATCGGATAGGCGATCATCGCCAACGTGGACAGGATCGTCACCCCGACCACCGCAAACACAAGGTCGCGTTCGCCCTTTTCGCCGCGGGGCAACAGGGCCGCCAGCGCCATCGCCGCTGAAGCACCGCAAATGGCCACCGCACCGCCGGTCAGAAAACCGAAGCCGCGTGCCGCACGAAACCGGGGCGCCGCCAGCAGCCCGAAACCGATGGTGGCAACGACCCCGGCAAGAATCAGCGCCAGAACCGGCCAGCCGAGGCCCAGGAACAGCTCGGCACTGATGCGCAGGCCCAGCAGCGCCACCCCCAACCGCAGCACCCCGCGCGCGGCAAAGGCGATGCCGGGGGCCGTGCGCCCCTCCTCCGACAGAAAGTTCAGCGCGATCCCAAGGAGAATCGCCATCAGCATCGCCGGCGCGCCATAATGTTCCGACAGGAACTGCGCCGCCACTGCCACAAGCGCGGCCACCATGAGCCCGGGCAGATGCGCGCGCCACCACCCCGGAGAAAGCAAATCCCAGTCCATGCCTTGGCTTAGCAGGCGATCCCATTCGGTTCCTGCCATTTTTCGCCGCGCTCATGTCGTATTTCGCGGCAACCGGACGGGCGTCTGTGCACCCGATGCCTGCGGCAACTCGAACGCTACCGATGCCCGCAATCGCATGCTATAAATCAAGAAACTGCTTGACAGGCACTTGCAATGCCGCTTCTGGAGCCCAGATCAGGCGCAACGCCGGCGCATGCGTGCCGCGTGGGGTAACACAGGAAAGGATCCGGCCATGGACCTTCGGTCCGGCATGCCCAATCAGATCGACGCCGAGCCTGTGGTGCCCGGCTGCACGCCGCTGCCCGCCTCCGAGATGGAAGCGAATGCCCGCGCCGCGGCCGCATTCCTGAAGGCACTGGCCCACGAGGGGCGGCTGATGATCCTGTGCCATCTGTCGTCGGGCGAAAAATCGGTGACCGAGCTGGAAAAACTGCTCGACAGCCGGCAGGCCGCCGTCAGCCAGCAGCTCGCCCGCCTGCGGATGGAAGGGCTGGTGTCGTGCCGGCGCGAAGGCAAGGCGATTTACTATTTCCTGCACGACCCCAAGGTGCGCAGCGCCATTGGCCTCGTCTACGACCTGTTCTGCCACAAGCACTGATCGGTTTGCGGGCCCTCGATCTGAGGCCGGACCACGAGCCTCGACCGTATCCAGGCAAAAAAGCCCCGCCGACCGGCGGGGCATCTTCATTGTGCTGCGCATTTTTCAGGGCACACCGACGCGCGATTATTTCGGCGCGATCATCATCACCATCTGGCGCCCTTCGAGCTTGGGCATGGATTCGATCTTGCCGACCTCGGCCACATCGGCGGCCACGCGATTCAACAGGTCCATGCCAAGCTGCTGGTGCGCCATCTCGCGCCCGCGGAAGCGCAGCGTGATCTTGACCTTGTCGCCTTCGCCCAGGAATTTCAGCACAGAGCGCATCTTTACATCGTAATCGTGGTCGTCTGTCCCGGGGCGGAACTTGATTTCCTTGATCTCGATGATCTTCTGTTTCTTGCGCGCCTCGGCTTCGCGCTTTTGCTGTTCGTACTTGAACTTGCCGAAGTCCATGATCTTGCAGACCGGCGGTTCGGCATTGGGCGAGATTTCGACAAGGTCGAGCCCCGCTTCTTCGGCCAGCATCAGGGCGCGCGACGGGGTCACAACTCCGATGTTTTCGCCATTCGCCCCGATCAGGCGAATCTCCGGTGCACGGATGCGGTCGTTCACGCGCGGCCCGGTTTCGCGTTGCGGCGGGGCGTTGTGAGGTCTGCGGGCTATGGCTTTGCTCCTTCGGTCATGGATCGTGGCGCGCAAAATAGACTTTCGGTGCGTCGGGTTCAACCCGCAAAACCCCGCGAGACCGGTCGGCAGGCTTTCGCTTGCGTTGCGGCAGCGCAGCATTTGCCCTTTTCTTTGGCCGCGCCGTCTGGCAACCCCGCGGGAAGCAACACGATCGGCAGGAGACTCACATGAACAAATCCGTCATCATCGGTGCGATTCTGGTGCTGGCCGCCGCGGGCGGCTACTACCAGTTCAGCGTCGTTCCGGCCCGCCAGGCGGCAGAACAGGCCGCGCAAGCCGAAGCCGCCGCCCGGGCCGAAGCCGAGGAAGCCGCCAGGAAGGCCGCAGAAGAAGCCGCCGAAGCCGAGCGCAAGGCCGCCGCGGAAGCCGCTGCCAAGGCTGCGGCCGAAGCCGAGGAAGCCGCCCGAAAAGCCGCCGAGGAGGCTGCTGCCGCCGCCAAGGCCGCTGCCGAGGAAGCCGCCGCCAAGGCGACCGAGGCCGCCGACGCCGCGGCCAAGGCCGCGCAGGATGCGCTGGCCTCGCTCGGGGCCGCCCTCGACCCGGCGAACTTCGATGCGGCCCGCATCAATGCGGCGCTCGATGCCACCACACTGGACGACTCGACCCGCATGACGCTGAAAACGCTGGTCGAGGCAGCTGGCGCCAACCCCGCCCTGGTCGATACCGCGATCACCCAGATCAAGGCCGCGCTGGGTCTTTGACACGCGAGGGTCCGGGCGCCCCGCACGGGCGCCCGGCCTTTTGCGCGCGGGCAGCCCGGGCACGCGCAATCCCCCTTTCCGGCTTCAAGGCGGCAGGCTATATGCGCGGCCATGACCGACCTGCAGCACATCCGCAACTTCTCGATCGTGGCCCATATCGACCACGGCAAATCCACGCTCGCCGACCGGCTGATCCAGTCGACCGGCACTGTCGCCGACCGCGACATGAAGGAGCAGTTGCTCGACAGCATGGATATCGAGCGCGAACGCGGCATCACCATCAAGGCCAACACCGTTCGCATCGACTACAAGGCGAAGGATGGCGAAACCTATGTGCTGAACCTGATCGACACCCCCGGGCACGTCGATTTCGCCTACGAGGTTTCCCGCTCCATGCGCGCGGTCGAAGGCTCGCTGCTGGTGGTGGACGCCTCGCAAGGGGTCGAGGCGCAGACGCTGGCCAACGTCTATCAGGCGATCGACGCCGGGCACGAGATCGTGCCGGTGCTGAACAAGATCGACCTGCCGGCCGCCGACCCTGACCGGGTAAAGGAAAACATCGAAGACGTGATCGGCCTGGACGCGTCCGATGCGGTGATGATTTCGGCCAAGACCGGCCTGGGCATTCCCGACGTGCTGGAAGCCATCGTCACCCGCCTGCCGCCGCCCATGGGCGACCGCAATGCACCCCTGAAGGCCATGCTGGTGGACAGCTGGTATGATGCCTATCTGGGCGTTGTCGTGATGATCCGCGTGATGGACGGCGTTGTGCGCAAAGGCGACCGCATCAAGATGATGCAGACCGGCGCGGTCTACGGCATCGACAAGCTCGCGGTGCTGCGCCCCAAGATGGTGGACTGGCCCGAGCTTGGCCCCGGCGAGATCGGCGTCTTCACCGCCTCCATCAAGCAGGTGCGCGACACCCGCGTGGGCGACACGATCACTCACGAACGCAAGCCCTGCGATGCCGCCCTGCCCGGCTTCAAACCGGCGCAGCCGGTGGTGTTCTGCGGATTGTTCCCGGTGGATGCCGCCGATTTCGAAGCGCTGCGCGACGCCATCGAAAAGCTTGCGTTGAACGACGCAAGTTTCAGCTACGAGATGGAAACCTCGGCCGCGCTCGGCTTCGGCTTTCGCTGCGGATTCCTCGGGCTCTTGCACCTCGAGGTCATCCGCGACCGGCTGGAACGCGAATACGACCTGGATCTGATTACCACGGCGCCTTCGGTGGTCTATCACCTGCACATGCGGAGTGGCGAGGTGCGCGAGCTCCACAACCCCGCCGACATGCCCGACCTGACCCATGTGGACCATATCGAGGAACCACGGATCAAGGCAACCATCATGGTGCCTGACGAATACCTGGGCGATATCCTCAAGCTTTGCCAGGATCGGCGCGGCATCCAGCTGAACCTGACCTATGCCGGCAACCGCGCGATGGTGGAATACGACCTGCCGCTGAACGAGGTGGTGTTCGATTTCTACGACCGGCTGAAGTCGGTGACCAAGGGCTACGCCAGCTTTGACTATTCGATCACCGGCTACCGCGAGGATTACCTGGTGAAAATGTCGATCCTGGTGAACGACGAACCCGTGGACGCGCTGTCGATGATGGTCCACCGCGACCGGGCCGAGGCGCGGGGCCGCGCGATGGTGGAAAAGCTCAAAGAGCTGATCCCCCGGCACATGTTCAAGATACCGATCCAGGCGGCCATCGGCGGCCGCGTGATCGCGCGCGAGACCCTGTCGGCGATGCGCAAGGACGTGACCGCCAAGTGCTATGGCGGCGACGCCACCCGCAAGCGCAAGCTGCTGGACAAGCAGAAGGCCGGCAAGAAGAAGATGCGTCAGTTCGGCAAGGTGGAAATCCCTCAGGAAGCCTTCATCAACGCGCTGAAGATGGACAGCTGAGCCGAACCGCCCAAAACGGCAAAGGCGCCCCGGGCCGCGGTCCGGGGCGCGTTTTTTTGCATCGGCCGTGTCAGCCGAAGGTGTTGTCGCGCGGGAAACCGCGCGGCGCCATGCGGCCGGCGGTGGCGCGGTGTGCAAGCCACTCGGTCAGGTCGGGTTCGGTTCTGGTGCGGCCGGCCGGGTCTTTCCACGACAGGCCCTGCGCCAGCGTCAGCGTCGTCAGGTCCGACAGGCCACCGTCCTTGAACTTCTGCAACCGCACGCCTTTGCCGCGCTGCATTTCCGGGATCTGCACCAGCGGAAACACCAAAAGCTTGCGGTTGTCGCCGACCGTGGCCACGTGGTCGCCGGCGACCTTGCGCACCAGCCGGGCCTTGACGCCTTCGGCCAGCGTCAGAACCGCCTTGCCGGCGCGGGTCTGGGCCAGCACCTCGTCGCTGGCCACGACAAAGCCATCGCCGACCTCGGAGGCCACGATCAGCTTTTCGCCGGGCCGGAAGATCAGCAGATCGACGATTTCGGCATCGTTGGGCAGGTCCACCATCAGGCGCACAGGTTCGCCCATGCCGCGCCCGCCAGGCAAGGCCACGGCCGACAAGGTGTAGAACCGCCCGTTCGCGCCGAACAGCAGGATCTTGTCGGTGGTTTCGGCGTGAAAGGCAAAGCGCGGGCCGTCGCCATCCTTGAACTTCTGTTCCGCGTCCAGTGCCACGTGGCCTTTCAGCGCGCGCACCCAGCCCATGCGCGAACAGATCACCGTGATCGGTTCGCGTTCGATCATGGCCTCGGCGGAAAGTTCCACCACCTCGCCGGCCTCGGCAAATCCGGTGCGGCGGCGCCCGGCGGGTGTGTCAGCGCCGAAATCCAGCGCGACCTTGCGCAGTTCCTCGCCGATCCGCTTCCACTGCCGGCGCTCGGACCCGAGCAGCGCCTCCAGCTCGGCGCGTTCCTTCTTCAACGCGTCGCGTTCGCGCCGAAGCTCCAGCTCCTCCAGCCGCCGCAAGGACCGCAGCCGCATGTTGAGGATCGCCTCGGCCTGCACCTCGGTCAGTTCGCCGGTGCCCTTGGCAGGGGGCACGTAATCCTTTTCCGACAAGGCGCGGGGGAAATCGCGCCCCCAGACCTCGCGCATCAGCGCGGCCTTCGGATCGTCGTCGTAACGGATGATGTCGATGACCCGATCGAGGTTCAGATAGGCGATGATGAAGCCTTCCAGCACCTCCAGCCGATGGTCGATCTTTTCCATCCGGTGCCGCGCGCGGCGTTGCAGAACGTCGCGGCGGTGGTCCAGAAAGGCGCGCAGCACCTCTTTCAGCGAACAGACCTTGGGCGTCTTGCCATCGATCAGCACGTTCATGTTCAGCGCAAAGCGGATTTCCAGGTCCGAATTGCGAAACAGCTGGCCCATCAGCATCTCGGGGTCCACGGTGCGGGCGCGCGGTTCCAGCACGATGCGCACATCGTCGGCGGATTCGTCGCGCACATCGGCCAGGATCGGCACCTTTTTCAGCTGGATCAGTTCGGCCAGCTTCTCGATCAGCTTGGACTTGGCCACCTGATAGGGGATCTCGCGCACCACGATCTGCCAGTTGCCGCGGCCCAGGTCTTCTTTCTCCCACCGGGCGCGCAACCGGAACGCGCCGCGACCGCTGCGATAGGCTTCGGCGATGGCGGCGCGATCCTCGACCAGCACCCCGCCGGTGGGAAAGTCGGGGCCCGGGATGTGGCGCAGCAGGTCGTCGTCGGGCAGCGCAGGGTCGTCGATCAGCGCAAGGCAGCCTGCCACCAGTTCGCCGATGTTGTGCGGCGGAATGTTGGTGGCCATGCCCACGGCAATGCCGCTGGCGCCATTGGCCAGCAGGTTCGGAAAGGCTGCCGGCAGCACCACGGGTTCGCGCAGCGTGCCGTCATAGTTGGGGCGGAAGTCGACCGAGTCTTCGTCCAGCCCTTCCAGCAGCGCTTCGGCCGTGGCGGCCATGCGCGCCTCGGTATAGCGGGCGGCAGCCGGGTTGTCGCCGTCGATGTTGCCGAAGTTGCCCTGCCCGTCCACCAGCGGATAGCGCATGGCAAAATCCTGCGCCAGCCGCGCCATCGCATCGTAGATCGCGGCATCGCCGTGCGGGTGATAGTTGCCCATCACATCGCCGGTGATCTTGGCCGACTTGCGGAAGCCCCCGGTGGACGACAGGCGCAATTCGCGCATCGCATAAAGGATGCGGCGATGCACGGGTTTCAGCCCGTCGCGCGCATCGGGCAAGGCCCGGTGCATGATGGTCGACAGCGCATATTGCAGGTAGCGCGCCCCGATCGCCCGCGAAAGGGACTCGGAGGTCAGGCCATTTTCTGGTATCTCGGTCATGCGGAGGGTGTAATCCGCGCCCTGTTCCCGGTCCAGTGCGAATTGCGCATCACAGCCCGGGGGCCGGGCCGAACGAGATTGGATTTGCGCGCGGATTATTGCGGCGGCGCAGTCATTTGAAGAAAGGATAACATCATGGCCGGTTTGGGTTTGATGCGGCTGGCGGTGCTATTGGCCGGGTTGGGACTGGCCTTGTATGCCGTGATGACGCTGAATCTGCCGGCGCCGCAGGACCGGACGGCAGCGGGTGAAACCAAGGCGTCGCCCGCCACGGAGCCCGAAGCGACCCGCCCCGGCACGACCGCATCCCGCCCGGTCCTGCCGGCCGGCATGCAGCGTCTGGCCGATGCGCCGATCCGCGGAGCGACACGACCGACGATCCTGCAAGAAGCGGTGATCGACCCCGCAGCCGTGCAGCCCATGACGGCCAGCGCCCGGCCCGAACCGACCCGCGTGTCGGCATTGCCGGCCGGCAGCATCCGTCGCGTGACCGCCAGCGGTGCGAATGTCCGAGGCGGCCCTTCGAGCGGGCATGATGTGGTCGGGCGTCTGGCGCGCGGCGAGGAGGTGGAAGTTATCGAAGATGGCGCAAACGGCTGGCTGCGCATCCGCATTCAAGGTGACGGGATCGAAGGCTGGGTGTCCGCCCGCCTGCTTGCGCCCTAGCTCAGGGGCCTTCGGCGGCGGCAGCCTTTGCGGCGGATGGCACCTGCAAGCCGCAGACCTGCGCCGCCTGGATCAGCCGGATCAGAACCTGCTGCGGCAGGTCGCCCGGCGGCGACCAGACCTCTGCCCGGGTCGCCGCAATCCACCCTTCCCAGTCCGGGGCATGGCCCCGTTCGGCCGCAAAGGCCGCAGACAGGGCGCGCGCCTGTTCGATCTGGGCGACTCGCATCTCGGGCGGCAACAGCGGCGCGTCCGAGCGGCCCCCCGAGCTTTCCGGCAGGCGGAAATAGGCGTGCAACACGGCCCGGCGCGCTGCCGGATCGGGCAAGAGAAACGAGGCCAGTTCGGCCGCCGCAACATCGTGGCGCGACGGAATGGGGTTGCGCCACACATCTGCGCTTTCGGGCAGATCGGGGGCAAGTCCGAAGGCTTCCAGATGCGCCGGCCAAAGCCGCCCCTGCGCCACGGCCGCATCGAAACCGACCAGCCTTGCGCGGGTGGAAAAACGCTCTTCGAACGGGCCCAGCTGCGCCGGCAAGTCGAAAAGGCGCGCCCCGGTTTCGTGCGCAAAGGCCGCAGCGTCGCTGCGATTGCCCGCGTGGCCATTGCAAACCAGTTCCCGATAGAATCGGTCGGCCCAGATATCCGGCCGCCTTTGCCCGGCCACCAGATCGCGCCGGGCAAACCCGTCGAAGAACGCGTCCAGTTGCTGCACAAGCCGCAGCAGACTGGCAGATAGCGGGGGCATCATGTTTTCGCAGCTGACGACAACCGTTTCGGCGCCGCTGGCCGCGACCTCGTCGAAGAAGGCGGCCTGCACCGCCGCATCCCCTGCATGGGCAGCGTTCACAAGCCCCTGGTGCCCTGGAGAGCCATCCGGGCGCACCGGGTCGAAATCCGCGGCCATATCGCCCGTCAGCGGAAACAACACGCCCTTGCGGCGCAGCGCATCGCGGTTGAAGCGCATGTTGCCCTGAACATAGGTGGTGCCCGTCTTGTGCGCGCCGATATGCAGCACAAGGCGCGCCGCCGTTCTGCGCGGCTGCAGGGACGGGCTCGCCAAGGGGCGGTCGGGGCGGCCGACAAGCCCTGCGGCAAGCGCAAAATCGCCTTCGCGCAGCGCCTTGTGGAATTTCTGGAACCGCCCCGGCTCGATCTTCGCAGGCTGTCCCTTGACCCTGCGGTAATCCAGCCGGGACAAGACCGGGTCGTCGAAAATCTGCGGGCCGAAAACCTTGCTGCCCAGCATCGCCTGGATGCGCGCGGCAAGTTCGCGGGCATGGTCCGAATCCGGGCGGGCCGCGATTTCGGCAACGTGGCTGCGGCCATACATCAGCCGCGCCACGCAGTGAAACAACTCGCGCCGCAAGAACACCGGCGGCAGGCGCCCGGCTTCGACCTCGGCCGCGATCACGGCCAGGCACTTTTCCATCAGGCCCAGTGTCAGCAGGCGCTTTTCGTCATCCTCGGGGCTCGACGTCAGCGAACCCGGGCGGCGCCGATACACGCGCACCGGCTCGCCCAGCGTGGCGATCGTGCGCGCGGCGGTGACCGATTGCAGCACGAACAACCGGTCCTCGACCCCGCGCTGCGCCGGGTCGAAGCGCAGGCCGGCACGGGCAATGAAATCGCGGCGCAAGATAAGGCTGCTTGAAAACGGCATGAACTGCGCTTCGGGAAAATCGACGAGCGCCCCGCGCAGGCCCCTGTCTTTGAAAAGCAGTTCCTCGCGCGTCACGGTCCCGACCCGCCCGGCACTCATCTGCAAGACCATGTAAGGCGCATGGGTAATGTCGGCGCCGGTTTCCTGCGCCAGGCGCAGATGCCGCACCAACCCGCCGTCCAGATAGTAATCGTCGGCATCCAGAAAGGCGACGTATTCGCCTTGCGCGACATCCAGGCCCGTGTTGCGGGCCGCAGCAGGGCCGAGGTTTTCGGCATGTTCGAGGATCGTCGGGGCCGGGTCGCCGCAGATGGCGCGGATGGCCGCGGCATCGAACCGTGCCGGGTTGTCGTTCACGATCAGGATTTCGGTGTCGGCCAGGCCCTGCATCCGCACCGAATCCACCGCCAGCCGCAGATAGGGAACATCGTCGAAAAAAGGGATGATGATGCTGGTCAACGGCATGGGCTGTCTTTCTTGCTGGGCGTGTAACGGTGCAACCGGGCAGGTGCGGCGTCAAGGGCGGGCGGCCTTGCAGGGCATCGCCCCCGGACCGCGCCAACTCAGCCGTCGTCGCGCCAGCGGTTCACGATGGGATAGCGCCGGTCCAGCCAGAAGGCCCGCCCGGTCAGCCGCGTGCCGGGGGCGGCCTGAAACCGCTTCCATTCGCTGGTCATCACAAGATGCTCAACCCGCTTGACCGTGGCGCGGTCGTGGCCTTGGGCCACAAGGTCGGCGACCGAACATTCCCTGTCGACCAGCCCTTCGAGAATGGCGTCCAACACCGGATAGGGCGGCAGGCTGTCTTCGTCCCTCTGGTCGGCGCGCAGCTCGGCACTGGGGGGCTTGTCGATGACGCGAGGCGGAATGACCGCGCCCGCCGGGCCCAGCATCCACGGGCGGTGGTTGGCGTTGCGCCAGCGGCAGGTTTCGAACACCCGGGTCTTGTAAAGATCCTTGATCGGGTTGTAGCCGCCCGCCATGTCGCCATAGATCGTGCAGTAACCAACCGCCACCTCGGACTTGTTGCCGGTGGTCAGCAGCATGGCCCCGAACTTGTTCGACACCGCCATCAGCAAGAGCCCCCGCAACCGCGACTGGATGTTTTCCTCGGCCAGATCGGGGGTGGTGCCGGCAAACAGCGGCGCCAGCGCGGCGCCAACGGCGGCGCGCGGCCCCTCGATCGTCAGGGTATCCAGCCGGGTTCCGAGTGCATGGGCCACCGCCTCGGCATCCTGCAACGACTGGGCCGAGGTGAATTCGGACGGCAGCATGATGCAATGCACGTTCTGCGGCCCCAGCGCATCGGCGGCAATCGTCGCCACCAGCGCGGAATCGACCCCGCCCGACAGGCCCAGCAACGCGCGCGAAAACCCGGACTTGCCGAAATAGTCGCGCAAGGATTCGACCATCGCGCGGTAATCGGCCTCCCAGGCGTCGGGCAAGGGGGCCAGCGGGCCCTGGTCGGCCAGCCAGCCATCCTCGCTGCGCCGGAAGGTGACCAGTTGCGTTGCGGCGTCGAACGCAGGCATCTGCACCGCCAGCCGTCCGCCGGGGTTGAGCACGAAGGAACCGCCGTCGAACACCTGGTCGTCCTGCCCGCCGACCATGTTGAGGTAAACCAGCGGCAACCCGGTTTCGACCGTGCGCGCCACCATCAGCTGGCTGCGGATGTCGTGCTTGCCGCGGGCATAGGGCGAACCGTTCGGCACGATCAGGATTTCGGCGCCGGTTTCGGCCAGGGTTTCGGCCACGTCCGGGTGCCAGGCGTCTTCGCAGATCGGGGTGCCGATGCGCAGCGGGCCAAGGCGCCAGGGGCCCGAAACCTGGGCCGGGGTGTACAGGCGGTGTTCGTCGAACACGTCGGTGTTGGGCAGGTGGTGCTTGCGAATGGTGGTTGCGATGGCACCGCGATGCAGGACGTGCCAGGCGTTGTGCAGGTTGCCGCGATGCAGGTCGGGCGCGCCGATGCCTAGGGCCGGGCCATCGGCACAATCCTGCGCGAGCTGGGCCAACGCTGCCGCGACATCGCGCAGAAAGGCGGGCCGGCGCACCAGATCCTGCGTCTGATACCCGGTCAGGAACATTTCCGGCAGCACCACCAGATCGACCCCGGCCTCGCGCCCTGCGGCCCAGGCCGCGCGCGCCTGGGCGGCATTGGCGGCCAGCGCCCCGACCGTGGGGTTGAGCTGAGCCATGAGCAGGCGGAACGTCTCGGCCATCGGGGGATCCTTCGCGCGGGTTTGCGCCGGTTCTAGTGCGCACAAGCCCGCGAGGGAAGGCGGAACCGCGCAACCGGCGCACCGGCGGCCGGCTTGTCAGCCGCCGGGCCGGCGCCTAGACTCGCGCGAGGAAGGCGGTAAACGCAGGAGGCTGGCATGGGCAGGATCGCGCAGGCTGTGGGGGCGGGGCTGGTGGCGGCCGCGCTGGCGGCCGGGGCAGCGGCCGCGCAGGACGTGGCCACCAAGCAATATGCCGACGGGTCGGTCTACGAAGGCCAGTTCCTGAACGGGCGCCCGCACGGCACCGGCACCTACCGTCTGCCCGACGGCTACGAATACACCGGCGAATGGGTCGATGGCGAGATTCGCGGCCAGGGCCGCGCGCGCTATGCCAACGGCGCGATCTACGAAGGTGCCTTCGTGGCCGGCAAGCCCGAGGGCCGGGGCAAGATGACCTTTTCCGATGGCCGCACCTACGAAGGCGACTGGTCCGGCGGCCAGCGCACCGGCCTGGGCACGGAAACCTATCCGGGCGGCGCAACCTATACCGGCGCCATGCTCAACGGCCTGCCCCAGGGCAAGGGCGTGTTCGAAGACCCGTCGGGCTATCGCTATGACGGCGACTGGGACAGCGGTCGCAAGACCGGGCAGGCCGTCATCACCTACCCGAACGGCGCGCGCTACGAAGGCGCGGTGGTCGATGGTGCGCATCAGGGCCAGGGCGCCCTGGTGATGCCCGACGGGCTGACCTATGTCGGCGCATGGGAAGACGGGCAGATGCAGGGCGCGGGCAAGCTGACCCAGCCCAACGGCGATGTCTACGAAGGTGCCTTCGCCGGCGGCCAGCGCAGCGGGACAGGCAAGGTCGCCTATGCCGACGGCAGCCGCTACGAAGGCGCGTTCGCCGCCGATCGCCGCCACGGTCAAGGCCGGTTCGAAAGCCCGGACGGGCTGGTCTACGAAGGCACCTGGATCGAAGGCCGGATCGAGGGTCAGGGCCGCAAGACCTATCCCGACGGCTCGGTTTACGAAGGCGGTTTCGTGGCCGGCGTGCCGCAGGGTCGCGGCCGCATGGTATGGCCCGATGGCTCGGCCTACGAGGGCGACTGGACCGAAGGCCGGATCGAAGGCAAGGGCCGCTCGCAGGCGCCGGACGGTTCGGTCTACGAAGGCGACTTCCGCGACGGTCAGCGCCACGGCACCGGCACGCTGACGCACCCGGACGGATACCGCTATGAAGGCCCCTGGGTCGAAGGGCGGCGCGAAGGGGTCGGTTTAGCCGTCTATCCTGATGGCAGCCGTTACGAAGGCCCCTTCGTGGCCGACCTGCGCGAAGGCGACGGCGTGCTGACCCGGCCCGACGGCTACCGCTATGAAGGCCGCTTTACCGCCGGCGCGGCCACAGGCACGGGCGTCGCGCGCTGGCCCAGCGGCGACAGCTACGAAGGCAGCTTCCTGGACGGGCGCCCGCATGGCACCGGCATCGCCCGCTATGCCGGCGGGCAATCCGCAGGCGGCACCTGGACCAATGGTCTGCTGACCGCCCCTGCCCCGGCCGAGGCCACGCCGCCGCCCGCCGGAGAGTAACGTCGGACCGCGCCCCCGGCCCGGCCCCCGGGCTCTGCCCGGACCCGGGATATTTTCATCAAGGTGAAGGCGCGCTCAGCGCATCCGGGCCAGTGTACCATCCTTTCGCACGAAGTGATGCCAGAGCGCGGCCGCGACATGGCCGGCCACCAGCAGCAGCAACACGGGCTTCAGCGCCTCGTGCAGCTCGGCCGCAGCCTCCAGCCCGCCGAACCAGGCCGCAAGGCCGGACAGGCCCAGGCCGACCAGCGTTGCGTAAAGCGCAAGATGGCCCAGGGCGGCCGCACGGCGCAACCATGCCGGCCCTTCGGCCGCGGGCACAGCGCGGCGGAACCGCAGCGCCAGACGCCACGCCACAAGCCCAAGCAGCGCGATGCCGCCCAGCACATGCGCCTGCACCAGCGGATCGAACACGAGCGACGCGCCCTGCTGGAGCTTGTCCCAGGCCGCGACGATGCTTTCGTGAAAGACCACCTGCACGACGACCAGGGCGGCGGTCAGCCAGTGCAGGCCGATTTGCAGGCGGGAATAGGCGGGGGCAGTGGAAGGCATGAGGGACTCCGGTGTTTTCGGGTTCTACGCACCGGGCGCGGCTTTCCGTCGCCGGGGCGGCGCGCCTTGTGGCGCCACGGGGGCTGCGGCATGGTGACAGGATGGAATGGTCGGGCGAAGCATTGGTGCTGTCGGTTCGCGCGCATGGCGAAGGTGCCGCGATTGTCGAGGTTTTCACCGCCGCCCAAGGGCGGCATGCCGGCGTGGTCCGGGGCGGGGCCGGGCGGCGGCTGGCGCCGGTGCTGATGCCCGGCAACACCGTGGCGGTCGTGTGGCGGGCGCGGCTGGGCGAACATCTGGGGCATTTCACGGTGGAACCCGTCAAGGCGCGCGCGGCGGCGCTGATGGGCGACCGCATGGCACTGGCGGGCCTGTCGTCGGTCTGCGCGCTGCTGCTGCGCGCACTGCCCGAACGCGCGCCGCATGCCGCGGTGCACGCGGCCACGCTGACGCTGCTGGAGGCCATGGAACTCCTGCCGGACTGGCCGGTGCTCTATCTGCGCTGGGAAATCGGGCTGCTGGCGGAACTGGGCTTCGGGCTGGACCTTGGCCGCTGCGCCGCAACAGGGGCGACCGCAGGCCTGGCCTGGGTCAGCCCGCGGACGGGGCGCGCGGTAACCGCCGCAGCGGCGCGCGGTTGGGAAGACCGCCTGCTGCCCTTGCCCCCGCTGCTTCTGGGTGCGCCGGCCGACCCCGAGGGGCTGGCGCAGGGATTGGCGCTGACCGGGCATTTCCTGGCCCGCGCGCTGGCAACCGGCCCCGAAGCCCGTCCGCTGCCCGAGGCGCGGGCACGCCTTGTCGACCTGATGGCCCGAAACGCGGCAGGCTGACTGCGACTCTGCATGTCGCAGAATGGGCAGACGCGCATACAATCGTGGCATCGGATGGGGGCACGAGGACTCCATGCCCGACCGCATTCTACCCGACTGGCCACGCAAGGCCCCTGCCCCCGGCGTTCGCACCTTTGCCTTGCTGGGGGGGCTGGAGGCGGGGGTTCGCGCCACGCTGACCTCGGTGATGCCGCTGGAAATGCATGCGGCTTTCGGCAACGCCGATACCGTGTCGGGGATCTATTTCGTCATCGGTTTCCTGTCGCTGGCCGGCGGGCTGATGGTGCCCTGGCTGACCACGCACCTGCCCCGGCGCTGGACCTATTCGCTGGGCATCGCGTTGTATCTGACCGGCCACGCGGCAGGGGTGGCGGGCGGGCCCTTGATGGCGGTGGCGGTGGCCTGCACCGCGCTGGGGACGGTCACCTGCTTTGTCTGCCTCAGCGCCTATGTGCTGGATTACGTGTCCAAGCCCGACCTCGGCCGCAACGAATCGCTGCGGATGTTCTATTCGGGGCTGGCATGGACGCTGGGGCCGGTGGTCGGGGTGACGACGCTGGGCATCTGGCGGCCCTTGCCGTTTCTGATTGCCGGCGGACTGGCCCTGGCATTGCTGGTCACCTTCTGGGTGCTGCGGCTGGGCAATGGCAAGGTGATTGCCCGTGCCCGCGCCCCGGCGGTGAACCCGCTGGCCTATCTGGGGCGGTTCTTTGCCCAGCCGCGGCTGATCGCAGGCTGGACCTTTGCGGTGATCCGCTCGGCAGGCTGGTGGGTGTTTGTCATTTATCTGCCGATCTACGCAGTCGAAGCCGGGCTGGACAAGCGCGTGGGCGGGCTGGCGCTTTCGGCATCTTCGGCGATGCTGTTCGCCACGCCGCTGATGCTGCGTTGGATGCAGGCACGCTCGGTGCGGCGGGCGGTGCAGACGGGCTTTGCCGGGGCGGCAATCTGTTTCGTCGCGGGCACCGCGATTGCCCTGACCGGGCAGTCCTGGGGCGTGGTTGCCGTGCTGCTGGCAGGAACGACGTTCCTGCTGTTGCTGGATGTGGCAGGGGGGTTGCCGTTTCTGCTGGCGGTGAAACCCTCGGAGCGCACCGAAATGGCGGCGGTCTATTCCAGTTTCCGCGATGTCTCGGGCATCTTCACGCCGGGGCTGGCCTGGGCGGTGCTGCTGGTGGCGCCGCTGCCCTGGCTGTTTGCAGCGATCGGCCTGTGCCTTGGCGGGTGCTGGGCCCTGGCGGCGCGGCTGCACCCCCGGCTTGGCGCCGCCCGCAGGCGATAGCCGGATCAGCCGCCGACAAAGGCTTCGCAGCGCAGCGCCCCGGGCGGCAGGCGCGCCGTTTCGCCGGGAAAGGGCGCAAACGGCCCGCGCAGGATCTCGCCGGTGGTGTCGTCCTTGCGAAACAGCGGTTCGGCCAGAAACCGCCCGCCTTCCAGCACTTGCGTCACCCGCCAGTGGCCGCGCCAGAACTGCCGCCGGGCGCTGCCGCTGCCTTGCTTCAACGGTCGGGCCGATCGCACCAAGTCGCCGGGTCGCAGGCCATGACAGGCCGGTTGCCAGACCTGCCGCGCCTGGGGCGCCTCCGGGGCAGGCTGCACCGGCACCCTCGCATCGGAAGCGACGACCAGGGCGGTCAGCGCGCCCAATCCCAGCAAGACCCTGCGCATGCGATACCCCGCAAGACCATCACCCACACGTCACGGTTAACAAACGCCGCCCTGCCCGGACAACCTGCCGAACCGGCGACAATAGCCCTTGACTATTGCCGAAAACGTCAAGGGGCCCCACGGGGCCCCTTGCCTTGTCACTCCGCGGGCATCGCCGCCGGTTCGTCCGACAGCGGATGCGGCAGATGCACCAGCATCTCCTTGGGGCAGACCTGCAGGAAGTTGCGCCGCTCGGTGGCCCAGTCCTTCAGGATCGCCTGCGCCTTGCGGCTGCCGGTTTCGGCGGCGTGACGCTCGATCAGGCCTTTCAGCTGCGCCTCCCAGTGCGGATGCGACACCGCGCAGGTCACGAGGGATTCGAGGTTCATGTTGTCCTCGGCTACCCCCTCGGGATCGTAGAGATAGGCCATGCCCCCTGTCATGCCGGCACCGAAGTTGGCCCCGATCGACCCCAGGATCACCGCCACACCGCCGGTCATGTATTCGCAACCGTTGGACCCGCAGCCCTCGACCACCACCGAGGCGCCAGAGTTGCGCACGGCAAAGCGTTCGCCGGCCCGGCCGCTGGCAAACAGCTGGCCGGCCGTGGCACCGTAAAGCACGGTGTTGCCGATGATCGTGTTCTTCGACGCCTCCAGCGGGCTGGCCATCGGCGGGCGCACCACGATCAGCCCGCCCGACAGGCCCTTGCCGACGTAGTCGTTGGCATCGCCTTGCACCTCCAGCTTCAGCCCGCGCACCGCGAAGGCGCCCAGCGACTGCCCGCAGGAACCGGCCAGTTTCACCGTCAGATGGTCGGGTTGCAGGTCGTTCTTCATGCCGAATTTGCGCACGATGTGGCTGGAGGCGCGCGTTCCGATGGTGCGGTGCGTGTTGCGCACGGCATAGGACAGCTGCATCTTTTCGCCATCCTCGAAGAAACGCGCGCCGTCGCGGATGATTTCCGCATCCAGCGTGTCGGGCACCGCATTGCGCGGCTTGGAACGGTCGTAGGTGATGCGGCTGGCGCCGTCCACCGTGATGAGCAGCGGGTTGAGGTCCAGGTCATCGAGGTTCGCCGCCCCGCGGCTGACCTGCGCCAGCAGGTCGGCCCGGCCGATGATCTCGTCCATCGAGCGCGCGCCGATGCTGGCCAGCAACTCGCGCACCTCCTGGGCGTAGAAGGTGATGAGGTTCACCACCTTGTCGGCCGTGCCGGTAAACTTGGCGCGCAAGGCCGGGTTCTGGGTGCAGACCCCTACCGGGCAGGTGTTCGACTGGCACTGCCGCACCATGATGCAGCCCATGGCGATCAGCGCGGCCGTGCCGATGCCGTATTCCTCGGCCCCCATCATGGCGGCGATCAGGATGTCGCGGCCCGTGCGCAAGCCCCCGTCGGTGCGCAAGGTCACCCGCTCGCGCAGGTTGTTCATCGCCAGCACCTGATGCGCCTCGGTCAGGCCCATTTCCCAGGGCAGGCCGGCATATTTGATCGAGGTGGCAGGGCTGGCACCGGTGCCGCCGTTGTGGCCGGAAATCAGGATGATGTCCGCCTTGGCCTTGGCCACGCCCGCCGCAATGGTGCCGACGCCCGAGGACGACACCAGCTTCACCGTCACCTTGGCGCGCGGGTTGATCTGCTTGAGGTCGTAGATCAGCTGCGCAAGGTCTTCGATGCTGTAGATGTCGTGGTGCGGCGGCGGCGAGATCAGCGTGACACCCTTGGTGCTGTGCCGCAGCCGCGCGATCAGGTCGGTCACCTTCAGCCCCGGCAGCTGGCCGCCCTCGCCCGGCTTGGCGCCCTGGGCCACCTTGATCTCCAGTTCCTCGCAGGCATTCAGGTATTCGGCCGTAACGCCGAACCGGCCCGAGGCCACCTGCTTGATCTTGGCGCAAGGGTTGTCGCCGTTCGGGAACGGGTGCTGGTGCGCCGGGTCTTCGCCCCCCTCGCCGCTGTCGGACTTGGCGCCGATGCGGTTCATGGCGATGTTCAGCGTCATGTGCGCCTCGGGGCCCAGTGCCCCCAGCGACATGCCCGGCGTCACGAACCGCTTGCGGATCGAGGTGATGGATTCCACCTCCTCCAGCGGCACAGGCTTGCCCAGGGGCTTGATGTCCAGCAGGTCGCGCAGGTGAATGGGCGGGTTCGCCCGCATCGCGGCCGAATACTGCTTCCACAGGTCGAACGACCCGGAATCGCATGCCGATTGCAGCAGGTGCATCGTCTGCGCTTCCCAGGCGTGCTTTTCGCCCGACCGCCGCGCCTTGTAGAACCCGCCGATCGGCAGCACATCCTGCCCGCCGCGCCAGCCGCGGGCGTGCACTTCGGTCACCTTGTCCTGCACACCGTGCAGGCCGATGCCGGAGATCCGGCTGTGCATGCCGGGGAAGTATTCCGCCACCATCGCGCGGCTCAGGCCTACCGCCTCGAAGTTCAGCCCGCCACGATAGCTGGAGATCACCGAGATGCCCATCTTGGACATGATCTTCAGCAGGCCGGCGTCGATGGCGTCGCGGTAGCGGCGCATCGCGTCTTCCAGGCTGCCGTCCAGCAGGCCGCGCTGAATCCGGTCGGCGATGCTGTCCTGCGCCAGATAGGCGTTCACCGTCGTCGCCCCGCAGCCGATCAGCACCGCGAAATAGTGGGGGTCGATGCATTCGGCCGCGCGCACGTTGAGGCTGGTAAAGGTGCGCAGGCCCTTGCGGGTCAGCCAGGAATGCACGGCGCTGGTGGCCAGGATCATCGGCATGGCCACCTTGGCCGGCCCCTGATGTTCGTCCGTCAGCACCAGATGCGCGGCCCCCGACCGCACGGCATCCTCGGCCTCGGCGCGGATCCGCTCCAACCCCAGGCGCAGCGCATCCTGCCCGGCCTCGGCCGGGAAGGTGCAGTCGATCACCGTGACCGCCGAACCGAACTGGCGCATCATCTCGGCGAATTCGGCATTGGCGATGAACGGGCTTTCCAGCAGCAGGATTTCGGTCTGCGCGCTGGATTCGTCCAGCACGTTCTTGAGGTTGCCGAAGCGCGTCTTCAGGCTCATCACCCGGCTTTCGCGCAAGGAGTCGATGGGTGGGTTGGTCACCTGGCTGAAGTTCTGCCGGAAATAGTGGCTGAGCGGGCGGTAAACCTTGGACAGCACCGCCGGCGGCGTGTCGTCGCCCATGCTGGCGACCATTTCCTTGCCGTCCTCGGCCATCGGGGCCAGCACCTGCTCCAGCTCCTCGACGGTGTAGCCGGCGGCGATCTGGCGCTTGCGCAGCTCGGCGCCCGTGAACATCGCATGTTCGGGCACGTCGCGCATCAGCGCGTTCAGGTCCACCACCTTCTGCACCCAGTCGCCGAAGGGCTGGGCGGCGGCAAGCTTGTCCTTCAGTTCGCGGTCGCGGTAAAGCTTGCCTTCGGCCATGTCCACGGCGATCATCTGGCCCGGGCCGAGCGCGCCCTTTTCGCGCACCGTGGTTTCATCCACCGGCACCATGCCCGCCTCGGACCCGGCAATCAGCAACCCGTCGCCGGTGATGACATAGCGCATCGGGCGCAGGCCGTTGCGATCCAGCCCGCCGCAGACCCAGCGGCCATCGGTCATGGCCAGCGCGGCGGGGCCATCCCACGGCTCCATCACGGCGTTGCAATAGGCATACATGTCCTGCCAGGGCTTCGGCAGTTCGATGGTGGCCTTGCTCCAGGCTTCGGGCACCATCATCGTCTTGGCCATCGGGGCCGAGCGCCCGGCCCGCACCATCACCTCGAACACCGCATCCAGCGCGCCCGAGTCGGACGTGCCCGCGGGGATGATCGGCTTGATATCCTCGGCCATTTCCCCGAACGCATCCGACGACATGCGAATCTCGTGGCTGCGCATCCAGTTGACGTTACCCTTCAGCGTGTTGATCTCGCCGTTGTGGGCCAGCATGCGGAAGGGCTGCGCCAGCGCCCATTGTGGGAATGTGTTGGTGGAATAGCGCTGGTGATAGATCACGAAAGCGCTCTCGAAGCGGTCGTCCATCAGGTCGGGGTAAAAGACCGCCACCTGTTCGGCCAGCATCATGCCCTTGTAGATGATGCTGCGGCACGACAGGCTGCACAGGTAAAGCCCCGAAATCTGCGCTGCGGTGGCCGCCTTCTCGATCCGGCGGCGGATGATGTAAAGCTCGCGCTCGAACTGTTCGGGCGTGATGTCCTTTTCGCAGCGGATCAGGATCTGTTCGATCTCGGGGCGGGTCGCGTTGGCCTTTTCGCCCAGAACCGAGGTATCCACCGGCACGTGGCGCCAGCCGTAGATATAGTGCCCCATCCGCAGCACTTCGGTTTCCACGATGGTCCGGCAGCGTTCCTGCGCACCGAAATCGGTGCGCGGCAGGAACACCTGGCCCACGGCGACCAGCTTGTTCATGTCGGGCTCGTGCCCGGTGCGGCGGATCACGTCGTAAAAGAACTTGACCGGAATCTGCACATGGATGCCCGCCCCGTCGCCGGTCTTGCCGTCGGCATCCACCGCACCGCGGTGCCACACGGCCTTGAGCGCGTCGATGCCGTTCTGCACGACCTTGCGGCTGGGCTTGCCGTTGATCGAAACCACCAGGCCGACGCCGCAGGAGGAATGCTCGTCCTCCTCGCGGTAGAGGCCGTTTTCGTCCAGCCAGCGGCGCTTGGCTTCTTCCGCAGCCACCCAGGCAGCATCGTATTTGGTCATGGTCAGCCCTCCGCGCCAGAGAATTTCGCTATCGTTTCCGCCCGCGTGATGCGGGCATGGTCGCCGGCCAGCCGATAGGCCGTGCAGGCATCCGAGTAATATTCATGCGTCAGGACCAGGCCCGACGTATCGTCCAGCGTGCCCGCCGCCAGCGAGGTGTAGCCCGCCATCGGCCCGGCGGTGACGCGGTAGAACAGCGTCGATCCGCAGGCCGGGCAAAAGCCCCGTTCGGCCCAGTCCGAGGAACGGTAGGTCGCAGGCGCCCCGTCCCAGCGCAGGGCATCCGCCATCACCCCCAGCCCCACCAGCAGGCTGCCGGTGTGCCGGCGGCACTGGTCGCACAGGCAGGCGCCCAGCGTGGTTGCATCGGTCTGCGCCGCATAGCGCACCGCGCCGCACAGGCAGGCCCCGGTCCGGGTTGCGGTCATGGCGCCCGCCCTTGCAACGCGGCCAGTTGCGCGTCGCAATCGAAGGCGGGCCTGGCCGACATGAACCCGGGCTCGCCAGGTTGGGCAAAGGTTACCGGGCTGCGGTCCAGCGGCTCGAACCCGTTGCCCCCATCCCATTCCGAAGGGCCGGAAAAGAACAGCCGCCAGGCGCGATGGATGAATTCGTGCCCGCGCCCGGTGCTGCGCACGGTGCCGTCCTCCAGCATCTCGCGCAGTTCGAAGGCGGTTTCCTCCAGCTCGATCCCGTCGATCACCACCTTGCGGCCCGTCAGCGTATCGAAGCCGCGCACCCGCGTGGTGGTGCCGTCGCTGCCGGTCTGGACGAAATCGTAGCTGTCCGTGCCGGTGGCCAGCAGCCCCGAGAACGACGCCGCGTCGGCGGGGTCGGGGCCAAGCCGCTGTTCCACCCCATCGAACAGATCCAGCGAATAGACCCATTGGGTTTCCCGGTCGATCCGCGACACGAAGTAGGGGCCATCGGCGTTGAAATCCACCCGCCACTGGTCGCCCGGCGCATCGTCCGCGCAGCGGTAGTGGTTGGAAACCTTGCACCCCCGCGCCTGCACGGTCAGAAATCCGGTGCACCCCGCGGGCGGAGTAAAGGTCTGCGCACCGGCAAGGGCAGGCAGCCCCCCGAACCCGATCAAGGCTACAACGAGGGGCGCGCGCATGGTCACTCCGCCGCGACCGAGGCGCCGGCCGACTGGGCCAGCCAGGCCAGCATCGCTTCGGCCGCCTCGCGCCCGTCGCGGATCGCCCAGACCACCAGGCTTGCGCCACGCTGGATGTCGCCTGCCGCATAGACCCCGGGCAAGGCGGTGGCATGGGTCTGGAAATCGGCCTTTACGGTGCCCCAGCGCGTCACCGGCAGCTCCGGCACACCCCACAGCAGCGGCAGGTCTTCGGGCTCGAAGCCGAGCGCCTGGATGACCAGGTCGGCGGGCTCCACATAGTCGCCGCCCTCGATCACTTCGGGGCTCTGGCGGCCCGAGGCATCGGGCGCGCCAAGCCGCATCCGCTGCACGATCACGCCATCCACGACTGTGCCGCCGGTAAAGCCCTTGGGCGCCGACAGCCAGACGAATTCCACGCCTTCTTCCTCGGCGTTCTGCACCTCGCGCTGGCTTCCGGGCATGTTGGCCCGGTCGCGCCGATACAGGCACTTCACGCTGGTTGCCCCCTGGCGGATCGCGGTGCGCACGCAGTCCATCGCCGTATCGCCGCCGCCGATCACGACGACGCGCTTGCCGGCGGCATTCAACGCGCCGTTGTCAAACGCCGGAACCTCGTCGCCAAAGGATTTGCGGTTGCTGGCGGTCAGGTAATCCAGCGCCTTCACGATGCCTTGCGCACCCACGCCCGGCGCCTCGATATCGCGTGCCTTGTAGACGCCCGTGGCGATCAGCACCGCATCGTGCTGCCCCCGGATCGCGTCGAAACTGATGTCGGTGCCGACGTTGCAGTTCAACCGGAAGGTCACGCCCGCCTCCTCCAGCTGGGCGATGCGCCGCATCACCACGGGCTTTTCCAGCTTGAACCCCGGGATGCCATAGGTCAGCAGCCCGCCCGCGCGGTCGTGGCGGTCATAGACCGTAACCTGCACCCCGGCGCGGCGCAGCACATCGGCTGCGGCGAGGCCCCCCGGGCCGGCGCCGATGATCCCCACGCTTTCGCCGCGCTCCTGCGCCGGGCGGATCGGCTTGACCCAGCCCTGTTCCCACGCGGTATCGGTGATGTATTTTTCCACCGCGCCGATCGTCACGGTGCCGTGGCCCGATTGCTCGATCACGCAGTTGCCTTCGCACAGGCGGTCTTGCGGGCAGATGCGGCCGCAGATTTCCGGGAAGGTGTTGGTGGCCTGGCTGATCTCGTAGGCTTCCTGCAGGCGGCCTTGCGCGGTCAGGCGCAACCAGTCGGGGATGTTGTTGTGCAAGGGGCAATGCGACTGGCAATAGGGCACGCCGCACTGGCTGCACCGGCTGGCCTGTTCGGCGGCCTTGGCATCCGCGAACTCGCGGTAGATCTCGTGAAAGTCGTGCGCGCGCAGCTCGGCGGGGCGCTTTTCCGGCATTTCCTTGCCCAGCGTCACGAAGCGCAGCATCTTTTCCGTAGCCATGACCGGGCCCTCCCTTGCGTTCCAGCGACTTACCGCAGTGTTGCCCGAATGAAAAGTCACCTTTGCTGACCTATTTCCGGGAATTTTCGGCCTTGTGCGATTTTTTGCGCGGTGACGCCGGGATTTTAGGTAAGCACTAATGACCTTAAATGACTCTTTCCCTTGCCGGGCACAGGTTTAGGCTGCCCCACGCGAATCACCCCCGCGGTAAGGAAACCTGCCGAAATGTCGTTGCTGACGCTCAGCCTGCTGGCCATTGTCCAGGGGATCACCGAATTCCTGCCGATCTCGTCGTCCGCGCATCTCATTCTGTTGCACGAGTTGACCGGCCAGTCCCACGAGGCGCTGGCGCTGGATGTCGCGGTGCATCTGGGGTCGATCCTGGCGGTGGTGCTGTATTTCCGGGCGGATGTATTGCGCGCCTTTGTCGGTGCCGGGCAGGTGCTGCGCGGGCACCTGGCAAGCCCCGAGGCGTTTCTGGCGCTGTGCCTGATGCTGGCGACGTTGCCGGCTCTGGTCTTGGGGGCTGTGCTGGCGGTGACCGGCTGGGTCGACCTGTTGCGCGATGCGCGGCTGATCGGGGTAACGATGATCGTGTTCGGCGTGTGGCTGTGGTGGGTGCACCGCACGGCGCCCGAGGTGCGGGCCGCGCGCGAATGGCGCCTGCGCGATGCGCTGCGCATGGGGTTGTGGCAGGCGGTTGCGCTGGTGCCGGGCGTATCGCGCTCGGGCATCACGATCACCGAGGCACGGCGGCTGGGCTTCGACCGGCACTCGGCCGCGAAACTGTCGATGCTGATGTCGGTGCCGATCACGCTGGCGACCGGGGGATACCTTGGGCTCAAGGTGGTGAAACGCGGCATGGATGCCGCGCTGCTGGGCGACATTGCCTTGGGGGCGGTTCTGGCCTTTGGCGCGGCCTGGGCGGCGCTGGCGCTGATGATGCGGTTTCTGGACCGGGTCAGCTTCACGCCTTACGTGATCTACCGGATCCTTCTGGGCGCGGTGTTGCTGGCGCTGGTGTAGGGGGGGCGAGACCGCCCCCCTGATTGCCTCGGATCAACGCTTGGGCTTGAAACCGCCTTTGGGCCCGCCCTTCGGTGCCGGGCGCTTGCGCAGCGAAACCGAAGGGTCCGAGAAATCGGGCTTGGGCGCGGCGGTGCGCACCGGGCGGGCCTCTGCGCCGGCGGCGGGTTTGGGGCTGCGCGGCTTGCGCGGCGCGTCGCCATCGCGCCTGGCGTAGGGCTTGGATGCATCGTCGCGTTTTGCAAAAGGCTTGCGCGCGGCATCTTCGCGTTTCGCAAAAGGCTTGCGGTCACCCCCTTCGCGTTTTGCATACGGCTTTGCCGAGCCGTCTTCGCGTTTCGCATACGGCTTCGCCGGGCCATCTTCGCGTTTCGCATAGGGCTTGCGGTCGCCTTCGGCGCGAGGCGTGTAAGGCTTGCGTTCCCCGTCGCCTTTCGCAGCGTAGGGTTTGCGCTCGCCGTCCTCGCGCTTGGCATAGGGTTTGCGTTCCCCGTCGCCTTTCGCCGCGTAGGGTTTGCGGTCGCCATCCTCGCGCTTGGCATGGGGTTTGCGCGCAATCGCCTCGGCGCTGTCGTCGGCCAGCGGGCGCGGGGTATAGACCTTGCGCGCGGGCGCTCCATCCTCGGCAGCCGCGCGCGGGGCATAAGGCTTGCGCTCGGCCGCATCGGACCGATCCCGCGGGGCATAGGGCTTGCGCGTGGGGCCTTGCGGACGCTCCGAAGGCTTGTAGACCGGCTTGCCGCGCGGCGCGGCGGGGCGGTCGGTGTCGGGGGCGCCGTCCATGCGGGTCAGCACCAGACCGGGTTCCAGCTCCTTCGATGCCCCGAAGCGGTCGGCGACGGATTGCGCGATCTGCACATGGGTTTCCCGGGTCTGAACCCGGATCGCCCCGATCTCGGACCGGGTGATGGCGCCCGCCTCGCAAATCTTGGGCAGCAGCCAGCGCGCCTCGGCGCGCCCTTCGTGCCCGACCGACAGCGAAAACCAGACCGAAGGCCCAAAGTCGGCCTTGTCGCGCGCGGGCCGCGCCTCGCGCGGTTCGGGCGGCGGCAGATCGCCGACGATTTCGGGGGCCGAACGCCCGGCCCGCCACAACCGCAGGAACCCGGCCGCAGCGCCTTTGGGCCCGGCAACGCCGAGGATCGCCTCGACCAGATCGGCCTCGTCCTCGCCGACCGGGTCAAGGAGGGTATCGGCGGCCAGCATGCGCGCATCGTCGGCGGCCTGCACCTCGTCGGCCGAAGGTGCCTTGACCCAGGCGGCTTCGACCTTGGCCCCTTGCAGGATGCGCTGCGCCTTGCGCAGGTCGGCCGGCGTCACCACCAGAACGGCCGTGCCCTTGGCCCCGGCACGCCCCGTGCGGCCCGAACGGTGCAGCAGCGTTTCGGGGTTGGTCGGCAGGTCGAAATGCACCACCAGGTCCAGCCCCGGCAGGTCGATCCCGCGTGCCGCCACATCGGTGGCGATGCAGACCTGCGCCCGCCCGTCGCGCAGCGCCTGCAAGGCATGCGTGCGTTCGCCCTGGCTGAGCTCGCCCGACAACGCCACCACCTTGAAGCCGCGGTTGCCCATGCGGGTGTGCAGATGCGTCACGGCCGCGCGCGTCTTGCAGAACACGATGGCGACCCGTGCCTGCTTGAGCAAAAGCAGGTTGATGACGGCATTTTCCTTGTCGCGGGTGGCCACCTGCATCGCCTGATAGGCGATGTCGACGTGCTGGCGCGCCTCGCCCTTGACCTGAACCCGGGCGGAATCGCGCTGATAGCTTCCGGCCAGCGCCTCGATTTCCTTCGGCACGGTGGCCGAGAACATCAGCGTGCGGCGCGTTTCGGGCGCCGCCGACAGGATGAATTCCAGGTCTTCCTGAAAGCCGAGGTCCAGCATCTCGTCGGCCTCGTCCAGCACGACGGCGCGGATGTCGGACAGGTCGAGCGACCCCCTCTCGATATGGTCGCGCAGCCGCCCCGGCGTGCCGACCACGATGGCCGCGCCCCGGTCCAGCGCGCGCCGCTCGGTGCGCCAGTCCATGCCGCCCACGCAAGAGGCGACCTGGGCCCCGGCCTCGGCATAAAGCCATTCGAACTCCCGCCGCACCTGCAACGCCAATTCGCGGGTCGGCGCCACGACCAGCGCCCGCGGCGCAGCCGCCACCGCAAGGTCGCCGGACAGAAGTTCGGGGGCGATGGCGAGGCCGAAGGCCACGGTCTTGCCCGAGCCGGTCTGGGCCGAAACCAGCAGGTCGCGGCCGGCCAGATCCTCGGCCAGCACGGCCTGTTGCACGGGGGTCAGCGTTTCGTAGCCCTTGGATGCCAAGGCAGCGGCCAGAGGGGCCGCAATGGGAAGGTCGGTCATGCGCGTCTTTCGCGATGGGGGGGCCTGCCATTCGGCCCCGGTCATGGCGCGCAGGACCGTGCCCCCGGCCTCCCTGCCGGGGCGATGGACTCGGGCACCCGCTGCGGCCTTACACCCGTTGCGGCCGGAAGTATAGCGAGGTCTGCGGCGACCTCCGCCTTCTGCGCTGGGGAATGCGCGGTTTTTTCCCGTGCAAATGGCGGCGACCTGCCGCTAGGCTGCCGGCAAAGGGAGAGCAGGGAATGTTGCGGACCATCCGCGCCATGATCGCGTTGTCGATGCTGCTGGCGGCGGCGATGACGGCGGCCCAGGCCGGGCCCCAGGGTTTGCCGATGCCGTCGGGGCCGGTGGTGCTGACCGTGACCGGGCAGATCGCCACGCGCAACACCGACGACGCGGCCGTGTTCGACCTCGCCATGCTGGAGTCGATGGGGGCCGAGACGATCCGCACCAGCACGATCTGGACCACCGGTGTGCAGGAATTCACCGGCGTGCCGCTGCACCGATTGCTGGAACGGCTGGGCGTGACCGAGGGGCGGCTGATCGCCCGGGCCATCAACGATTACGCGGCCGAACTGCCCATCACCGATGCGGTGCCCGGGGCGGCAATGATTGCCTTTCACCGTAACGGCAGCCCGATGTCGGTGCGCGAAAAGGGCCCGCTGTGGATCGTCTATCCTTACGATGCGCAGGAAAGCTATCGCAGCGAAACCCACTTTGCCCGCAGCGTCTGGCAACTGGAGCAGATCGATGTGCGGCCCTAGGCACCCATGCGGCTGAGCGACGGGGGCTTGAGGCTGCCCCGTTGGGCACGCGCGGCCTTGCTGCTGGCCGTTCTGGCGGCGCTGGTGGCGGGCGTGGTCCGCGGCGCAGCGCTGGTGCGCGACGTGCGCGAACAGATCGAGGCGTTGGCCACCGCCAACCTCGACAGCGGCCACTGGTCGGTGGCGCAGGCCGATGTCGAGTTGCTGGCGCTGATCGTGGCCTTGCACGATGCGCAGGACGACCCTTCGACCCTGCCGGCCCTGCGCCGCCGCTTCGACGTGCTGTTTGCGCGGCTGTCGCTGTTGCGCAGCGGCAAGGCCTATCAGATCCTCGACCTTGCAAGCGCCGAGCGCGCGGCATTGAACCAGGTCGAACGTTTCCTGCACGAGGCCGTGCCGCTGATCGACGGCGACGATGCCTTGCTGCAGCGCAACTTGCCGACCCTTCTGCGCGAGGCCGAGGCAATCCGGCCCGCGATGCGCGAGATCACGCTCTATGGTCAGCGCGTGCTTTCGCGCGAATCGGACGAGCGGCGGACAGAGGTGCGCGATACGCTCTACCGCATCGCCACGCTGGCGGCGGCGATCGGCGCGGTTCTGGCGGCAACGGTGGTGTTGCTGGCCCTGCTGGCCCGGCAGGCCCGACGCAGCGCCGAGCAGCAGGCCCATACCCGCGCGCGGTTGCAGGCGATCATCGCAACCTCGCTGGATGCGGTGCTGGTGGTCGACCATCGGCGCCGGGTGCTGGATTTCAACGGTGCCGCCGAAGCGTTGTTCGGCTATCCGGTCGCCACGGCCACCGGGCGCGATGTGGCCGATCTGGTCGCCTGCCCCGAGCCCGGCGGCAATTGCGTGGGCGGGCTTCCCCCGCCCGGCACGGGCCTAGCACGGGTCGAAGGCATCCGCGCCGATGGCAGCCGCTTTCCGGCCGAATGCTCGGTCGACCGGGTGGACAGCCCGGATGGCGTGGTCACGGTCTGCTTTCTGCACGACATCTCGCAGCGGCTGGCGGTGGAAACCGCGCTGGTCGAGGCGCGCGACCGCGCGCTGGCCGGCGAGGCGGCCAAGGCCGACATGCTGGCCGTGATGAGCCACGAGATGCGCACGCCGCTGAACGGCCTGCTGGGTGCGGCGGAACTCTTGGCCGAGACGAAGCTGAACGGGCGCCAGCGCGGCCTGCTTTCCACCTTGCAGACCTCGGCCGAGCTGCTGGCAGGCCATATCAACGATGTTCTCGATCTGGCCCGGCTCGACGCCGGGATGATGCGCCCCGTTGCTGCACCGTTCGACGCCGGGCGGCTGCTGGCCGAAGTTGCGCAAAGCCAGCGCGCGCTTGCCGAAAGGCAGGGCAACCGCATCGCGCTGGCCGAGGATGCCGCCCCCCTTGGCCTGGTGATGGGCGATGCGCCGAAGTTGCGCCAGATTCTGTTGAACCTGACCGGGAATGCCGTGAAGTTCACCCGCAACGGCACGATCAGGCTGTCCGCGCGGCGCGAGCCCGGCGGTCTGGTGGCCTTCGACGTCACCGATACCGGCGTCGGGATTGCTGATGGCGACCTCGCGCGCATCTTCCAGCCGTTCGTGACGCTGGACAACTCCTTCGGCCGCGAAACCGAAGGCACGGGGCTTGGCCTGCCGATCGCACAGCGCATGGCAAAGGCCCTGGACGGACGTATCGAGGTGGAAAGCCGCCCCGGGGTCGGCAGCCGGTTCCGCCTTGTTCTGCCGCTGCCCCCCGCCGCAACCGCCTCCCCGGCCGAACCCGAGCGCGAACCGCCGCCGAACCTGCCTTGCCCGCCAAGCCGCGTGCTGGTGGTCGAGGACAACCCGGTCAACCGCATGGTGCTGCGCGAATTGCTGGTCGCGGATGGCCACACCGTGACCGAAGCCGCCGACGGCGCCGAAGGCGTCGCCCTGGCGCAGGCCGCGCCGCAGGATGTGATCCTGATGGACATTTCCATGCCGGGGCGCGACGGGCTGGCCGCGATGCGGGCCATCCGAACCGGGCAAGGCCCGTGCCGGGACACGCCGATCGTGGCGCTGACCGCCCATGCCCTGCCCGGAGACCTTGCCCGCTTTGCCGAAGCCGGCATGAACGCCACCCTGACCAAACCGCTGTCGCGGGCGGCCTTGCGGGCCGTGCTGGCCGAACAGGTGGGGCCCGCCTTGCTGGACGAGGCGCAACTTGCCGAACTGGCCGAGGCGCTGCCGGCGCCGGTGCTGCGGCGTCTTGCCTGCCAGTTCGAGGCCGACACCCGGGCCGGCCTTGCCGGCCTGCAGGCCGCGGTCGGGGAAAAGGCGCCGCAGGACGAGATTGCCGCGATGGCGCATCGTCTGGCCGGAGGTGCCGCGGTCTTCGGTGCGCGCAGGCTGCGCGGGGCGCTGTTGCAGCTGACGGAAACGGCGCGCAAGGGCACCCCCGTCGATACGCTGCGCGCGCTGAACGCGGCGATGGCGCTTTGGCCGGCCACGCGCGAGGCGCTGATGCGGCACCCGGCCATGATCGCCGCACAGGTCGGCCTTGGCGCAGCGCCGACAGCCCCGACCGACAGCCCCTAGCAGGCTGCTGAAGAAGTCAGCCCTCGACCCGGAGTTAGGAACATGTTTCACCCTTTGCACGACAACGGTGGGGGTGATGATGCGCGGGGCGGACGAGGCGAGCGGGTCGCTGTTCAGCTATGTTGACCTTGAAGTGCGCATCCCCGCCCGGCATCCGCTGCGCAAGATCCGGCAGGTGGTCAACGAGGCGCTGGCCAGTCTCGATGCCGAGTTCGAGGCGCTTTACACCGATTTTGGCCGTCCCTCGATTGCGCCGGAGCGGTTGATCCGGGCGAGCCTGATCCAGATCCTGTTTTCGGTCCGCTCGGAGCGGCAGTTGATGGAACAGATGCAGTATAACCTGATGTTCCGCTGGTTCGTGGGCCTCGGCATCGACGATCCCGTCTGGGTGCCGACGGTCTTCACCAAGAACCGCGACCGGCTGCTGACCACCGACATGTCGCGCAAGGTCATGGCGGCGATCCTGGCGCATCGTGAGGTGGCGCCGCTGTTGTCGGACGAGCACTTCTCGGTCGATGGCA
>NZ_JBKBQM010000034.1:0-37561 GCF_046292685.1 Gemmobacter sp.
ACTGGGCCGCATTCTGGCGGCACCGGCCCTGTCGCGCGACCTGGCCGAAATGGTGCAGCGCCTGCACGGATGACCTTTCGGGGGGAGGCGCGGACCGCGAGGGGGTTGCGCAAGGGGGCGGGCGCCGCCCCCATGCGCGGGGGGTGGGGGGGGGGGGGGCCCCCCCCCCCCCCGGGGCCCGCGCCCCCCCCCCCCCCCCCCCGAACCCCGGTTGCCCCTTGCACCTCGCGGCCCCAGCCGTTACCCCGCGTCGAACCCGGAGCCCCCCATGCCGCAGCATCTTGCCACCACCGACCCCGATTTCGCCGCCCGCCTCGACGCGCTCTTGTCGATGAAGCGCGAAGATTCCCCCGATGTCGACGCCGCCGTGGCTGCGATCATCGCCGATGTCCGCACCCGCGGCGACGCCGCGGTGATCGAGCTGACCGCACGCTTCGACCGGCTCGACCTGACCCCCGAAACCCTGTCCTTCGGCGCCGACGAAATCGACGCCGCCTGCGCCTCGGTCGCCCCGGCCGACCGTGCTGCGCTGGAGCTGGCCGCCGCGCGGATCCGCGCCTACCACGCGCGCCAGCTGCCCGAGGATGCCCGCTGGACCGATGAAACCGGGGCAGGCCTCGGCTGGCGCTGGGGGCCGGTTTCGGCCGCCGGCCTGTATGTTCCGGGGGGCCTGGCCAGTTACCCGTCCTCGGTGCTGATGAACGCCATTCCGGCCAAGGTGGCGGGGGTGGAACGGCTGGTCATCGCCTGCCCCACGCCGGGCGGCGTGGTCAACCCGCTGGTTCTGCTGGCCGCGCGGCTCGCGGGGGTGGATACCATCTACCGCATCGGCGGGGCACAGGCGATTGCCGCCATGGCCTATGGCACCGCCAGCATCGCCCCGGTGGACAAGATCACCGGCCCGGGCAACGCCTATGTTGCCGCAGCCAAGCGGCGGGTGTTCGGCAAGGTCGGCATCGACATGATCGCCGGGCCCTCGGAAATCCTTGTCATCGCCGATGGCGACAACGACCCCGACTGGATCGCGCTCGACCTGCTGAGCCAGGCCGAGCATGACGAAAGCGCACAGTCCATCCTGATCACCCCCGACGCCGCCTTTGGTGCGGCAGTGGCGGCGGCGGTGGAACGGCGGCTGGAAACCCTGCCACGCGCGGCCATTGCCGGGGCCAGCTGGCGCGACTATGGCGCCGTGATCGTGACCCGCGACCTTGCCGAAGCGGCGGCGCTTTCCAACCGCATCGCGCCCGAACATCTGGAGCTGTGCGTTGCCGACCCCGAGGACCTGGCGGCCCGCATCACCCATGCCGGCGCCATCTTCCTCGGCGCCTGGACGCCCGAGGCGATCGGCGACTATGTCGGCGGTCCGAACCATGTGCTGCCCACCGCGCGGTCGGCGCGGTTTTCCAGCGGGTTGTCGGTGCTGGATTTCCTGAAACGCACGACGCTCGCGCGCATGACGCCCGAGGCGCTGGCCGCCATCGGGCCGGCGGCGGAACGGCTGGCGATCTCGGAATCGCTGTCGGCGCACGGGCTTTCGGTGCGCGCGCGGCTCGACAGGTTGAACCGGCGCTGAGCTTGAGATGCCCGTGACCCTCTGCTAGGCTCTTGCCTGACCAACTGGTCAGACAACGGGCCGAGCGGGGGCGCCCCCCGGCCGCAGGAGGGAATCATGGCGCTCGACCGCAAGCAGACCCCGAACGATCTCAACGCGTTCTGGATGCCGTTCACGGCGAACCGGCAGTTCAAGAAAGCCCCGCGCATGTTCGTGGCGGCCAAGGACATGCATTACACCACCAGCGACGGCCGGCAGGTGCTGGACGGCACCGCGGGCCTGTGGTGCTGCAACGCTGGCCACTGCCGCCCGAAGATCGTCGAGGCGATCCAGAAGCAGGCGGCCGAGCTGGACTATGCCCCCGCCTTCCAGATGGGCCACCCGATTGCCTTCGAACTGGCGAACCGGGTCATCGACATCGCGCCCAAGGGCATGGAACACGTCTTTTACACCAACTCGGGATCCGAGTCGGTGGAAACCGCGCTGAAGCTGGCCATCGCCTATCATCGCGCGCGCGGCGAAGGCACCCGGACCCGGCTGATCGGACGCGAACGCGGGTATCACGGCGTCAACTTCGGCGGCATCTCGGTCGGCGGCATCGTGAACAACCGCAAGTTCTTCGGCACGCTGCTGGCGGGGGTGGACCATCTGCCCCATACTCACCTGCCGCAGCTGAACGCCTTTACCAAGGGCCAGCCCGAACACGGCGCGCACCTGGCCGACGACCTGGAGCGCATCGTTGCCCTGCACGGAGCCGAGACCATTGCCGCGGTGATCGTCGAACCGATGGCGGGGTCCACCGGCGTGCTGATGCCACCGAAGGGGTATCTGGAAAAGCTGCGCGCGATCACCAAAAAGCACGGCATCCTCCTGATCTTCGACGAGGTCATCACCGGCTTCGGCCGGCTTGGCAGCGCCTTTGCCGCACAGCACTTCGACGTGCTGCCCGACATGATGACCACCGCCAAGGGCCTGACCAACGGCGTGATCCCGATGGGGGCGGTGCTGACCACCGCCGAGGTGCACGATGCCTTCATGCAGGGCCCCGAGCACATGATCGAGCTGTTCCACGGCTATACCTATTCGGGCAACCCGATCGCCAGCGCCGCCGGCATCGCCACGCTGGAGACCTACAAGGAAGAAGGGCTGTTCGAGCGAGCGGCCGAACTGGCCCCCTATTGGCAGGATGCCCTCCACAGCCTGAAGGGCCTGCCGCATGTGATCGACATCCGCAACATGGGCCTGATCGGCGCCGTGGAACTGGAGCCGATTGCCGGCGAGCCGACCAAGCGGGCCTTTACCGCCTTCCTCAATGCCTACGAGAAAGGCATCCTGATCCGCACCACGGGCGACATCATTGCCATGAGCCCGCCGCTGATCATCTCGAAAGCGCAGATCGACGAGTTGATCGGCAAGCTGGGCGATGTGCTGAAGGGCCTGAACTGAGCGGAGAAGCGGGGGGCTGCCGCCCCCCGCACCCCCTGCCCAAAGGGGGGCACGCCCCCCTTTGGAAACCCCGTGGATATTTTCGGACAGAAAATGATCAGCGCGGGGCGGCAGCGCGCGAAAGTTGCACCGCGAGGATGCCGGCTGCGATGATGGCTACGCCGACCAGGTCGGCCGGCCCCAGACGTTCGCCCAGCAGCACGGCCGCGATGGCGACCCCGAAGAAGGGGTTGAGAAAGTGGAAGGCTGCCCCCTTGACCGCGCCGATGCGCGCAACCAGCGCGAACCAGACCCAGGTGGCCAGCAGGCCCGGCACCAGCGTGGTATAGAGGAACGCGCCGATCAGGCGGGGCGACCAGTTCACCGCCCAGGTTTCGAAGGCCAACGCCAGCACGCCCAGCACCGCAGCGCCCACCAGCATCTGCAGGCCCACCACCATCAGCAGGTTGCCTTGCGCCCCCGAGGCGCCACGCACCGACAGGGTGGCCACCGTCAGCGCCACCGCCCCGGCCACGCAAAGCGCGATCCCGGTCGGGTCGACCCCGCCGCTCAACCGCGCGCCCATGATGAGCAGCACACCGCCGAAGCCGGCCGCAAGGCCGGCAATGGCCAGCGGGCGCAGCCGGTCGCGGAACACCAGCCACCCGGCTGCCGCCACCATCAGCGGCATGGAGGAGGCGATGATTGCGGCCACCGACGCTTCGACCCGCTGCATGGCGATGAAGTTGAGCCCGAGGTAGGCCGCGTTCTGCATCACGCCGAAGATCGCCGTGGCGCGCCATTGCGCCGGGCTGAGCCGCCAGCTTTGCCCCAGCGCCAGCGCGAGCCCCACACCGATGCCCCCCGACAGCAAAAAGCGCAGCGCCAGTGCCGTGAGGGGCGGGGCATCGAGCACGATCATCCGTGCCGAGGTGAAGGCCGAAGACCACATCAGCGCAAAGGCCAGCCCCATCAGGATCGCGCGGATGTCCATGCTGTTCCCCCTGTTCGCCCGGCCTGCCTAGCGCAAGGGCGCGGCAAGGGCCAGAGGCTCAGGCAAAGCGGATCGAAACCGCGCCGAAGCGGCCGAAATCGGCCTCGATGCGGGTGCCGGGCGGGCATTCGACCGGGCGGATGAAGCTGCCCGACAGCACGATGTCGCCTGCCGCCAGCCCCTGGCCATACTGCGCCAGCCGGCGCACCAGCCAGACGATGCCGGTGGCCGGATCGTCCAGCACCCCGGCGCCGAGGCCGGTTTCCTCGACCACGCCATTGCGCTTCACGATGGCCCCGCACCAGCGCAGGTCGTGCGAGCGCGGAGCGTGGCGCTGCGGGCCGAGAACGATGCCGGCGTTGGCCGCATTGTCGGCCACGGTGTCGAAGATGCGCCGGGGCTGGCCGCTGGCCGGGTCGGCGCGCAGGATCCGGGTGTCGAGGATTTCCAGCGCCGGGGCGACGGCTTCGGTGGCGGCCAGCACGGCATCGCGGGTCACGTCGGCGCCTGTCAGAGCGGCGGCCATGATGAAGGCGATCTCGGCCTCGACCCGCGGCTGGATGAAGCGGCCTGCGGGCACGGTGGCCCCATCGGCAAACAGCATGTCGTCCAGCAGAACGCCCGAATCCGGCGTGTCGATCGCCAGCGCCTGTTGCATCGCCCGGCTGGTCAACCCGATCTTCCAGCCGATTGGCCGGGCGCCGGCGGCGCGTTTCTGCGCCACCACCTGCGCCTGGATGGCATAGGCTTCGTCGAGCGTGATGGCAGGATGCGCCACGGACAAAAGCCCGATCTGCCGCCCCATGCGTTCCGCCTGCACCAGCGCGGCGGCGGCCGCGGCGATCTGATCTTCGGTCATTCGTCGGCCACCCCGTTCACCAGTGCCCCGATGCCGGCCGCCCGCACCTCGACCACATCGCCGGGCTTCAGCCAGACGGGCGGGGTGGCCCGCGCGCCGGCCCCGGTGGGGGTGCCGGTCACGATGATGTCGCCGGGCACCAGCGTGGTGAAGGTCGAGATATAGGCGATCTGCTCGGCCACCGGAAACAGCATCCGCCCCGTGCGGTCGGACTGGCGCAGCGCGCCGTTCACACGGGTTTCCAGCGCGATATCCTCGATCTGCGCGGGGTCGGCGAAGGGCACCAGCCATGGGCCCATCGCCCCGGAGCGGTCCCAGTTCTTGCCTTGGGTGACGTTGAACTTGGCATGGCGCACCCAGTCGCGGATGGTGCCTTCGTTGCACAGCGTCAGCGCGGCGATGTGGCCCAGCGCCTCGGCCCGCGGAATGCGCCGCCCGCCCTTGCCGATGACCACGGCGATTTCGCCTTCGTAATCCAGTTGCGGGCTTTCCGGGGGCCGGATCAGCGGTTGCCCATGCCCTGTGAACGACCGCGCGAACCGCGGAAACAGCGACATGAAGGGCGGGGCATCCTGCCCGTCCTTGTATTCGGCGTTGCGGTCGGGAAAGTTCACCCCGACGCAGATGATCTTTTCGGGGTCGGGCACCGGAATGTCCCACCGGAAACTGCCGTCCGGGTGCGAGGCCTCCTTGCCCTGCGCGGTCTCCAGCACCTGCGCGATACCGCCGGCCGCGATCACGTCGCGCAGGCTGCGCCACTGCGGGAACCGGCCCGACAGCGCCACAACCCCCCCGGGCGCGGTCACGCCCCAGTGCTGGCGGCCATCGGCGGTGAAGGTGACCAGATTCATGCGCACCCCTTCCCGGAACCAGTTGACACGTTAAGTATCGGCAGGGGCAAAGTCAACCGCCCGGCCCCTGTCCCGAGGCCGGGCGGCGCAAGGCATCAGGCGTTGACGCTGTCTTTCAGCGCCTTGGCGACTGCGATCTTGACCTGCTTGTCGGCGGGTTTGGTCACCATCTCGCCGGTGGCAGGGTTGCGCACCTGGCGTTCGGGGCGGGCCTTGCAGGCGATCTTGCCGATGCCCGGCAGGGTCACCACGCCGCCGGCGGCGACTTCGCGGGCGATCACTTCGGCGATGGCATCCAGCGCCGCGCCGGCGGTCTTGCGGTCGCCGCCCATGGCATCGGCGACGGCGGCCACCAGCTGGGTCTTGGTCATCGGTTTCGACATGACATCTTCCTATCTTTTCTTTGTCCCGGTTCGCCGGGGTCGGTTGCTGCCCCTAGACGGGCCACCGCCGCGCTACACAAGGTTTTGCGCCGCGTTTCAAGGGCGAAAGGTACCAAATGCCGCCCTTGCGCGGTTTTTCGCGGCGTCAGAGAAATGCCGTCTCGTGGAACGATCTGAGCTTGCGGCTGTGAATGCGACCTAGCGGCATGTCGCGCAGGCGTTCCATTGCGCGCATGCCGATTTCCAGGTGCCGCCCCACCTGCGTGCGGTAGAACTCGGTCGCCATGCCGGGCAACTTCAGCTCGCCATGCAAGGGCTTGTCCGACACGCACAGCAGCGTGCCATAAGGCACCCGGAACCGGAACCCGTTGGCGGCGATGGTGGCGCTTTCCATGTCCAGCGCGATGGCGCGGCTCTGGCTCAGGCGCGCCACCGGGCCGGACTGGTCGCGCAGTTCCCAGTTGCGGTTGTCGATGGTGGCCACGGTGCCGGTGCGCATGATGCGCTTGAGCTCGTAGCCTTTCAGCTGCGTCACTTCGGCCACCGCTTCTTCCAGCGCGATCTGGATTTCGGCCAGGGCGGGAATCGGCACCCAGACGGGCAGGTCGGCATCCAGCACGTGATCTTCGCGCAGATAGGCATGGGCCAGCACGAAATCGCCCAGCGACTGGCTGTTGCGCAAGCCCGCGCAGTGCCCGACCATCAACCAGGCATGCGGGCGCAACACCGCGATATGGTCGGTGGCAGTCTTGGCGTTCGACGGGCCCACCCCGATGTTGACCAGCGTGATGCCCTGCCCGTCGGCACGCTTGAGGTGATAGGCCGGCATCTGCGGCATCTTGGCCAGGCCCGGCAATTCGCCGTCGGGGGTGGTGATGATCTGGTTTCCGGGGCCGACAAAGGCGGTATAGCCGCTGGCCGGGTCGGTCAGTGCCGCACGGGCGCGGGCCTCGAACTCGTCCACGTAGAACTGGTAGTTGGTGAACAGCACGTGGTTCTGGAAATGCGCGGGGTCGGTCGCGGTATAGTGGCTCAACCGGGCCAGCGAATAATCCACCCGCTGCGCGGTAAAGGGTGCCAGCGGCAGCGAGCCGTCGGGGTTGGTCAGCCGGTCGCCGTTGACGATGTCGTCGTTGGTGGTGGACAGGTCCGGCACGTCGAACACGTCGCGCAAGGTGAAATCCAGCACGCCATCCTGCGGCACCGTCACCTCGCCGCCGCCCGCCACCGCAAAGTGCAGCGGAATCGGCGTTTCCGAAGGGCCGACATGCACCGCAACGCCGTGGTTGCGGATCAGCAGGTCCAGTTGCTGCACCAGGTAGTTGCGAAACAGGTCCGGCCGCGTCACCGTGGTGGCATAGGTGCCGGGTGCGGACACATGGCCAAAGGACAGGCGGCTGTCGGTCCGGTCGAAGCTGTCCACCGTCAGCCGCACCTCGGGGTAAAAGGCGCGCACCCGGCCTTGCGGGCGCCCCTGCCGCTGGCAGGCGGCGAATTGCGCCAGCAGGAATCCGGTCGCCTCGGCATGCAGCGCCTCAAGCCGCGCCACGGCGGCGCGCGCATCGGTAAAGCTTTCGGGCGGGGTGGCAGGCGGGGTCAGCACATCGGTCACGGCACAGGTCTTTCCATCAGATGATCGCGCAGGATGCACCCGGTGCGCCGCGCGGACAAGCCCTCGCCTGCCACGGCCCGATGACACCACGGTAACGCAATGGCAACCGGACTGATGCAGATCATGGTGCCGGTGCAGGAATGCCGGCAACGCTTCAACCCGAACCTGCAAGGAGACGTCCCATGCTGCGATGGATGCTCGGATTGGCCCTGGCTTTGCCGCACCCCCTGGCGGCGCAGGATGCCGCGCGCGGGGCCGAGCTTTACAGCCGGCACTGTGCCGTCTGCCACGGGATCGAGGCGACCGGGCGCGGGCCGATGGCCGCCGTGCTGACCCTGGCCCCGACCGACCTGACGGCCCTGAGCGCGGGGAACGGCGGCCGGTTTCCCACCGTGCGCGTCGTCACGCGGATCGACGGGCGCGACCCTCTGGCATCGCACGGCTCGCCGATGCCGCTGTTCGGCCAGTTGTACGAACGGCAGGATACCATGATCCAGGCGCCCGACGGCATGCCGATTCTGACCAGCCGCGAAATCGCCGACCTGATCGCCCACCTCGAATCGCTGCAACGCTAAGCCAGGGCCGAAGCCGCCGCCGCGCGCATCGCCCGCGTCACCGGCGCCAGCACCGGGGCTGCCAGCCGCGCGAATTGCCAGAACAGCGGCACCTCCAGCACCCGCCCCGGCACCAGGTCCACCAGCCGCCCTGCGGCCAGATGCCCCGCGACCAGCGGCGCCGGGTTCATGCCCCAGCCCAGCCCCGCCAGCGCCGCATCGACAAACCCGTGGCTCGACGCGATTCGATGCGTGGGCAACACCAGCGGCGCCCCGCAGACCTGCCGCACCCAGTCGGCCTGCAGCGCGTCCTTGTCGGAAAACGTCAGCGCCGGGGCGCGCGCCAGGGTCTGTGGCGAAATGCCCTCGGCCAGCCAGCGCGCCACGAAGGCCGGCGATGCGGTGGCATGATAGCGCAACGTGCCCAGCGGCAGCGTATCGCACCCTTGCAGCGGGCCGGGGTGCGAGGTGACGGCCGCCGCCACCTCGCCGCGCTTCAACCACTCCTGGCTGTAGGCCTGATCGTCGATCACCAGGTCGAACAGCACATCGGGCACCGCCGCCAGCGCCGGAACGACCCAGGTGGCCAGCGAATCGGCGTTCACGGCCAGCCGCAAGGTGACGGGCCCGGCGCGGTCGATGCGCAGATCCTCGGCCACCGCGGCCTCCAGCGCGGCGATTTCGTCGTGGTGGCGGATCAGGCGCATCCCGGCCGGCGTGGCGCTGCAAGGGCTGCCGCGGCGGATCAGCCGGCAGCCCACCCGATCCTCCAGCGCCTTCAGCCGCTGCGATACCGCCGAAGGCGTAACCCCCAGCACCGCCGCTGCCGCCTCCAGGCTGCCGCGGCGGTGAATGGCGGCCAGCGCTTGCAGGTGAGCAGGCTCCAGCATTAGCGAAACTGATCCAGGCGGAAATCCTTTAACTTGGCTAAATCTCTTGCACCGGCTAGTCAAGCCGCGGATCGGGCAAGGATGCGAAGCATGTTTCAGGCGGCTTTGGCAGGCTACGGCACGGCCTTGGGGCTGATCGCGGCCATCGGGGCGCAGAATGCCTTTGTGCTGCGCCAGGGGCTGCGCCGGGCGCATGTTGCGGCGGTGGTCGCCGTCTGCGCCCTGTCGGATGCGCTGCTGATCGCGGCCGGGGTCACGGGCTTTGGCCACCTGATCCAGGCGGCGCCGTGGCTCGGGCCGGTGATGCTGTGGGCCGGGGCGGCGTTCCTTGCCGTCTATGGCGCCTTGCGCCTGCGCGCGGCGTGGCGCGGCGGCGCCTCGCTGATGCCGGCGCCCGGCGACAGCCCGCCGCTGGGGCGCACCATCGCGCTGTGCCTGCTGTTCACCTGGGCCAATCCGCATGTCTATCTGGATACGGTCGTGCTGCTGGGGGCGGTTTCGGCGCAATATGCGCCGCATCAGCTGGCCTTCGGGTTGGCGGCGATGCTGGCCTCGCTGTCGTTCTTTTCTGCCCTGGGCTTCGGGGCCCGGTTGCTGGCGCCGCTGTTTGCCCGGCCGCGGGCCTGGGTGGTGCTGGAAGCCGGCATCGGCCTGACGATGTGGGCCATCGCCGCCTCGCTGCTGCTGCGCGGCTTGCCCGGTTGACCGCCGCGGCTTTCCGGGGCAGGAAAGCGGCATGCCGATTTACAAGATCCTCCGCCGCCCCGAATGGGATGCGTTCAAGGCCGCCGGAATAACCGCGGGGGCGCCCGTCGATCTGGCCGACGGCTATATCCACTTTTCCACCGCCGCGCAGGTGGCCGAAACGGCCGCCAAACATTTTGCGACCGAAAGCGACCTCGTGCTGCTGGCGGTGGACGCAGACCGCCTGGGATCGGCGCTGAGATGGGAACCCTCGCGCGGGGGGCAGCTGTTTCCGCATCTCTACCGGCCCTTGCGGCTGGAGGATGTGCTGTGGGACAAGTCGCTGCCGCTGGGCGCTTCGGGCCACATCTTTCCCGAAGGTGTGTGGTGAACGCGGTCGAACGGCTGGGCCTTGCCGCCCTGCACCGGATCGACCCCGAAACCGCGCACGGCCTGTCGCTGCAGGCGCTGCGGCTGGGTCTGGTGCCCTTGCCGGGTCTCGTCACCTCGGCCCGGCTGGAAAGCACGCTGGCGGGGCTGCGCCTGCCCAACCCGGTGGGGCTGGCCGCAGGCTATGACAAGAACGCGGTCGCGCTGGCGCCGCTGGTGCGCGCCGGCTTCGGCTTTGTCGAGGTGGGGGCGGCAACCCCGCGCCCGCAACCGGGCAACCCGCGCCCGCGCCTGTTCCGCCTGACCGAAGACCGCGCCGTCATCAACCGCTTCGGCTTCAACAACGAAGGCGCGGCCGCGGTGGCGGCCCGGCTGGCAGCCCGCCGGCGCGGGCCGGTGCCCGTGGGCCTGAACCTTGGCGCCAACAAGGACAGCGCCGACCGCGCCGGCGATTTCGCCGCCGTGCTGGCCGCCTGCGGGCCGCACGCGGATTTCGCCACCGTCAATGTCTCGTCCCCCAACACCGAAAAGCTGCGCGACCTGCAAGGGCCCGCCGCCCTTGCCGCGCTCTTGTCCCGGGTGATGGAGGCGCGCGCCGCCCTGCCCTGCCCGATCCCGGTGTTCCTGAAGATCGCGCCCGATCTGGTGCCCGACGAGATTGCGGCGATTGCGGAGGTGGCGCAGGCGGCCGGGATCGACGCGATCATCGCCACCAACACCACGCTGGCCCGCGAAGGTCTGAAAAGTGCAAGCCGCAGCGAAGCCGGCGGGCTTTCGGGCGAACCATTGTTCGAAAAGTCCACGCGGGTTCTGGCCTTGCTGTCGCAGGCGACCGGCGGGCGCCTGCCGCTGATCGGGGTGGGCGGCGTGGGGTCGGTGGAACAGGCGCTGGAAAAGCTGCGGGCCGGCGCCTCGGCGGTGCAACTTTATTCCGCGCTGGTCTATCGGGGCCTGTCGCTGGCGGCCGACATCGCCCATGGCATCGACCGGCACCTGTCGGCGGCGGGTCTGGCCGGTGTGGCGGCGCTGACCGGCACGGGGCGCGGGGCCTGGCTGTGATCCTGTGGCACAACCCGCGCTGCGGCACCTCGCGCAAGGCGCTGGCGCTGCTGCGCGCACGCGGGCTGGACCCGCAACTGCGGCTTTACCTGGCCGACCCGCCGACCCTGGCCGAGTTGCAGGCGCTGAACCTGCCGCCCCGGACCCTGATGCGCTGGAAAGACGCCCCCGACCTGCCGCGCGACATGGCCGATGCGGCGATCCTGCAGCATCTGGCCGAGAACCCGGCACGGATCGAACGCCCGATCCTGATCTGCCGCGGGCGTGCCGTGCTGGGCCGCCCGGCCGAAGCCGTGCTCGGCCTGCTGTAGCCGCCCCGCTCAGGCCGCCTGCGCCATCGCGCCGGGGGCAAAGGGCCGCACCGTCACGCCATCGCCATCGAAGATGCAGAAGCTGCCCGGCGGCACCGGCTCCCACCCGCCTTCGCCTTGTTCCAGCGGTTCCGAAACCACCGCCCGCCCCCCGCGCGACACCGACCAGCGGTGATACAGCGTCGGCGCCGCATCGTCCGAGGCATAGCGCACCGCGTAAAGCCGCCGCCCGTCGGAAAACGCGGCCGTCATGCGCAGATGCGGCGCGCAGCCCTTTTCGCGGCTCAGCGCCTCGAACCGGGCCACCGCGCGGGCCATGCCGCCGCAGGGGTCGGCATCCAGCCCTTCGGCCAGCGCCACCAGAAACAGCGCCTCGCTGTCGGTGGCGCCCTTGCGGTGCGGGTAAAGGTGATCGGGGATCATCATGTCGGCCTGCCGGCGGAACCCTTCGTAACCGCCGACCTGCCCGTTGTGCATGAAGGACCAGCGCCCCACCGTGAACGGGTGGCAGTTGTTGCGGCTGGTTGCCGTGCCGGTCGAAGCGCGCACATGCGCCAGAAACAGGCCCGAGCGCACCTGCGCCACCAGGCTTTTCAGGTTGGGGTCCGACCAGGCCGGCATCACGTCGCGGTAAAGCCCGGGCTCGGGCCGGTCGCCATACCAGGCGATGCCGAAGCCGTCGGCATTGATCGCCGTCTTGCATTCGCTGGCGCAGTGGCTTTGCCGGATCAGCGAATGCCCGGGGCTGGAAACGATGTCTTCCAGAAAGATCGGCGTGCCAAGATAAGCCGCCCAGCGACACATGCCACCCTCCAACCGCCTTGCGCGTGGCGAAACAGACCCTTGGCCGCAACCCTAGCAGCGCCGGGTCGCGGTTGCACCAGCCTGCGGCAGAACTGTCACCCGAACGTTACCGCGGCGCCACAGATCAGCCCGAGAACAGGAAGTGCAGCACATCGCCGTCCTGCACCTCGTAGGTCTTGCCCTCGACGCGAAACTTGCCGGCCTCCTTGGCGCCGGCTTCGCCCTTGCCGGCGACATAGTCGGCATAGGCGATGGTCTCGGCGCGGATGAAGCCCTTTTCGAAATCGCCGTGAATCACCCCGGCGGCCTGCGGCGCCAGCATGCCGGCCTGAATGGTCCAGGCGCGCGCCTCCTTGGGGCCCACGGTGAAATAGGTGCGCAGGCCCAGCAGCGCGTATCCCGCGCGGATCAGCCGGTCGAGCCCGGGCTCCTCCAGCCCCATCTCGGCCAGGAACATCGCCGCCTCCTCGGCGGGCAGCTGCGCCAGCTCTTCCTCGATCTTCGCCGAAATCACCACGGTCGCCGCCCCCTGCCGCGCGGCCATCTCTGCCACCCGCGCCGACTGGCGGTTGCCGGTGGCGGCGCTGGCTTCCTCGACGTTGCAGACGTAAAGCACCGGCTTGGCGGTCAGCAGTTGCAGCAGGCGCCAGGCGCGCTGGTCGTCCTCGGCCACCTTGACGGTGCGGGCGGGCTGGCCGTTTTCCAGCGCCTTTTGCGCCATGGCCAGCAGCCGGTCCTGATCGGCGGCGTCCTTGTCGTTGCCCTTGAGCTTGCGCGCGAGATTCGCCCGCCGCCGCTCGACGGAATCGAGGTCGGCCAGCATCAGCTCGGTCTCGATGGTCTCGGCATCGGCGACGGGGTCGATGCGGCCTTCGACATGGGTGATGTCCCCGTCCTCGAAGCAGCGCAGCACATGGGCGATGGCATCGCATTCGCGGATATTGGCCAGGAACTGGTTGCCCAGGCCTTCGCCCTTGCTGGCGCCGCGCACGAGGCCCGCGATATCGACAAAGGTCATCCGGGTCGGGATGATCTGCTTCGATCCGGCAATGGCGGCCAGCGTTTCCAGCCGCGCATCGGGCACGGCGACTTCGCCCACGTTCGGCTCGATGGTGCAGAACGGAAAGTTCGCCGCCTGCGCCGCCGCGGTGCGGGTCAGCGCGTTGAACAGGGTGGACTTGCCCACGTTCGGCAACCCGACGATGCCCATCTTGAAACCCATGCCGCCCTCCGGTGCCTGCGATGCGCCGCTTCTAGGCGCAAGGCCGGGCCGGATCAAGCGCCGCCGGGGAGTCGGGCGCGCAGCGGCCCAAGGCCACCGGGCGCCCGCTGCGGCAGGAAATGCCCCGCCCATGCGCCGCCACCGGGCCATGCGACACGCTTGCCTTTTGGCGCCGCCTGCCGCATCAGGTTGCGCCAAAGGGAGAAGCCGCCATGACCCGTATCGACGCCACGTTCGCCCGCCTGCGCGCCGAAGGCCGCAAGGCCTTCGTCTCCTACATCATGGGCGGCGATCCCGATGCGGAAACCTCGCTGGCGGTGATGCGCGGCCTGCCGGCCGCCGGGGTGGACATCATCGAACTGGGCATGCCCTTTACCGACCCGATGGCCGATGGCCCGACGATCCAGCTGGCCGGGCAGCGCGCGCTCGAAGCCGGCATGACGCTGGACAAGGTGCTGGCGATGGTGCGCGCCTTTCGCGCCGAAGATCAGACCACGCCCATCGTGCTCATGGGCTATTACAACCCGATCTATTCCCGCGGCGTGCCCCGTTTTCTGGCCGAGGCGCGCGAGGCCGGCATCGACGGCCTGATCGTGGTGGACCTGCCGCCCGAGGAAGACGCCGAACTGTGCCTGCCGGCCCAGGCCGCCGGGCTGAACTTCATTCGCCTCGCCACCCCCACCACCGACGCGCGGCGCCTGCCCAAGGTGCTGCAGAACACCAGCGGCTTTGTCTATTACGTGTCCGTTACCGGCATCACCGGCACCGCTGCGGCGCAGGCGGCCGAGGTCGGGCCCGAAGTGGCGCGCATCAAGGCATCGACCGACCTGCCGGTCATCGTGGGCTTCGGCATCACCACGCCCGAATCCGCCAGGGCGATCGCCAGCGTGGCCGATGGCTGTGTCGTGGGGTCGGCCATCGTCAAGCTGATCGGCGAGGGCCGCCCGGTGGCCGAGGTGCTGGCCAGCGTGCAGGCGCTGGCCGCCGGTGCCCATGCGGCCTGAGCGGTTCGCCGCCGGTGCGCAATTGCCGACTGGCCGAAACCCGAGTCTCCGACCTATCATGGCCCTCGGGGGCTGATTCGCAATGTCGACCTTGATCGTCGTTCTTGGCGCGGCCACGGGTAGCCTGCTGGGGGCTACTGCCTATGGGCTGGGCGCCGGTCTTGTGCAATCGGGTGCGCTGTGGCTGGGCTGCGGCGCTGCCGGCTTTTGCGCCGCCTCTTTCCCGCGGCGCTAGGCATTTTCGGGGTCAATCGCCGGGGCTGTCGGGCAGCGGGTCGAAATAACCGGCGTTTTCCGCGCGGATGCGCTGGATCTGGCTGCGGATGCGGCTCAGGTGGCTGCGCATTTCCAGCATGGCCCGGTCGGGTTCGCGGGCGCGGATCGCCGCCATGACCCGCAGATGGTCCTCGAACGCCGCCTGCGACGCGAACGACAGCGACAGCATCCGCACCCGGTCCATATGGGCCTTGTTTTCGCGGATGATGTCCCAGGCAAAGCCGTTGCCGCCGCGCTCGCAGATTTCGCGGTGAAAACGGTCGTCCAGTTCGTGAAACAGCGCGCGGTCCTGCGCGGCCACCGCTGCACGCTGCGCCTCCAGAATCGCTTCCAGCGCCGCCATGTCGGCCTCGGTCGCGCGCTCGGTGAACACCCGCACGGTTTCCGCCTCGATCGCCGAGCGGATGAACCGCGCCTGCATCACTGCTTCTTCGGAAATGTTCGACACCGTGGTCGCGCGCTGCGGCCGGATCGTCAGGAACCCCAGCTTCGACAGCCGCCAGAACGCATCGCGCACCGGCTGGCGCGACACGCCCAGCGCCTTGGCCACATCCACCTCGGACAGCCGGGTGCCCGGCGGCAGGTCCAGTGCCAGGATCTGGCGGTGCAGTTCGGCGAACACGGCATCGGCCACCGAGGGGCGGCCCGGCGGCTCGATCACGCGCAAGGCGGCAGTCTGTGTCATCGGCGCTCTCGTTGACTCAAGGTGCATACTAGCATATTAGTATATCCGACCCGCAAAAAGCGAGTCCTTTCCCGGGGCCGACCCGGGGCCAGCGCAAAGGAAAGACCTCGTGGGCCTGCTTCATCCTGACCGGCTGTTCCCGACCGAACCGGGCCTGCGCAGCCTCGCGCGCGAGCTTCATGCCGGTGTGGCGGGCCTGCCCATCCTCAGCCCGCACGGTCACACCGACCCGCGCTGGTATGCCGAGGACGCGGCCTTTCCCGACCCGGCGCAACTGTTCGTGACACCCGATCACTACGTGTTTCGCATGCTGTGTTCGCAAGGGGTGGCACTGACCGACCTGGGCGTGCCGCGCGCCGATGGCGGCCCGACCGAAACCGACGGGCGCAAGATCTGGCGCCTGTTCGCGCAGCACTACCACCTGTTCCGCGGCACGCCTTCGCGCCTGTGGCTGGATCATGCGTTCTCCACTGTCTTCGGGCTGGAACAACGCCTGTCGCCCGCCAATGCCGACCGCCACTACGACCATATCGCCGAATGCCTGTCACGCCCCGAGTTCCGCCCGCGCGCGCTTTACGACCGTTTCGGCATCGCGGCGATTTCCACCACCGATGGCGCGCTGGACGATCTGCGCTGGCACGCGATGATCCGCGATTCGGGCTGGCACGGCCGCGTGATCCCGGCCTATCGCCCCGATGCGGTGGTGGACCCCGAGTTTCCCGGCTTTGCCGCCAACGTGGCCGCCTTGGGCGACCTGACCGGCTGCGACACCGGCACCTGGGCGGGCTATCTGCAGGCGCACCGCGCGCGGCGGGCGTTCTTCAAGTCCTTCGGATGCACCTCCTCGGACCACGGCCACCCCACCGCGCGGACGGAAAACCTGCCCGAGCCCGAGGCCGCCGCCCTGTTCGCCAAGGCCCTGCGCGGGGCCTGCACCCCCGACGAGGCCGATGCCTTCCGCGGCCAGATGCTGACCGAAATGGCGAAGATGAGCCTGGATGACGGGCTGGTGCTGCAAATCCACCCCGGCAGCCACCGCAACCATTCGGCCGCGGTGCTGGCCATGTTCGGCCGCGACAAGGGCTTCGACATTCCGACCCGCACCGATTACGTGCGCGCGCTCAAGCCGCTGCTGGATGCGGTGGGCATGCGCCCCGACCTGACCGTCATCGTCTTTACCCTCGACGAAAGCAGCTATGCGCGCGAGCTTGCGCCTCTGGCCGGGGTCTATCCGGCGCTGAAGCTGGGGCCGGCCTGGTGGTTCCACGACAGCCCCGAAGGCATGCGCCGCTTCCGCGAGCTGACGACCGAAACCGCCGGCTTCTACAACACCGTCGGCTTCAACGACGACACCCGCGCCTATCTTTCGATTCCCGCCCGGCACGACGTCGCCCGGCGGGTGGATTGCGCCTGGCTGGCCACCCTGGTGGGCAGCGGGCGGCTGGACATGGACGAAGCCCACGACCTGGCGCAGGATCTGGCCTTTGGCCTGGCCAAACGCGCCTACCGACTGTGAACGATCAACCAACGGGAGGAAGACCGATGACGATGATGAAAACCCTCACCGCGGCCCTGCTGGCCTCGGTCGCCTTCGCCGGGGCGGCGATGGCGGAATGCGAAGTGACCTTCAAGTCTTCGGACACCCATCCCGACGGCTACCCCACGGTCGAGGCGGTCAAGCGCATGGGCGAGATGCTCAAGGAACGCTCGGGCGGGCGGATGTGCATCGAGGTCTATCACTCTGCCCAGCTCGGCCAGGAAAAGGACACCATCGAACAGACCAAGTTCGGCGTGATCGACTTCAACCGCGTGTCGATGGGGCCGTTCAACAACCTGATCGAGGAAACCAAGGTCGTCTCGCTGCCCTTCATCTTCCGCGATGTGGCGCACATGCACCGCGTGATGGACGGCCCGATCGGCGATGAGATCCTCGCCGGGTTCGAGCCGCACGGCTTCGTCGGCCTTGCCTATTACGACGGCGGCAGCCGCAGCTTCTACAACCGGCAGAAGCCGATCACGTCGATCGACGACCTCAAGGGCATGAAGATCCGCGTCATGCAGTCGGACGTGTTCGTCGACATGATGACGGCCCTGGGCGCCAACGCCACGCCGATGCCTTACGGCGAGGTCTATTCGGCCATCCAGACCGGGGTGATCGACGGGGCGGAAAACAACTGGCCGTCCTTCGAATCCTCGGGCCATTTCGAGGTGGCGGGCTATTACACGCTGAACCAGCACCTGATCGTGCCCGAAGTGCTGGTGATGTCGAAAGTCAGCTGGGACAAGCTGAGCCCCGAGGATCAGGCGCTGGTGCGCCAGGCCGCCAAGGACAGCATCCCGGTGAACCGCGAGCTGTGGGCCGCGCGCGAAAAGGTGTCGGAGGAAAAGGTCCGCGCCGCCGGCGTTCAGATCATCGACCAGATCGACAAGACCCCGTTCATCGAGGCGATGGTGCCGGTCTATCAGAAACACGCCAACACGCCGAAACTGCAGTCGCTGGTGGAGCGAATCCAGGCGACCGAGTGACAGGCTGAACCGGCGGGACCGGGGGTTTCACACCCCCGGACCCCCGTGGGATATTTTCGGACAGAAAATGAGGCGACCGCAGGCGGGCGCCTGGGGGAGGCGCGTCATGCAGGCGCTGATGCTGCGGGTTGCCGCGGTGATGGACAGGGTTGCGGCGGCGGCGCTGTGGCTGGCGGGGGCGGGGCTGGTGCTGATGACCGCCTTCGTCGCGGCGCAGGTGGTCTGGCGCTATGTGCTGAACTCGTCGCTGATGTGGAGCGAGCCGGGGGCGGTGATCCTGATGGGATGGTTCATCTTTCTGGGTGCCGCGGTGGGCATCCGCGAAGGATATCACCTGTCGTTCGACGTGCTGCTGATGGTGTTGCCGCAGCCTGCGCGGCTGGTGCTGCATTCGGTTTCGGATGCGGTGGTGGTGGCCTTCGGCGGCGGCATGGTCTGGTATGGCTGGCAACTGGCCGAAGGCGCGGCCGGAACGAAGCTGCCCAGTCTGGGGATTTCGGGCGCCTTCGACTTTCTGCCCCTGGTGATCGGCGGGGTGCTGATGGTGCTGTTCTCGCTGGAGCGTCTGGCGCGGCGCGCGGCAGGGTTGCCGACCGCGCGCTTCGGCGAACAGCCCGAGGAAGGGGTCTGAGATGGAACTCTGGGTGCTGTTCGGCAGCTTCGGGCTGCTGCTGGCCATCGGAACGCCGGTTGCCTTCTGCCTCGGTGTGGCCAGCTTTGCCACCGTCGCCTACATGGGGCTGCCGCCGGTGGTGGTGTTCCAGCGGCTGAACTCGGGCGTGTCGGTGTTTGCGCTGATGGCCATTCCCTTCTTCATCTTTGCCGGCGAACTGATGGTGCGCGGCGACATCGCGCGCCGGCTGATTGCGGTGGCGGGGGCGGCCATCGGGCACATGCGCGGCGGGCTGGGGCAGGTGAACATCGCGTCCTCGGTGCTGTTCGGCGGCATCTCGGGCTCGGCGGCGGCCGATGCCTCGGCCATCGGGGGGCTGACCATCCCGGAAATGAAGCGGCGCGGCTATGGCGTGGATTACGGGGTCAACATCACCGTGGTCTCCTCGATCATCGCGCTCCTGATCCCGCCGTCGCACAACATGATCATCTACTCGATCTCGGCCGGGGGGCGGCTGTCGATTGCCGACCTGTTCACCGCCGGCATCCTGCCGGGGCTGCTGCTGGCGGTGTCGCTGATGGTGGCCGCCTGGTTCGTGGCCAAAAGGCGCAACTACCCGACCGAGGCCTTCCCCGGCTTTGCCATGCTGGGGCGACTGCTTATCAACGCCATCCCGGGCTTGCTGCTCATTCTCATCATCTTCGGCGGGGTGCGGTCGGGCGTGTTCACCGCCAGCGAATCGAGCTGCATCGCGGCGGTCTATGCCTTGCTGGTCACCGTGGCGGTCTATCGCACGATGAGCTGTGAGCAATTCGCCCTGGCGGTCGCCGCGGCGGTGCGCACCACGGCGATGGTGCTCTTGGTGATCGGCTGCGCGGCCTCGTTCGGCTGGCTGCTGGCGTTTCTCAAGGTGCCCACCGCGATGGTCGCCGCCATGCAGGGCCTGACCGACAACCCCATCCTGATCCTGCTGCTCATCAACCTGATCCTGCTGATCCTCGGCACCTTCATGGACATGTCGCCGCTGATCGTCATCACCACGCCGATCTTCCTGCCGGTCGCGGCGGCCTTCGGGGTGGACCCGGTGCATTTCGGGGTCATCCTGATCCTGAACCTCGGCATCGGGCTTTGCACGCCGCCGGTGGGGGCGGTGCTGTTCGTGGGCTGCGCGGTGGGGCGGATCTCGGTGTGGGATGCGATGCGCACGATCTGGCCGTTCTACGGCGCCGCCTTTGCCACGCTGATGCTGGTGACCTATGTGCCCGCGCTGTCGCTGTGGCTGCCGGGGGTGTTCCGGTGAGCTGGCCCGTGGTTGCCACCGGCCCGCACAGCACCCGCCAGGTGCTGGCCGACAGCCCCGCGCTGATGACCGTGGCCTTCCGGTTCACCGCCGCGGGTGCCGAAGGGGCCTTGCACCACCACCCGCATGTGCAATCGACCTATGTCGTGTCGGGGCGGTTCCGCTTTACCGTCGCCGATCGCAGCTTCGAGGTCGGGCCCGGCGATGCCTTCGTGGTGCCTTCGGGCGCGGTGCACGGTTGCGTCTGCCTGGAACCCGGCCTGCTGATCGACGGGTTCACCCCCCGCCGCGACGATTTTCTATGAAAGGACCGCCCGATGCTGACTGTTGAAACCCGCCCCGCCGTCTCGCCGGCCGAGGCGAAGGGCATGGACACCGCCGCCCTGCGCGCGGCCTTTCTGGCCCAGGGCCTGTTCCGCGACGGCGAAATCCGGCTGGTCTACACCCATTACGACCGGATGATCGTCGGGGCCGCCGTGCCCGGCGCCGCCCCGCTGGTGCTGGACCATGTGCGCGAGGCCGGGACCGCCAGCCTGCTCGACCGGCGCGAAATGGGCGTGGTCAACGTCGGCGGCCCCGGCACGGTCACGGCGGCCGGCGCGGAATGGCCGCTCGACAAGGGCGATGTGCTCTATCTGCCGATGGGGTCGGGGCCGGTCACCTTTGCCGGCCAGGGGCGGTTCTACCTCACCTCCTGCCCGGCACATCGCGCGCACCCGGCCCGGCTGGTGAAACTGGCCGATGCGAAAAAGCTCACGCTGGGCGCCCCCGAAACCGCCAACCACCGCACGATCAACCAGTTCATCCACCCCGAGGTGATGCCCTCGTGCCAGCTGGTGCTGGGCTACACGCAGTTTCACGGCGGTTCGGTCTGGAACACCATGCCCGCCCACCTGCACGACCGCCGGATGGAGGCCTATCTGTATTTCGACCTGCCCGCGCCGCAGCGCGTGCTGCACCTGATGGGCGAACCGCAGGAAACCCGCCACCTTGTCATCGCCAACGAGGAGGTGGCCATCTCGCCGCCCTGGTCGATCCATTGCGGCGCGGGCACCGCCAGCTACAGCTTCGTCTGGGCGATGGCCGGCGACAACGTGGATTACCGCGACGTGGACGCCGTGCCGATGGAGAGCCTGCGATGAGCCCGTTTTCGCTGGCCGGGCAGACCGCCCTTGTCACCGGCGCCAATACCGGCATCGGCCAGGCCATCGCCGTTGGCATGGCGCAGGCCGGGGCGCATGTCATCGCCGCCGGCCGGTCGGATTGCACCGAAACCGCCGCCTTGACAGGGGGAGAGGCGCTGCGGCTCGACTTCGCCGACCCGATGGCGGCGCGCGATGTGTTCGCGGCACGGCGCATCGACATCCTGGTCAACAACGCCGGCATCATCCGCCGCGCCGACGCGGTGGATTTCTCCGAGGCCGACTGGGACGCGGTGATGGATGTCAACCTCAAGGCGGTGTTCTTCACCTGCCAGGCCTTCGCGCGTGCAGCACTGGCACGCGGCACCGGCGGGCGCATCGTCAACATCGCCTCGCTCCTGTCGTTCCAGGGCGGGATCCGGGTGCCGAGCTATACCGCCGCCAAGCACGGGGTCGCCGGGCTGACCAAGCTGATGGCCAACGAATGGGCGGCCCGCGGCATCAACGTCAACGCCATCGCCCCGGGCTATATCGAGACGAACAACACCGAGGCCCTGCGCGCCGACCCCGACCGCAGCCGCAGCATCCTGGAACGCATCCCCGCCGGGCGCTGGGGCCGGCCCGAGGATATCGCCGGCACGGCGGTGTTTCTTGCCTCGCCGGCGGCGGCCTACATCCACGGCGCGGTGCTGAACGTCGATGGCGGCTGGCTGGCCCGCTGAAAAGGAACGCCCCATGACCCTGCCCCGGCTTGCCCGCACCGCCGCCCCGCTGCCGGTCGGCATCGTCCACCTTGGCCTCGGCGCTTTCTTTCGCGCGCATGGGGCGGTTTATGTCGAACAGGCGGTCGCGGCCTCGGGCGGCGACTGGGGCATCCTCGGGGTGTCGCTGCAATCGCCCGACATGCGCGGCCGGCTGATGCCGCAGGGCGGCACCTACCTGGCGGTGGAACAGGGCCCCGGCGGCGAAGCGGCCCGCCATGTCCAGATCGTGCAAGGCGTGCTGGTCGCGCGCGAAGACCCGCAAGCCGTGCTCGATGCGTTGGCCGCGCCCGGCACCCGCATCGTGTCGCTGACCGTCACCGAAAAGGGCTATTGCCACGAACCCAGCACCGGGCGGCTGATCCCCGACCACCCCGACATCCTGCACGATCTTTCCGCGCCCCTGCCCTGCTCGGCGCCGGGCTTTCTGGTGCGCGCGCTGGCGTTGCGGCAGGCCGCGGGGCTTGCGCCCTTCACGGTGCTCTGCTGCGACAACCTGCCCGACAACGGCCGCATCGTGCGCGGCGTGGTGCTCGACCTCGCGCGGCGCCTCGACCCCGGCCTTGCCGCCTGGATCGAGGACCAGGGCCGCTTTCCCGCGACGATGGTCGACCGCATCGTGCCCGCCACCCGCCCCGAAGATATCGCCCGCGTGGCCGCGCTCGCCGGCCGGCACGACGCGGCGCCCGTGCTGCACGAACCCTTCCGGCAATGGGTGATCGAGGACGATTTCGTCGGCGGCGCCCGCCCCGACCTCGCCGCGGCCGGCGCGCAGCTGGTGCAGAACGTGGCCCCGTTCGAACACATGAAGCTGCGCATGCTGAACGGCACCCATTCCGCACTGGCCTATCTCGGCTATCTCGCCGGGCATCAGACCATCGCCGACACCGTCGCAGACCCGGCCTTTGCCGCCTATGTCCGCCGGCTCTGGTCGCAGGAAATCATCCCCGCACTGTCCGCCCCGCCCGGCGTGGACCTGCCCGCCTATGCAAGCCGGCTGTTCGACCGCTACGCCAACCCCGCCATCCGCCACCGCACCTGGCAGATCGCGATGGACGGCAGCCAGAAACTGCCCCAGCGCATCCTCGGCACGCTGGCCGCCAACCTCGACGCCGGGCGCCCCAGCCCCGGGCTGATGCTGGCCGTGGCGGCCTGGATGCGCTACGTCTCGGGCACCGACCTGCAAGGCAACCCCATCGACGTGCGCGACCCGCTGGCCGCCCCCTTGCGCGCCGCCGCCACCAGCGCCGATCCGGTCGGCGCCGTGCTGGGCCTGGGCCAGGTCTTCCCGGCCTCGCTCGCCCCCCGGCTCGACCCGCACCTGCGCCGCGCCTTCGACCGGCTGCACCGTCTTGGCCCGCGCAAGGCCGTGGCCGCAGCCTGACCGTGCGCCTTTCACCTTGCCGAAATATCCTGCGGGGGTGCGGGGGTGCAAAACCCCCGCGGCCGACGGTCCCCGCCGGCGGGGCGGCGGCAAGCGGGGTCACACCCCGTGATAGTCGCGATACCACTCCACAAAGCGCGCCACCCCTTCGCGGAACGGGGTCTGCGGGCGATACCCGGTCAGCGCCTGCAACAGCCCGGCATCCGCCCAGGTGGCAGGCACGTCGCCCGCCTGCATCGGCATCAGGTTGCGGATGGCCTTGCGCCCGCAGCAATCCTCGATCGCGTCCACGAAGTCGGTCAGGCGCACCTTGTCGGAATTGCCGATGTTGACCACCCGGAACGGCGCCACCGGCGACAGGCTGTCGCCCGCCACGGCCGGCCCTTGCCCCGGCACCGCATCCATCAGCAACCGGATGCCGCGCACCAGATCGTCGACATAGGTGAAATCCCGCCACATGTCGCCGTGGTTGTAGACGTCGATCGGTTCGCCCGACAGGATCGCGCGGGTGAACTTGAACAGCGCCATGTCGGGCCGGCCCCAGGGCCCGTAGACGGTGAAGAAGCGGAACATCGTCACCGGCAGGTCGTGGATATGCGCCCAGGCGTGGCCCATCGCCTCGTTCGCCTTCTTGGTCGCGGCATAGAAGGACATCGGCGTGTCGGCCTTGTGGCCTTCGGCATAGGGCATCTCGGTGTTGGCGCCGTAGACCGAACTGGTCGAGGCCATCATCAGGTGGCGCACCTTGTGGCGGCGCGCGGCCTCCATCACGTGAAAGCTGCCGATGATGTTGGCATCCAGATAGGCGCGGGGGTTGTCGATGGAGTAGCGCACCCCCGCCTGCGCGGCGAGATGGACGATCACATCGGGGCCGAAGCCATCGACCACGGCGTCGAGGCGGGGCTGATCCTCCAGCATCCCCTCGGCCGCGGCAAAGCGCGGGTTTTCCGACAGGATCGCGTGGCGCCGCCGTTTCAGGCCGACGTCGTAATAGTCGGTCATCCCGTCATAGCCCTGCACCGCCGCGCCTTCGGCCAGCAGCAGGCGGCTGAGATGAAAGCCGATGAACCCGGCACTGCCGGTCACGAGCACGCGCATGAGGCGACACCCCTTATCAAACCCTGACGCCCCCTGCCTTGGCCGCAGACTGTGGCGCCGCCGGGGCGCTGCGGCGGAAAAGCCGGGCCATTGCCGCGGATTTTAGCCATTCGCGGCGCGACCGACAGCCCCCGATCCGGCATCATCGTCGCGGATACCCCCGAAGAAAGGAGCCCCGCCATGACCGAGCCTGTCGCCCCGCCGCGGCCCGTGCCGCCGGCCGCCGCCGAGCCTGCGGCCCCGCCGCACCGCCCCGACCCGACCGGGCATCTGCAGGCCAAGCTGGCGCCGCCGCAGGTGCTGCCGCCGCGCGCCCCCGACCCGCCGGAACCCACCGATGCCGCCCGCCGCCGCGTCGGGCCGGCAGGGGCGCTGGACCGGCTGCTGTGACGGAAGGCTGACCCTATCCCTCGAAGGGACAGGGCACCGGCAAAATCAACCACCTGCCGGTCTCGCCCGCCGGCGGGCGCTTGGCCCCACCTCTGGCTCGACGCCACCTGTGTGACGGTGCGTCAGGGCGGACGGATTGCAAGCCGTGCCGTGACGGTGGCCGTGGCAGTGAACCTGGACGGCAAGCGTGACGTTCCGGGCATCGCCACCGGCCCCTTCCGCGCCCAAGACGTGCCTGACCGGGTTCCTGCGGTCTCTGGCCGACTGCGGCCTGCGCGGGGTCAAGCTGGTGATCGCCGACAACCACAAGGGGCTCCGCGCCGCTGCCCGGCGGGTCTTCAACGCAACCCGGCAGAGGCGCCGCGTTCACTGGGTGCGTAACGCGCCGGCACATGTGCCGGCCAGGCAGCGCGCCGCGGTGGCGGAGATGCCGAAGACGATCTTCGCCCGGGAAACCAAGGCCGAAGCCGAGGCCCGGTGGGAGACGCTCGCCAACGCATCGCGCGAGCAGGTCGAAAAGCCTGGCATCTTCATGGATGCCGCCTTCGACGACATCCGCGCCCAGATGGACCTCCCCCGCGAACACTGGGCCCGGATCGCGTCCGGGAACCCGCTCGAACGGGTGAACAAGACGATCAGGCGCCGCTCCGACGGTATGGGCCTTCGTCGGGAATTCTGTCCGCTGGACTGAACTCCTCGCCTCCTCACTCTCCGGCGACGACGCCATCATCCGCCTGTTCGGGGCGCTGATGCCGGAGAGCAACGACGAATGGACCGTCGCGCGGCGCTGCCCGAGCCTTGAAACCCTCGCCCGCGTCACCGAAATTCCGACCGCCAGCTTGCCCGCCGTGGCGACCTGACCAGCTGCGGGCCTAACCGGGGAACGGCGCCCTTGCACCCTCCGGCGGGGCACTATCTCCCACAAGGGCGAACGCTGCCACAAGGCCGAAGGTCGCGGTCGGCGATCCGCCGGCCCGCGCCCGGCGGGCTACCCGGCAGGGCCGCCGCGCCCATGTCGTCGCCGACCTGGCCTGCGGCCATGCCAAAGCAGAGCGGGCATCGCCTCGCCTCCGTCACCGCATGCAATCTGATGGTCGGCCCGCCCTTCGTCGGCCCGATCGCACAGCAGCGCCGGTCGTCGGCCCCCGTTCGGCGGCAAATCGGTCCACAGGACCGATGTCCGATCCGCCTCGCTCGCCCGCGGGGCTCGAGGCCGTGCGATGCGCCTTCGGCGGACCATGTCCGGCCGGGGCGTCACGCCACCGCAAGCCATTGCGATTGACGCAGGTCACACCGCTCCATGCACGCCGGTCATCGACCCGCGGTCGGCCTTGGCTTCTCGGAAAACGGCCGCAGGCGCTCCATCTGGTCCTCGGTCCACCGGAACAGGTTCCGCATCATCGCCCCCGTCAGGTCGGGGGCTTGAAGCCCGCAGGCCTGGACGCATCAAGGCGATCAAGAGCCTTGCCAGGCTCTGGACCGGCGGCCGGCGCGAGGGCTGGCGGCGGCGTTCCGCCAGAGGGATCGAGGGCGCGAGGGCTGGCGGTGCGGTCGGCGAAATGTGTTGACGATTCGTAAAAGCGGCCGCGCAAGCCGTTGATTTTTATGGGGTCAAACCCTGTCCCTCGCAGGGACAGGCGCGGGGCGGGCGGGTTCGGCCGGGGCGGGCGGGGGCGTTTGGGCCGCGATTCGCGGTTGGGCGACGGCCGCCAGGGCGGCATCGTAATCGGCCAGCCCGGCGCCGGGGCGCCCGCCCGCCTGCGACAGCAGGCGCCGCCAGGCCCGCGCCCCCGGCCGGCCGTGGAACAGCCCCAGCATGTGCCGCGTCACCTGGTGCAGCCGCCCCCCGGCCGCCAGATGGCGGGCGATGTAGGGCCGCATCGCCTGCGCCGCCTCCTCGGGAGTGGTCACCGGGTCGGGCGCCCCCCACAGCGCCGAATCGGCCCCCAGCAATACCGCGCAGGGGTCGTGATAGGCGGCCCGCCCGAACATCGCACCGTCGAGCCCGGCGGCCAGCAGCGCCGGCACCTGCTCGCGCCGCTGCAGCCCGCCGTTCAGGCAGATTTCCAGCGCCGGAAACGCCGCCTTCATCGCCAGCACCAGGCCGTGATCCAGAGGCGGGATCTCGCGGTTTTCCCTGGGGCTCAGGCCTTGCAGCCAGGCCTTGCGGGCGTGGATCACGAAGTGGCGCACCCCCGCGGCGGCGACGGTTTCCACAAACCGGGGCAGCACCTCCTCGGGGATCTGGTCATCGACGCCGATGCGGCACTTTACCGTGACAGGGCGCGGCTGGGCCGCGATCATCGCGGCCACGCAGTCGGCCACCAGGTTCGGGCTTTCCATCAGCACCGCCCCGAAGCACCCCGACTGCACCCGGTCCGACGGGCAGCCGCAGTTGAGGTTGATGGCGTCGTAGCCCATGTCCGCCCCGATCCGCGCCGCCTGCGCCAGCTGCGCCGGATCTGAGCCGCCCAGCTGCAGCACCACCGGATGCTCGGCCGCATCGAACCCCAGCAGCCGCGCCCGGTCGCCGTGGATGACCGCCGGGGCGGTGACCATCTCGGTCCACAGCTGCGCCCGCCGCGACAGCTGCCGGTGAAAGGCGCGGCAATGGCGGTCGGTCCAGTCCATCATCGGAGCGACCGAAAGGCGGTGCGGTTGATCCTTGTCCATGTCCAGCAACTTCGTTCCCTTCACGCCACCGGCCCCGGCGCCGGGCTGCGCCGTGATACCACCGAAGGCGATCCTCCGCGACCACCGACTTTGCCAGGACCGTGGCGTGCTTCCGCAGCGCCTTGCCTGCAGCCAGCCGTGCCCCGGGAGGTTCCTCCCCAGGGTCACGGGGATGCGAAGGTGGAATTTTCTCGGCAAGAGGGACGAGGAGATTCCGATGAAGAAAGCCGTTTCACCAAAGCCCAGATCATGGGCGTGCTGCGCGCGGCGGAGGGCGGGATGCCCGTTCCCGAGCTGTGCCCCGCGCACGGGATCAGCAGCGCGACGTTCCGGATTGAGCCTGGTTCGAGCCCGACGGCGAAAGCGCACCAGGTGTGGTGGCATGGATTCCTCGTTGGTGAGCCGGATGAAGGCGCTTGACCACGAGAGCCGGCGGCCGAAGCGCATGTTCGCCGATCTCGGCATGCCGGCAGACCTGCTTCGCGAGGCTCCTGGAAGAAAGTGCCGCGGCCAGCTCAGCGCCGGGCGCTGGCCCGGAAGGCGGTAGCGACGAAGGGGGGCAGCCTCGCGCTGGCCTGCCGGGCGTTTGGCGTCAGCGAGACCTGTTTCCGCCATAGCCCGAAGCGAGACGAAGCGAACGCGCTGATCGCCGATTTGCCGGGCGGGCTGACCAATGTACACAAGCCTTGGGGGTTCGCGCTGTGTTTCCTGCACCTGCGGAACGTCAAGGGGCACGTCTGGACCCACAAACGCGTCCACCGGATCCACTGCGAGCCGGAGCTGAACCTGCGGATCAAGCCGCGGCGCAGGCGAAAGCGCGAGAAGCCCGAGGAATTGGCGAGCCGGATGCCACGAACCTGGTCTGGTCGATGGATTTCATGGCTGACCAGCCGGTGGATGGGCGGCAATTCCGGCCGCCGAATGTGCTCGGCGACTTCAACCGCGAAGGCCTGGGTATCGAGGTTGATTTCTCGCTCCCTGCAAAGCGTGTCGTCCGATCCCTGAACCAGATCATCGAATGGCGCGACAAGCCATTGGCGATCAGGGTGGACAACGGCCCCGAATATGTCAGCTCAACGCTGACGATCTGCGCAGAGAAGCAGGGCATCGCCCTGACCTGCATCCAGCCCGGCAAGCCGCAGCAGAACGCCTGTGTCGAGCGATACAACCGCCTTCGCCATTGGGCTCGAACCGATGGCGCCTGCAATGGCGCACTCCGGCATGAATGGCTGGACCTCTACATCTTTGAAACCATCGAAAAGGTGCAGCAGATCGCCACCGACTGGCTGCGGACCTGCAACAACCAACGCCCCAACACGGGCACCGGCGGCGTCACACCCGCCATGAGGATGAAAACGGCCGCGTGAGTTCTACGGTCGCACCCCGCGAAAACGGCGAGGATGGCCGGTTGATGGCGAAGATGATGGGCCGGACATCGGACCTTCTCCAACACGATCCAGATACGTAGAATAGTCTTGCCGCCCGGTCTGGCCGCCAGCTCGGCCTGTCAAGGACGGTCCGTTGTTCCAGAGAATCCTCGCAATGCTGCCTACCCGCCGCGCTTTCCTTTGTTCTTCTGTGGTGCTGGCCGCCGGGATGGTGGCGGCCCGCACAGCAACACCCTTCCGCTTCGCCCTGACACCGGTCTTTCTGGACAACGACGCGGCGGTGCTGTCGGCACTCCGGGCAGCATTGGCATACGGCCTCTCCAGAGAGGTCGAACTCGTGCAGCGCCGGACCTATCAGGAGATCACGGGCGCGCTTCTGGACGGGTCTGTCGATGCCGCCTGGACCTGCGGCTACCCCTTCCTTCAGCACCGCGAGGCGCTTGCGATCCTCGGCGCCCCGGTCTGGCGCGGTCAATCGCTCTATCAGTCCTATCTGATCGCCGCGGCCGACGACCCGGCGACGGGTCTTGCCGATCTTGCGGGCGGGCTCCATGCCTTTTCCGATCCCGACAGCAATTCGGGGTTTCTGGTCACCGCCTCTGATCTGGCACGATCGGGGCAGACGCCTGACAGCTTCTTCGGTCGCACCATGTTCACCTTCGGCCATCGCAATGTCGTGCGTGCCGTCGCGGGTGGGCTGGCACGATCCGGCAGCGTGGACGGCTATGTGTGGGAGACGCTGGCCGAGGCCGAACCCGAGCTCACGGCGCGGACGCGCGTCGTCGCAAGATCCGAATGGCTCGGGTTTCCGCCATTCGTCGCACGAACGGATCGCCTGTCCGAACCCGGCATCGCGGCCTGCCGGGAAACGCTTCTGTCACTTGGGCAGAACACCGCCGGGCGCGAGGCGCTGGGCCTTTTGCGGCTCGATGGGGTCGAGGGCGCGGAACCCGGGCTTTATGACGGCATCGCCGCGCGCATGGCTGTGTTGGGCCGGTTGCGATGAGGGTGGCGTGGTTCCAGAAACTGCCCGTTACCGTTCGGGTGCCGCTGGTCGTGGCCGGGCTGATGGTCGCGCTTGGTGTTGTCGCAAGCCAGGGCGTGCTGGCGGTGCTGGGTAGCGTGCAGGACGCCAGGCTGCGCGAGCTTACCAGGCTGCATGTCGAGGGGCTGTCAGTGGCACTGGGCCCCTTCGTGCTGCGTCAGGATGTCTGGGAAGTCTATGACCTCCTTGACCGGGCGCAGAAGGCGGGTGACGGGCAGCGGCTGCTTCTGACCCTCGTTTCGGATACCCAGGGGCGGGTTCTTGCCGCAACCGATCCGCGCCGGGCACCTGTCGGAAGCGACATCGCCCGGTTCATGGTCGATGCGACGGCGCCCGAGGCCGTGCGCATGACAGGCGACGCCGTGCTGCGTGTCCTCGCGCCGCTCCTCTACCAGGGTCGGGACGTCGGGCGGATCGTGACCGAGCTAGATGTTTCCGACCTCCTGGACGAACGGCGGCACATCGCCCTCTGGCTGCTGATCGGCAATGCGGCGGCGACGGCGCTTCTGGGTCTGGCCGGATGGCTGGTCGTCTCTCGCCTGCTGCGGCCCCTCGGGATCCTGGTGCAGGCCATGGGCGGGGAAACCGGCGTGCCGCATGCGATCCCGGAAAGCCGGATACCGCGCGCAGACCCCGGACTTACCCGGCTGTTCGAGACCTACAATGCGATGACCGCCGCCGCCGAGGCGCGGGCCGAGGCCGAGCGCCGCCTTGCCGCCCGCGAGCGGTTCGTGAGCCTCGGGCGGCTGTCGTCGTCGCTCGCGCACGAGATCAACAATCCGCTGGGCGGGTTGATGAACGCGGCCGACACGATCCTGAGCTATCCCGACCGGTCCGACGTGGTTCGCCAGTCGGCCGGATTGATACAACGCGGGCTGGCACATATGCGCGACGTGAGCCGCGCGATTCTCGACCACAACCGCCTGGACCGCAGCGAGCAGCCGCTTCGGAGCGAAGACTTCGAGGACTTGCGCCTGCTGTTCGGGCCGGAAGCCGCCGCGCGCGGCCAGACGCTCGACTGGCGCATCGCGGCGGATGCGGAGGCGCTTGGCCGCCACCCCGCGGCGCCGGTTCGCCAGGTCGTGCTGAACCTCCTGCTGAACGCCGGGGTCGCCGCCGGCAAGTCCGGCCAGGTCGCGCTCGATGTGGGCAGCGACGCGCATGGGCTGCACCTTCGGGTCTGCGACAGCGGCCCGGGCATGGCGGCAGACGATCTGGCGCGGCTGATGGCCTCGGGCCCGCTGCCGCCGGGCGGGGGCGTGGGTTTGCGGCTGGTGCATGATATGGTCGAGCGTCTCGGAGGATCCATCAGCCACCAGCGGACGGCGGACATGACCGTGATCGTCGTATTCCTGCCCCCAGGGAGGGAAACCGATGCTTGAGGGGCGCCTGATCGTCCTGGTGGAAGACGACGAGATCATGGGTGCGTCGCTGCAGCAGCGGCTGACCCTGGAAGGAGCCGAGGTGCAGTGGCACCGCCAGTTGGCCCGCGCCGTCCCGGCGATCCGCACGCCACGGCGGACGGTCGATGCGGTGATCTGCGACATCCGGCTGCCCGACGGCACAGGGGAGGAGCTTTTCCACATCCTGCTTCGGACTGCCACCCCGCCGCCGTTCCTGTTCGTCACCGGCCAGGGCGATGTCGCGCAGGCGGTGCGCCTGATCCGCTCGGGCGCGGCCGACTACATCACGAAGCCTTTCGAGATGAAGGGCTTCCTCGAAAAGCTTGCCCTCGTTCTGCGGCCCCTCGACAAGGGCGGTCTGTTCGAGCAGACCGGCATCAGCCCTCAGGCCCGCGCCGTGGACCGGCAGGCGGCCGAGGCCGCGCAGGCGGATGCGCCGCTGCTGATCCGCGGCATGCCGGGTCTGGGCAAGGCCCGCCTCGGACGGCTGATCCATGCGGCCTCGGACCGCCGCGCGGCCCCCATCGTGACGCTGGACGCCCTGCGCGACAGCGTGGACACCGGACAGCTGGCCCGTGCCCTCGAGGAGGTCGGCGAGGGCACGCTGCTGATCGTCGGCATCGGTCGCCTGCCGAAGGCGGGACAGGACCGGCTGATGGGCGCGCTGCGCGCTGCACCCTTCCGGCTTGTCGCAACCGCCGGGACACGCCTGCGGGAAAGGGTCCAGGCCGGGGGCTTCCGTGCCGATCTTCATGACCTGCTCGCGGCGCACGCCATCGTCATCCCGCCTCTGGCCGAACGGCCCGAGGATGCGCTGTGGCTGACGCATCGGCTGTTCGACAACCTCAACGCGGGTCGCAAAAGCGGCCTTGCGGCAGCGACCGAAGCCGCGATCCGCGCCCATGACTGGCCGGGCAACGGGCGCGAGATGCGCGCCCGCGTCGCCCGCGCGATCGAGGCGGCCGAGGGCGCGCTGATCCTGCCTGCGGACATGTTCCCCGAACAGGCGGGGCAACCCGAGGTGCGCCCTCTGGCCGAAGTGCGCGACGCCGCCGAGCGCGCGCATATCCTGGCCGTTCTGGACCGGACCGGGGGGCAGATCGCCGAGGCCGCGCGGCTTCTGAAGATTTCGCGCACGACCCTGTGGGAGAAGATGCAGAAGCTGGGTCTCTGACCGGCCCTGCCGCGTTCGGATTTCCGAACGCTGAAAAAAACGGCGAATAATCATGGGCTAGCCGCATCGCAGCATGCCATGGCATGCCGTCGCAGACGTGCTCTCCTCCAACTAGACTGCTTGCAACTGTTCAGTGAGGGAGCAACCCAAGCCATGAAGTGCAACAGGTTGGTCGATGTCGGCCGCCGCCAGTTTCTGCGCGGAAGTCTGGTCGCCACCGCCGGTGCAGCCGCGGCGACCGTTGTGGGAACCGGGCAGGCGCAGGCGCAGAAGGCGCTGGCGCTTGTCGAGTATCCGGCAAACCGTCTGGCAAATCTGGCCGATCTCAAGGTCAACATGCCGATGGACATCGCCTATCCCGATGCCGACAGCCCCGGCGTGCTGCTGAAGCTCGGCCAGGCGGTCGAGGGCGGCGTGGGGCCGGACGGCGATATCGTCGCCTTCTCGGTGCTCTGCCCGCACAAGGGCTGGCTGCTCAGCTACAACGCCGGCGACAAGACCCTGAACTGCCCCGGCCACCATTCGCGGTTCGACTGCGAGGCCGGCGGCCAGCAGGTCTGGGGCCACGCGACGCAGAACCTGCCGCAGTTCAAGCTGCGGGTGGACGAGAAAGGCGACATCTACGCCGAAGGCGCGGACGAGCTGATCTACGGCCGTCTGTCCAACGTGCTGGCCTGAGGGAGGACGAACCATGGCTTACAAGCGTCAAGTCGGCCGCCTGCCGATCATTCCCGCCGATGCGCAGGAACACAACGTCACCTGCCACTACTGCATCGTCGGATGCGGCTACAAGGCCTACACCTGGCCGGTGAACCGGCAGGGCGGCACCGATCCGTCCCAGAACAAGTTCGGCGTGAACCTGGCCGAACAGCAGCCCATCGACACCGAAGCCTGGTATGCGCCGTCGATGTACAACGTCGTCAAGCAGAACGGCCGCGACGTGCATCTGGTGGTGAAGCCGGACGTGAACTGCGTGGTCAACGGCGGCCTCGGCTCGATCCGCGGTGCGCGCATGGCCGAGAACCGGCCATCGAAGGTCACGGGCACGCAGCAGCAGCGCCTGTCCGACCCGCTGGTGTGGCGCAACGGCGTCTGGCAGCCGACCTCGTGGGACGATGCGCTGGATCTGGTGGCCCGCGTCACCGCCCGCGTCATCACCGAAGGGTCCGAGGATGACCTGGTGGTGTCGATGTTCGACCACGGCGGCAGCGCCGGCGGCTACGAGAACACCTGGGGCACCGGCAAGCTCTATTTCGAGAGCATGAAGGTCAAGAATGCCCGTATCCACAACCGCCCGGCCTATATGTCCGAGGTCCACTCCAGCCGCGACATGGGCGTGGACGAGCTGAACTACGCCTACGAGGACTATCAGCTGACCGACACGATCTTCATCGTGGGTGCCAACCCGATGGAGACGCAGACCAACCTTTACCTCAACCACATGGTGAAGGGGCTGCAGAACGGCGCGCGGATGGTGGTGATGGACCCGCGCCGCACGCTGACCGTCGCCTCGTCCGAGCAGTTCGCCGGCAAGGACAACGTGCTGCACCTGGCGATCAAGGAAGGCACCGACGTCGCCGCGCTGAACACGATCATGACCCATATCGTGGATCAGGGCTGGACCGACAAGGACTTCATCGCCGCCTCGACCTATCAGGACGGCGTCGCCGTGCCGCAGGACGAGGCGCATCCGGCGAGCCTGGGCAGCCTCGAGCATGCCATGCAGCAGATCCGCATGTCGCTGGCCGAGGGCGCCGAAATCTGCGGCGTGTCGGCCGACGACCTGGCCCGCGCGGCCGAGTGGATCGCCAAGCCCAAGGACGACGGCAGCCGCCGCAAATGCGTGATGGGCTACGAGAAGGGCATCATCTGGGGCAACGACAACTACCGCGCCGTGGGCGCCCTGGTGAACATCGCGCTGGCCACCGGCAACATCGGGCGCGAGGGCGGCGGCGTCTGCCGTCTGGGCGGCCACCAGGAAGGCTACTACCGGCCCTCGGATGCCCATGTGGGCCGTCCGGCGGAATACATCGACCAGTTCCTGATCCGGGGTCTGGGCGGGGTGCACCACATCTGGGCCTGCGACCACTACAAGACCACGCTCAACGCCTCCGAGTTCAAGCGGGTGCACAAGCGGCGGTCCGACATGGTCAAGGACGCGATCGATGCGGCCGCGGGCGGCTCCCGCGAGCAGGTGGTCGATGCGATCATGGGCGCCATCCGTATGGGCGGGCTGTTCGTGGTGGACATGGACATCATCCACAGCCAGATCGGCCAGAACGCCCATGTCATCCTGCCCGCCTGCGAATCGAACGAGATGAACCTCACCTCGATGAACGGCGAGCGGCGCCTGCGGCTGTCCGAGAAATACATGGACCGCTGGGGCAACTCGCGCCCCGACTGCCTGATCGCCGCCGGGATTGCGCAGAACATGGAGCGCGTGCTGCGCGAGATGGGGCATGACGCCTATGCCGACCAGTTCAAGGGCTACGACTGGGCGACCGAGGAAGACGCCTTCATGGACGGCTACCACAAGGGCAACCCGGAAGTGACCTACGAGCGCCTGCGCGCCATGGGCAACAACGGGGTGCAGGAACCGGTCGTGGGCTTCGAGAACGGCCAGCTTATCGGCACGCCGCGCCTTTACACCGACGGCCGCTTCACCCGGCACGGGCGCGAGGACGGCAAGGCGCTGTTCTGCGCCTCGGGCTGGCGCGGCTGGCAGGCGCCGGGCAAGGCGCGCGAACAGGCGGCGCACCGGTTCTGGATCAACAACGTCCGGGCCAACATCTTCTGGCAGAACCAGTTCCTCGATCAGAAGAACGACTTCATCCAGGACCGCTACCCCCACCCCTTCGTCGAGATGAACCCCGACGACATGGTGGAGCTGGGCCTGAACCCGGGCGATCTGATCGAGATCGTCAATGCCAACGGCGTGACCCAGGGGATGGCCTATCCGCTGCCCACCATCAAGCGCAACACCGTGGCGATGGTCTTCGGCTCGCCTGCGGGTAGCCAGGGCAACGTGGTGAACCCGGGTGTGAACGAACTGGTGCTGCCGGACTACAAGCACTGCTGGGGCGACATCCGCAAGATCTCGAACGCCACGGCGCAGACGGCCGGCATCTCGTTCAAGTCGCACGAAGTCGTTCTGTAAGGTGCCCGACCGAACCCGCTCCCGGATCGGGGGCGGGTTCATTTCTTTCCGGGGGGAAAAGATGGCCGAACCGCTGACCTGTTCCGCCGGCAAGTCCGGGCCGACCTTGTCGGTCGATGCCGCGCGCCTGCGCGCCGTTGCGGTGGCCGCGCCCGTCGCCCAGACCGAGGTCCTGCCGCTCGACATGGCCTGCGGGCGGGTGCTGGCCGCGCCGGTGGCTGCGGCCTCGGCCCTGCCGCCTTTCGACAATTCGGCCATGGATGGCTATGCGCTGCGCCTGTCCGATCTGGCGGGGGCCGGGCCGTGGGAATTGCCGGTCAGCCAGCGCATCGCCGCCGGCGACCGTTCGGCCCGGAGTCTCGCCCCCGGAACCGCCGCCCGCATCTTCACCGGCGCCCCGATCCCGGAGGGCGCCGATGCCGTCGTGATGCAGGAAAACGTCACCCGTCGCGGCGACCGGATCGTGCTGTCCGCGCCCTCCCGGCCCGGCCAGAACATCCGCCGCCGAGGCGAGGATCTGGCCCTCGGCGCGCAGGCGCTGGCGGCCGGCGTCGCGCTGACCCCGCCGCGGCTGGCGCTGCTGGCGGGCAGCGGCGTGCCGCAGGTGGCGGTGCGGCGGCGCGTGCGGGTGGCGATCCTGTCCACCGGCAACGAGCTGGCCGAGCCGGGCCACCCGCTTGCCCCTAGCCAGATCTACAACTCGAACCGCGTGATGCTGCGCGCCACGCTGGCCCGTCTGCCCTGGGCCGAGACGACCGACCTCGGGATCCTCCCCGACGATCCGCAGGCAATCCGCGCCGCAATAAGGGCGGCGGCACAGGGGAATGACGTGGTGATCTCCTCGGGCGGTGTTTCCGCAGGCGAGGCGGATCACATCCTCGACGCGCTGCGCGCCGAGGCGGCGGAACTTGACGTGCTGAAAGTTGCGATCCGCCCCGGCAAGCCATTGACCGTGGGCCGTCTTGGCGGTTCGCTCTACTTCGGCCTGCCGGGCAACCCCTACGCCGCCGCGATCACCTTTGCGCAGATCGCCCGGCCCGCCTTGCGCAAGGTCGCGGGCCTGACCGAGGCGCCCGATGCCTGGCTGCCGGCGGTCGCCGGCTTCACCTACCATCGCACCACCGGCCGGCGCGAATATGTCCCCGTGACATGGGCGCGGCGCGACGCCCTGGGGCGCCCGGTGCTGGAACGGCTGGGGCAAGGGGCCTCGGCTTCGCTGTTCCCCATCGCCTGTGCCATGGGGATTGCCGTGATCCCGCCGGACCTTTCGGTCATCCATCCCGGCCAGCCGCTGCAGGTCGAGGTGCTGGGCGAGTGAACCCGGTTCTTGCAGCCATTCACGCGCGCCGGTAGGTCGGCCCGCGGCACCTGACGGGGCCGGATCTGACGGGTCAGGAACTTGCGACGCTGGCCGCAGTGAACCGCCTCGGGTATCCGAGAGGTTTCTTTGTTCAAAACCTACGCGGCTTTTTCGAGGGTGTTCATTTGTGCGTGGAACGCCTCCTCCACTTCTTGCGGCGGCCTATGTCGCTGGTGTAATCGGACTGGTGTTCGCGATACAGACGAACGCCGCGCTCGCGGAACTCGGCCGTGTATGTCGGGGTGTGCTTCTTCTTCGCTTCAATAAGGGTCATCCTTTGACAGTTTTATCCTCTCGGATACCCGGGGCGGTTCACTCGACAACGGGATCCCGCAAGAGATGGGTTCATGCCCGCAGGTCTCCATCGCAGATACCAGCTAGACTCGCGGTCAGCGCGCCAGGTGTAGTCTTTTTGTCAACGCAGCCTAATTCATGGAGTTAGCGCGTTTCCCGATCATTGTGGTTCATAGGCTGCTGCGGTGAAGAAGTTGGCGCTCTCCCCGGGGGTGATGAGATCGACGAGCCGTCCGATGGCGTCCCAGAGGCCCGCAACGGTTCGCTCGGCCGCCTTCCGCAGGAGCGCCTTGAGCTT
>NZ_JBKBQM010000035.1:0-37070 GCF_046292685.1 Gemmobacter sp.
CGCGCCTGGGGCCGGGCAGCCGGCCGGCGGCGACGCCGCCGGATGCCGCCGCCGTGTCGGCCGACCTGGTGGCGGCGGCCCGCGAAGGGCGCACCCGGGTGCGCGCCAGCGAGGATGCCGGCGGCAACACGCTGTTTTCGGTGGCAACCCCGATCCTGCGCGATGGCGCGGTGCTGGGGGTGGTGGCCGTCACCTCGGCCGCGGGCGAGCTGGACCAGCTGGTGCGCAACGAACGCGAGCAGGTGTTGCGCATGTTCGTGATCGCGCTGCTGGTGTCCATCGCGCTCAGCCTCGTTCTGGCCTCGACCATCGCCAACCCGCTGTCCGACCTTGCCGCCGCCGCCGAACTGGGGCGCGACCGGAACGCGCGCAAGATGGCGCCGGGCCGGGTGCGCATCCCCGACCTGACCGCCCGCCCCGACGAAATCGGCCGCCTCTCGGGCGCCTTGCGCGGCATTGTGGCCGCGCTTTACGACCGGATCGAGGCGAACGAACAGTTCGCCGCCGATGTCGCGCACGAAATCAAGAACCCCCTCGCCTCGCTGCGCTCGGCCGTCGGGTCGCTGCGCATGGTCAGGAAGGAGGATCACCGCCAGAAGCTGCTGGACGTGATCGAACACGACGTGCGGCGCCTGGACCGGCTGGTCAGCGACATTTCCAACGCCTCGCGGCTGGACAGCGAACTGGTGAAGGAGGAGGAGGAGGAATTCAACCTCATCCGCACCATCAACAACATCAACCAGCACATGGGCCAGCAGGCCGAGGAAAAGGGGGTGGACTACATCACCGACCTTCCGGCCGAACCGATCCTGATTCACGGGCTCGAAGGGCGGCTGGCGCAGGTGTTCGTCAACCTGATCGCCAACGCGATCTCGTTCTGCGAACAGGGCGATGCGGTGCGCGTCTGGGTGCGCCGGCGCGACAACCGCGTGCTGGTGGTGGTGGAGGATACCGGCCCCGGCATCCCCGAACAGGCGCTGACCAAGATCTTCAAGCGGTTCTATTCCGACCGGCCGGCCACGCATTTCGGCAACAACTCGGGCCTCGGGCTGTCGATCTCCAAGCAGATCGTCGAGGCGCATGGCGGCGTGATCTGGGCCGAAAACATCCGCCCGACCGAAGACGACGCCACCTCGGAGCCCCTGGGCGCGCGCTTCGTGGTCGGCCTGCCGGTGTGATGCCCGAGCCGACCGGCGCGCCGACGCTGCATGCCAGTTGCGTGGCCTTCGGCGATGCGGGGGTGCTGATTCTGGGGCCTTCCGGGGCGGGCAAGTCGGCGCTGGCCTTGCAGCTGATGGCGCTGGGGGCGGCGCTGGTGGCGGACGACCGGGTCGCGCTGCGCCCCGACGGCACGGGCGGCCTGCGCGCCGCCGCACCGCCCGGGCTGCCGCCGCTGATCGAGGCGCGGGGCATCGGCCTGCTGCGGGCCACGCTGCAACCCGAGGCGCGGGTGATGCTGGCGGTGGACCTCGGCCAGGCCGAAACCCGGCGCCTGCCGCCGCAACGGCAACTGCTGCTGCACGATGTCGCGGTGCCGCTTGTTCTCGGGCCCGTGACCGGGCATTTTCCGGCGGCGATCCGGCACTATATCCTGTCGGGCCGTCAGGACTGAGCCATGCCCGACCACCCCGCGAACGAACAGCGCCTGATCCTTGTCACCGGCCCTTCGGGGGCCGGGCGTAGCACCGCCATCGGCGCGCTGGAGGATCTGGGCTGCGAAACCATCGACAACCTGCCGCTGTCGCTGATCCCCCGCCTGCTCGATGGCCCGCCGCTGGGCCGCACCATCGCGCTGGGGGTGGATGTGCGCAACCGCGATTTTTCCGCCAATGCGCTGATCGAGCTGATCGACACGCTGACGGCCGACCCGCGCGTGGCGCTGGAGGTGCTGTTTCTCGATTGCCGCACCGATGTGCTGGTGCGCCGCTATTCCGAAACCCGCCGCCGCCACCCGCTGGCCCCCGCCGAGGCACCGCTGGAAGGCATCCTGCGCGAGGCCGACCTGCTGGCGCCGATCCGGGTGCGGGCGGATGCGCTGATCGACACCTCCGATTTCACGCCGCACGACCTGAAGGCCGAACTGGCGCACTGGATGGGCGCGACCCCGGCGCAGCGCCTGTCGGTTTCGGTGCAGTCGTTCAGCTACAAGCGCGGGGTGCCGCGCGGGGTGGATCTGATCTTCGACTGCCGTTTCCTGCGCAACCCTTACTGGGTGCCCGATCTGCGCGTGCTCGACGGGCGCAACCCGCGCGTCGCGGCCTATGTCGAAGGCGACCCCCGCTGGGCCGAGTTCTTCGAGCGCCTGTCGGGCCTCGTGGGCTTTCTGCTGCCGGCGCAGACGGATGAGGGCAAGGCGCATCTTTCGATCGGTTTCGGCTGCACCGGCGGGCAGCACAGGTCGGTTGCAGTTGCAGAAAAATTGGGCGATACGCTGGAAGGCGCCGGGTGGCAGGTGTCGCGGCGCCACCGCGAGCTGGAGCGGCTGCGCCCGCCCGGTCAGTAGCGAGGACAGGTCGGCATGGGCCAGACCATGACGGAGAACAAGGCGCCGGGTGCGGTCGGTGTGGTGATCGTCGCCCACGGCGGCCTTGCGCGCGAGTTGCTGGCCGCGGTCGAACACGTGATGGGCCGCCAGTCGGGCATCCGTGCCGTTGCTATAGAGCCCGATTATGACAAGCCGGCAAAGGCCGCCGAGATTCGCGCGGCCGCCGACGCGGTGGACCAGGGCCGCGGGGTTGTCGTGGTGGTCGACCTGCACGGCAGTTCGCCTGCCAACCTGTGCCAGGCCGTCGGCGGCCCGGCACCGCGTCACATCCTGACCGGCGCGAACCTGCCGATGCTGCTCAAGCTCGTGCAATCGCGCCATCTTCCGCTGGACCAGGCCGCTGCCCAGGCGGTATTGGCGGCGCGCAAATACATCGAAGGCCGCGACCTCGGCCCGGTGGAGGAACCGCGATGACCACCCGCAGCCTCAGGATCGTCAACGAAAAGGGCCTGCACGCCCGCGCCTCGGCAAAGTTCGTGGAACAGGTCGAGGCCTTCGATGCCACCGCCATGGTCAGCCGCGACGGGATGCGCGTCTCGGGCGATTCGATCATGGGCCTGCTGATGCTGGGCGCGCACAAGGGCACCTCGATCGAGGTCGAAACCAGCGGCCCGCAGGCGGCGGAACTGGCCGATGCGCTGGAACGGCTGGTGGCCGACCGGTTCGGAGAGGGCATGTGATGACCGTGGCCGAGGCTGTCGCACGGCCGGAACCCCGGCCTTACGACGCGCGGCGCCTGAGCTATGCCGGCACCTTCACCAACCCGTGGAAGGCCGGCACGATCCGCACCATCGAATGGCTCACCGCCAAGCCCAGGCTGCTGTCGCTGATCCGCCGGTTCGAGATGAAGGGCGCCCCGATGGGCCAGGCCTTCTGGCCGCAGGCGCTGGAGGTGATGGGCATCGCGGTGCAGACCCCGCCGCACGAAATCGCCCGCATCCCGGCCCGCGGGCCGCTGGTGGTGGTGGCCAATCATCCGCACGGCCTGGTCGATGGCATGGTGCTGGCCTGGCTGGTCGGGCAGGTGCGCACCGATTACAAGATCCTGACCCGCTCCCTGCTCACCGGCATCCCCGAGATCGAGGAATTCATGCTGCCCGTGCCCTTCCCGCACGAGGCGAACGCGCGCGAGGAAAGCCTGGCGATGCGCGCGGCCTGCATGGCGCAGCTTCAGGCCGGGGGCTGCATCGTGCTGTTCCCCGCCGGCCGCGTCGCCTGTTCGCAAGGCTGGTTCGGCCCGGCGGTCGAAGCCGAGTGGAACCCCTTCACCGCCAAGATGGTCATGCGCTCGGGCGCCACGGTGCTGCCGATCCGGTTCACCGGGCAGAACACCCGGGCCTACCAGATCGCCGCCAACACCTCGGCCACCCTGCGCCAGAGCCTGCTTCTGCACGAGATCAAGGCCGCGCTGAACCGCCCGCAGCGCCCGGTGATCGGCATGCCGATCCCGCCCGAGGAAACCCGCGCCTGGGCCAGGGATCCGCGCGGCTACCTTGCCTGGCTGCGCGCCAGCACGCTTTCGCTCGAACCCTGATCCTTTCACCTTGCGGCAAATATCCCACGGGGGTCCGGGGGTGTGAAACCCCCGGCCGGCGGGGCCGGGGCGGCGCTCAGTCGAACACGCCCGCCACGCGGCCGAACAGCATGAAGGCGCGCGCCGTGCGGGTGTCGGACATTTCGGCGATGTCCTGGTCGGTTGCGGTCTTTTCGAAGGCCTGGAAACTGCGGTCGAACTGGCGCAGGAAATGGTGGGCGGCGTCGCGGAACACCGGGTCGGTGCGCATCCGCCCGGCGGTCAGCGCAATCGACGACCGGTCGCGGATGCCCCCCAGCGCGGCGATGGTGCGCCCGCGTTCGCCGCTGGCAAAGCGGCGCCAGACCTCGGGGCGGGCGCGGTCGGGGCGCAGGTCGTCCATGTAGATGCCGTCCTGCGCCAGCAGGGTCAGCACGTCCTGCGCGGCACGGATCAGGCGCGCGGCCTCGCGGTCTTCCAGCGCAAGGCGCAGGCAGCGAAAGCCTTCCTTGTCGTCGGCATTGTCGGGAAAGTTCATCGCGCGGATGAATTCGTCCACCGTCATCGGCGGGCGCAGGTCTTCGGCCGGGGTGCCCAGTGCCAGGGCCGGCTGTTCCCCGCTGGCGGCCGGCGCCACCGCGGCCGGCAAGGGCCGGGCCGCGGCCGGGTCGCGCCGTGACGAGGTAAAGGTGGCCAGCGCGGTTTCGGTCTGCCTGGCCGAGGCGGCGATCTCGTCGAGCTTGCGTTCGACGCTGGGCTTGGCCGCCACGGCGGCGGCGGCGGCCTGGGCCTGCATCACATAGCTGTGGCGCATGGCATCGACCGCCACCTGCAGGCGCTGCGCCTCCTCGCGCAAGGCGCGGATGGTGCGCGAGGTGACGGCCGCAACCCAGATCAGCGCGATGGGCAGGAACACCACGAACAGCTTGATGAGCAGGCTTTCGCCGCCGACGGTCCTGTCGGCCGGGTCGGCCAGCGTGAAATAGGCGATCACCGCCGCCAGCCACAGCAGGCTCAGAATCACGGCCACCACGTCGGTCGCGGTCAGCCCTGCCCGCTCCGGCGCCGCACCGGGGGTGCCCAGAATCAGCGGGCGGTCCTTTGGGGTCTCGGGCATATGCGGGGGCCTCCTTCAGGGGCGCCGCGTCATTCGTAGCGGATGGAAATCACCTCGTAGCTGCGCTGGCCGCCGGGGGTGCGCACCTCGACGCTGTCGCCTTCGTCCTTGCCGATCAGGGCGCGGGCCAGCGGCGAGCGGATGTTGAGCAACCCGCGTTCGATATCCGCCTCGGCCTCGCCGACGATCTGGTAGTGGTATTTTTCCTCGGTATCCTCGTCGAGGATGGTGACGCGGGCGCCGAACTTGATGGAACCGGACAGCTTCGAGGTGTCGATCACCTCGGCCCGGCCGATGATCGATTCCAGCTCCTTGATGCGGCCTTCGATGAAGCTCTGCTTTTCGCGCGCGGCGTGGTATTCGGCGTTCTCCGACAGGTCGCCGTGTTCGCGCGCCTCGGCAATGGCGCGGATCACCGCCGGACGCTCGGCCGACTTCAGGTGCCGCAGCTCGGCATCCAGCGCGTCGAACCCGGCGCGGGTCATCGGGATCTTTTCCATCGTCGCCACCACTTGCAAAAACCGGCCTTGCACCCCGAAAGGGGTGCTGTGCCGGTCGATTGACACCCCATAGGTGGCGCGAGTGCCGGGCGAATGCAAGCCCTTTGGCATGCCGTCTGATGCTGCACTGCCGCGCAATGATGTTGCGTCACGATTGACCGGCGCGACATGCTTCGCTAGCAAGGCCCGCAACGCAAGGGAACCCACGCGCGCGGGCGCGGAACCGCTCACGGAGGAACGGATGGCAGAGGCAGTGACTCGCGAGTCGATGGAATACGATGTGGTGATCGTCGGCGGCGGGCCTGCCGGCCTTTCGGCGGCGATCCGGCTCAAGCAACTGGACCCCGACCTGTCGGTGGTGCTGCTGGAAAAGGGCTCCGAGGTGGGCGCGCATATCCTGTCGGGCGCCGTGCTGGACCCCTCGGGTCTGGATGCGCTGATCCCCGACTGGCGCGAGAAGGGCGCCCCCATCACCGTGCCGGTGGTCGAGGACAACTTCTATGTGCTGGGTCCGGCCGGGCAGATGCGCATTCCGAACTGGCCGATGCCGCCGCTGATGAACAACCACGGCAACTACATCGTCAGCATGGCGAATGTCTGCCGCTGGATGGCAGGCCAGGCCGAGGCGCTGGGGGTCGAGATTTTCCCCGGCATGTCCTGTTCGCAACTGGTCTACGGCCCGGCCGGCGAGGTGCGCGGCGTGGTGGCCGGCGAATTCGGCCGCGACCCCGAAACCGGCGAACCGGGGCCCAGCTACGAGCCGGGCATGGAGCTGCTGGGCAAATACGTGCTGCTGGCCGAAGGCGTGCGCGGCAGCCTGTCCAAGGAGGTCATCGCCCGCTACGACCTGTCCAAAGGCAAGGAGCCGCAGAAGTTCGGCATCGGGATGAAGGAAATCTGGGAAATCGACCCGGAAAAGCACCGCCCCGGCACCGTGACGCACACGATGGGCTGGCCGCTGGGCAGCAACGCCGGCGGCGGCAGCTTCATCTACCACCTCGACAACAACCAGGTCTATGTCGGCTTCGTGGTGCACCTGAACTATCAGAACCCGCACCTTTACCCCTACATGGAGTTTCAGCGCTTCAAGCACCACCCGATGGTGGCAGAGCTGCTCAGGGGCGGCAAGCGCGTGGCCTACGGCGCGCGCGCCATCACCGAAGGCGGCTGGCAGAGCCTGCCCAAGCTGGTGGCCCCTGGCGTGGCGCTGCTGGGCTGTTCGGCCGGCATGGTCAACGTGCCGCGCATCAAGGGCAACCATAACGCCATGCTGTCGGGCAAGGCCGCGGCCGAGGCGGCCTTTGCCGCCATCGGCGCCGGCCGGTCGGGCGACGAGCTGTCGGCCTACGAGGCCGAGGTGCGCAACGGCGCCATCGGGGCCGACCTGAAAAAGGTGCGCAACGTCAAGCCGATGTGGTCGAAATGGGGTCTGGTGCCTTCGCTGGCGCTGGGGGGCCTCGACATGTGGACGAACAACCTGTTCGGCCTGTCGCTGTTCGGCACCATCGGGCACGGCAAGACCGACGCCGCCGCCACCGGCAAGGCGCGCGATTTCCAGCCGATCGACTACCCCAAGCCCGACGGCAAGCTGTCGTTCGACCGGCTGACCAACGTGGCCTTCAGCTTTACCAACCACGATGAAAACCAGCCCGCGCATCTGAAGCTGAAGGATCCCTCCGTGCCGATCCGGGTGAACCTGCCCGAATACGCCGAACCGGCGCAGCGCTATTGCCCGGCCGGGGTCTACGAGGTCGTGGGCGAAGGGGCCGATGCCCGCTTCGTCATAAACTTCCAGAACTGCGTGCACTGCAAGACCTGCGACATCAAGGATCCCAGCCAGAACATCAACTGGACCACGCCGCAAGGCGGCGACGGCCCGAACTATCCCAACATGTGACGCATGCGTGAGCGGGCGCCGGGGTGCATTGCCTTGGCGCCCGTCCGGCCCTAGCTTGCGCAGCAACGCCGGAGAACCGCCTTGCCTTTCATGCCCTTTTCCCGCCTTGTGTTCGCCCTTGCCGGGGCATTGGCCCTGGTCCCTGCGGGCACGGCGCGGGCCGATCTGGCGGGGGCCTATCTGGCCGCACGGTCGGCCGACCTTGCGGGCGATTATGTCCATGCGCGCGATTACCTGACCCGGGCGCTGGCGGCCGACCCTTCCAACGTCGGGCTGCTCGAAGGGCTGGTCATGGCGCATGTCGGCGCGGGCGACGTGGCCGCGGCCATTCCCGTGGCGCGGCGGCTGGTTTCCCTGGGCGGCAAGGCGCAGGTCGCCGCCATCGTCATGCTGGCCGACATGCTGGCGCGCGAGGATTATGCGCAGGTTCTCAAGGATCTGGAAGGCGATGCCCGCGTGGTCGGCCCTCTGGTGGACCCGCTGGTGCGCGGCTGGGCGCATCTGGGCGCCGGCAGCATGGCCGCCGCGCTGGAGGAGTTCGGCAAGCTGGGCGCCACCCCGGGGCTCGAGGCCTTCGGGCTTTACCATCAGGCGCTGGCGCTGGCGATGGTGGGCGACCTCGAAGGCGCCGACCGCCTGTTCGCCGACGAAGGCAACGGCCTGATGGGGATGCGCCGCGCGGTCTTTGCCCATGCGCAGGTGCTCTCGCAGCTCGACCGCAGCGCCGATGCGCTGGCCGAGCTCGATTCGGTGTTCGGCCCCGTCTCCGACCCCGAGATCGACGCCTTGCGCGCCGCGCTGGCCAGGGGGCCGGTGCCCTTCGACACCGTGCGCACCGTGCGCGACGGCATGGCCGAGGTGTTTCACCTGCTGTCGGTCGTGCTGCAAGGCGAGGCGCCCGACAACCAGACCCTGATCCACAGCCGCATCGCCGAATACCTGCGCCCCGACCTGGTCGATGCGCGGCTGCTCAGCGCCAGCCTGCTGGAATCGCTGGGCCAGCGCGAGCTGGCGATTGCCGCCTACGACAAGGTGCCCGCCGACAGCCCCTCCTACCTTGTTGCGGCCAGCGGCAAGGCGCAGGCGCTCTATGGCCTTGGCCGCAAGGACGAGGCGCTGGCCGCCCAGACCGCGCTGACCCACAGCCACGGGCAGTATCTGTCGGTCCATGTCGGCCTGGGCGACATGCTGCGCCGCGAGGAACGCTTTGCCGAATCCGCCGCCGCCTATTCCCGCGCGATCGACCTGGTGCCGGCCCCCGAAAGCCGGCACTGGGGCCTGTTCTATGCCCGCGGCATCGCCTGGGAACGGGCGAAACAGTGGGACAAGGCCGAACCCGATTTCCGCCGCGCGCTGGAACTCAACCCCGACCAGCCTCAGGTGCTGAACTATCTGGGCTATTCGCTGCTGGACATGAACCGCAACATCGACGAGGCGCTCGGCATGATCGAACGTGCGGTCGAACAGCGCCCCGAAGACGGCTACATCATCGATTCGCTGGCCTGGGGCTATTTCCTGACAGGGCGCTACGACGAAGCGGTGGTGCAGATGGAACGCGCCTCGCTGCTGATGCCGGTGGACCCGATCGTGACCGACCATCTGGGCGATGTCTACTGGGCCGTCGGCCGCAAGCGCGAGGCCGAATTCCAGTGGCACCGCGCCTTGTCCTTTGCCCCCGAGGAAAAGGACGCCAAGCGCATCCGCCGCAAGCTGGAGATCGGCCTCGACGCCGTGCTGGCCGAGGAAGGCGCCGTGCCCCTGGCCGAACGCGGGCGGAAATGACCGTTGCCGAATTTGCCGCCGCCAAGGTCAACCTGACGCTGCATGTCACCGGGCAGCGCGCCGACGGGTATCACCTGCTCGATTCGCTGGTCTGCTTTGCCGGGGTCGGCGACATCGTGTCGGCCAGGGCGGCGCCGCAGCTGTCGCTGCGGGTGATCGGCCCCGAAGGGGGCGGGCTTTCGGCCGGGCCGGACAACCTCGTGCTGCGCGCCGCGGCGCTGACGGGGCAGGGGGCCGCGCTGGTGCTGGACAAGCGGCTGCCGCTGGCCTCGGGCATCGGCGGCGGTTCGGCCGATGCGGCGGCCGCGCTGCGGGCGCTGGCGCGGCTGCACGGCGGGGGGGCGCCTGCGCCGCAGGCCGTTCTGGGGCTTGGCGCCGATGTGCCGGTGTGCCTGGCGGGGCGGGTCTGCCGCATGCAAGGCGTGGGCGAGCTGTTGCAGCCGGCCCCGCCCTTGCCGCCGGTCTGGGCCGTGCTGGCCAACCCGCGGCTCGAGGTTCCGACGCCCCGGGTCTTTCGTGCGCTGGCCCATCGGGCCAACCCGCCCATGCCCGCTGCCTGGCCCGCCTGGCCCGATGCCCGGGCGCTGGCCGCCTGGCTTGCAGGCCAGCGCAACGACCTGGAGCCCGCCGCGCTGCAGGTGGCGCCCGGTGTCGGGCCGGTGCTGGCGGCGCTGCGGGCCTTGCCGGCGGCGTTGCTGGCGCGCATGTCCGGCTCGGGGGCAACCTGCTTTGCCCTGTTCGCCCGTCGCGCCGAGGCCGAAGCCGCCGCCGCCGCGCTGCGGCGCGCCCACCCCGCCTGGTGGGTGGCATCGGCGCCGCTCGGCCATGCCGCCGATGTGGCGCCTGTCGATTTTTTTCCACCCCCTCTGGACACGCCGCCCCCCCTCGGCTAAGACGCCTTCCACAAGGGTTGCGGCCCTTGAACGGTGCCCAGATAGCTCAGTTGGTAGAGCAGCGGATTGAAAATCCGCGTGTCGCTGGTTCGATTCCGGCTCTGGGCACCACTTAAATCTTGCATGAAAACCTCATGACGCGCGGCTGATGGCGGCGGTCTGGCTTGTGGAAACCGGCGTGCGCCGGCCGTCGGCATCGCGCCGGGCGGCTTGCGGTTTTCCGCCGCCGGTCCCGGCAGGGTCCGGCCCGCCGCCGCCTTCGCTTGGCAGCCGTTGCAGGGTGCGATACAACCGACGGGCATACCAACAGGGGGCTGCCATGCTGCGCCGCGTCTTTCTTGCCATCGGTCTAGCGGTTGCGGCGCTGGGGGCGGCCCCGGTCTCGGCCTCGGGCGCCGGGGTGGCCGATCTGGCCCGCGCGCTGGAGCTGCCGCGGCTGTTCCGGGTGCTTCAGGCCGAAGGTCTGGATTACGGCGCCGAGCTGGAGGCCGAACTGTTTCCGGGCCGCGGCGGCGACCGCTGGCAGGGCATCGTCGCCGCCATCCACGACCCCGCCCGGATGGAGGCCATTGCGACCGAGCGGTTGCAGGCCGAGCTTTCCGGCGCGCCCGAGCTCGTGGCGCGCATGGTCGCCTTTTTCGAGGCCGACCCGGGCAAGCGCATCGTCGCGCTGGAACTGGCCGCGCGCGAGGGTTACCTCGACGATGCGGTCAAGGACGCCGCCGAGGCCGCCCACGCCGACATGGTCGCCCGCGACGACCCCCGCCTTGCGCTGCTCGACCGGCTGGTGGTGGCCAACGACCTGATCGAACAGAACGTCGCCGGCGCGCTGAACGGCAACCTCGCCTTCTACAAGGGCATGGTCGAAGGCGGCGCGGTCGATGCCACCTTGCCCGATGCCGAAATGATGGCCGACCTGTGGTCGCAAGAGCCTCAGATCCGCGAGGAAACGGTGGGCTGGCTGATGCCCTATCTGGCGCTGGCCTATCGCCCGCTGTCGGATGCCGACCTCGAAACCTATGTCGCGTTTTCCGAAACCCCCGAAGGCCAGCTGCTGAACCGCGCGCTGTTCGCCGGCTTCGATGCCGTGTTCGACACCGTCTCGCGCGATCTGGGCCTTGCGGCGGCGCAGTTCCTGCAAGGCCAGGACATCTGATCGCGGCTTGACTTTGCGCCCCGGGTGCCGCACATACGCGCATCCCGGCGGCGAGGCGACTCGGACCGCTGCGGTTTTCTCATGACGCCCCGCCGGGGGCGCGCTGTCCGAAGGCATCGAACGCCGGGCAACCGGGGCCTCAGGGCGCGGCAACGCAAGGAAGGAAAGACCATGTTCGCGGTCCTCAAGACAGGCGGCAAGCAATACAAGGTCCAGGCGGGCGACGTGCTGCGCGTGGAAAAGCTGGCCGCCTCGGCCGGTGACAAGATCCAGTTCAACGACATCCTGATGGTCGGCGGCGAAACCGTCACCGTCGGTGCGCCGCTGGTGGCCGGGGCCGCCGTGCAGGCCGAGGTGATCGACCAGATCAAGGCCGACAAGGTCATCAGCTATCACAAGCGCCGCCGCAAGCATTCGTCGCAGCGCACCCGCGGCCACCGCCAGCAGCTGACGCTGGTGCGCGTGACCGACATCCTGGCCTCGGGCGCCGAGACCTCGGGCGTGGCCGCTGCCACCGGCACCGCCGACGCGCGCCGTGCCGCCCACGAAACCGCGAAGTAAGGAGCGACTTCCATGGCACACAAGAAAGCTGGCGGTTCCTCGCGCAACGGTCGCGATTCCGCGGGTCGCCGTCTGGGCGTGAAACTCTATGGCGGCGAAAAGGCCATTCCGGGCAACATCATCGTGCGCCAGCGCGGCACGACCTGGTTCCCGGGCGAAGGCGTGGGCATGGGCAAGGACCATACCATCTTCGCCGTCACCGAAGGCCGCGTGACCTATCGCAAGGGCCTCAAGGGCCGCACCTTCATTTCGGTTCTCCCGGTTGCGGAGGCCGCCGAGTAAGCCGAACCTTTACATTCGCCTTGTAAGCGGGGGGTCGGCAGCAAAGCCGGCCCCCCGTTCGCATTTCCGGGCATTGGCCCGGATTGCGGCACAGTTTGTCCGACGCCCGGGGGACTTGCGCCCGGCCGGGCGAAAGCCCACCTTGAAAGGGTCTCCCTTTCGCTTTTCGGGAGGAAGCGATGAAGATGGACGTGATCGATACCGTGCCCCAGATCGCCGCCGGGCGGTTCACCTTGCGCGGCCTGCGCCGTTCGGATGCCGGGCTGCTGGCCATGTATGCGGGCGACAAACGGGTTGCGGGCATGACCTCGTCCATCCCCCATCCCTTGCCCCCCGGCGCGACCGAGGCCTATATCGCCCGCGCCCTCGCCCCCGACCGGGTCGAGGATGTCTGGGTCATCGACGGCAGCGCGCATGGCCTGCCCGAGGTGCTGGGCGTCGTCAGCCTCAAGCGGATGGATCGCGGGCAATCCGAAATCGGCTACTGGGTCGCCCCGGCGTTCTGGAACACCGGCATCGCGTCCGAGGCGGTCAAGGCGCTGCTGGCGGCCAACCCGCACAACGACCGCACCGTCTTTGCCGCCGTGTTCCAGGACAACCCCGGTTCGGCCCGGGTGCTGACCAACGCCGGCTTCGAATACCTGGGCGATGCCGAAACCTTCTGCGTGTCGCGCAACGCCCGCGTGGCGACCTGGACCTACCTCAAGAAAATGGCCTGACGCCCGCGCCGGCGCTCAGCCGCGGGGCGGGTCCAGCGGGCCGGGCAGGGGGATGGGGTTCCAGTCGGCCTGCCCTTCCAGCGCCGCCGCCAGGCGCCGGTGGTATTCGGCGCGCGCAATTTCCTCCGCGCCCAGGCTGGCCAGATGCGGGGTCAGGAACTGCGTGTCGAACAGCACGAAGCCGCCGGCGCGCAACCGCGCCACCAGATGCGCCAGCGCCAGCTTGGACCCGCCGGTTTCCGCCGAAAACATGCTTTCGCCAAAGAACGCCCGCCCCAGCACCACCCCGTAAACCCCGCCCACCAGCCGCCCCTCGCGCCAGATTTCCTGGCTGTGGGCAAAGCCGTGGCGGTGCAGGTCCAGATAGAGGTTGTGGATGGTGGCATTGATCCAGGTTTCCGCGCGCGCCGCGCAGGCCCGCACCACCGCGTCAAAGGCGGTGTCGGCCCGCGCCTCATAGCCGCCGCGGCGGATCGCCTGCGCCAGCTTGCGCGAGATGTGGAACCCCTCCAGCGGCATCACCCCGCGGCGGCGCGGATCGACCCAGTGCACCTCGGGGTCGTCGCGGCTTTCGGCCATGGGAAAGATCCCCATGGCATAGGCGCGCAACAGATGCGCTGCCGTCAGGCGCATTGCAGGGCCCGCGGCCCAAACCCTGCCGTCGGGAACCCGGCCAGCCCCCGGGGCGCTGCCCCGGACCCCGGGATATTTTCGGACAGAAAATGCGGACGAGTGCGCCTTATCCGCCGAATTGACGCGCCAGCCATTGTTCCAGCCAGTGAATGGAATAGTCGCCGTGCTGGATATCGGGTTCGGCCAGCAGCGCGCGGAACAGCGGGATGGTGGTATCGACCCCGTCCACGATCAGCTCGCCCAGGGCCCGGTGCAGGCGCGCCAGCGCCTCGGGCCGGTCGCGGCCATGCACGATCAGCTTGCCGATCAGGCTGTCGTAGTAAGGCGGAATGCGGTAGCCGTCGTAGATCGCGCTGTCCATCCGCACGCCAAGGCCCCCCGGCGCGTGATACTGGCTGATCCTGCCGGGGCAAGGCGAAAAGTTCGGCAGCTTTTCCGCGTTGATCCGCACCTCGATCGCGTGGCCGTTCACCTCCAGGTCCGATTGCCCGAACGACATCGGCATCCCTGCGGCCACCCGGATCTGCTCGCGCACCAGATCCACGCCGAAGATCGCCTCGGTCACCGGGTGTTCCACCTGCAAGCGGGTGTTCATCTCGATGAAGTAGAAATGCCCGTCCTCATAGAGGAACTCGATGGTGCCCGCCCCGATGTAGCTGATCTTGCGCATCGCGGCGGCGCAGACCTCGCCGATCTCGGATCGCATCTTCGGGGTGATGCAGGGGCCGGGCGCCTCCTCGAACACCTTCTGGTGGCGGCGCTGCAACGAACAGTCGCGCTCGCCCAGATGCACGGCCTTGCCCTTGCCGTCGCCGAACACCTGAATCTCGATATGCCGCGGGCGCTGGAGGTATTTCTCGATATAGACCTCGTCGTTGCCGAAGGCGGCCTTGGCCTCGCTGCGGGCGGTGCGGAACGCCACTTCCAGCTCGCCCGCGTCGCGCGCCACCTTCATGCCGCGCCCGCCGCCGCCGGCGGTGGCCTTGATGATGACCGGATAGCCGATCTCGGCCGCCACGCGCCTGGCGCTGTCGAAATCGGGCACCCCGCCGTCCGACCCCGGCACCACCGGAATCCCCAGCGCCCTGGCGGTTTCCTTGGCGGTGATCTTGTCGCCCATGATGCGGATGTGTTCCGCGCTGGGGCCGATGAAGGTGATGCCGTGGTCCTCCAGCGCCTGGGCGAAGGCCGCGTTTTCCGACAGGAAGCCATAGCCCGGGTGCACCGCCTGCGCGCCGGTGATCTCGCAGGCCGAGATGATCGCCGCCTTGTTGAGGTAGCTTTCCGAACTGGGGGCCGGGCCGATGCAGACCGATTCATCGGCCATGCGCACATGCATTGCGTCCGAGTCGGCCGTGGAATGCACCGCCACCGACTTGATCCCCATTTCCCGGGCGGCGCGGATGACCCGCAGGGCGATTTCGCCGCGGTTGGCGATCAGGATCTTGTCGAACATGCCCGCCTCATTCCACAATCATCAGGGGGGCGCCGTATTCCACCGGGGTGCCATCGGTAACGAGGATGCGCTTGACCGTGCCCGCGCGCGGGGCGGGGATGTGGTTCATGGTCTTCATTGCCTCGATGATCATCAGCGTCTGGCCTTCGGCCACCACGCTGCCGATGGCGACAAAGGGCGCGGCCCCCGGCTCGGCCGCCAGATAGGCCGTGCCCACCATGGGCGAGGTGACGGCGCCGGGGTGCTGCGCGGGGTCTTCGGGGCTGGCAGGGGCAGCGGCGGCCGGGGCGGCCGCAGGCGCTGCGGCGGCAACCGGGGCTGGGGCGGGGGCCGCGGCATAGGTCACCGGGGCGGCCTGCTGCACCACCGTCGCCTGCTTGACCACGCGCACTTCCAGGCTGTCATCCTCGCCATACTCGCGCTTGACGGCCAGTTCCGTGAGTTCGTTCTTGTTCAGCAGTTCCGCAAGGGCCTGGATGAAGGCCACGTCGGCCTCGTGGTTGTGCTTGGTCATACCGTCCTCGATCGGTTCCCGGCGCCCGGACGGCGCTGGCGGGCGGGGCCTTGCGCCCCTGTTCTGTGGTCGCCCGCGCTGGGGCCTGGGCGTTATATACGCGCGGTTGCGGGCCGTGAAAAGCCGCAGATGCGTGCAGTTTGTCGTGAGGCCGCCTTGCCGCCGGGCAAACCGGGCGCGAATGCGTGGCGATGAAAATTTACCGCTTGATAAAATTTGCGGCTGTGGCAGCCTGTTGCAAACAAAAGCGCCCAAGGGAGGCCCCAGTGTCCAACAGCCAGCTTGCGCCCGGCATCGTGCCCGGGCGTCTGCCCGCCGATGCCATCGCCCGCAACTTCGCCGATGTCGAACCGCCCTTCGACGCGCACGAGGCGCGCGTGGCCGCCGACCGCTGCTATTTCTGCCACGATGCGCCTTGCATCACCGCTTGCCCCACCGGCATCGACATCCCGCTGTTCATCCGCCAGATCGCCACCGGCACGCCCGAGGCCGCGGCCCGCACCATCTGGGACCAGAACATCCTCGGCGGCATGTGCGCCCGCGTCTGCCCGACCGAAACCCTGTGCGAACAGGCCTGCGTGCGCGAGGCCGCCGAAGGCAAGCCGGTGGAAATCGGCCGCCTGCAGCGCTTTGCCACCGATACCGCCATGCCCAAGGGCCAGCCCTATACCCGTGCGCCTTCCACCGGCAAGCGCGTGGCGGTGGTGGGCGCGGGGCCGGCGGGCCTGGCCTGCGCGCACCGCCTGGCGATGCACGGCCACGACGTGACGATCTACGAGGCGCGCCCCAAGCCCGGCGGGCTCAACGAATACGGTATCGCCGCCTACAAGGCCACCAACGGCTTTGCCCAGGCCGAGGTGGAATGGCTGCTGTCCATCGGCGGCATCACCCTGCACACCGGCAAGGCCTTGGGGCGCGACATCAGCCTCGATGCCTTGCGCGCCGACCACGACGCGGTGTTCCTCGGCATCGGGCTCTCCGGGGTCAACGCGCTCGGCATCCCGGGCGAAGACCTGCCCGGCGTGCGCGACGCGGTGGATTTCATCGCCGAACTGCGCCAGGCCGACCTGACCGCCCTGCCGGTGGGGCGCGACGTCGTCGTGATCGGCGGCGGCATGACGGCGGTGGACGCCGCCGTCCAGTCCAGGCTGCTGGGGGCCGAGAACGTCACCATGGTCTACCGCCGCGGCCGCGAGCGGATGAGCGCCAGCGGCTACGAACAGGACCACGCCGCCCAGGCCGGGGTGAAACTGGTGTTCAACGCCGTGCCCCTGCGCATCCTCGGAAACGGCAAGGCCGAGGCGGTGGAATTCGCCTATGCGGTCGATGGCAAGCCGGGGGCGGAAACCTTTACCCTCAAGGCCGACCAGGTGTTCAAGGCCATCGGCCAGCGGCTCGACGGCGTGCCCGATGGCCTCGCGCGCGATGGGTCCAAGCTGGCCGCCACACCGCTTGCCCGCGTCTGGGCCGGCGGCGACTGCACCGGCGGGGGCGAGGATCTGACCGTCACCGCCGTCGCCCAGGGCCGCGATGCGGCCGAGGCGATTCACGCCGCGCTCACGACCGCGTCATGACCCTGCGTCCCCCCCCTTCCGTCCGGCCGGGCCGCACCCCATCTGGCGTGCGCAACGCGTCTGCAAGGGGCCGGCTTGGACCAGGTGACACAGTTTCTGACCGCACATGCGGCGCTGGCGCCCGTGCTGGCGGCACTGTTCGCGGCGGCCGAAACCACGGCCTTCCTGTCGGTGCTGATCCCCTCGACCGCGCTGCTGATGGCGGTGGGGGCGGCGGCCTCGACCGGGGCCTTCCCGCTCTTGCCGATCTGGGGCGGGGCGGTGGCGGGGGCGCTGGTCGGCTCCAGCTTCAGCTGGTGGCTCGGGCGGCGCTTCGGGCCGCGCATCCTGCGGCTCTGGCCGCTGTGCAACCACCCCGCGCTGGCCGACCGGGCGCAGGCCGCCTTTGCCCGCTGGGGCCTGCTGGCGGTGCCGGCGGGGCATTTCTTCGGGCCGCTGCGGGCGGTCGTCTTTCTGTGGGCCGGGCTTTCGGGCATGGGGTTCTGGCGGTTTCAGGCCGTCAACCTTGCGGGCGCCGTCGCCTGGGCCTGGGCCATTCCCATGACGGGCGAGCTGGGCGGCAGCCTGCTGGCCTGGTTCTGGCATTACCTCGGGGTCTGATCCCCGCCTACCGCACCAAACCGACGCAGCGCACGGGGTCCGCCGCCCCGCAAGCGCGCGCTTCCCAACACGGAGCATGACATGGCCAACCTCGCCAGCGACTTCATCGGCATCAAGTCCCCCAACCCGTTCTGGCTGGCCTCGGCGCCGCCGACCGACAAGAAATACAACGTCGAACGCGCCTTTCAGGCCGGCTGGGGCGGCGTGGTGTGGAAAACGCTGGGCGCCGAAGGCCCGCCCATCGTCAACGTCAACGGCCCCCGCTATGGCGCGATCTGGGGCGCCGACCGCCGCCTGCTGGGCCTGAACAACATCGAGCTCATCACCGACCGCCCGCTGGAGGTGAACCTGCGCGAGATCAAGGAGGTCAAGCGCAAGTGGCGCGACCGCGCGCTGGTCATCTCGCTCATGGTCCCGTGCGAGGAAGACAGCTGGAAGGCCATCCTCAAGCAGATCGAGGATACCGAGGCCGACGGGGTGGAACTGAACTTCGGCTGCCCGCACGGCATGGCCGAACGCGGCATGGGCAGCGCCGTGGGCCAGGTGCCCGAATACATCGAGATGGTCACGCGCTGGGTCAAGCAATACAGCCGGATGCCCTGCATCGTCAAACTCACGCCCAACGTCACCTCGATCCTGCCGCCGGCCATGGCGGCGAAACGCGGCGGGGCCGATGCCGTCAGCCTAATCAACACCATCAAGTCGATCACCAACGTCGATCTCGACCATTTCTCGCCTTTCCCGATGATCGACGGCCAGGGCAGCCACGGCGGCTATTGCGGCCCGGCGGTCAAGCCCATCGCGCTGAACATGGTGGGCGAGATCGCGCGCCACTCCGAAACCCGCGGCCTGCCGATTTCGGGCATCGGCGGCGTCACCACCTGGCGCGACGCGGCCGAGTTCCTGGCGATGGGGGCGGGCAACGTGCAGGTCTGCACAGCCGCCATGACCTATGGCTTCAAGATCGTGCAGGAAATGATTTCCGGCCTGTCGCAGTATCTGGATGAAAAGGGCATGGCGCTGTCCGACCTTGTGGGCCGCGCGGTGCCGAATTTTGTCGAGTGGCAGGATCTGAACCTCAACTACGTCACCAAGGCCCGCATCGACCAGGACGCCTGCATCAAGTGCGGCCGCTGCTATGCCGCCTGCGAGGATACCAGCCACCAGGCCATCTGGATGAAGCCCGGCCGCGTGTTCGAGGTGAACGACGCCGAATGCGTCGCCTGCAACCTCTGCGTCGATGTCTGCCCGGTGGACAACTGCATCAGCATGGTCGAACTGCCCAAGGGCAGCGTGGACCCGCGCACCGGCAAGGTGGTGGGCGACTACGCCAACTGGACGACCCACCCCAACAACCCCGCGGCCCGCGCGGCGGAATAAGCCCTTCCCCCGCCGACCGCCTTTTGCCGCCCTCTTGCCGCCGCCCGGTCCCCCGCCCGGGCGGCTTTTTTCCGCCCCACAGCTCTGGAGGGCCAGCCCCGGCCGGGACCGGGGGGACTTCTGACAAATCTTGGTCTCCGGAATGCACTGCCGGGGGGCTCGATCGATCTGAACAGGTTCCGGGCGTTTTCCGCGTGGTTTTCCGCCTTGGCTACGCCGCCACCGGTTCGGGTATAGGATGGTTGAATCAGGATGCTGTCCCGTTGAGTGGTGTAGCCGGCGCTGATCGTCACCTTTAGGTTCGGCGCGGGCCTGCTGGATCAGGCTGCCGCTGTGGGCTGAATCGCCCCGGGTATCCGAGAGGTTTCTTTGTTCAAAAGCTACGCGGCTTTTTCGAGGGTGTTCCTCTGTGCGTGAAACGCCTCCTCCACTTCTTGCGGCCGCCTATGACCGATGGCGCTGTGGAGGTGCTCGTTGTTATGCCAGCTGACCCATTGCAGGGTCTCCCACTCGACCTGTGCCATGGATTTCCAGGGGCCGAGGAAGTTGATGACCTCGGTCTTGAACAGGCCGATGATACTCTCGGCCAACGCGTTGTCGTAACTGTCGCCCATGCTGCCCGCCGAGGTGTCGATGCCTGCATCAGCCAGGCGCTCGGTGTGGCGGATGGACAGATACTGGCTGCCGCGGTCGGAGTGATGGATCAACCTGCCGCCTGTTGGGCACCGCTGGCAGATCGCCCGGTTCAGGGCGTCCGGCACGAAGCTCGTGGTCATCGATGTCGAAACGCGCCAGCCCACGATCTTTCGGGTGAAGACATCGATGACGAAGACCACGTAGACCATGACGTTATCGACCTGCGCGCCGTCCAGCGGCGTCCTGCATCCCGAGGATATGGTCGCGCAGCGCTTCGTAGCTGTCGAAGGCGAAGGCATGCGCCAGGTCGTTTACCGGTGTCTTGCGATAGCCCTTCGTGTGCAAGGCAAAGGCGATCCCCGCCCGCGCTGCGGTTTCGGCATCGACCTCGCTGTCGCCGACATAGAGAAGCGGCCGTCCGAGCGGAGCGAAGGCCGCCAGAAGCGGCGCCGGATCGGGCTTCTTCTGCGCAAGGCTGTCCCCCGCAACCACCACATCGAAGACCTCCGCAAGCCCGAGCGCGGCAAGGATGGCTTGGGTGGGGACCAGCGCCTTGTTGGTGCACAGGCCGAGCGGATGACCCCGGTCGCGCAGCAGGCGCAACGTTTCCGGCACTTCCTCGTAAAGGCGGGACAGGCCGGCAGGCGACATCAGGTAGTGGGCGAACATCGCTTCTGTCATCGCGGCCTGACGTGCCGGAGCGATGCCCCGGCTCGCGCGGGCCGCGTTGACCAGATTGGGAATCCCGTGCCCGATGAAACCGCGGGTTTCCGCAAGGCTGACCGGAGCGGCCCCCTCGGCCTCGAGGACCAGGTTCAAGGCGCGGTGCAGGTCGGGCGCGGAATCCACCAGGGTCCCGTCGAGATCGAAGACGATAGCGCCCAAGCGGAGCGGTGCCGTGCCGCGAGAGGCGGTAGCCTGCGTCATGCCAGCACTCCCGGATCCAGCCGGTCGAATTCATCCACCACAGAGGCGGCACCGGAGAAATCCTCGCCATCGGTGTAGCAAGACGGCGAAACGATACAGCGCAGGCCGGCCGCCAGGGCCGCGCGCAGGCCGTTGCGGCTGTCCTCGAAGGCGAGTGCTGCGGATGCGGGCAGGCCGAGCCGCTCCAGCGCCAGAAGATAGACATCGGGGGCGGGCTTCTTGCGGGGCACATCGTCGCCGCAGGCAAGAACCTCGAAGACCCTTGCCGCCGGTTGGCCGAGGGTGGCGGCGATCAGCGCATCGACATTGGGCCGGCTCGTCGTGGTGGCGATCGCGAGCCGCAGGCCCCGCGCCTGCGCGCGGTCGATGAGGGCCGCGATACCGGGCCGCAGGGCGATGGCGCCCGCCTGCACCAGCGCCGTGTAGCGGTCGGTCTTGGTGCGGTGCAGCGCGGGGATGTCGAACCGCGCCGGATCGGCGCCGATCTCGGCGACATGGCGGGCGATGCGCTCCTTTCCGCCTGTGGTCGTCAGAAGTCTGCGATAGTCCCCGCGGCTCCAGTTCCAGCCCAGCCCGGCCGCGGCAAAGGCCTCGTTGAAGGCGCGACGGTGGAGTTCCTCGGTCTCGGCCAGCGTGCCGTCCACGTCGAAGATGAGAGCTTGCACCGCCATCTAGACGGCCGCCTCGGCTGCCGCGCGGATCGCGCGGATATTGGCGCCATAGGGGGCGGGGTCGGCGACCGACCCGCCCCGGAACACCGCCGAGCCCGCCACCAGAACATCCGCCCCCGCCGCCGCCATCAGCGGCGCGGTCGCGGGGTCCATCCCACCGTCGATCTCGATGTGGATGGGCCGGTCGCCGATCATCACCCGCAGGGCGCGGACCTTGCCGCTCATGTCGATGAATTTCTGCCCGCCGAAGCCTGGGTTCACCGTCATCACGCAGACAAGGTCGGCAAGGTCCAGCAGATGCGCCACCGCCTCGGCCGGGGTCCCGGGGTTCAACGCCACGCCCGCCTTCATCCCCGCGCCCCGGATCGCCTGCAGCGTGCGGTGGATGTGCGGGCCTGCCTCGACATGCGCGGTCAGGATGTCGGCGCCGGCCTTCGCATAGGCCTCGATCCAGGGATCGACCGGCGCGATCATCAGGTGCACGTCCATCACCGTTGTCACATGACGACGGAAAGCCGCGACGGCGGGCGGCCCGAAGGTGAGGTTGGGCACGAAATGGCCGTCCATCACGTCCACATGCACCCAGTCGGCGCCCTGATCCTCGACGGCGCGGATCTCGCGGCCGAAGTCGGCGAAATCGGCGGACAGGATCGAGGGCGCGATGCGGATGCGGCGGTCGAAAGGCATGGGGGCCTCCTGGGCTGAGCGGGGGGTCAGAGCGTTCCGGCCCTGTAGCGGCGGGCCATCTCGTCCATCGGGATCACCTTGATCCTCGAGGCGTTGCCCGCGGTCCCGAAGGCCTCGAGCCGCGCCTTGCACAGATCGCGCATCGCGTCCATGGCGGGCTTGAGGAACTTGCGCGGGTCGAACTCGCGCGGGTTCTGCATCGCGACCTTGCGGAACTGCCCGGTCATCGCCATGCGGCAATCGGTGTCGATGTTCACCTTGCGCACGCCGTGGCGGATGCCGCGCACGATTTCCTCGACCGGCACGCCGAAGGTCTGGGGCATCTCGCCGCCGTGGGCATTGATGATGTCCTGCAGATCCTGCGGCACCGAGGACGAGCCGTGCATCACGAGGTGGGTGTTGGGCAGCCGCTTGTGGATCTCCTCGATCACGTTCATCGCCAGGATGTCGCCGGTGGGCTGGCGGCTGAACTTGTAGGCGCCGTGGCTTGTGCCGCAGGCGATGGCCAGCGCATCGACCTTGGTCTTGCCGACGAACTCCACCGCCTGGTCGGGGTCGGTCAGAAGCTGGCTGTGGTCGAGCGCGCCTTCCGCGCCGTGGCCATCCTCGGCCTCGCCCTGCCCCGTCTCGAGCGATCCCAGAACGCCCAGTTCGCCCTCGACCGAGGCGCCGACCCAATGCGCCATCTCCGCCACGCGGGCGGTGATGGCCACGTTGTAGTCGTAGCTCGCCGGGGTCTTGGCATCGGCCATCAGGCTGCCGTCCATCATGACGCTGGTGAAGCCGTGCCTGATGGCCGACAGGCAGGTGGCCTCGTTGTTGCCGTGGTCCTGGTGCATGCAAAGCGGAATCTCGGGATAGATCGCAGCCAGCGCCTCGATCATCTTGGCCAGCATGATGTCGTTGGCATAGGACCGCGCGCCGCGGCTGGCCTGGATGATGACAGGGGCGTCGCAGGCCTTGGCGGCCTCCATGATCGCCAGGCCCTGTTCCATGTTGTTGATGTTGAAGGCGGGAACGCCATAGCCATGCTCGGCGGCATGGTCGAGCAGTTGGCGCAGCGTGATGAGTGCCATGGATCAGACCCTTTCGTTCTGCATGAGAGCGGCGACACCCGGCAGGGTGCGCCCTTCGAGCCATTCGAGGAAGGCGCCGCCGGCGGTGGAGACATAGGTGAACCGGTCGGCCACGCCTGCGGCATTGAGCGCCGCCACCGTGTCGCCGCCGCCCGCGACCGAGACGCAGGTGCCGCCGCGCGTGAGCTCTGCCGCAACCCGCGCCAGGGCCATGGTGGCGGCATCGAAGGGCGGCATCTCGAAGGCGCCGAGCGGCCCGTTCCAAAGGATCGTGCGCGCCCCTTCTAGCACGGTGGTGAACTCGGCCACCGCCTGCGGGCCGGCATCGAGGATCATCGCATCCGCCGGACAGGCGGTGGCCGGCACGGTTTCGCAGGCAGCATGGGCCTCGAACGCGCGCGCGACGACCGCGTCCGCGGGCAGATGGATCGAGCAGCCCGACTGCGCCGCGAGCGCCCGGATCTCGCGCACCGTGCCGATCTGGTCGGCCTCGTGCAGCGACCGGCCCATCGGCGCGCCCTCGGCAAAGAGGAACGTGTTGGCCATGCCGCCGCCGACGATCAGGTGATCGACCTTGCCCACGAGGTTCTTGAGCACCGCGATCTTGGTCGAGACCTTGGAGCCCCCGACGATGGCGACCGAGGGGCGCGCGGGCTGTTCCAACGCCTGCGTCAGGGCCCTCAGTTCCTCGGTCATCAGCGGTCCGGCAACGCCCGGCATCAGATGGGCGATCGCCTCGGTCGAGGCATGGGCGCGATGCGCGCAGGAGAAGGCGTCGTTCACATAGACATCGCCCAGAGCCGCCAGACGCCGCGCCAGGGCTTTGTCGTTGCTTTCCTCTCCGGGCTCGAAGCGCAGGTTTTCGACCAGAAGCACCTGGCCGGGGTTCAGCCGCGCGGCCTCGTCCGCCGCTGCGTCGAGGGTTGCGAAGCGCACGGGGCAGCCGAGCGCGCGCGCGAGGTCGTCGCGCAACGGGCGCAGGCTGAAGGCCGGATCCGGCTTGCCCTTCGGCCGGCCGAAATGCGACAGGATCACCAGCGACACGCCCCTGGCCAGCAGCGGTTTCATGCCTTCGGCAAAGCGGGTGATGCGGGTCGCGTCGCTGACGCGGCCTCCTTCCATCGGCACGTTCAAGTCGGCCCGCACCACGAGCCGCCGGCCGGCCGCTTCGACATCGGACACCGACCGGATCACAGCAGCCTCCCGATGGCGACCGCGGTGTCGGCCATGCGGTTCGAAAAGCCCCATTCGTTGTCGTACCAGGACAGGACCGATACGAAGGTGCCGTCCATGACCTTGGTCTGGTCCATGTGGAACACGCTCGAATGCGGATCGTGGTTGAAGTCGGCGGAGACGTTCTTGAAGGCGGTATAGCCGAGGATGCCCTTCATCGGGCCTTCGGCTGCGGTCCGGATGGCTGCGTTGACCTCCTCGACCGAGGTGGCGCGTCGGGCAATGAACTTCAGGTCCACCACGCTGACATTCGGCGTGGGCACGCGGATCGCGAAGCCGTCGAGCTTGCCCTTGAGTTCGGGCAGCACCAGGCCCACGGCCTTGGCCGCCCCCGTCGATGTCGGGATCATCGACAGCGCCGCGGCGCGGGCGCGGTAGAGATCCTTGTGCATCGTGTCGAGCGTCGGCTGGTCGCCGGTGTAGGAATGGATGGTGGTCATCATCCCCTTCTCGATGCCGATCGCGTCGTTCAGCACCTTGGCCACGGGCGACAGGCAGTTCGTCGTGCAGGATGCATTCGACACCACGATGTCGTCGCGGGTCAGCGTGTGGTGGTTCACGCCATAGACGATGGTCTTGTCCGCCCCGTCGCCCGGGGCCGAGATCAGCACGCGCCGGGCGCCGGTGGACAGATGCGCCTGGCATTTCTCCTTCGAGGTGAAGATGCCGGTGCATTCCATCACGATGTCCACGTCCGACCAGGGCAGGTCGGCGGGGTTGCGCAGGGCGGTGGCGCGGATCGGGCCACGGCCCACGTCGATCCAGTCGGGGCCGGTGGCGACGGCGCCGGGGAAGCGGCCGTGGACCGAGTCGAACCGCACCAGATGGGCGTTGGTCTCGACCGGGCCGAGGTCGTTGATCGCAACGACCTCGATATCGGTGCGGCCGGATTCCACGATGGCGCGCAGCACGTTTCGTCCGATGCGGCCGAAGCCGTTGATGGCAACCTTTACAGTCATGTTGGTGTCCTCAGATCAGCGATTTTGCCCTGGCGGCCACGGCTTGCGCCGTGATGCCGAAATGGGCGTAGAGCGCGGGCGCCGGGGCCGAGGCCCCGAAGCCCGTCATCCCCACGAAACCGTCGGTGTGGCGCAAAAGGCCGTCCCAACCCTGACGGATGGCGGCCTCGACGCCGACGCGCGGTGCCTCGCCCAGCACGCCGGCGCGATAGCCCGCGTCCTGCGCCGCGAAGCGCTCGAAGCTCGGCGCGCTGACCACGGCCGCGCGGATCCCGTCGGCCGCCAGCAGGTCGGCGGCGGCCATGGCGATTTCCACCTCGGATCCGGTGGCGACCAGCGTCACCTGCCGGTCGGCCGTATCGCGCAACACATAGGCGCCGCGGGCGGTCAGGTTCTCGGCTGCGTCGGTGCGCAGGGTGGGCAGGTTCTGCCGGCTCAGCGCCAGCAGCACCGGCCCCTCGGTGACGCCGAGCGCGATTTCCCAGGCCTCGGCGGTCTCGACCGCGTCGCAGGGGCGCAGCACGGTCAGGTTCGGGATGGCCCGAAGCGAGGCCAGGATCTCGACCGGCTGATGGGTCGGGCCGTCCTCGCCCAGGCCGATGCTGTCATGCGTCATGACAAAGATCGTCGGCACGCCCATCAGCGCCGCAAGCCGGATGGCAGGTCGGCAATAGTCGGCGAAGGCAAGGAAAGTGCCGCCATAGGGTCGGAACAGACCCGAGAGCGCAAGGCCGTTCATCGCCGCAGCCATGCCGTGCTCGCGCACGCCGTAGTGGATGTAGCTGCCCGAGAAATCCTGCGGCGTGACCGAGACCTGGCCCTTCGATTTCGTCAGGTTCGACCCCGTGAGGTCGGCCGACCCGCCGATGGTGAAGGGTAGCGCGGCGTTGACCACACCCAGGGCCATCTCGCTGGCCTTGCGGGTGGCGACCTTGGGCCGTTCGGCCAGAAGCTGCGCCTTGAAGGCAGTCATGGCGGAGGACAGCGGCGCCGGATCCCGCGCGATCAGGGCGCGCAGATCGGCGGCCCGGGGATGGGTTGCGAGGCGGTTGTTCCAGGCCTTCCGGGCTTCGGCCCCGCGGGCAGAGATGCGGTGCCATGCGGCATAGATGTCTTGCGGGATCTCGAAGGGGGCATGGGGCCAGCCCAGACGCTCACGCGCCGCCGCGACCTCGGCCGCGCCCAGGGGGGCGCCGTGCACGTCATGGCTGCCCTGCTTGTTCGGGGCGCCATATCCGATGATCGTGCGGCAGGCGATCAGGCTGGGGCGCGGATCGGCCTTGGCGGCCGTGATCGCGTCGGCGATCTCGGTCCGGTTGTGGCCATCGCAGGTCAGCACATGCCAGCCCGCGGCGGCGAAGCGCGCCATCTGGTCGGTCGAGGTGGCGATGTCGGTATCGCCGTCGATGGTGATGCGGTTGTCGTCCCACAGCACGTTCAGCCGGCCGAGCCCGAGATGCCCGGCCAGGTCGATCGCCTCGTGGCTGATCCCTTCCATCAGGCAGCCGTCCCCGGCGATCACCCAGACATTGTGATCGATCAGCTCGGGAAACCGCGCCCGCCCGAGGCGTTCGGACAGCGCCATGCCCACGGCCGTGGCAATGCCCTGGCCGAGCGGGCCGGTTGTCACCTCGATGCCTTTGGCGTGGCCATACTCGGGGTGGCCCGCGGTGCGGCTGCCGAGCTGGCGGAAGGCGCGCAGCTGGTCCATCCCCATGTCGTCATAGCCGAGCAGGTGGTGGATCGCGTAGAGAAGCATCGAGCCGTGCCCGGCCGAAAGCACGAAGCGGTCGCGGTTGGGCCAGTCGGGGCAGGACGGGTCGAGCGTGACGAAGCGGTTGAACAGGACCGCAGCGACATCGGCCATGCCCATGGGCATGCCGGGGTGGCCCGAGTTGGCAGCCTGCACCGCATCCATCGCCAGCGCGCGGATGGCGTTGGCCATCAGGGTTTCGTCGGCAGGTGGGAAGGTCGCGTTCATGAGGTGTCCCTTTCAGCGCAGCTTGCGGGCGATCGTCACCAGACGCTCGATCAGCGGGGTCAGGATCAGCTGCATCGCCAGATCCTGCTTGTTGCCGGGGATGACGATCGAGTTGGCCCGGCTCATCCAGGATCCGTGGATCATCGAGGTGAGATAGGGAAAGTCGATCCCGCGCGGGTTCTTGAACCGGATCACCACCAGGCTTTCGTCCGGCGTCGGGATCCAGCGGGCGATGAAGGGGTTCGAGGTATCGACGACCGGCACGCGCTGGAAGTTGATGTCGGTTTCCGAGAACTGCGGCACGATGCAGTGCACATAGGCATGCATCCGGCGCAGGATCGTGTCGGTCACGGCTTCGGTCGAATAGCCGCGCGCCGCGCGATCCCGGTGGATCTTCTGGATCCATTCAAGGTTGATGACCGGCACCACGCCGATCTTGAGATCGGCCAGCGCGGCAAGGTTGACCTGGTCGTTGACCACCGCGCCGTGCAGACCTTCGTAGAACAGAAGGTCGGAATTGCTGTCGAACGGCGCCCAGGCGGTGAATTCGCCCGGCGGCACGCCGTGCCGTTCGGCTTCGCTCGCGTCGTGGACATAGTGCCGGGTGCGGCCGGTGCCGCTGTCGCCATATTCGCGAAAGACACGTTCGAGTTCGCCCAGTTCGTTGGCCTCGTAGGAGAAATGCGAAAACGTGCCGTCGCCTTCGGTCTGGCGCTTGACGAGTTCGGCGCGCATCTCGGCCCGGTTGTAGCGGTGGAAGGCATCGCCCTCGATCGAGACCGCCTTGATGCCCTCGCGGCGGAAGATCTGGTCGAAGGTGTTCTTCACCGTCGAGGTGCCGGCACCGGAGGAGCCGACGACGCTGATGATGGGGAATTTCTTGCTCATGAGTCTTGCCCCCTGAACAGGCCACGCTTGTTGAACAGTGCCGAGATTTCCTGCGCGGGCAGGTCGTGATAGGTCGCCACCCGCGACACCTTGTTCGCGCTGCCGAAGACGAAGGGGGTGCGGGCGTGCAAACGTTCGGGGACGATGTCGAGGATCCGGTCGGTCCCGGTGCTCGCCATGCCGCCGGCGGCCTCGACAAGGAAGGCGATCGGGGCGCATTCGTAGACGAGCCGCAGGCGCCCCGACTCATAGCCCTTCCGGCTGTCGGCCGGATATAGGAAGATGCCGCCCCGGGTCAGGATGCGGTGCGTTTCGGCCACCAGACTGGCGATCCACCGCATGTTGAAGTTCCGCCCGGTCGGCCCTTCGCTGCCGGCCACGCGGTCATCGACGTAGGCGCGGATGGGCGCGGGCCAGTGGCGGTAGTTCGAGGCGTTGATGGCGTATTCCGTCGACTCGCGTGGGATCGGCTGCACCTCGCCGCTCCGCGCGAAGCGCCGGGTCGCCGGGTCCAGCACATATTTCAGTACGGCACCGCCGGCGCAGACCATGAAGCAGCACTGAGGGCCGAAGATCGCATAGCCTGCCGCCAACAGGTCGCGGCCTGGGCGCAGGAAACTGTCCGACGGGTCCGCGGCCGCCGGATAGATGCCGAAGATCGTTCCGATCGAAACGTTGGTGTCGATGTTCGAGGACCCGTCGAGCGGGTCGATGGCGACGGCCAGCGTTCCGGCAGGGTTCAGCGTGCAGACGTCGTCCTGTTCCTCGGACGCATAGTGACGCACGGCACCGTCCGCCAATGCGGCCCGGTAGGAGTCGTCGGCAATGACGTCCAGCGCCTTCTGGCTGTCACCATCGGCATTTGTCCCCTGTCCGGCAGCCAGGTCTCCGTCCAGCCCACCTCGGGCGATCCGCCATGCGAGGGCTGACGCGACGCTCGCCAGGCGGTCGAGCGTGTCCGCCAGGTCCGGCGCAATTCCCGGCGGGAGGGTGTCGAGCGTAGTCGGCATGATGGCTCCTCCTCCATCGTTCTCGCCGACACTCTTGCATCGGTTTCTGATTTGGACAAATTTAAGAATCCAAGATAGCTGTTCAGGAATTCTGAATTGATCCGGATCGACGCCCTGAGCCTGAAGCAATTGCGCGCCTTGCGGGCGATCGCGGCCGAGGGGTCTCTGACAGCCGCCGCTGCGGAAATCGGGCTGACAGCGCCAGCAATTCACAGTCAGATCAAGTCCTTGGAGGCAGCCGTGGGGGCGCCGGTGCTGACCCGTGCGCCACAGACCGGACGCATGACCTTGACCGAGATCGGGGCCGAGGTCTTGCGGGCCGCGCATCAGGTCGAGGGCATTCTGTCGCAGCTGAAGGCCCGGGTCGGCTCGCGGTTCGCCGGGCGGCAAGGGCATGTCACGCTGTCGGTCGTCTCGACCGGCAGATATTTCGCGCCGCGGCTCGTGCAGATGCTCCAGGAATGCTGCGCGGCCATCGACATCACGCTTCGGGTGGGCAACCGCGACGCGGTCATCGACGATCTCGATCATGGACGCTGCGCGCTTGCGGTCATGGGCAGACCGCCACGCATCCCCGCTGTCACGGCTACGCCGCTCGGGCCGCACCCGCACGGCGTCGTCTTGCCGCCGCATCATCCGCTGGCAGGCGCCGACGGGTTCGACCCGACGGCTCTGCTGGGCGAGACCTTCCTGTCGCGCGAAGCGGGGTCGGGGACGCGGATCCTGATGCACCGCTTCCTCGACCGCTTCGCCGAGGCCGAGGCAGTCCGCATCGTCGAGATGGATTCGAACGAGACGATCAAGCAGGCGGTGCTGGCCGGGCTCGGCATCGCCTTTCTGTCGCTGCACACGGTAGCCGACGAGCTGCGTGCGGGCCGGCTTGTGCTGCTGAGGGGGCCGAACCTGCCTGTGATGCGGCACTGGTATCTGGTGCGTCCGCAGGCCTTCGGGCCGGATCCGGCGGCCGAGCGGATCGCGGCCGGGATCGAGGCGCTGCACGCCAGCTACCTGCCGAAGCTGCCCGACGCAGCCGGTCTCAGCGCGTAAGGGTCGCGTATAGTCGCGGCAGGCGCTCGGGCAGGCGCTCGACCCGGTCGAGGACCAACACGTTGCGCGGGCCGAAGATGCGCTGGGCATAGCTGTCGGCCCGCGGGTCGAGCGTCAGGCAGAAGGGCAGGATTCCGGCTCGCCGCAGGCCTTCGACTGCGTGGCGCGCGTCATGGCGCAAGTAGAAGGGATCTCGCACGTCGATATCGGCCGGCGCCCCGTCGGTCAGCACGATCAGCAGCTTGCGCGCCGCCGCGACGCGGCCCAGATGCGCGCCGGCATGGCGGATCGCGGTTCCCATGCGGGTCGAAAGCCGGCCCTCGGCCCCCATGATCCGCGCCTTGGCCAGCGTGCCCCAGGGGTGTTCGAAATCCTTCAGCCGGGTGTAGAACACGTTCTCGCGCCCGTCCGAGCAGAAGCCGTGGATGGCCAGCCGGTCGCCCACGCGGTCGATCGCCTCGGCCAGCAGCAGGCAGCCCGCCTGTGTCAGGCCCAGCACGGTCTGGCCTGCGCCGACCGGATCGTTCGTGCTTTCGGACAGGTCGAGCAGCACCAGCACCGCGGTGTCGCGCGTCTTGCGCAGCAGGCGCATCATCACCCGCCGGTCCGGCTGATGGCGCAGGCGGGTGTCGATGGCCGCCGCTACGGCCGCGTTCAGGTCGATCTCGTCGCCGTCTTCGAGCTTGCGGATGCGGATCGTGCCTTGCGGGCGCAGCGCGTCGAGCAGATGGCGCAGCCGGTCGATGGTCTTGCGGTTGTCGGCCAGGATCGCCTCGGCCTGCGCGGGGTCGCCCGCCCGCGGCCGGATCTCGCGCAGCGTGGCCCAGCCGGGTCGGACGGCCTGAAGCCGGTGGTCGAACTCGTCATAGGGGATCGGCGGGCCGAGCGGCGGCTTGCCTTCGCGCGCGTTGAAGCTCGTGCCGTCGTCGTCGAAGAACACGCTCGCCTGTACCCAGATTTCCTGCGCATCCGCGCCCGCGGTCTCGACCTCGACCTCGTTCACCATCTCGGAGACCGAGACATAGCGCCGCGTCTGCGCCGGGGCTGCACCGGCGGCCTGCGACCAGTCGAGTTCCTCGAACTCCCACAAAAGCCGGTTGTCGCAGCGATAGGGGCAGGACGGCCGGTCGCTGTGCGCCGAAAACGGCAGGCCCCGCAGCCGGTCGGCAAGGTCGAGGCCAAGCGCGCGCGACATCCCGGCATCGGTCAGGTCGGCGGCGGCGAAGGCCGCGAGCGCAGAGGCCGACAGATCGTCCTCGGCAACCCCGGTCAGCAGGACGCGCGCAAGCCGGTCGAAGACGCCCGCGGTTCCCGCGGCGGTCTGTCCGTGGAACGGCGCCCAGAGCGCGCGCAGGTTCGGAAAGCGCGCGATGGCCAGCGCCTCGGCCCGGGCATCCTCGATCAGGCCGATGCACAGGGTCTGCAGCGCGTTCAGCCCCTCGGCCGGGATCGCCCGGCGCAGCACGGCCAGATGGGCGGCCAGATGCGCGACCTGCGCGCGGTAGAGATCCAGCCCCGGCCGGCCCTGCCAGTCGTCCAGCGCATCGGGCAGGTGCAGCATGTGCTCGGCCACGAAGGGGCGCAGCCCGGCCCGCGTCTCGAAATCGCCTGCCGTCGGCACCAGCACGAAATCGCGCCCCCAGAGCGCGCGCAGATACATGCCCAGTCGCCGTTGCACATCGACCAGCAGCGTGCCCTTGCGCTCGGCCTGCATCACCGCACGCGAGGTCTCGGTAGCCAGCGCGAAATAAGCCTCGATCGCGGGCGGGTCGGTGCGGTGCGCCTCGATCCCCCAGTCGGCCCAGCGGCGCAGCCCGCCCAGCGTCAGCACGTCGAGCAGCTGCGCGAGATGATCCAGCATCGGCCGCAGCGCGCGCGGCGCCCGTGCCAGCATATGTTCGATCAGCCGCAGCCAGGACCGGAACAGCGCAAGGTCGCCCAGCCGCCGCGCCGCCAGAGGCGCGGTCTCTAGGATGCGGGCGATCACCGCGCCCGAGGTGCGCGAGGCAAAGCCGAGGCAGGCTGTCACGGTCTCGGGGATGGCATCCTCGCCGATCTCGCGGGCCAGCTCTGGCACCGCGTCGATCCAGGCCAGCACCACCGCCTCGCCGCGCCCCATCTGCACCAGCGCATCCGCCCCGCGCAGCCAGTGGTCGAGCCCGCGCGGCGACAGGCGGCGGCGCACCTCGGGCAGGGCGCGGGCCAGGGCGGCGCGGGCCTCGGGCGGCAGGCGCGCAGGCAGGTCGGCATGGTCGGCCGGCAGGCCGTCCATCGCAGGGACGGCGGCCGGGGCTTCAGAAATAGGTGGCGACGGCGGCATCGAGCGCATCGCGCATGTCCGGGTCGTCGGTGATGGGCCGGGTGATCGCCATCGTGCAGGCCGACACGGGCGCCACACCCTCGGTAATCAGCCGCGCGGCATGGACCAGCATCCGCGTGGAGACGCCCTCGTCCAGGCCGTGGCCCTTTAGGTTGCGCGCCCGCGCGCCGATCTCGACCAGCTTGCGCGCGACCGCGGCCTCCACCCCACCCTCGTGCGCGACGATCTCGGCCTCCACATCGGGTTCGGGCCAGGTGAAATCCAGCGCTCCGAAGCGCTGCTTGGTCGATTGCTTGAGATCCTTCGTCAACGACTGGTAGCCGGGGTTATAGCTGATGACGAGGAAGAAGGCCGGATGCGCCCGGAGCAGCTCGCCCTTCTTCTCCAGCGGCAGGACGCGGCGGTTGTCGGTCAGCGGATGGATCACCACGGTCGTGTCCTGACGCGCCTCGACCACCTCGTCGAGATAGCAGATCGCGCCGTGGCGGGCGGCGAAGGTCAGCGGCCCGTCCTGCCAGCGCGTGCCCTCGGCATCCAGCAGGAAGCGGCCCACGAGATCCGAGGCGGTCATGTCCTCGTTGCAGGCGACCGTCACCAGCGGCAGGCCCAGCCGCCAGGCCATGTGCTCGACGAAGCGGGTCTTGCCGCAGCCGGTGGGGCCCTTGAGCATCACCGGCATCCGCGCGGCATAGGCGGCGGCGAACAGCGCGACCTCGTCGGCGGTGGGGCGATACCAGGGTTCGGCTGCAATGCGGAAGGGGGCGGTGACGTCCTGCATGTCCATGGTTCACCTGTCAGGCGCAGAGCAACAGGGCCGCCCCGCGGCGATGTGCTGCGGGGCGGCGCGAGGTGGGTCAGACGGGCTGTCCGCGATAGATCACCATGTTGGCGCCCTGGCTCTGGGTAAAGTTGTTATAGCCGATCAGCCGGACATGGTGGCCGGGGTTGGCCTCGTGGCAGGCCTTCAGCTCGGCAAGGATCGCGTCCACATCGGTCTCGCCGAACATCGGCAGCTTCCACATGTACCAGTAGTTGGACTTGGCGAACTGCGGCTCGGTGTGCTCGATCCCCGGGTTCCAGCCGTGCTTGACGATCCATTCCACCTGCTTGCGGATCTGCGCCTCGGTCATCGGCGGCAGGTAGGAGAAGGTGCCCATCTTCCGGCTGGCGGGGTCGGACAGGCGCGAGGGGTAGTCCTGGACAGTGCTCATGTCGGTGTTCCTGTGCAAGGCAAGGGCGGGGCGACCCCGCCCGTGAGGGGGAGGGGAAACGGCGGCTCAGCGGTGCTGCACGTCGAGCTTGTCCACCGTGTCGAACTCGAACTTGATCTCCTTCCAGGTCTCCATGGCGATCTTGAGTTCGGGGCTGTGGCGGGCGGCGTTCGTCAATATGTCCTTGCCCTCCTTCTCGATCGCGCGGCCTTCGTTGCGGGCCTGGACGCAGGCCTCGAGCGCGACACGGTTGGCCGCAGCACCCGCGGCGTTGCCCCAGGGGTGGCCCAGCGTGCCGCCGCCGAACTGCAGCACCGAGTCGTTGCCGAAAATCGCCACCAGTGCGGGCATGTGCCAGACATGGATGCCGCCCGAGGCCACCGGAAAGACACCCGGCATGGACCCCCAGTCCTGATCGAAGAAGATGCCGCGCGCGCGGTCCTCCTTCACGAACTTGTCGCGCATCAGGTCGATCCAGCCCAGCGTTGCCTCGCGGTCGCCTTCCAGTTTGCCGACCACGGTGCCGGAATGCAGATGGTCGCCGCCCAGCAGGCGCAGAAGCTTGGCCAGCACCCGGAAGTTGATGCCGTGGTTGGGGTTGCGGTCGATCACCGCGTGCATCGCGCGGTGGACGTGCAGCAGCATCCCGTTGTCGCGGCACCACTTGGAAAGCGAGTTGTGCGCCGCCCAGCCGAGCGTGATGTAGTCCGACATGATGATCGGGGTCTTCAGCTCCTTGGCATATTCGGCGCGCTTGAACATCTCCTCGACCGTCGGGGCGGTGACGTTCATGTAGTGGCCCTTGCGCTCGCCGGTTTCCTTTTCGGACTTCTCGATTGCCTCCTGGCAGAAGTCGAACCGGTCGCGCCAGCGCATGAAGGGCTGGCTGTTGACGTTCTCGTCGTCCTTGGTGAAGTCGAGCCCCCCACGCAGGCATTCATACACGGCGCGCCCATAGTTCTTGGCCGACAGCCCCAGCTTCGGCTTGATCGTGCAGCCGAGAAGCGGGCGGCCGTACTTGTCCAGCTTGTCGCGCTCGACATGGATGCCGTGCGGCGGGCCGAAGCAGGTCTTCACGAACCAGATCGGAAAGCGCACATCCTCGAGCCGCAGCGCGCGGACGGCCTTGAAGCCGAACACGTTGCCCACGAGCGAGGTGAAGACGTTGACGACCGAGCCTTCCTCGAACAGGTCGGCCGGATAGGCGATGAAGGCATAGAAGGCGTCGTCATGGCCCGGCACGTCCTCGATGCGATAGGCACGACCCTTGTAATGGTCGAGGTCGGTCAGAAGGTCCGTCCAGACGGTGGTCCAGGTTCCGGTCGAGCTTTCTGCGGCCACCGCGGCGGCAGCCTCCTCGCGCGGGACGCCGGGCTGCGGGATGACCTTGAAGACGGCGAGCACATCCGTCTCCTTCACCGTGTAGTCCGGCTCCCAGTAGGTGGAGCGGTATTCCTTCACGCCGGCGTCGTATTTCTTGGGAAGGGCATTCATCCTTGGACCTCCTCTCGCGGGGCGGCACTGGTTCCGCCTTCCGTCAACAGGACGCTATCGGATTTGACACTTTAACTGAAATGAATAGTTTTTATTTTCAGACTATGCCAGGATGAATTATCATGCGCATCAGCCTGCGTCAGCTCCAGATCTTCCGCGCGGTCGCGCAGGAGATGTCCTTTACCCGGGCGGCCGAGGCGCTGAACCTGACGCAGCCGGCCGTCTTCACGCAGGTCAGGCAGATGGAAGCGGCCCTGGGCCATGTCCTGATCGAGCGGATCGGCAAGCGGCTCTTCCTGACCGAAGCGGGGCGGACCGTGCTCGAAACCGCCCGCGAGGTGCTCGAGGCGATCGACCGTATGGACATGCAATTGGCCGATCTCGGCGGGCTCGCGCGCGGTCGGCTGCGCATTGCCGCGGTCTCGACGGCCAAGTATCAGGTGCCGGGGCACCTCGGCGTCTTCTGCCGCCGCCATCCCGGCATCGACGTCGCGCTGACGGTCGGCAACCGCGAGGAACTTCTGGCGCGGTTCGCCGCCAACGAGGACGATCTCTACATCCTCGGCACCGTCCCCGAAGATCTCGACGCCGAGCACCGGACCTTCGCCCGCAATCTGCTTGTCCTGGTCGCGCCGCCCGACCATCCGCTGACCGGACAGGCCGACGTGCCGCCTGCGCGCCTTGCCGACGAGATCTTCGTCATGCGCGAGCGCGGATCGGGCAGCCGCAGCGCCGCCGAACGGTTCTTCGCCGCACATGGGCTGGCGCCGCGGGTGCGCATGGAACTCGGCTCGAACGAGGCGGTGAAGCAGGCGGTCGCCGCGGGTCTGGGCCTGTCGGTCATCTCGCGCGGCACGGCGCTTCTGGAGCTGGAGCATGGCGTCCTGCACGAACTGCCGGTCGCCGGGTTCCCGCTGGTGCGCGACTGGCACGTTGCCTGGCCGCGCGGCAAGCATCTGTCGATCGCGGCGCAGACCTTCCTGACGGAATTGCAGCATGCACCCGAGTTCGGCCAGGTCACGGCCGCTGAGGGCGGCCCGCGCGGTGCCGTGGGGCGCGGTTTCGGTGTTTCAGGCACATGATGCCGGATGGACCGGTCGCTCGGGCAGCATCGTCACAGCGCCCGGATGTCGCGGTCCTGAGGCCCAAGCCGGGGATCGGCCGGGACTCTGCCGGCCTCAGCAACAGGCGGACGACTGCCCGCCTCCGCAGCATGACGACGGACTCGCGGGCGCCCCCGCGCCGCCACCGCAGGCGGATGCCGCCGGCACAGGTTCGGCCGACCCGGCGCAGCACGCGGATGCAGCCTCGGACAAAGCCACGGCCTCGGCCGATCCGGTGATGGGAAAGCCGCGGGCGACCCAGCGGGCGATGCCGGGCTTCATGTTCATCACCCGGTCATAACCCTGATACATCAGAAAATAGGTGGCCCGCAGGCTGCGTTCGCCCACAGCGCAGGCCAGGATCACGTCGCGGTCGCGCGGCACCTCCTGCCAGCGATCCTCGAACTGGCTGAGCGGGATATTGACTACCTCGCAGCCGGCATAACCCACCCGTGCCACCTCGTCAGGCTCGCGCACGTCAACCAGCAGAGCACCGGCCTTGAGCAACCGCTGCGAGGTGGACGGGCAGACTTCGCGCGCTTCGGCCAGTTCCTTTTTGACAGCTTCATTCATGGCAGCCTCCCTTAACCCAACCAGGCCACAACCTGATCGTGCGTGGGGACAGACCCCTTGTGGACGACCTTGCCCCCCACCACGACGGCCGGGGTGGTCATCACGCCAAATCCGACGATCTCGCGCATGTCC
>NZ_JBKBQM010000036.1:0-34712 GCF_046292685.1 Gemmobacter sp.
ATAGCTGAACAGCGACCCGCTCGCCTCGTCCGTCCCGCGCATCATCACCCCCACCGTTGTCGTGCAAAGGGTGAATCATGTTCCTAACTCCGGGTCGAGGGCTGACTTCTTCAGCAGCCTGCTAAGGCGTCGACCTGGCCGAGAACTGCACCAACGCCTGGCCCAGCGCCGACCGGGTGCCACCGGCGATCAACGTCAGCAATACCTGGAACCTGATGGGCGGCAACGACGTCGTCACCGCCGTGTCCGGGCGCGATACCATGTGGGGCGGCGGCGGCGCCGATACGCTGAATGCTGGTTTCCGGGGCGATGCGCTGGCGGGCGGCTCGGGGGCCGACCTGTTCGTGTTTGCGCCCAAAACCACCGGGTCGGGTTTGAGTGCCGACCGGATCGAGGATTTCGTTTCCGGCCTCGACCGGATCGACGTGCCGACCCTCAACCCGGTGTTCAACGGCGATGCCGCGCTGACCGCCCCTGGTCAGGTCCGCTTCGATCCGGTGACGCATATGCTGCAATGGTTCGATAGCAACATGATCGTGGCCGAGATCTCCCTTGTGAACGTCACCGCGATCACGCGGGCCGATCTGTTGTGACGCCGCAGCCTGCCGGGGCCGGGGGGGGGCGGCGTTCAACCCTTGCCGTTGTCTAGCCCGAATCGCCGCACCAGCCCGCCTTGCAGCATGAAAAAGGCAAACAGCGCCAGCGGCAGGCCGAAGGTCTTGAAGTTCACCCAAGCGTCGGTGCTCATCAGCCGCCAGATCGCCTCGTTCGCCACCGCCAGCGCGGCAAAGAACCAGGTCATCCGCCGGGTCAGGATCATCCAGCCTTCAGGCTGCATCGGCATCACCTGCCCCATCAGCGCCGCCATGTAGGATTGCCCGCGCATGAGGCCGAAGCCCAGGATGGCCGCGAACATCGCATAGATGATGGTGGGCTTCATCTTGAAGAACGTCTCGTCGTTCAGCCACACCGTCAGCCCGCCGAAAACTAGCACCAGCACCAGCGTCAGGATCTGCATCCGGCTCAGGTGCCCCGACAGGCGCCACAGGATCAGGGTCGAGGCGACCATCAGCGGAATGAACGCCGCGGTCACCAGCACGAAGCCGTTGTAGTCGGTGCCGGCGATGGTGAAGACGTCATCCTTCCAGCGGTTGTAGCCGATGAAGAAGGCAATGACGGGCCCCAGTTCCAGCCCCATCTTCACCCAGGGGTTGACGTCGCGTTCCTGTGCCATGCGGTCCTCAGCCTGCCATTTTCACCATCACCGCGCCGGTGGCGATCAGCGCCATCAGCGCCACCTGCGCCGGCCCGCTGCGTTCGCCCAGCACCAGCCAGCCGATCAGCGCGGCGAACACGGTCGAGGTTTCGCGCAGCACGGCTGCCTCGCCCACGTTGCCGATGCGGGTGGCGATCATCATCGCTCCGAAACTGATATAGGCGATCAGCGCGCCCAGCACAGCCTTTTTCACGAAAGGCACCAGGTCCGCCCGCGGCAAGGCCGCCAGTCGCCGCCGCGCAAGCCAGGGCATCAGAAGCCCGTCGATGACAAAGAACCACGCCAGAAACGTGAACGGGTCGGGCGGCAGGCGGATCGCCCAGGCGTCGTAAGTCGTGTAGGCCGCGACGAACCCCCCGGTCAGCACCGCCAGCCCCAGCGCCGGCAGCATCGTGTCGCGTCGGGCGGTGTCGGTGCGCAGGTTCCAGCCGGCCAGCCCGAAGATGCCCGCCAGCAGCACCGCCAGCCCCAGCCACTGGCCGGGTGCGAACACTTCGCCGAAGATCAAGCCCGCGACCAGCACGGTGAACAGCGGCCCCGTGCCGCGCACCACCGGATAGACCACGGTATAGGCGCCCCGCGCATAGGCTGCGGCCTGCAAGGTCTTGTAGCCCGCATGGATCAGGAAGGCCCCGGCGAACACCGGCCACATCGCGGGCTCGGGCCAGGGCACCACGAACAGCGCCACAGGCAACGCCATGACCGCATAGGCCGAATCGATGCCGCCGCGCATCAGCCAGGGGTCGAACTGCCCCTTTTGCAGCGCCCCGAAAAGCGCATGGGCAAAGGCCGCCAGCAGCGCCAGCCACAGCGCGGCCGTGCGCCCTTCGGGCGTGCCTTGCAAGGCAACGATCAGGTCGGTCATCGCAGCGGACCGGCCGGGGAACCGGGGGTTTCACACCCCGTTGCCGATCGGTTCTTGAACCAATGGCGAACCATCGGCAACCCCGTGGGATGTTTCCGGACAAAAGATGCAAGCAGAGTCAGCGTCAGCCCCCTTCGCCTACCAGGGCGCGGGCGAACTCCTGCGGGTCGAAGGGGGCCAGATCGTCGATCTGTTCGCCGACCCCGATGGCATGGATCGGCAGGCCGAAGCGGTCGGCCAGCGCCACCAGCACGCCCCCGCGTGCCGTGCCGTCGAGCTTGGTCATCACCAGGCCGGTGACATCGGCGACCTGACGAAAGATTTCCACCTGGTTCAGCGCGTTCTGCCCGGTGGTGGCATCCAGCACCAGAAGCGTGTTGTGCGGTGCCCTGGGGTCGATCTTGCGCAGGACGCGCACGATCTTGGCCAGCTCCTCCATCAGGTCGGCGCGGTTCTGCAACCGGCCTGCGGTGTCGATCAGCAAGAGGTCGGCGCCTTCGGCGCGGGCACGGGTCAGCGCATCGTGCGCAAGGCTGGCCGGATCCGACCCTTGCGCCGCCGTCAGCACCGGCACGCCCGCGCGGGTGCCCCAGACCTGCAACTGTTCCACCGCCGCGGCGCGGAAGGTATCGCCTGCGGCGATCACCACCGACTTGCCGGCGGCGCGGAACTGGCTGGCCAGCTTGCCGATGGTGGTGGTCTTGCCCGAGCCGTTCACCCCCACCACCAGCACCACTTGCGGCTTTTGCGGGTATAGCGGCAGCGGGCGGGCCACGGGTTCGAGGATGCGGGCGATTTCGCCGGCCAGTGCTGCGCGCAGTTCGGCCGTGCCGATGCGGCGCCCAAAGCGGCCTTCGGCGATGTTGGCGGTGACGCGGGCCGCCGTATCCACCCCCATGTCGGCGCGGATCAGCAGGTCTTCCAGGCTTTCGAGCATCGCGTCGTCGACCAGGCGCTTCGCCTCGCTTTCGCCGGTCAGGCGGGCCAGCAGGCCGGGGCGCGCCGGCTCGGCCTCGGCGGGGGCGGCGGCGCCGGGGTCGGCCACGATGTCGTCCAGCCCCTCCGACAGGCGGGACGAGGATTTGAACAAGCGTTCCTTGAGCTTTCCGAAGAACGACATGGGCGGCCCTTGTGCAGCGGCATCAGCCCCCGTGCTAGCCCAAGGCGCCGCCGAGGGGAAGCCGCAAGCGGCCGCAATCGCCGGCCGGGGCGGCAATGGGCGAATCTGCCGCCATGATTTCGGCCGAAAGCCGTGGCAGGATGCAGGGCGACAACGGGGAATCGCCGATGGGACTGCAGGATCGGGTGCTGGCCTGGACGGAAACGGTGCGCGGCGCCGGGGCGCCGGCGGCGGCAATGCGCGCCTTTGCGCTGGCCACGCTGGGGCCTTTGCTGCTGTGGCTGGCGGGGCTGGCCCTGGGCGGGGCGATGGCCTGGGCCGCGCTGGTCGTCATCGGCGCCGGCGTCTGGCTGCTGGACCGTTTTGCCGCCGGTGCCGCACCGCATGTGCCGGGTGCGGCCGAGTTTCCGGCCGCCGACGGGCTTTCGGTGCTGCTGGCGGGCCTGCATCTGGCGGTGCTGCCGCTGGCAGTCTGGGCGCTGGCGGGGGGGCTGGCGCTGACGCTGGCCGAAGGGCTGGCGCTGTTCTGGGGCCTTGGGCTGTGGATCGGGCAGGTGTCCAATGCCAATGCGCACGAGCTGATCCACCGTCAGGACCGGTGGTTGCGCGCGCTGGGGGTGGCGGTCTATGCCTCGGTCGGATACGGGCACCACGCCTCGGCGCACCGGCATGTGCATCACCGCTTTGTCGCCACCTGGGACGACCCCAACACCGCCCGGCGCGGCGAAGGGTTCTGGGAGTTTCTTGCGCGGGCCTGGCCGGGCGAGTTCGCCGCCGGATATCGGATGGAAAGTGCCTTGCGCGCGCGGCTGCCGGCCGGGCGCCGGCGCGGGGTGCATGCTTATGCGGTCTACCTGGCCGGGGCGGTGCTGGCGGCGGCGCTGGCGCTGGTGCTGGGCGGGCTGGCGGGGGTGGCGATCTGGCTTGGGCTGGCGGTCTGGGTGCAGGTGCAACACCTGCTGTCGGATTATGTGCAGCATTACGGGCTGGAGCGCGCGCGCCTGCCCGACGGGCGGCCCGAGCCGGTGGGCCCGCGCCACAGCTGGGATTCGGCGCATTGGGCCAGCTCGGCGCTGATGCTGAACGCAAGCCGTCATGCCGATCATCACGCCCATCCCGGCCGGCCCTATCCGGCGCTGGATCTGCCGCCGGGCGGGTTGCGCCTGCCGTGCAGCCTGCCGGTCATGGCCGTGCTGGCACTGGTGCCGCCCTTGTGGTTTCGGGTGATGGACCGGCGCCTGCCGCCGCCTGCGCCCGCCTTTGCGCGGATGTGATCGGCCCCGGGCTGGCCAGCCCCGCGCCGCCGTGGCAGTCTGATCGCCGCAGCGGGGCAGGGGAGTCGGGCGACATGCAGATCTGGCGGGTGCTGGTGCTGGCCCTGGGGGCGGCGGCGCCGCTGCGGGCGGAAACGCTGCTGGATGGCGCAGGGTTCGAGGCGCGCGTTACCGGGCAGACGCTGGCCTTTTCCGCCGGCGGGCAGCCCTACGGCTACGAACAGTATCTGCCGGGTCGGCGGGTGCTGTGGGCCTTTGCCGGGGGCGAATGCCGGGCGGGGCACTGGTACGAACCCGAACCGGGCCGCATCTGCTTTGTCTACGAACACGACCCCGCACCGCAATGCTGGGCCTTTTTTGACATACAGGGCCGCATCGTCGCGCGGTTCGAAGGTGCCGAGCCGGGCGACGAACTGATCGAGACCGAACGCTCGCCCCGGCCGCTGAACTGCCCCGGGCCCGATCTGGGCGCATGAGGGCGGCGCAGGGGCAGAGGGGGTGCCGGGCGCGGGGGCATCGAGCCCCCTTGCCCGGCGGCTGCCGCGGCCAGGGCGTGCATCGGGCGTCCTAGCGGCGGCGGGTCCGCGCGGCGCCCAGCAGCACCGCGAAGATCACCGCCGCTGCCGCCACGATCGAGGGCCCCGCCGGCGTGTCCTGCCGCACCGACAGCGCCAGCCCCGCCAGCGTGGCCAGCGCGCCCACGGCCGTGGCGCCCAGCGCCATGGTTTCGGGCGTGCGCGCCAGCGTGCGGGCGGCGGCCGCCGGGATCAGCAGCAGCGCGGCAATCAGCAGCGCCCCCACCACCTTGATCGCCACCGCCACCACCAGCGCCAGCGCCAGCGTCAGCACCAGACGCTCACGGTCGGGGTCGATGCCGGCGGCATGGGCGAGGTCTTCGGACAGCGTTGCCGTCAGCAGCGCCTGCCAGCGCCAGGCCAGCAACCCCGCCACCGCCAGCGCCCCGCCCCAGATGAAGGCCAGATCCCCGCGCCCCACCGCGAGGATGTCGCCGAACAGCCAGGCCGACAGGTCGGTGCGCACCCCGTGCAGGAACGATACCGCCACCAGCCCGAAAGCCAGCGCCGAATGCGCCAGCACCCCCAGCGTGGTATCCATCGCCCAGCCCCGGCCGGCAAGGCTTGCCACCGTGCCCGCCATCGCCAGCGCCACCAGCGTGGTGCCCACCACCACCGGCAACCCGATGGCCAGCGCCAGCGCCACCCCCAGGATGGCAGCATGCGATGTGGCATCGCCGAAATAGGCCATCCGCCGCCACACCACGAACGACCCCAGCGGCCCCGCCGCCACCGCCGTGCCCACGCCGGCCAGCGCCGCCCGGGTCAGGAAATCATCCAGCATCGCGGGTGGCTCCGGCTTCGTGGGGGGTGGGTGCGATGGGCGTGATGGGCGTGGGTGTGCTCGTGGCAGTGGGTGCGATGGGTGTGGTCGTGGTCGGCCCGGCCGTGGTCGTGATGGGCGTGCCCGTGCCCTTCGCCGGCATCGTGGGCGTGGTCGTGGTCGTGCCGATACAGCGCCAGCGCCCCTTGCGTGCCCAGCCCGAACAGCGCCCGGTATTCCGGCGCGGTGGACACCACCCGGGGCGTCCCCTCGCAGCAGACATGGCCGTTCAGGCACACCACCCGGTCCGAGGCCGCCATCACCACGTGCAGATCGTGGCTGACCATCAGCACCCCGGCGCCGGTCGTCGCGCGGATATCCTCGATCAGCCGGTAAAAGGACGCCTCGCCGGGCTGGTCCAGCCCTTGGGTCGCCTCGTCCAGCACCAGAAGCTGCGGGTTGCCCAAGAGCGCCCGCGCCAGCAGCACGCGCTGCAACTGCCCGCCCGACAGGTCGTGCAACTGCCGCCCGGCCAGTGCCGCCGGCACCCCGGTGCGCGCCATCGCGGCCGACGCCGCCGCGTCGTCCACCCACACCGGCAGCGACAGGAACCGCCGCACCGTCAAGGGCAGGTTGCGGTCGATCGCCAGCTTTTGCGGCACATAGCCCAGCCGCAACCCCGGCGCGCGCACCACCCGCCCCGCCGAAGGCGCCACGATTCCCATCAGGGCCCGCAGCAGCGTGGACTTGCCCGAACCGTTCGGGCCAAGCACCGTCACGATCTCGCCGGCGTCGATGTGGAAATCCACCTCCGACAGCACCGGCGCACCGCCCAGCCGCACCGACAGGCCTTCGGCCGAAATCAGGCGCATCCAGCGGCCTCCCGGCAGGCGGGGCACTGGCCCGTGGCCTCGAAACTGCTGCTCTCTACCGCAAAGCCCAGGGGGGCCGCGGCCGCCTCCAGCGCGGCGCGCACGCCCTCGGCCGGCGTTTCGGCAATGCGGTGGCAATCGCGGCAGATCAGGAACACCGGCTGGTGCGCGGTGTCGGGGTGCATGCAGGCGGCAAAGGCGTTCAGCACCTGCACCCGGTGCGCCAACCCCTGCTCTACCAGAAACTCCAGCGCCCGATAGACCACCGGCGGCTGGCGCCCGAAACCTTCGCCGGCCAGCCGGTCCAGCACTTCATAGGCGCCCATCGCCTTGTGCGATTCCAGCAGGATCTCCAGCGTGCGCCGGCGCACCGGCGTCAGCCGCACCCCGCGTGCCGCCGCCAGCCGGTCGGCCCGGGCCAGCACCGAACCGGCGCAGCCTGCGTGATCGTGACTTTCGAACGGGCCTTGTCCGCCGTGCATGTGCATATCTCTCTTGACATGTTATCATATAACATTCATCTAACCTGCCGCAAGCGAAACCCGAAGCCGGAGCTGCCATGCGTGCCTTGCCTTTCTTCGCCCTAGCCCTGGGCCTTGCCCCGTTGTACGTGCAGGCCCAGGGCCTGCGCGTGGTGGCCGACCTGCCGCCGGTGCATGCCCTGGTGGCGCAGGTGATGGGCGACACCGGCAGCCCCACGCTGCTGCTCGACCGCGGGGCCGACCCGCACAACTTCGCGCTGCGCCCCTCGCGCGCGGCCAGCCTGCAAGAGGCCGATCTGGTCGTCTGGGTCGGGCCCGAGATGACGCCCTGGCTGGCCCGCGCGCTGGACGGTCTGAGTGGCCGCGCCGGGCAGCTGGCCTTGCTGGATGCGCCGGGCACCTTTCGCCGCGCCTTCGGCGACACCGACGCGCATGACCATGAGGCCCATGCGCCCGACGACCATGCCCACGACGGCCATGCCCACGACGACCATGCCCACGACGACCACGGTGCCGCCGGCCATGACGACCACGGCGACCACAGTCACGAAGGCACCGACCCCCACGCCTGGCTCGACCCCGCCAACGCGCTGCACTGGCTTGACCTGATCGCCGCCGAACTTTCCTCCCGCGATCCGGCCAACGCGGCGACCTATGCCGCCAATGCCGCCGCCGCCCGCGCCGGCATCGTGGCGCTGGATGCCCGCATTGCCGCCGACCTGGCCCCGGTGCGGAGTCGCCCCTTCGTGGTGTTCCACGATGCTTACGGCTACTTCGCCGCGCATTACGGGTTGTCGGCGGCCGGAAGCCTGGCCCTCGGCGATGCCGCGGCCCCCGGCGCCGGGCATCTGCAAGCCTTGCGCGCCCAGCTGACCAGCGGCGGTATCGTCTGCGCCTTTCCCGAGGCGCAGCACGACCCGAAACTGCTGCAAACCCTGGTCGAAGGCACGCCCGTCCGGCTTGGCTCGCCGCTCGACCCCTCGGGCAGCAGCCTGGAGCCCGGCCCCGGGCTTTACGAGGCGCTGCTTTCGGGCCTCGCGCAGGGGCTGCGCGACTGCCTTTCGGATCGCGACCCGACCTGAGAGTGCACCGCCCAAGGCGGGATGATGCGATGACGTTTGTGGCGCTTGCCTCCCGTATCCTTTGGTGGCGGGCTGGCGCCCGGCCCAAGCACTGCGCGCCGGCACGGCCGATCTTCGTGCGCGTGAGGGGCCTGGCCTGCACCGCAAGGCCCTGAGCCACCGGCATCGGGCGCCGCGCGACAGGCTGGACCCTATCGGGCAATCGCGGCGGGCCGCCTGGCCGTGGCAGGGTGTTCGCTTGCAGAAACCGAAGGTCGCTGGCCCCGCCCGGAGTCTGCGCTGGCTGTTCGCAGAGCGCTTCGCAAGGCCGACGTTGGTCCGCGTCTGCAAACCTGATCGCCAATGACCCTCTCGAAGATGCCCGCTGCGCGGTCGCAACACCGGCGCCCCTCGGCATGACCAGGGGACGACCGCGTGGAGGCAGGTTTGCCTTTCGGGGCACCTGCTGAACATCGGTCTTTCGTCAGTTCGGGCCCGACCCCGTCGTGGAACGTGGTTTGCGGGAGGCGGGGACGGGTATCTTCGCTGTGTCCGGGCCTGAACTGGCAACCACGGCTTCACGATCGCGGACAAGGCGCCGATCAGCGGGCGGCGTCGCCGTTAGCACCGCCGGGCGATGCCGATGCTGCGATTCCAGATCGGCCCATCCAGCGCAAGCGGAACAAGTCGGGACTGCGGGTTGCGAAGAAAGCTGCTGCTGGCGATCAGGTGGCTCAGCGAAAGCGACCCCGCCTGCATCGTCACCTGAAAGGGTGCCGATGTGGTTTCGCAGATCGCGCGGCGCAGTGGCCGGCGCGCGGTTATGCCGTCCCGGGGGGTGGTGAAGCTGGCGCTGATTGTCGCCGGGATTCCGGCGCGGGCATGACTGCCATCGGTGCGAAGGAATGCCTGAACGCCGACGACCGCTGCGCGGCGCGCGATGGGGATTGTGGAGGGCAACATGGCCAGGTGCCCCTTGGCGAAGGACATCTGGCCGTGAAATCTCAGGAGGTTGGTCACCCGGAACGGGGTTGGGCCGCAATAGCCGAACTCCATCCGGGGCTCCTGCTGGATGAACACCCCGCACCTAGGCGCCCGCCTGACGCTTCGCGGTCGAGAACGGATCGGTGCCCGCCTTGCGGCTGGCCAGACCGCGCCGGAGGTCGCAGCGGCGCCTGCTGTGTCAGTCCGCTCTGCGCGCCCATGATCGGCCCGGTTCCGCGCGGGCGAGCAAGCGGCGCTGTCGAATCGCGCAGGCGCGCCCGCCCGCATCGCGGGTCGGCTGCAGGCTGCAATGGCTTTCCGGATTGCCCCCGCCGGCGTTTGCCCGCTCACTCGGACAGGTGGCGTCCGTGGGCTCGCACTCGGCCCCCCCGGGCGCGGCGCGCGAAAGCCCGGCAAGCAACTGCCCTTGTGCAGCTTCGGGATGCGCCGTTCGGCCATCCCGGCGCGCGTCTCGAGCTCGCTGTCGCGGTAGCCGTTGCGCTGCGCTCGCTGTGCAGGATCCTTCACGCCACGGGCCGCGCCCGTCACGGCGCCGAGCTGCATGGCCATCAGACGCGCGGCGATTGCAGCCCGAGCCCGCCCTGGCCCAACGACTTGCCGCGAGGTCGAGTTCAGCCCGCGCCGTAAAGTGCGGCCCAGCGTTCGATCAGCTGGCCTTGCATCGCGCGGGCGCGCCGGGTCCATTCCGGGCCGCCGCGCGGGCGTTCGCGTTCGCTGTCGCTCAGGCTGTCGCGCCGGGCGGTGTCGGCGGCGAAGATCGCAAAGACCAGCGGCCGCGGCGTATCGACAAAGCCGGCAAGGCCGGAAACGAAGTTCAACGTGCCGGTCTTGGCGCGGACCTGCGGGCCGGGGCGGCCCTTTTCGCCGGTCGGGAAGGGGCGCATGAGGTCGCCCAGCCAGGCGCTGCGGCGCAAGGCCCCGGCCATCGCCGCGGCGGAAATGCGCGAGGCCCCGCCCAGCCCCGAATGATCGACGAATTGCGAATCGACGCCATGCGTGGCCCGCAACCAGGCCGACATGCGCGCGCCCGATTCCGGCAAACCGCCTGCGCCCGAGGCCGCAAGGCCCAGTGCCTCGGCGGTGATGTTGGTGGAATGGCGCAGCATGTCGCGCACAAGGTCGGGCAGGGGTGCGCTGGCCACCTGTGCCAGCACCGCCCCGCCCGGGCTGGCGCCGACGATCTGGGGGGCGGGCAGGCGGATGCCCTGGGCGGCGCAAAGGGTCTGAAACACCTCGGCGGCATAGGCCTCGGGTTGGCGCACCGGCAACCAGCGGCTGCCGCCCTTGCCCAGGGCCGCCGAGGCGACGGTCCAGCGTTCGGCGCCGCCGTCGCGGTTGTAGGTAAAAAGCGGCGCCTGACGCTCGACGATGCGGGCCTGCGCCATGCGCACCGCCGGCACGAACCTTTCGCCCCTTGCATCCATGCCGACTTGCCAACCCGACTGGCCCCGCCGCCATTCGAAATGCACCCGATTGAAATTGAGGTTCAGGCCGGAAATCGCCGGGTTGTAGCCGACATGGTCGGGTTGACCCGAATCGATTCGGGCGATTCGCGGCAAGGCTCCGCCGTGCGCCAGAAACCGGCCGGTGGCGCCGGTGACCCCGCGGGCGCGCAAGGCCGCGGCCAGGTCGCCCAGCTGGTCGGTCGTCAGGTTCGGGTCGCCACCGCCGACCAGCACCAGATCGCCTTGCACCACGCCGCCTTGCACCGGGCCGGTGGCCAGAACGCTGGTCGCAAAGCGATGCGCCGTGCCCAAGCGATCCAGCGCGAACATCGCGGTGATCGCCTTGGCGACCGAGGCCGGAGGTTGGCCGCTGTCGGGGGCGCGGCCTTCCAGCAAGGCGCCGCTGGCGCGGTCGTAGACGGCAAAGGTGACCCGTCCGCCGAGGCGGGCGGCCTCGATCAGGCTGTCGGCGCCGGGGGCCGCAGGGGCCGCGCGGCTGGCGGGGGCGGCCAGGGTCGGTGCCGCGGCCGGGCGGGGTTTTGGGCGCGGGCTGCTGGCGGGGGGCTGGGCAAAGCCGGGCGACGATGCCCCTGCCAGAAGGGCCGCCAGCATCCAGCGCCGCGTGATCCCTGGCCTGTCGCTCATCCTCGTGGTGCCTGCGGCTGTTGTCCGATGCGGTATCTTGCGCCAGACCACGCCAAAGGCGCAACCCACGTCAGCGCGACCAGAGGCCGCGGGCGCGGATTGCGCTGGACGAGGCAGGGTTCAGCGGCAGGTCGATCAGGCACAAGGCGGGTGCATCCTGGCGCCCCAGACTGCTGCACTGCGCATCGGGCAGGCGGTAAGGCGCCAGCGCCCGCGCCGCCGGCGCAAACCGTGCCGGCAGGCGCGACCCGGGGCGGGCCAGCACGCCGATGGGCACCCGCGCGGCGATGCCGCGCCAGTTTTCCCAGCGGTGAAAGCTGGCAAGGTTGTCCGACCCCATCAACCAGACGAAGCGCACACCGGGATAAAGTGCGGTCAGCCGCGCCAGCGTATCGGCGGTGTAGCGGGTGCCAAGGGCCGCCTCCAGCCCGGTGACGATCACGCGCGGATGGCGCATCAGGGCCTCGGCCCGGGCGATGCGGTCGGCCAGCGGTGCCGGGCCGCGCGGTTTCAGCGGGTTGCCGGGCGACACCAGCCACCACACCCGATCCAGCCCGAAGCGGGCCAGTGCCGCCCGGGTGATGGCCACATGCCCTTCGTGGGCCGGGTCGAACGACCCGCCCAGCAGCCCGACGGCCTGGCCCGGCGTGGCGATGGGAAAACCCGTGCGCATGGCGCCAGCTTTCACGCGAGGATGCGGTTGTCCAGACGGCGTCAGAGCCGGCGCATCCAGAATTGCAGCGGTTTGCGGGTTTCGGCGGGGTCGCCGACGTCTTTCCAGGAAAACTCGGCGATCACCCCGGGCAGGGGCCGGTAGCCGCGCGCGTGCCAGAACGGATCGAGCGGCGCATAATCCGCCGGGCGCGCCGGATGATCCGCCGGGCGGATCACGGCGCAAAAGGCCGCATGGGTTAAGCCGAGCGCACGGGCATGCGCCTCGCGCAGGTCGAAGAAGCGATGCCCGATGCCTTGTCCGCGATACTGCGGCAACAGCACCGATTCGGCGCAATAGAACACCTGGTCCAGCGGAACGCCGGTGGCGGCGAAAGCGGCCGAGAACGCCTCGGCATGGTCGGTCATGGGTGTGCCGGTGGCCGCCCCCACCAGCCGCGCGCCGTCGAAGGCGCCGACCAGGATGGCGCCCGCGCTTTCGCGGTAGCTGGCGACATAGCGCCGCTCGTATTCCATGTCGCCGTCGTAAAGATAGGGGAAGGCGCGGAACACCTCGATTCGCAGGCGGGCCGCATCGTCCAGAGCGGCATCCAGCGCCGGGCCGGTCAGGGGTTCGACCCGGATCATGCCGAAACCTGCCGAACCCAGTCGGCGAGGTTGTAGAAGGTGGTGATGCGCGCGATGCGCCCGTCGCGGATGTCGAAGAACGCCCCTGCCGGCAGCACATAGCGCTGGCCGCGCGCCGGCGGCAGGCCGGGATCGGTTTGCAGGTAGGTGCCGTGCACCACGAATTCGGCCGCCGCGCGGGCGCCGTCGTCGGTGGCAAAGATCACGATGTCGTGCAAGGACTCGCGGTAGCTGACCCCCATTTGGGCGCAGAACTCGGCGAACAGGGCCCGGCCGCGGCGGATGCCGCCTTCGTTGACGCGGTGTTCCACATCGTCGGTCACGCAGGCCAGCATGCCGGCCGGATCGCCGGCGTTGAAGGCGGCGTAGTAGCGGGCGATCAGCGACAGGGTTTCGGCGCGGGTCATTGGCTTTCCGGGGCTGGCATGGACAGGCCATGCAGATGTGCCGCCAAACCGGGCCGCGCGCAACCCGGTCTGTCCGGCCGGCGGTTCAACCCGCGGTTTGCGGGCCGAACCGGGCGATCATCCGGTCGCGGATCTGGTCGCGCGCCTGGCGATAGGCGGCCAGCTTTTCCTCGCGCGTGGTGCCGATGGGGGTGGGGTCGAGGATGGGCCAGTATTCCACTGCCACGTCATAAGCCCGCGTCAGCTCCAGAGCCTGATGCTGGCTGCGCGCCGACAAGGCGACGATCAGGTCGAACTGGCCCAGATCGTCGCCCCATTTCTGCATCTCGTCGAAGCTGCGCGAGCGGTGGCGCGACAGCTCGATCCCCAGCTCGCGGCAGACGGCGACGGAAAAGCCGTCGATTTCCATGTCGTTCTTCACGCCGGCGGACTGCACATAGGCGCGCTGGCCGTAAAAGTGCTTCATCAGCCCTTCGGCCATCGGGGACCGCACCGCGTTGTGGTCGCAGCAGAACAGCACCGCCTGCGGAAACGCTGCCGCCAAGATCACCCCCAGTGCAGCACGCAGATCAGCGTGAACAGCCGGCGGGCGGTGTCGATGTCGACCACGGCCTTGCCGTCGAGCCGGTCTTGCAGCGTGCGCGCGCCTTCGTTGTGGATGCCGCGGCGGGCCATGTCGATGGCCTCGATCTGGCTGGGCGGAAGGCGCTTGACCGCATCGAAGTAGCTTTCGCAGATCTGGAAGTAGTCCTTGACCACCTGGCGGAACGGCCCCAGCGACAGGTGGAACTCGGCCGCCTTGTCGCCGCCTTCGGTGGCGATGTCGAAGACCAGGCGCCCTTCGCGGATGGAAAGGCCCAGCCGATAGGGGCCGGGGGGCACAGTGCGGCCTTCGCGGGGGGGCAGCTCGAAGCTGTTGTCCTCCAGCAGGTCGAAGATCGCGACCCGGCGTTCCTGCTCGATGGCCGGGGTGGGGGGCGCAAGGCCCTGGTCGTCGATCTGGATGTGGCAGATGCGGTTCATTGGGCATTCCGGTGTTGCCGTGCCTAGATGCCCGACCGGCGGCCTCTTGCGCAAGCACGAAAGGCCCACGGTGATCCGCCGGAGGCTTTTTTGCGTAGGAACCGCAGCGGCACAGGGAGGAATGCGGATGCGGGCTTTCGTGGTGGCGGGGGTGGTGTTGTGGGCCGGCATGGCCGTGGCGCAGGAGGCCGAGATCCGCGGGGTGATCGGCGACCAGATCACGGCCTTCCGGGCAGACGATTTCGGCGCGGCGTTCGCCTATGCCTCGCCGGCGATCAAGGGCATCTTCGGCACGCCCGAGCGGTTCGGCGCGATGGTGCGGCAAGGCTACCCGATGGTGCATCGCCCCGACGAGGTGCGCTATCTGGGTCTGCGCCAGGAAGGCGGCCGTCAGGTGCAGCGCGTGATGATCCGCGACGGGCAGGGCCGGGTCCATTTTCTGGACTACGAGATGATCGAGGCCGAAGGCGGCTGGCAGATCAACGGGGTGCGCCTGCTGCCGCCGCAAGGGGCGGGGGCCTGATCCTGCGGCCTTGTCCCCTGCGCGCGGTCGGTTAACGCCGCAGCAACCCTTTCCATGCTAGCCCTGTGCGGGTCAGGGCAGCCGTCCGGCGTTTCTTCGGCGAGAGGAAAGCGGCGCACGGCCTTGCCCTTGGTTTGTCGTGCCGGCCGGGCGGCTGCATCGCAGGGCGATGTGATGCGGGGGTTGCGCAGGATGAACAAGGCGATCACGGACGGGCTGGTGCTGATGCCCACGCCCTTTTCGGCCGGGCTGAATGTCTGGTCTTCGGGCGAGGGCACACCCGGCTCGCCCACCTGGGCCGGCTCGCCCAATGCGGCGATCGTGGCGGCCGATCAGGATTTCGGCGGCTGCCTGGAACTGCTGAAGGCCTCCAACACCACGCGGTTGCGCTACATGGTGCCCACGCCATGCCAGCCCGGCATGTATCTGCGCATCAGCGCGCGCATCAAGGCGCTGTCGGGGGCGCTGCCGACGGTGCGGGCCTCGTGCCTGCCGCTGGGCGCGAACGGCGCCCCGGTGGGCGGCTTGCCGCAGACCGGGCCGGCCGTCACCCTTTCGAGCTATGGCGAGGTAGTGACCGTCAGCGCGATCGTCGGGTCGGGCGCGCGCGGCGGGGTGGACATGGTCTGGGGCACCGCCCCGGTGTCGGGCCATTTCGGGCTGGAGCTCACCGGGCCCAACGGCGGGCTGGTGCGCATCGACGACATCGTGATCGAGGACGTCACCGCGATCTTCCATCGCAACATGATGGATTGGGTCGATGTGCGCGATTACGGCGCGCTGGGCGACGGCACCACCAACGACGTGGCGGCGTTTCAGGCGGCCGATGCCGCGGCCGTGGCCTCGGGGCGGCAGGTGCTGGTTTCGGCGGGCACCTATGCCTTGCCGGCCAACGTGGCGATGGCGGCCCCGGTGCGGTTCGAAGGCCGGGTCGTCATGCCCGAGGCAAACCGGCTGGCATTGACGCGCAACTACAACCTGGAAACCTATACCTCGGCCTTCGGATCCGAGGCCGAGGGATTCCGCCGGGCCTTGCAGGCGCTGTTCCACTTTACCGACCACGCGGTGCTGGACCTGAACGGCCGGTCGGTTTCGGTCACCGCGCCGATCCTGCTGGCAGAAAACGCCGGCATTGCCGGGGCGTCGTTCGTGCAGCGCAAGGTGGTGGACAACGGCCAGCTGGTCGCCGTGGCCGGGCCGGCCTGGACCCCGGGGGTGGTGACCAGCCAGGCCACCTACAGCACCTCGGACCCCTACATCCTGACCGGCGTGGCCAATGTGGCCAACATCGAGGTCGGGTCGCTGGTGACCGGCGCCGGCGTGGCGCGCGAAACCTATGTGCGATCCAAGAACGTGGGCGCCGGCACGGTGGAGCTGAGCCTGCCGCCCGGATCGCAAGCCGGCACGCGCACCTATACCTTCACGCGGTTCCGCTATCTGCTGGATTTCTCGGGCTTCGGCCGGTTGGACAGGTTCGAGATGACCAACCTGGAATTCGCCTGCGGCGGGCACGCCAGCGCGGTCATGCTGCCGCCCAGCGGCATCACCACCCGGTTTTCGGGCTGCGTCTTCGACCGTCCGCGCGACCGGGCCATCACCTCGATCGGCACCGGCTGCCAGGGCATGATGATCGACGAATGCCAGTTCCTGAGCAACGAGATGCCGGTAGACGTGCAGAACCGCACCACCATCGGCATCAACGTGAACGCCAACGACGTCAAGATCCGCGACAATCGCGCGGTGCGGTTCCGGCATTTCGTGGTGATCCACGGTTCGGGACATATGTTCGTGGGCAACCACTGGTTCCAGGGCGATGCCCAGCAACCGGGCGTGCGCACCGCCGGCGTGGTGATGACCGGGATCAACGTCAAGACGCTGTTCACCGGCAACTACGTGGACAACAGCTTCATCGAGCTGACCAACGAACGCGAGCCCGACCCCAACTGGAACAACCAGTTCAGTTTCGGCGGCATCACGATCAGCGCCAACATCTTTACCACCATCGGCGCGATGCCTTCGTTCGCCTGGATCGTGGTGACGCCCCGCGGCTCGGGGCATTACCTGCAAGGCGTGTCGATCACCGGAAATACCTTCCGCACCATGAACGGCGGGATCGAGCGGGTGGAAAAGGTCGATACCACCTGGTCCGACCTCGATTACGGGCGGTTCCGCAACGTCACGGTGCACGGCAACAACTTCAACGGCGTGACCAACGGCTGCTACAACCCGGTGACCGTGCGCCACGACCAGAACAGCGCCGCCAGCGCCTGGGTGGTGGACGCCAGCGCGAATCTCGCGTTCCGCGGCAATGCCCGGGTGGTGACCGGCGTCGTGGCGGCCGGGGCGCTGCTGCAAGGCAGCACCCAGCGCTACGATATGCCCTGGGTCCAGACCGAACAGGGCGCCAGCAAGCAGAACGTGACGCTGCGCTGGCCGGTGCCGGTGACGGGCACGGTCTGGGTGACGGTGCGGGCCGACAACCCGGTGTGATCGCGGCGCCAAAGGCGGGGGGCTTTGCGCCCCCCGCACCCCCCGCAGGATATTTCGGCAAGGTGAAAGGCGCGCGATCAGGGCGCGAGATCGGCGGCGGTCAGCGCAAAGGCGCGGGCGAAGCCGCCGTTCAGCGCCGCCGATACCGGATGAAACCGGACGAAGGCGAAATCAGGCAGGTCGGCATAGACCGTGGCCTTGGGGTTCTGCGTCAGCCAGTTTGCGCGCAAGGTCGCGTGTTCGCTGCCGTCCTGCGGCACGAACATCGCCCGGGCGCGCAGCGACAGGCGCGGGTGGGTCAGCGGGTCGCCCTTCGGTCCGGGTTCGCCGACCAGCAGGCAGCAGGCAGGGTCGGCGCGCAGCGCCCGGGTGTGCAGCGACAGGCCCGATACCAGCGACAGCGGCAGGCCTTCCGCATCGCAGCCCAGCGCGATGCGGCTGACGAACGGGTGACCCGTGCCGGGTTCCAGCACCGCCAGCGCGCAGAACCGGGCCTCGCCCAGCAGCTTGCGCGCCAGGGCGCGCGCTTCGGCATCGGCGGGTTGCACCGGATCGGGGCGGGGTGGGCTGGACATGGCCGATGCGCCTTTCTGGCCGCTTGACACTTCACCTGCACAGGACTCTTCTCCTGCACAAGAGATCGAGAAGGGTCAAGATCGTGCATCGTCGTCAGGAAACCGTGTGGGATGAATTCACGCCGAAACTGGTGAGCCGACTGCGCGAGGGCTACAGCACGGCCGACCTGCGCGCCGATGCGATTGCCGGGTTGACCGTGGCGATCGTCGCCCTGCCGCTGAGCATGGCGATTGCCATTGCCAGCGGCGTCGGGCCCGAGCGGGGGCTTTACACCGCCATCGTCGGCGGTTTCCTGGTGTCGGCCTTGGGCGGGTCGCGGTTTCAAGTCGGCGGGCCGGCAGGGGCCTTCATCGTGCTGGTTTCGGCCTGCGTGATGGCGACCGGGCTGGAGGGGCTGATCCTGGCGACCTTCCTGTCGGGGTTCATCCTGACTGCGGTCGGCGCGCTGCGGCTGGGAACCTACATCAAGTTCATCCCCTATCCTGTCACAGTGGGCTTTACCGCCGGCATCGCGGTCATTATCCTGGCGAGCCAGATGCGCGATTTCTTCGGGCTGGTGCTGGGCGGGCCGGAACCGGCGGAAATCGTGGAAAAGGTTCACGTGCTGTGGGCGGCACGCGGCACGGTGACCCCGGCGGCGCTGGGGCTGGCGGTGGCAACCGTGGCGATCATCCAGGGACTGAAGCGGTTGCGCCCGCACTGGCCCGGGATGCTGATCGCCATTGCGGCGACCGCCCTTGCGGCCTGGGCGCTGAACCTGCCGGTCGAGACGATCTATTCCAAGTTCGGCGAGTTGCCGCGCACCCCGCCTGCCCCGGCCTTGCCGGCCATGAGCGGCGACCTGATCGTGCAGGCTTTGCCCTGGGCGGTCAGCTTTGCGCTGCTGGGGGCCATCGAGTCGCTGCTGTCGGCGGTGGTGGCCGACGGCATGACCGGGCGGCGCCACCGCAGCAATGCCGAACTGGTCGGGCAGGGGCTGGCCAACATCGGCTCGGCGCTGTTCGGCGGGTTCTGCGTGACGGGCACCATCGCGCGCACCGCAACCAACGTGCGCGCCGGGTCGCGCGGGCCGGTATCGGGGATGCTGCATGCCGTGTTCCTGCTGGTTGTCATGCTGGTGGCGGCCCCGCTGGCCGGGTATATCCCGCTGGCGGCGCTGGCCGGGGTGCTGGTCGTCGTGGCCTGGAACATGGCCGAGAAGGAGGAGCTCTGGTCGCTGATCCGCGCCAGCCGCGCTGATGCGGCCATCGTGCTGGTGACCTTCGGGCTCGTGGTGTTTCGCGACCTGACCGAAGGCATCATCGCCGGCGCCGCGATCGGCGGGGCGGTGTTCATCCGCCGGATGTCGGATGCCGTGCAGGTGGAGCCGCTGGACGAAGGCCGCCCGATCGCCGAGCAGACCGGCGATGTCGTGGTCTACCGGTTGCGCGGCGCCTTCTTCTTCGGGGCGGCGGCCACGCTGGGATCGGTGCTGGACCGCATTGCCGAACAGCCGCGCGCCTTTGTGGTGGATTTTTCCGACGTGCCCTTCGTCGACAGTTCGGGTGCCCGCTCGTTCGAGATGCTGGCGCACAAGATGGCGCGCAAGGGCGGGGTTCTGGTGCTGACGGGCGCGGTGCCCGAGGTGCGCCGCGTGTTGCTGGCGCAGGGCCTGCGCGAACCGCACGTGGCCTGGCGCAGCAGCGTCGGCGACGCGCTGGCCGAGTTCGGGGCGAAAGGCGCCTGATTCCCCGAGACTGATTCGCTCAACGCGAATCGATCCGGCGCAACTTTGTTGCGCGCGCGGTGCGGCATGCCGCTGCGTCAGGGAGTCGCGTCCGGGGGTGCGGTCCCTTGCGGGCGCCGGTCACGCCGTTGTGAGGCGCCCTTGCCGGCCAATGGGTTGATTTCACGCCCAAGTTTCGGCGGATTTACACCGATTCACAGATTATCGCAGTTGCGCGAAAATTAATTTACAGAAAAACTGTTATCGCAAAAAGGGTTACGCGATTCTTCACAGATGGTTTACAGTGCCGCCAAGGGATGGAGCGGCTCGGGGTTACCCGGGCCCGGCGCGGCCGGGGTGCTGCGCGTTTACGAAGGAGGAGCCTATGTCCGATCAGCCCGCAGCCGGGGTCTATCCGCCGTCCGCCGAATTTTCCGCCAAGGCGCATGTCGATGCGCGGCGCTATGAGGAAATGTATGCCGCTTCGGTGAACGACCCCGAGGCGTTCTGGCGCGAACACGGCCAGCGGATCGACTGGATCCGCGACTACACCAAGGTCAAGGATACCACGTTCGAATACGGCAAGGTTTCCATCAAGTGGTTCGAGGACGGCACGCTGAACGTCAGCGCCAACTGCATCGACCGCCACATGGGCAAGCGCGCCAACCAGACCGCGATCATCTTCGAGCCGGATGACCCGAACGCCCCGGCCCAGCACATCACCTATGCGCAGCTGCTGGAAAACGTCAGCCGCATGGCGAACGTGCTCAAGAAATACGGCGTGACCAAGGGCGACCGGGTGGTGCTGTATCTGCCGATGATCCCCGAGGCGGCCTATGCCATGCTGGCCTGCGCGCGGATCGGTGCGATCCATTCGGTGGTCTTTGCCGGCTTTTCGCCAGATGCGCTGGCCAACCGGATCAACGATTCCGAAGCCAAGATCGTCATCACCGCCGACCATGCCCCCCGCGGCGGCAAGAAGACGGCGCTGAAATCGAACACCGACAAGGCGCTGTTCGACTGCTCGGACAAGATCAAGTGCCTGGTCGTGCGCCACACCGGCGACCAGATCACCTGGGTCGATGGCCGCGACGTGGACGTGAAGGCCGAAATGGCCGCCGCCAAGCCCTATTGCCCGTATGTCGAGGTCGGCGCCGAAGACCCGCTGTTCATCCTCTACACCTCCGGGTCCACCGGGCGGCCCAAGGGGGTGGTGCACACGTCGGGCGGCTATCTGGTCTATGCGTCGATGACGCATCAGTTGACCTTCGACTATCACGACGGCGATGTGTTCTGGTGCACCGCGGATGTGGGCTGGGTCACCGGGCACAGCTACATCATCTATGGCCCGCTGGCCAACGGCGCGACCACCGTGATGTTCGAAGGCGTGCCGACCTACCCGGACCCCGGCCGGTTCTGGCAGGTCTGTGCCAAGCACAAGGTCAACCAGTTCTACACCGCGCCGACCGCGATCCGCAGCCTGATGGGCCTGGGCGCCGAATGGGTCGAAAAGCACGACCTGTCCAGCCTCAAGCTGCTGGGCTCGGTCGGCGAGCCGATCAACCCCGAGGCGTGGAACTGGTACAACACCCATGTCGGCAAGGGCAAATGCCCGATCGTCGATACCTTCTGGCAGACCGAGACCGGGGGCCACATGCTGACCCCGCTGCCGGGTGCGATTGCGACCAAACCGGGGTCGGCCACCAGGCCGTTCTTCGGGGTCAAGCCGGTGGTGCTGGATGCCAACACGGCTGCGGTGCAAACCGAAACCGCCGCCGAAGGCGTGCTGTGCATCGCCGACAGCTGGCCGGGCCAGATGCGCACGCTCTGGGGCGACCACGACCGCTTTCAGGAGGCGTATTTCGGCCAGTATCGCGGCTATTACTTCACCGGCGACGGCTGCCGCCGCGATGCCGACGGCTATTACTGGATCACCGGCCGCGTCGATGACGTCATCAACGTCTCGGGCCACCGCATGGGCACGGCCGAAGTGGAATCGGCGCTGGTCGCGCATGAAAAGGTCGCCGAAGCCGCGGTGGTCGGCTACCCGCACGAAATCAAGGGCCAGGGCATCTATGCCTATGTGACCCTGATGAACGGGGTGGAACCGACCGATGCCCTGCGCAAGGAACTGGAGGCCTGGGTGCGCACCGAAATCGGGCCCATCGCCAAGCCCGACCTGATCCAGTGGGCGCCCGGCCTGCCCAAGACCCGCTCGGGCAAGATCATGCGCCGCATCCTGCGCAAGATCGCCGAAAACGATTACGGCGCCCTGGGCGATACCTCGACCCTGGCCGACCCGTCGGTGGTGGACGAGCTGATCGCCAACCGGATGAACCGGGGCTGAGCGCGATGGGCACCGATACCATGACGCAAGCCACCGTCCTGATCCTGCTGGGCCCCCCCGGTGCGGGCAAGGGCACCCAGGCGCGGATGCTGGAAGACGCCTTCGGCCTCGTGCAACTGTCCACCGGCGATCTGCTGCGCGCCGCGGTTGCCGCCGGAACCGAGGCCGGCAAGCAGGCCAAGGCGGTGATGGAGGCCGGCGGCCTTGTCAGCGACGCCATCGTGCTGGCCATCCTGAAGGACCGCATGGCCGAACCCGACACCGCCCGCGGCGTGATCCTCGACGGTTTCCCGCGCACCGCCGCCCAGGCCGAGGCGCTGGACGGCCTGCTTGCGGCGCAAGGCATGGCGGTGTCGTCCGTGATCTCGATGGAGGTGGACGACCAGGCGATGATCGCCCGCGTGGCCGGCAGGTATACCTGTGCCGACTGCGGCGAAGGGTATCATGACGAGTTCAAGCAGCCGGCCGTGGCCGGGGTCTGCGACAAATGCGGCGGCACGGCGTTCAAGCGCCGGGCCGACGACAATGCCGAAACGGCAGGGGCGCGGCTGGCCGCCTACCATGCCCAGACGGCACCGCTGATCGCCTATTACGAAGGGCGGGGCGTGCTGGAGCGCATCGACGCGATGGGATCCATCGAGACGATCCGCGATGGCATGGCCGCCATCGTGAGCCGCGTTTCGGCGTAAAACGGGGGAGCGGGTGCCCCGACCCCGGGGCGCCCGAAGGAGACACTCAGGGAGTAGCAACAATGGCAGACGACAAATCGGCCAAGGCCTACTGGGCAGCGAACATCCGCATCATCATGATCTCGATGGCGGTGTGGTTCGTGTGCTCGTATGTCCTCGGCATCATCCTGCGGCCCATGCTGAAAGGCATTCATGTCGGCGGGATGGACCTCGGCTTCTGGTTTGCCCAGCAAGGCTCGATCTACACGTTCATCGTGCTGATCTTCGTCTACGCCTGGCGCATGAACAAGCTCGACAAAGAATTCGGCGTCGAAGAATAAGGAACGGGGAGCAATGGATCAGTTTACCCTCAACCTGCTGGTGGTGGGCGCGTCCTTCGCGCTTTACATCGGCATCGCGATCTGGGCCCGTGCGGGTTCCACCGCGGAATTCTATGCCGCCAATCAGGGCGTTCCGCCGGTGTTGAACGGCATGGCGACCGCGGCGGACTGGATGTCGGCCGCCTCGTTCATCTCGATGGCCGGCCTGCTGGCCTTCGGCGGCTACAACAACTCGGTCTTCCTGATGGGCTGGACCGGAGGCTACGTGCTGCTGGCGCTGCTGCTTGCCCCCTACCTGCGCAAGTTCGGCAAGTTCACCGTGCCGGAATTCGTGGGCGACCGCTTCTATTCCACGACGGCGCGCCTTGTGGCTGTGGTCTGCCTGATCGTGATCTCGGTGACCTACGTGATCGGTCAGATGACCGGCGCTGCGGTGACCTTTGCGCGCTTCCTCGAGGTGGACAACACCACCGGCCTGTTCATCGGTTCGGCGATCGTGTTCGCCTATGCGGTGTTCGGCGGCATGAAGGGCATCACCTATACCCAGGTGGCGCAATATGTCGTGCTGATCGTGGCCTACACCATCCCGGCGCTGTTCATCTCGTTGCAGCTGACCGGCAACATCCTGCCGCAGCTGGGCCTGATCGGGACGCACGCGCCTTCTGGCGGTGAAGTCGCGTTCATGGCCAAGCTCGACCAGGTGGTGACCGACATCGGCTTTGCCGCCTATACCGCCGATACCACGAACATGCTCAACATGTTCCTCATCACCATGTCGCTGATGATCGGCACCGCGGGTCTGCCGCACGTCATCATCCGCTTCTTCACGGTGCCGAAGGTGTCGGATGCGCGTTCCTCGGCCGGCTGGGCGCTGGTGTTCATCGCGCTGCTCTACACCGTGGCGCCGGCCGTGGGCTCGATGGCGCGCCTGAACCTGACCACGACCTTCTGGCCGGGTGCGGTGCAGGGCCGGTTCTACGATGCGCCGGCCGTTTCGCTGGCCGACATCCAGAAGCGCGAAGATCTGGTCTGGATCCGCAACTGGGAAAAGACCGGGTTGCTGAAGTTCGAAGACAAGAACGGCGACGGCCTGATCCAGTATGTCAACGGTGCCAAGCTGGCCGGCCCGAACAAGGCGATCGCCGAAGCCCGCAAGGCGCTGACCGATGCCCGTGCTGCGCAGAACCTGCCCGAAGCGACCGATCTGACCGCGCCGGAAGCCGTGCAGGTGAATGGCGAGGCCAACGCCGACCTCGTCGCATTGCAGACCAAGCTGGTCGAGGCGATCGCCGCCCGCGATGCCGTCAAGTTCGGCGACAAGACCGCCGGCGAGCTGGGCATCGTGGACAACGAGCTGGTCACCGTGAACAACGACATCATGGTGCTGGCGAACCCGGAAATCGCCAAGCTGCCGGGCTGGGTCATCGCTCTGGTCGCCGCGGGCGGTCTGGCGGCGGCGCTGTCCACCGCGGCGGGCCTGCTGCTGGCCATTTCCTCGGCCGTCAGCCACGACCTCATCAAGGGCGCGCTGAACCCCGACATCTCGGAAAAGGGCGAAATGCTCTGGGCGCGCATCTCGATGGCCGGTGCCATCGCGCTGGCGACCTGGCTTGGCCTGAACCCGCCCGGCTTTGCCGCGCAGGTGGTGGCGCTGGCCTTCGGCCTGGCGGCTGCGACGATCTTCCCGGTGCTGATGATGGGGATCTTCTCCAAGACCATCAACAAGGAAGGCGCGATCCTGGGCATGCTGGTGGGTCTGGTGTCCACGGCCGTGTACATCTTCCTCTACCTCGGCTGGTTCTTCATCCCGGGCACCAACACCTTCCCGAACACCGCCGACTACCACCTGTTCGGCATCTCGCCTGCCGGCTTCGGCCCGGTTGGTGCGGCCCTGAACTTCATCACCGCCTTCGTGGTGTCGAAGATCACCGCCGCCCCGCCGCGCCATGTGCAGGATCTGGTGGAATCGATCCGCGTGCCGAAAGGCGCGGGCAAGGCTTCGGCCCACTGACACGACCCGCGGGGGCGGCGCAGGCCGCCCCCGCACCCCCAACCGACACAGACCGGGGCCAACCCGGCGACCGTCCGGGAGGACACGATGACCGACGACACCCCCGATGCCCGCATCCTCGCCTTTCTGGAAACGGTGCATCCTTACGATACCCTGCCGAAGGACGAGCTGGCGCGCGTCGCCGGTTCCTTCGTCCGCAGGGAATATCCGGCCGGCGCCGAGGTCTACCACGAAGGCGAACCGCTGCTGGGCCTTTATCTGGTGAAATCCGGCGCGGTCGAGGTGCTGGACAGCGCCGGGTCGCTGGTGTCGCTGCTGGGGCCGCGCAACAGCTTTGGCGAACGCGGGCTGATGCGCGACGGGCTGGCGCTGACCACGGCGCGCGCGACCGAGGATTCCGTGCTGATCCTGCTGCCGGTGGCCGAGTTCCGCCGCCTTGTCGCCACCTCGCCGGCCTTCGAGCGGTTCTTCAACCGCGGCCGCAGCGTCGAGGGGCGCGGCAGCGACCTGGTCACCCGCAAGGTGGCCGACCTGATGGCGCGCAAGCCCATTTCCATACCGCCCGAGGCTTCGGTGTTCGAGGCCGCGCAGATCATGCGCGACCGGCACATCTCGTCGCTGGGGGTGGTGGATCGGGGCCGGTTCCTGGGCATCCTGACCAACCGGGATCTGACCAACAAGGTGCTGGCCGAAGGGCGCGACCCGGCCACGCCCGTTCATGCGGTCATGACGCCCGACCCGATCTCGCTGCCGCCCGATGCGCTGGGGTCGGACGTGCTGCACCTGATGCTGGAACGGCGCATCGGCCACCTGCCGGTGGTGCGGGATGGCGAGTTGCTGGGCATGATCACCCAGACCGACCTCACGCGGTTCCAGGCGGTGTCGTCGGCCGTGCTGGTGCGCGATGCGGCCACGGCCGAAACCGTCGCCGACATGGCGGCCGTCACCGCGCGCATCCCGCAGCTGTTGCTGCAACTGGTCGGCGGCAACAACGCGCACGAGATCGTCACCCGCCTGATCACCGACATCGCCGATACCGTGACCCGCCGCCTGCTGGCGATGGCCGAAGCCGAACTCGGCCCGCCGCCCGTGCCTTACCTGTGGCTGGCCTGCGGCAGCCAGGGCCGGCAGGAACAGACCGGCGTTTCCGACCAGGACAACTGCATCATGATCGACGATGCGATGCAGCCCGAGGACATGGCCTATTTCCATCGTCTGGCGCGCATCGTCTCCGACGGGCTGAACGCGGTGGGCTATTACTACTGCCCCGGCGACATGATGGCGACCAACCCGAAATGGTGCCAGCCGGTGCGGGTGTGGCGCGATTATTTCCAAGGCTGGGTCGCCCGCCCCGACCCGATGGCGCAGATGCTGGCCTCGGTGATGTTCGACCTGCGCCCCATCGGCGGGGCCACGGCGTTGTTCCGCGACCTGCAGGCCGAAACGCTGGAAAATGCGTCGCGCAACTCGATCTTCGTGGCGCACATGATCGCCAACAGCCTCAAGCATACCCCGCCGCTCGGCCTCTTGCGCGGGTTCGCCACCATCCGTTCGGGCGAGCACCGCAACCATATCGACATGAAGCTGAACGGCGTGGTGCCGGTGGTGGACCTGGGCCGCATCTATGCGCTGCGCGGCAAGCTGACGGCGGTGAACACCCGCGCCCGGCTGCTGGCGGCCGAGGAGGCGGGGGTGATCTCGGTTTCCGGCGCGCGCGACCTGATCGAGGCTTACGACCTGATCGCCGAAACCCGGCTGAAGAACCAGGCCGCACTGGTCAGGATGGGGCGCAAGCCCGACAACTTCCTCGCCCCGTCGGACCTGAGCGATTTCGAGCGCAGCCACCTGCGCGATGCCTTCGTGGTGGTGCGCACGATGCAGTCTTCGGCCGCCGGCCGCGCTGCGCCGGGCTGAGGGGGGGCGGGCATGACCTTTGAACTTGTCGCAATCCTGATTGCAGGCGTCGGTGGCGCCGGGGTGGGGCTGTTCCTGGCCCGCGTGATGAAACTGCCTTTGCCGCGCTGGTTTGCCCCGGCCTTCGCCGGCCTGTGCATGATCGCCATGTCGATCTGGTCGGAATACAACTGGTTTCCGCGGCTCAAGGCCGGCATCCCGCCCGGCGTGGTGCTGGCCCAGACCGGCGAAACCGCCACGGCCTACCGCCCCTGGACCTATGTCTTTCCGCTGGTGACCGAGGCCTTCCTCGTGGACACCCGCCGGTGGGACCGCAACCCCGCGGCCCCCGATCTGGTGTTGGCGCAGGTGTTCCGCTTTGCCCGTTGGCAAGGCAGCCAGGAGATGATGGTGATGTTCGATTGTGCCCGGGCCCAAAGGGTGGACATCACCGCGAACGTGACATTTTCGGACACCGGCGAGATGTCGGGCGGCACCTGGGTGCCGCTCGACCCGGCGGACAAGCTATTGAAGGCGGCCTGCCACGGAGGATGAGCCATGGGCGCTGAGGGGGGGAAGAAACGGGTTCTGGTGGTCGAGGACGAGGACAACATCGCCATCGCGCTCGATTACCTGCTGACCCGCGAAGGCTACGACCACGACCGCGTGGCCAACGGCGGCGAGGCGCTGGACCGCATCCGCGGCACGCACCCGGACCTTGTGCTGCTGGACGTGATGCTGCCCGACGTTTCGGGTTACGAGATCTGCCAGGGCGTGCGGCTGGACCCGGGCCTGTCCGACGTGAAGATCCTGATGATGACCGCCCGCGGATCGGCCATCGAACGGCGCAAGGGGCTGGCGCTGGGGGCCGACGGGTTCATTTCCAAGCCCTTCGAACTCAAGGAACTGCGCGAGGAGGTGCGAAGGCTTCTGGCCGCGGGCGATGCCCAGGCCGGAGGCGGCGCCCATGCTTGAACGGCTCAGCCTGCGCATCCGCATCTTTCTGTTCTTTGCGCTGCTGGCGGTGGCCGGGCTTGCGGCGCTGGTCATCGGGCTGACGCTGGGCTACCGGCGGCTGGGCACCCCCGACACGCTGAACGCTTTCATCCAGGGGGGCCTCGTGGCGGGGTTCGTCCTGCTGGGGGTCGTGGCCTGGGTCTGGTTCCTGTTCGACACCCATGTGGCCAAGGCGATCGAGCGCCTGGCCGGCACCATCCGCTCGCGCAGCCATGCCGATGTGGGCGGCGAGCTGGACCGCGATACCGCGCGCTATCTCGGCGATCTGGCGCCGGCGGTGGGGGCGGCGCTGGCCAGCCTTTCGGAAACCCGCAACGCCCTGGCCGAGTCGGTGGCGCGCGAAACCACCCGGCTAGCGCGCGAAAAGGCGCGGCTGGAGGCGCTGTTGTCCGATGTGCCGGTGGGGGTTCTGTTGTGTTCGGGCGCACATCAGCTGGTGTTCTACAACGGGCTGGCGCAGGATCTGCTGGGCACGCAAGGCGGGGTGCCGGGGCTGGACCGGCGGCTGTTCGACTATTTGCGCGAAGGCCCGATCCGCCACGCGCACCAGCGCCTGATCGAAACCTCCGATCCCGATGCCGCGTCCGACCTGCTCTGCGCCACCGCGGGCCCCGCGCCGCGGCTGCTGGCGGCGCGGATGCGCCTGCTGCTGGCGCCGGGCCAGGAAACGCCGGGCTATGTGCTGACCCTGCGCGACGTCACCGCCGACCTTGCGGCCCATACCCGGCGCGAACAACTGCTGGCCGAGGTGTTCGACCGCGTGCGCCGCCCGGCGGCCAACCTGCAAACCGTCATGGGCGTTCTGGCCGAGGATCAGGGCGCCGACCCCGGCGGTGCGTTGGACCGGGCGATGCGGGACGAGGTGGCCTTGCTGACGCGGGCCATCACCGAACTGGGCGCCCGCTACGACGAAGGCCGCACCGACTGGTGGCCGCTGGCGATGACCCGCGCCTCCGACCTGGCCGACAGCGCCCGCGCCCGGTTCGAGGCCGCAGGGCTCGGCGCCGAAGGCGCCGCCGCCGAACTGCTGCTGCGCTGCAACGGGTTCGAAATCATCGCGCTGCTGTTCGATCTTGCGGCGCGCATCGCGGCGCGCACCGGGGTCCGGGCCTTTCGGCTGGATATCCTGGAGGACGGCCCCGGTGCCATGATCGTGCTGGGGTGGTCCGGGGCGCCCCTTTCGGTCGGGCTGCTCGACGGCTGGCTGACCGAGCCGCTGGAGGTGGGCGTGGCCGATGTGACCGGGCGCTCGGTGCTTTATACCCATGCCACCGAATGCTGGCCGGAACACGATGCCGCGGCCGGCACCGCGCGGCTGGTGCTGCCGATCCGCCAGGCCCGCCGCGCCGGGCGGCGCCCCAAACCCATCGCCCGCGCCGTGGTCTACGACTTCGACCTGCTGTCGCGCGCGCGGGCCGAAAAGGTGGCCGACACCCCGCTGGACCAGCTGACCTATGTGGTGTTCGACACCGAAACCACCGGGCTGATGCCCGCACAAGGCGACGAGATCGTGCAGATCGCCGCCGTGCGCCTGGTCAACGGCCGCCGTGTCGAAGGCGAGGTCTTCGACACGCTGGTCAACCCCGGCCGCCCCATCCCGCCCGGCTCGACCGAGGTGCACGGCATCACCGATGCGATGGTGGCCGAGGCCGACCCGGTTTCGGCGGTGTTGCCGCGATTCCACCGTTTTGCCGAAGGCGCGGTGCTGGTGGCGCACAACGCCCCCTTCGACATGGAGTTCCTGCGCCGGCGCGAGGCCGAGCTGGGCCTGGCCTTCGACAACCCGATCCTCGACACCGTGCTGCTGTCGGCCGTGGTCTGGGGCCAGTCCGAGACCCACAGCCTCGATGCGCTGACCCACCGGCTGGGCATCACCATCCCCGAGGAGGCGCGCCACACCGCCATCGGCGATACCGTGGCCACCGCCGATGCCTTCCTGAAACTGGTGCCGATGCTGCAGGCCCGCGGCTTTCGCACCTATGGCGAGGTGCTGGCCGAGGTGCGCCGCCACGGCCGGCTGCTGAAGGATGCCAACCAGCGCAAGGCCGGCTGAACCGGCCTTGCCCCGGGCGCCGGCGCGCTATTGCGCGGTGTAGCCGCCATCGACCAGGTGATACGACCCGGTGATGAAGCTTGCGCGGTCCGACAGCAGGAAGACGATGAGCGCGGCAACCTCCTCGGGCCGGCCGATCCGGTTCAGCGCGTGCTTGCCTTCCAGGAACTTCAGCGTCGCCTCGTCCAGCGCGCCCGACACCATCGGCGTCAGGATGAACCCGGGGCCCACCGCGTTCACCCGCACGCCCGCGGCCGCATGTTCCAGCGCCGCGTTCCTGGTCGCGCCCAGCACGCCGTGCTTGGCGCTGACATAGGCGACCGAGCCGGCAAAGCCCACCGACCCCAGGATCGACGCGACGTTGACCACCGCGCCGCCGCCCGCCTTCTCGATTTCGGGAATGGCATAGCGCATGCCGTAGAACACCCCCGACAGGTTGATGTCGATCACCTTCTGCCAGGCTTCCGGGTCGTAGCTGGCGGTCGGGGCGATGGGGCCACCGATGCCCGCGTTGTTGACGATGCCGTGCAGGGCGCCGGTGCGGTCCACGGCAAAGGCAACCATGGCTTGCACCGACTCGGGCCGGGCCACGTCCACGGCCACGGCATGGGCCTTGCCGCCGCGCGCCGCGATGTCGGCGGCGACCGCTTCGGCATGGGCGGCGTTCACGTCGGCCACGATCACCGTTGCGCCGCTGTCGGCCAGTTCGTGCGCGGTCGCGGCACCGATGCCCGAGCCGCCGCCGGTGACGATGATGGTCTTGCCATCGAAGCGCAGGTCCATGAGGTTTCCTCCTGATCTGGGTGACGGTTCCCTGCATATGGGGATCGTGCGGGGCGCATGTCAGGGGCCGGCGCCGCTTTTGCGCCCCTGCGGCACAGGCTTCCCTTCGCGCGGCGCCAGGGCTAGAAGCAAGGCGGTCTTGTCCAAAGGGAATATGCCATGTCCGCTGTCGTCGATTTCAACGACCGAATGCTGTCGCTGGGCCTTGCCCGGGTGTCCGAGGCCGCCGCCATTGCTTCGGCGCGGCTGATCGGGCGGGGCGACGAAAAGGCGGCCGACCAGGTGGCGGTGGATGCGATGCGCCGGCAGCTGAACCTGCTGGACATCCGCGGCACCGTGGTGATCGGCGAAGGCGAACGCGACGAGGCGCCGATGCTGTATATCGGCGAGGAGGTCGGCACCGGCCAGGGGCCCGAGGTGGACATCGCGCTCGACCCGCTCGAAGGCACCACGCTGACCGCCAAGGACATGCCCAACGCGCTGGCCGTGATTGCGATGGCGCCGCGCGGCACGCTGCTGCACGCCCCCGATGTCTACATGGAAAAGCTGGCCATCGGCCCGGGCTATGCCGAAGGCGTGGTGACGCTGGACATGGACCCGGCCGAACGGGTGCGCCAGCTGGCGCGGGCCAAGGGCGGCACGCCGCAGGACATCACCGTCTGCATCCTCGAACGCCCCCGACATCAGGATCTGATCGCCGCCGTGCGGTCCACCGGCGCGGCCATCCGGCTGATCACCGATGGCGACGTCGCCGGCGTGATCCATTGCGCCGAGGCCGAGGTGACCGGCATCGACATGTACATGGGGTCGGGCGGCGCGCCCGAAGGTGTGCTGGCAGCCTCGGCGCTGAAATGCATGGGCGGGCAGATCTTCGGCCAGCTCCTGTTTCGCAACGACGACGAACGCGCCCGCGCCGCACGGGCCGGCATCACCGACCTCGACCGAATCTACACCCGCGACCAGATGGTGACGGCGGATGTGATCTTTGCCGCCACCGGGGTGACCGACGGGTCGATCCTGCGCGGGCTCAAGCGCGAAGTGGGCTGGGTCACCACCGAAACCGTGCTGATGCGGTCCAAGACCGGCTCGGTGCGGCGCATGACCTATCGGACCCCGACAAGGTGACCGGGCGCCCGGCCCCGGCCGGGCAGGGCGGATGCGGCAAGGGCAGGAAGGGGGCGGCATGGCCTTTCTGGGCGTCGAGCGATCCCTGACAGGGCGGCGCTGGGTCGGGCTTTCCGACGACGAGGACCGCCTGGCCGAAGCCATCGCGCAAGCGGCGCGGGTGCCCTTGCCGGTGGCGCGGGTGCTGGCACGCCGCGGTGTGGCGCCCGAGGCGGCGCCGGGCTTCCTTGCCCCGGCCTTGCGCGACCTCTTGCCCGATCCGCTGTGCTTGCGCGACATGGGCGCCGCGGCCGACCGTGTGCTGCACGCGCTGCGCCGGCGCCAGCGCATCGCGGTGTTCGCCGATTACGATGTCGATGGCGGCGCCTCGGCCGCGCTGCTGCTGGTCTGGCTGCGCGAGATGGGGCACGGCGCCACGCTCTATGTCCCCGACCGCATCGACGAAGGCTATGGCCCCAACGTGCCCGCGATGCAGGCGCTGGGCGCGGCGCACGACCTGATCGTCTGCGTCGATTGCGGCACGCTCAGCCACGAGCCCATCGCCGCCGCCGGCTGCGATGTGGTGGTGCTGGATCACCACCTGGGCGGCGAAACGCTGCCGCCCGCGCTGGCGGTCGTCAACCCCAACCGCCAGGACGAGGACGGGCGCCTCGGCTATCTCTGCGCCGCCGGCGTGGTGTTCCTGCTGCTGGTCGAGGCGAACCGGCGCCTGCGCGGCGAAGGCGTGCAGGGCCCCGACCTGATGCGCCTGCTCGATCTGGTCGCCCTGGCGACGGTGGCCGACGTGGCGCCGCTGGTGGGGGCGAACCGCGCGCTGGTGCGCCAGGGGCTGGCGGTCATGGCGCGGCGCGGGCGGCCGGGGCTGGTGGCGCTGGCCGATGTGGCACGCATGACCAAGGCGCCCGATACCCATGCGCTGGGGTTCCTGCTGGGGCCGCGCGTCAACGCCGGCGGGCGCATCGGCCAGGCCGATCTGGGCGCGCGGCTTCTGGCCACCGACAACCCGGCCGAGGCCGCGGCGCTGGCCGACCGGCTGGACCGGCTCAACACCGAACGGCGCGAGATCGAGGCCGCGGTCCGGGCCGAGGCGCTGGCCCAGGCCGAGGCGCGCGGCGTCGAGGGCCCGCTGGTCTGGGCCGCCGGCGAAGGCTGGCACCCCGGCGTGGTCGGCATCGCCGCCGCCCGCCTGAAAGAGGCGTTCGACCGCCCGTCGGTGGTGATCGGCTTCGACGGCGCCATCGGCAAGGGCAGCGCGCGGTCGGTGGCCGGGGTGGATCTGGGCGCCGCGGTGGCCCGGGTCGCGGCCGAGGGGTTGTTCCTGAAAGGCGGCGGGCACCGCATGGCCGCCGGGCTGACCGTGGCGCGCGACGCGCTGGAACCCGCGATGGCGCGCCTGGCCGAATTGCTGGCGCGCCAGGGCGCCGGGCAGGGCGGGCCGCGCGACCTTGCGGTCGAAGGGCTGCTGGCGCCCGAGGGCCTGACGCCCGAGCTGGTCGCCCAGATCGAGGCCGCCGGCCCCTTCGGCGCCTCGGCCCCGGCGCCCCGCTTCGTGCTGGCCGACCAGCTGGTGCAGGACGTGCGCCGCATCGGCGACCAGCACCTGCGCCTGCGGCTGGGCAGCGGCGCCGCCGCGGTGCAGGCCGTGTGCTTCGGCGCCTTCGACAGCCCGATCGGCCCGGCGCTGGCCGCCGGCGGTGCCGGGCGTTTCCACCTGGCCGGCCGGGTCGAGATCGATTCCTGGGGCGGGCGCCAGAAGGTGCAACTGCGGCTCGACGACGCCGCCCGCGCCTGACGCATCGGCCGGCAAGCCAAGGAAAAGTCGGGCAGAAAAAACTTGGTCGATGCCTGCCGATTCCCTCTTGCACCCTGTCGTGCCTGCCGCTAGATACCCGCTCACGCCAAGCGCGGCCCGTTCGTCTATCGGTTAGGACACCAGGTTTTCAACCTGGGAAGAGGGGTTCGACTCCCCTACGGGCTGCCACTTCCTCCGCGAAGATATTGGAACGCATCGGGTTTTCCCTCGTGTTTGCTAACCTCTCAGAGGGGGTTAGCAGTTTTCGGGTTGTGGGCGGTGTCTTGCAGCTTCTCGAACGCGCTGTGAGCGAGCCGAACTTGATCGGCTTTCGCCGTGTAGCGATGCACTTCTGCGTCGGTCTTGTGGCCGGTGATCGCCTTGATTTGGTGAATGGTGCAGCCCGCCTCGGCCAGACGCCGGGCACAAGCCTTGCGCAGACCATGCGATGCGCAGTTGGGCAGCCCCGCCTCGTCGCACCGATCCCGCATCCAGTTTCCGAAGCCAGCCGCCGAGAAGGGGCGACCATACTCCGTCCGCAAGAAGGTCGGCGCGTCCTTGGGTTGGTCGGCCAACGCTGCTTTCAGTTTCGGGAGGATTGGGATCATCAGCGGGGTTCCGGTTTTCTGCTGACGAACCCGCATCATCCCGTTGACAACATCGCCCCACCCCATCCTGACAGCATCAGACTTGCGCTGCCCGGTGCTGAGCATCAGCATCAGGGCCAGATGCGCCTTGGCTCCCGGCGGGTGACGAGCAATGAACTGCGCGATCTCCTCCTCAGTCCAGTCGTGATAGCCCTCACCGTCTGACTTGTAGCCCTTCATCCCCGCCATCGGGTTCGAAGGGATCATGCCGATATCCACGGCGAAGTTCAGAAGCAGGCGCAGCCGCTTCATCAACGTGTTGGCTGCTTCCGGCGTGTCGCTGAGCTTGGCCAGAATGGCGGAGGCGTGCTTCGGTGAGAACTGCGACACGGGCCAGTTTCCGTATTTTTCGCAGAACTTTTCAAGAATGACCCGATAGTTGCGCTTCGAGCTTGGGCTGAGTTTCGAGTAGAGGGCTGACCCGAGGTAAAGCCGCAGCAAATCCCGGAATGTGTCCTTGACCGTCGGCGTCTTGGCTTTGGCCCGCTCCAGTTTTACCCCCTCCACGGGGGTAATCCCCCCCGCATTTAAGGGGCTGCAAAAGTAGAATTTTCTCGGCAAGATGGACGAGGAGAATTCGAATGAAGACAAGCAGATACACAGAAGCACAGATCATCGCGATCCTGCGT
>NZ_JBKBQM010000037.1:0-34256 GCF_046292685.1 Gemmobacter sp.
GCCGCCGCGGCCGGCGGGGCGCGGCCAGCAGCTGCGCCCGTCGCCGGTGCAGGCCGAGGCCGAACGGCTGGGCCTGCCGGTGCGCCACCCGGTGCGGCTGCGCGAGGCGGCCGAGCAGGCGGCCTTTGCCGCGTTGGGCGCGGATGTGGCGGTGGTGGTCGCCTATGGGCTGATCCTGCCGCAAGCGGTGCTGGATGCGCCGCGCCACGGCTGCCTGAACATCCACGCCAGCCTGTTGCCGCGCTGGCGCGGGGCGGCGCCGATCCACCGTGCGGTGATGGCCGGCGATGCCGAAACCGGCGTCTGCATCATGCGGATGGAGGCGGGGCTGGACACCGGCCCGGTGCTGTTGCGCGCAGCCACCCCGATCGGGCCCGAGGACACCACCGCCGACCTGCACGACCGGCTTTCGGCGCTGGGGGCGGCGCTGATCGTGCAGGCGCTGGACCGGCTGCCCGACCTGGTGCCCGAGCCGCAACCCGAAGCGGGCGTCACCTATGCCCACAAGATCGACAAGGCCGAAGCCCGCATCGACTGGGCGCAACCGGCCGAGGCGGTGGCGCGGCAGATCCGCGGCTTGTCGCCCTTTCCCGGGGCCTGGTGCCGGATGGGCCGCGAACGGCTGAAGCTGCTGCGCGCCGTGGCCGTGCCGGGCGCTGGCACCCCCGGGCAAATCCTGCCCGGCGAAGGGTTGCAGGTGGCCTGCGGCACCGGCGCCATTCGGGTGCTGGAGGCACAGCGCGAAGGCAAGCGGGCCTTGCCGGTGGCCGCGGCGCTGCACGGCCTGGCCTTGCCGCCGCGGCTGGACTGAGGCAGGCTGGGGGGGGGGGGGGGGGGGGGGGGGGGGGGGGGGGGGGGGGGGGGGGGGGGGGGGGGGGGGGGGGGGGGGGGGGGGGGGCCCCCCCCCCCCCCCACCCCCCGCCTCAAGGGGGCCGCCGGCCCCCTTGAGAAACCCCGCTGCCCGGAGCCCGCCGATGACCCTGGCCCCCTGGATGTCGCCTGCCGCCTGCGCCCGTCTGGCCGAAACCGCCGCCCTGGCAGAGGGCGCTGCCGCCGATGTTGCCGCCCGGCTGCGCGATGCCGCCGCGCGCAACCGCAGCATCCATGACGCACAGTGCTTCAACCTCGACCCGGCCGCGAATGCCATGACCCCGGCGGCCGAGGCGATGCTGGCCGCGGGCCTCGGCTCGCGCCCGTCGCTGGGCTGGCCGGGCGAGAAATACGAAACCGGGCTGGAGGCGATCGAGGAGATCGAAGGCATCGCCACCGCGCTGGCCGCACAGGTGTTCCGCGCCCGGCACGCGGAAATCCGCGTGGGGTCGGGTGCGCTGGCCAACCTCTATGCCTTCATGGCGCTGGCACAGCCCGGCGATGCCATCATCGCGCCGCCGCCCGCCATCGGCGGCCACGTCACCCACCATGCTGCGGGGTGTGCGGGGCTTTACGGGCTGCGCACCCACCCGGCCCCGGTCGATGCCGACGGCTACACGGTGGATCTGGGCGCGCTAGAAGCGCTGGCGCGGCGGGTCAAGCCGAAGGTCATCACCATCGGCGGCAGCCTCAACCTGTTTCCGCACCCCGTGGCCGGGATTCGCGCCATCGCCGACAGCGTCGGCGCCGCGGTGCTGTTCGACGCGGCCCACCAGTGCGGGCTGATCGCCGGTGGCGTCTGGCCCGACCCGCTGGCGCAAGGCGCGCATGTCATGACCATGAGCACCTACAAGAGCCTCGGCGGCCCGGCCGGCGGGCTGATCGTGACCAACGACACCCCCCTTGCCGCGCGGCTGAACCGCATCGCCTTTCCCGGCATGACCGCCAATTCCGATGCCGGCCGTGCCGGCGCGCTGGCCATGACGCTGCTGGACTGGCGCGAACACGGGCAGGACCATGCCGCGATGATGGTCGCCAACGCCCGCGCCCTGGCCGCCGCCTTGCAGGCCGAAGGTGTGCAAGTCTTCGCCGCCGACAGGGGTGCCACGCAATCGCACCAGTTCGCGCTGCTGGCCGCGCCCTTCGGCGGCGGACAAGCCGCCGCGAAACGGCTCTACGCGGCCGGCTTCATCGCCTGCGGCATCGGCCTGCCGCTGCCGCCGGTCGAAGGCGATACCAACGGCCTCCGCCTCGGCACCCCCGAAATCACCCGGCGCGGCATGACCCCGGCCGAGATGCCCGCCCTCGCCGCCCTGATCGCCCGCGCCTTGCGCGCCGACGACCCGGCCCGCGTCGCGCCCGACACCCGCGCCTTGCGCGCCCGCTTCCAGGGTTTCGCCTTTACCGCGACCTGACCGTTTCACCTTGCCCCAAATATCCCCGCCGGAGGCAGCGCCGCGCGGCACGCGCGGCGCCCGGCCCAAGGCCTTGTGCCGCCCCCGGGGCGGCGCAAGGCTGCGGGAGGATCACGCCCCGTAAGGCAACCAGAGCGTCTTGACCTGACAGGCGCGGCGCAGCCAGTCGGCGCCTTGGGCCGCGCCCCAATCGCGCATCCGGCCGCGATCCACCCAGGTGGATTTCAGATTGCCGGCGCTGGCGGCCTCGACCATCGCCGAGCCTTCGGCACTGCCGCAATACCACAGCGCCGCGACCTCGTCGTGCTCGGCCAGGGTTTTCGCCAGCGCATCGCGCGGGCCGGTGACGATGTTCAACGCGCCGGCGGGCAGGTCCGACACGGCGCAGACCTGCGCAAACCGCGCGGCCACCAGCGGGTGCGCCTGACTGGGCACGCAGACCACCCGGTTGCCCATCGCCAGCGCCGGCGCCACCAGCGACACCAGCGCCAGCAAGGGTGCTTCCTCGGGGCAGATCACGCCCATCACGCCCCAGGGTTCGTTGATGTGCAGCGTGACATGGGCCGATTTCGTCGCGCGCACGGTGCCATCCACCTTGTCGGCCTGGGCAGCGTTCCAGAACAGGCGGCGGATGGCGGCCTCGACCTCGGCCGCGCCGTCGCCGCCGGTGCTGGCCGCGAGCAGCTCGGCGAATTCGGCCCGGCGCTGGTCCAGGTTTTCGGCCAGGAAATACAGCACCTGCGCACGGTTGTGGGCGGTCACACCGCCCCAGGCGCCGGCCTTGGCCGCAGCCTCGACCGCGTTGCGGATATCCTTGCGGTTGCCGATGGCGACCTGCCCCAGCACCGCACCATCCGCCCCGCGCACGCTGGCCGATTGCCCGCCGTCGGCCCGCGCCCATTTGCCGCCCACCCACAGGCGTGCGGTGATGTCCACCCCGCCGCTGGCCGGTTGCGCCACGGCCTGCGCGACCGGCGCCGGATCCCAGGAAACCGTGACGGCGGGCCGTTCAGAGCCTTGTTCGGCCCGACGCACCAGATACTCGCCCATCCCTTCGCGCCCGCCTTCGCGGCCGAAGCCGCTCTCGCGCATACCGCCAAAGGCGGCGCCGGCATCGAAGATGTTGGTGGCGTTGATCCAGACCACCCCGGCCTTGACCCGCGCCGCCACGTCGATCGCCTTGGTCACGTTCTCGGACCAGACCGAGGCGGCAAGGCCATAGCGCGTGTCGTTGGCCAGCGCCACGGCCTCGTCCGGGGTGCGGAAGGTCATCGCCACCGCGACGGGGCCGAAGATTTCCACCTGCGCCACGGTGCTGGCCGGGGCCACGTCGGTAAAGAACCCCGGCGCGCAGAAGTTGCCGGTGGCCGGCAGTTGCGCCGCCGCCCGGTGCAGGGTGCCGCCTTCGGCCTGGCCCTGCGCGATCAGCCCGTCGATGCGCTGAAGCTGCCGGGCCGAGACCACCGCGCCCACATCGGTGCATTTGTCCAGGGGGTCGCCGACGCGCAGCGTCTCCAGCCGTTCGCGCAGGCGGGCGTAAAAGCGCGGTGCGATGCCTTCCTGCACCAGCAGGCGGGAACCGGCGCAGCACACCTCGCCCTGATTGAACCAGATGGCATCGACCACGCCTTCGACGGCAGCTTCCAGATCGGCATCCTCGAAGACGATGAAGGGCGACTTGCCGCCAAGCTCCAGGCTCAGCTTCTTGCCCGACCCGGCGATCTGGCGGCGGATGGTGCGGCCCACCTCGGTGGACCCGGTAAAGGCCACCTTGTCCACCCCCGGGTGCCCGGCGACCAGGGCGCCGGTTTCGCCATCGCCTTGCACGATGTTCAGAACGCCGGGGGGCAAGCCGACCTCGACGCAGATTTCCGCCAGCGCATGGGCGGTCAGCGGCGTCAGGTCGGCCGGTTTCAGCACCACGGTGTTCCCGGCGGCCAGCGCCGGCGCCACCTTCCACGCCAGCATCAGCAGCGGAAAGTTCCACGGAATGATCTGGCCGCAGACCCCCACCGGGGCATGGCCGGGAAACTCCGTCTCCACCAGTTCGGCCCAGCCGGCGTGGTGGTAGAAGTGGCGCGCGACCAGCGGGATGTCGATGTCGCGGGTTTCGCGGATGGTCTTGCCGTTGTCCATCGCCTCCAGCACCGACAGGAAGCGTTCGCGTTTCTGCACCGCGCGGGCGATGGCATAAAGATGGCGGGCGCGCGCGTGCCCCGGCAGGGCCGACCAGCCGGGAAAGGCCGCGCGCGCGGCCTGCACGGCCGCCTCGACCTGGTCGGGGCCGGCCTTGTGCAGCGTGGTCAGCACCGCGCCGGTGGCGGGGTTCAGCACATCGGACAGCGGACCTTGGGCGACATGCGCCCCGTCGATCCAGTGCCCGACCGCCGGCGTGCGCGCCAGCCAGGCCAGCACCTCGGCGTTCGATTCCGGGGCGGGGCCGTATTCCATCGTTTCCATGATCTCGCGGACCTTCGACATGGGCGGCTCCTCAGGCCAGCGGGTGGCGGTGGGCGGCCGAGTAGCGGCCGGTCAGGTGGTGTTCCAGTTGCCGTTCGATATCGGCCAGCATGGACGAGGCGCCGAAGCGGAACAGGTCGGGCTGCATCCAGCGCAGGCCCAGTTCCTCTTTCATCAGGATCAGCCAGGCCATCGCATCCTTGGCGGTACGGATGCCGCCGGCGGGCTTGTAGCCCACGAGGTGCCCGGTGCGGGCGCGATAATCGCGGATCGCGCGGACCATGACGAGCGAGACGGGAAGCGTGGCGTTGACCTCCTCTTTCCCGGTCGAGGTCTTGATGAAGTCGGCCCCCGCCTGCATCGCCACCATCGAGGCGGCGTAGACATTGGTCAGCGTGCGCAATTCGCCGGTGGCCAGGATCGCCTTCATGTGGGCCGCGCCGCAAGCCTCGCGCATGGCGGCGATTTCGTCGTAAAGCGCGCTCCAGTTGCCCAGCAGCGCATGTTCCCGGGTGATGACGATGTCGATTTCGTCCGCGCCATGCTCCACCGCCCAGCGAATCTCGGCCAGCCGCAAGGGCAGCGGCATCAGCCCCGCCGGAAAGCCGGTGGCGACCGAGGCCACCGGCACGCCGCTGCCCGCCAGCGCCTTGACCGCATGGGGAACCATCGTGGGATAGACGCAGACCGCCCCCACCGTCAGGCCCTGCACACCGAGGCCTTCGGCAATATCGGGGCGGATGGGCTGGCGCGCCTTGGCGCACAGGCGCTGGACGCGGGCGGGCGTATCGTCGCCGGCCAGGGTGGTCAGGTCGGTCAGGGTGATCGCCTTGCACAGCCAGGCGGCCTGATGGTCCTTTTTCACGCTGCGCCGGGTGGTCAGCGTGGCGGCGCGGCGGTCGGCCGCGGGGGTGTTGACGGCAACCCGGTCGAACCAGTCGGGCGCCAGCGGGGTGCCGGGGTTGCGGGGAAAGGCGGCGTCAGCAGGCATCCGGGACTCCGGGGTTGAACGACAGAAGATGGCGGGCGGTGGTTTCGTCGGTGACCAGCACGTTGACCAGCCGGGCACGCAAGGCCGCCAGCGCGACGGCCTGCTTGGTCGCACCGCTGACCACGCCGACGGCGTGCCGGCGCGTGACCAGCAGTTCGGGCCGCAGCCCCAGGGTGCGCGCATCCAGCGCCGGATCGAGGATGCGGCCCTGCGCATCCAGGAACCGGCCCAGGATGTCGCCGACGGCACCGGCGGCCTTCAGCCGGGAAATGTCGGCCTCCGACACATAGCCCGAGGCCGCCAGCACCGAATCCTGCATCGCCCCCATGCCGAAGATCACCAGCGGCGCCCGGCGCGCCAGGTCCAGCGCAGCAGCGATGACCGGGTCGGCCTCCAGCGCGGCGCGGGTTTCGGCGCGGCCGAGGATGGCGGGGGCCGGGAACAGCGTGGCCGAGCCGCCGGCGGTCTGGGCAAAGGCCTCGGCCACGGTGCCGATGCCGGGCGAGGTCAGCCGCAAGGCGGTGGCCCCGTTCACCAGCACCACATGGGCCCCCGGGTTCCAGCCGGCCGGCAAGGCGCGCGCGACCGCGGCCATCGTGCGCCCCCAGGACACGCCGATCAGCGCCGGCTTTTCGCCCAGACCCGCCAGCCAGGCCGCAGCCGCCTGCGCCACCGCGCCGGCATCCACCGCGGCATCGCCTTCGGACGGCACCACCACCGCATCGCGCAGGCGCCACTGGCGCTGCAAGGCGGCCTCCAGCGCCGCCACCCGGTTGGCGCGCGGCGCGATCTCGATGCGCACCACGCCGGTTTCGCGCGCCTCTGACAGAAGCCGCCCCACCTGCCAGCGTGTCAGCCCCAGGGCCTGCGCGATGTCCGCCTGCGTGCGGTCGAGCTGGAAATACATCTTGGCCACCTGCACCAGCAGGTGATCGCGCGCCTCGTCCAGGGGTAGCCGGGTGCCGGAGGCGGCGCGCGCGGGATCGGGGGCCGAAGCGGTCATGGCTACCTGCATATGTGCAACTTCCGCTCATCTGAGCACAAGCCGCCCCCGGCGTCAATCCCGGCTGCGGGTCTTGCGCCCGACGCCGCGCCGCGCCACCTTGGCGCGAACCGCGAACAGGGATGACGAACCATGCAGAACTCTCCGCTTTCCTCCGATCGGCTGGACAGGCTGGCCCGCGTGGCGGTGCAGGTGGGGCTGAACCTGCAACCCGGGCAGGATCTGGTGCTGACGGCGCCGCTGGCCTCGGCGCCGCTGGTGCGCCGGATCGCGGCCGAGGCCTACAAGGCCGGCGCGGGCCTCGTCACCCCGCTGTTCGCCGACGAGGAGGTCACGCTGGCGCGCTACCGGCACGGGCAGGATGCCGCCTTCGACCGCGCGCCCGACTGGCTCTATCGCGGCATGGCCGAGGCTTACGGCGCGGGCGCCGCCCGCATGGCGATCGTCGGCGACAACCCGATGCTGCTGGCCGGGCAGGACCCGGGCAAGGTCTCGCGCGCCACCCGCGCCAATGCCACGGCCTACAAACCCGCGCTGGAAAAGATCGCCAATTTTGACATCAACTGGACCGTCCTGGCCTGGCCGGGCCTGGCCTGGGCGCAGCAGGTCTTTCCCGACCTGCCCGAGGCCGCCGCGCAAGAGGCCCTCGCCGATGCGATCTTCGCCGCCAGCCGGATCGACGGCGACGATCCGGTGGCCGACTGGGCGGCACATTCTGCGCGGCTGGCGGAACGCTCGGCCTGGCTCAACGGGCATCGCTTTGCCGCGCTGCATTTCACCGGGCCGGGCACCGACCTGACGGTGGGTCTGGCCGATGGCCACGAATGGCACGGCGGCGCCTCGACCGCCAGGAACGGCATCAGCTGCAACCCGAACCTGCCGACGGAGGAGGTGTTCACCACCCCGCACGCGCTGCGCGTCGACGGCCACGTCAGCGCAACCAAGCCGCTGTCGCACCAGGGCAGCCTGATCGAGGGCATCCGCGTGCGCTTCGAAGCCGGGCGGATCGTCGAGGCGCAGGCCAGCCGCGGGCAGGAGGTGCTGCAAAAACTGATCGGCACCGACGAAGGCGCCCGGCGCCTGGGCGAGGTGGCGCTGGTGCCGCATTCCTCGCCGATCGCGCAATCGGGGCTGCTGTTCTACAACACCTTGTTCGACGAAAACGCCGCCAGCCACATCGCGCTGGGTCAGTGCTATTCCAAATGCTTCGTCGGCGGCGCCGGGCTGACCCCGGAACAGATCGCAGCGCAGGGGGGCAACAGCTCGCTCATCCATGTCGACTGGATGATCGGGTCCGGTCAGGTGGATGTCGACGGCCTGACCGCCGGCGGCGACCGGGTGCCGGTGATGCGCGCCGGCGAATGGGCCTGAGCCGCCGTCCCCCGCCTTTCACCTTGCCGAAATATCCCGCGGGGGCGCGGGGGTGCGAAACCCCCGCGGCGACGGGTCAGCCGGCGAACACCCGGGTCGGGTGCAGCTCGCCGCCCATGTAGCGGCCCACGGCCACCGCCCGCCCGCCGTGGCTGGCCCAGCACTCGCTGCCATAGGGCAGATGCCCCAGCACCGCGCCGGGGTTGCCGTGGCGCAGGCGCACGGCCCCTTCGTCGGTCGCGCGCAGTTCGGGCAGGTCGTGCAGGCCGGTTTCCAGCGGCAGCAGGCGCGCGGCAAGGTCGGGGGTGCGGGCCAGACGCTCCACCTCCTCCAGCGTCAGGCCCTGGTCGGCGCGGAACGGCCCCGACCAGACCCGGCGCAGCCAGGCGACATGGCCAAGGCACCCCAGCACCTGCCCCAGATCCCGCGCGATGGCGCGCACATAGCCACCCTTGCCGCAGACCATCTCCAGCTCGGCATGGTCCGCGTCGGGCCGCGCCACCAGATCGAGCCGGGCGACATGCAGCGGCCGGGCGGCCAGATCCATCGCCTCGCCGTCGCGCGCCAGATCATAGGCCCGGGCGCCATCGACCTTGACGGCGGAATACTGCGGCGGCACCTGCCGGATGTCGCCGCGGAACCCGTCCAGGGCCGCGACGATCTGCGCATCGTCGGGGCGGGCATCGCGGGTTTCCAGCACCGCGCCCGAGGCGTCGTCGGTGGCGGTTGCCGCCCCGAACCGCACCACGAAGCGATAGCACTTCAGCGCGTCGGTCACATAAGGCACGGTCTTGGTCGCCTCGCCCAGCGCCACGGCCAGCACGCCGGTCGCGTCGGGGTCGAGCGTGCCGGCGTGCCCGGCCTTTTGCGCGTCCAGCGCCCAGCGCACCTTGCCCACAACGGCGGTCGAGGTGACGCCCGCCGGCTTGTCCACCACCAGCCAGCCCGACACCGGCTGCCCCTTCTTTGCGCGGCCCATGATCCACCTCTCCAGCACAAGGCCCGCCCGATAGCCTTGCCGGCCGCGCGGGTCAACCGCAAGCGGGGCCAGCGGCTTGCCCTTTGGCGCCTGCGCGATACCATGCGCGCGGCAAGCGCCGGAACGGCAAGAGGGGGGACGCATGGCACGGACGGTGGTGATTCATTCGCAAGGGGGGCCCGAGGTTCTGGCGCTGGAGGATCGCCCGGTGGGCGCGCCCGGCCCGGGCCAGATCCGCATCCGGCATCATGCGGTCGGGCTGAACTTCATCGACGTCTACCAGCGCTCGGGCGTCTACCCGATGCAGATGCCCGCCGCGCTGGGGATGGAGGCGGCCGGCGTGGTCGAGGCGGTGGGCGAAGGCGTGACGCATCTGAAACCCGGCGACCGCGCGGCCTATGCCGCCCAGCCGCCCGGCGCCTATTGCGAGGCGCGGGTGATGCCGGCCGCGCAGGTCTGCCCCTTGCCCGAAGGTATTTCCTTCGAGGAAGGCGCCGCCATGATGCTGAAAGGGCTGACGGTGCAGTATCTGTTCCACCGCACCGTGCCCTTGAAGGCCGGGGATACGGTGCTGTTCCACGCGGCGGCGGGGGGCGTGGGGCTGATCGCCTGCCAATGGGCGCGGTCCGAAGGCATCACCCTGATCGCCACCGCCGGCAGCGACGAAAAATGCGCTTTGGCGCTGGACCATGGCGCCACCCATGCCATCAACTACCGCGCCGCCGACTGGCCCGCACAGGTGCGCGCCCTGACCGGCGGGCGCGGCGTGGATGCGGTGATGGATTCGGTCGGGGCGGCGACCTTCGAAGGCTCGCTCGATTGCCTGCGGCCGGTGGGTATGATGATTTCCTTCGGCAATGCCTCGGGCGTGGTGCCGCCGGTCAACCTCGGGGTGCTGGCCGCCAAGGGGTCGTTGCAGATCACCCGGCCGACGCTGTTCACCCATATTGCCAAGGCCGAGGATTGCCAGGCAATGGCGCGGCACCTGTTCGACAAGGTGCTGTCGGGGGCGGTGAAGATCCGCATCGACCAGCGGTTCGCGCTGGATCAGGTGGCCGAGGCCCACCGCGCGCTGGAATCGCGGGCGACGACCGGGGCAACCGTGCTGTTGCCATGAAGGCAAGCCCGTCCCGGGCCTGACCCGGGACCCCCCGCTTCGCCGCGCACCGGTTTGGGGAGAGGCCCCGGGTCAAGCCCGGGGCGGGTCTTCCCGGCGGTCAGGCCGGGCGGGTCTGCGCCATCGGGGCGGTTTCGCCGAATTCGGCCCACCAGGCCGCCAGCCGCGGGTTGGCGGCGCGCCAGGAATGATCGGCAAAGCGGAAGTCCAGATAGCCCAGCGCGCAGCCGGTGGTGATGCTGCCCAGCGTGACGGGGCCGGCCAGCCGGTCGGCCAGGGCGTTCAGCCGGCTTAGCGCGGCGTCGATCTTGCCGAGCTGGCCCGAATGCCAGTCGGCCCAGCGCAGCGCTTCGGGCCGCACGGCGGATTCGTAGCGGGCCAGAAGCGCCGCATCCAGAATGCCGTCGGCCAGATCGTGCAGTTCCAGCACCGCCCAGCGCGGCGCGCCGCCGGCGGGCAGGAACGCCGGGTCGGCCCCGGTGGCGGCCAGCCATTCGCAGATCGTGCGGCTGCCCAGCAGCACGGTGCCGTCGTCCAGCGTGGCGGCGGGCACCTTGCCCAGGGGGTTGACGTCGGACACCGCCGGGTCGGGCTTCACCGGGCTGGGGTGGCCCGCGACGCAGATGATGCGGTCGGCAAGACCGAGGTGAATGGCCGAAGCCATCACCTTGCGAACGTAAGGAGAGGTCGGCGAGTAGAGCAGGCGCATGGGGTTCCTCCGCTGGGTTCGGCGCAGGGTTGCCGAAGCGGACTGCGGGTGCAAGCGGTCAGGCGACCATCGCCGCGGCCCGTTTCAGATCCACGCTGACCAGCTGGCTGACGCCTTGTTCCTGCATCGTCACGCCGAACAGCCGGTCCATCCGGCTCATGGTCACGGCGTGGTGCGTGATGATGAGAAAGCGCGTGTCGGTGCGGCGGGTCATCTCGTCCAGCAGGTCGCAGAAGCGGGTGACGTTGGCATCGTCCAGCGGCGCATCCACCTCGTCGAGCACGCAGATCGGAGCGGGGTTGGCAAGGAACACCGCAAAGATCAGCGCCAGCGCCGTCAGCGTCTGTTCGCCCCCCGAGAGCAGCGACAGGGTGGACAGTTTTTTCCCCGGCGGCTGGCACATGATTTCCAGGCCCGCCTCCAGCGGATCGTCGGATTCCACCAGCACCAGCCGCGCCTCGCCGCCGTTGAACAGGTGGGTGAACAGCGTGGCGAAGCTGGCGTTGACCTGATCGAAAGCCGCAAGCAGCCGTTCGCGCCCTTCGCGGTTCAGGCTGGCGATGCCGGCGCGCAGCTTGCGGATGGCCTCTTCCAGATCTTCCTTTTCGGCCTTCAGCGTGTCGTGTTCGGCCTGCACGGCCCTGGCATCTTCCTCGGCGCGCAGGTTCACCGCGCCCAGCGCCTCGCGCGCGCGGCGCAGGCGATGGGCGTCTTCCTCCAGCCGGTCGGCCGGCGGGATCTGCGCCGGATCGAGCCTGAGCGTCTCCAGCAGCGCGCCGGGGGCATCGCCGGTTTCCTCCTGCACGCGGGCGGCGGCCTGCAAGGCGGCGTCCTTGGCGGCATCGGCGCGCGCTTCGGCCCGGGCCCGCGTTTCGCGCGATTCGCCGGCGGTGCGTTCGGCGGTGCGCTCGGCCTCCTGCGCGGCGCGCAAGGCGGCTTCGGCGGCAGACAGCGCGTCTTGTGCGCGGCTGCGCCGGGCTTCGGCAGCCGCGATGGCCTCGGCCAGTTCCTCGCGCCGCTCGGCGATTTCGGAGGGCACCGCTTCGGCTTCGGCCAGGTCGGACTCGGCGTCTTCGCGCCGGTCGGCCAGTTCCCTGGCGCGCCGTTCGGCGGTTTCAAGGCGCAGGCGCCAGCCGGAAAGCTCCTTGGTCACCTCTTGCCGCCGGCGGGTGCGGGCATCGCCTTCGCGCCGGGCCTCGTCATGGGCGGATCGGCCGGCGATCATGGCAAGGCGTGCGGCCTCGACGGTGGATTTCAGCGCCTCGACCCGGGCGCGGGCATCGGCCAGATCGGGCAGGTCTGCGGCGGTTTCCTGCGCCTCGGACAGGCGTTCGGACAGGTCTTCGATTTCGTCGCGGTGGCGGGCGAGGGCCAGGCGCGCCGATTCCAGCCGGCCGGCACCGATCGACCGTTCGGCCTCGGCGCGGGACAGGGCCCGGCTGGCCTCGGCGACGCGCGCGTCGGCGGCGCGGCGGGCCTCGCGGGCCATCTGGTCGGCGCGGGTCAGGTCGGCCAGCCGCGCTGTCAGCGTTTCGTGGGCGGCCCGGGCACCGGCAGCCCGGGCCGAAGCCTCTTCGAGGTCGCGCTTCAACTGCACAAGGCGGTTGAGCTGGCGCAGCCGCAGCGCGGCGGCCGAAGGCGCATCCTCGGCCGCGGCCCGGAACCCGTCCCACCGCCACAGGTCGCCTTCGAGGCTGACGAGCCGCTGCCCCGGGCGCAAGGCGGCCTGAAGCCGCGGGCCTTCGGCCCGATCCACCAGCCCAAGCTGCGACAGGCGGCGCGCCAGCACGGCTGGCGCGCCGACATGCGCAGCCAGCGGGGCCGCACCGGCAGGCAGCGGGGCGGCATCGTCGTAGTCGGGCAGCAAGGCCCAGCCGGAGGCGGCATCGGCCGCGCATTCCGGGGCGCGCAGGTCATCGGCCAGCGCCGCGCCCAGCGCCGCCTCGTAACCCGGTTCCACCGACAGACGGTCGAGCAACTGGCTGCCGGCCTGCGATTCGCGTTCTACCAGTTTCGCCAGCGCGGCAACCTCGGCGCGCAAGGCGTTGGCCTCGCCTTCGGCGGCAGAGCGGGCGGCGCGGGCCTCGGCCTCGCGCGTCTGCGTGGCGGCGCGGGCGGCCTCGGCCTCGGCCAGCACGGCTTCGGCCTCCTCGGCGGTGGCGATGGCCTCGGCCTGCGCCTCCTCTGCCGCCGCCTGGGCCAAGGCGGCCTGGGCCAGCGCCTCGGCCGCGGCGGCCTGGGCGCTTTCGGCGCGGGCGGCCTCGGTCCGGGCCTTTTCCAGTGCTGCGGCAGCGTCGTGCAGCATCCGCTGCGCCGACTGGTGGCGCGCCGCAAGCCGGGCCGCATCCTCGGTGGCTTCGGCAAGGTCGCTTTCGCGCGCGGCCAGAACCTGCGCCGCCTCGCGCGCCTTGTCGGCCAGATCGGCCAGCCGTTCGCCCTCGCCTTCCTGCGCGCGGGCCAGCTGGTCGAGCTCCCATTCCAGCCGGGCGATGGTTTCGCCGGCGTCGCGGTTCAGGCCGGCCTCGCGCTCGGCATCGCGCTGCAACTGGGAAATGCGCGCGCGCAGGCTTTCCACCGCCTCGCGGGCGCGCCGGTCCTCGTCGGCCAGCGCATCGCGCTGCACCAGCAGGCGTTGCAGGATGGCGCCGGCGACGGCTTCTTCCTCGCGCAAGGGGGGCAGGCGGTCTTCGGCGGCCAGGCGGTCGGCAGCGGCCTTGCGGGCGGCGGCTTCGGCGGCCGAAGACAGGCGCATCGCCTCGGTCAACTGCTGCAAGGCGACCATGCGGGCGGCATCGGCCTCGTGCCAGCGGCGGAACAGCAGCATGCCTTCGGTGCGGCGCAGCTCGGCCCCGATCTCGCGGTAGCGCGCGGCCTGCCGGGCCTGCCGGGCCAGCGTGGCCAGTTGCTGCGCCAACTGCTCGATCACGTCATCGACGCGGGTCAGGTTGGTTTCGGTGGCCGCCAGGCGCAATTCGGCCTCGTGCCGGCGCTGATAGAGGCCGCTGATCCCGGCGGCCTCCTCCAGCACGCGGCGGCGCGAACGGGGCTTGGCATTGATGAGTTCCGAGATTTGCCCCTGGCGCACCAGCGCCGGCGAATGCGCGCCGGTCGAGGCATCCAGGAACAGCATCTGCACGTCCTTGGCGCGCACCTCGCGGCCATTGGCGCGATAGGCCGAGCCGGCATCCCGCGTGATGCGGCGGGTGATTTCCAGCACATCGGCGTCGTTGAACCCCGAAGGTGCCAGCCGGTCGGAATTGTCGATGCTGAGCGCAACCTCGGCAAAGTGGCGCGCGCCGCGGGTGGCTGCGCCGGCAAAGATGACATCCTCCATCTCGCCGCCGCGCATGGCGGTGGGGCGGTTTTCGCCCATCACCCAGCGCAACGCCTCCAGCAGGTTCGACTTGCCGCAGCCGTTGGGACCCACCACGCCGGTCAGGCCGTCGGCGATCACAAGCTCTGTCGGGTCGACAAAGCTCTTGAAGCCGTTGAGGCGCAGGCGGGTGAATCGCACGCGAGGGACTCCGACACAGGATACCGGACGCGTATCGTTCGGGCCGGAAGGCGGCAAGTCAAGCGGTAGAGCGCAGATTTCGGGGGATAACCCGGTTCAGACACCAGATATGGCGCGCAAGGCTGCGACACGCCGCCACAGCGCCAAAGCCGCATCCCTATCATATTCATTATTCAGAATATGAAATGGAGGCTTCGATGTCCAATCCAACCCGGCCCGCCGATACCTGGGCCCCGCTTTACTTCCTGTCTTCGGTCGGGGCTGGCGGCCTGGCCGTGACCTTCTTCATGTGGCTGTTCCACTGGATCCCGCATCCGGGCCAGACGGTGCCGACCTTCGAGGACATCGCCCGCGCCTTTTCCGGCGGCGATGCGCTGAAACAGGCAATGATCGTCGGCGCCCTGGGCGGGATCGCCGTCTTTGCCTATCTGAACATCAAGCTGTTCGTCTGGAACCTTGCCCGGATGAACCGCTGGTCGGGCACCGAGGCCGCGGCAAAGCTGCGTGCCTCGAATGCCGAAACGCAGCTGGCCGCGCTGCCGCTGGCGATCGCCATGACGATCAACGTGGGCTTCATCCTGGGCCTCGTCTTTGTGCCCGGGCTGTGGAGCGTGGTGGAATACCTGTTTCCGCTGGCCATCGCGGCGTTCCTTGCTGCCGGCGTGCTGGGGCTGAAGCAGCTGGGCCGCTTCTTCGGCCGGGTGCTGGGCAAGGGCGGGTTCAACTGCGCGGCCAACAATTCCTTCGGCCAGGTGCTGCCGGCCTTTGCACTGGCGATGGTGGCGGTGGGCCTGTCGGCGCCGGCCGCACTGTCGACGGTGCCGCTGACGTCGGGCGTGGCGCTGGTGCTGTCCACCTTCTTCGGCACGGCGGCGGTGCTGCTGGCGCTGGTGGGTGTCGTGCTGGGCGTGCGGTCGATGCTGGAAAACGGCGCCAACATCGAAACCGCACCCACGATCATGATCATCATTCCCATGATGACGGTGCTGGGCATCATGGTGCTGCGCCAGACCCATGCCATCGACACCCACTTCGGCGGCCATGTCGCCGCGGGCGACATGCTCAAGATGCTGACGCAGATGCTTTCGGTGCAGGTGCTGTTCGGGCTGCTGGGCCTGGCCGTGCTGGGGTCGCTGGGCTACGCGCGCCGGTTCCTGACCGGGCCGGAGGCTTCGGTCGGGTCTTACGCCCTGGTCTGCCCTGGCGTGGCGCTGAGCGTGATGCTGCACTTCTGGCTGAACAAGGGCCTGGTGGGTGCCGGTCTGGTGGCGAAGTTCGGGCTGGCCTACTGGGCCATCTCGGCCGTGGCCGTGGCCTTCCAGGTGGCGATGATCGTGCTGGTGGTCGTGCTGAACCGCCGCCACTTCGGCACACCGCGGGCTGCGCAGGCCGTTCCGGCCGAGTGAGCCGCCTCGCAAGGCTGCAGGGGGCGGGCCGCAAGGCCCGCCCTTTTCCGCTGCGTGCCGCGGGAATGCACCAGAGCTGCCCCATTCTCGCCGCATTCCAACCCGACCCTGCAGGGTATCAACCCTTGTCGGAGCCCGCTCATGATCCTTGCGTCCCTCCTGTCCGGCATTCTCGCGGGTATCACGGGTTTTGCGGCGGCGCTGATTGCGGGCCACGGCCTGCCGGTGGCGCTGGGGCTCTATGTTCTGGCCGGGATGGTCGGGGTTGCGGTCACGCTGGGCCTGATGACGCTGCGCGGGCTGGTCCGGCAGCCGCGCGTCGCCAGCGCGGAAGGCGCAATCGTGGCACGCGCCATTCTGGCGACGCATCGCGGTTAACCAAAGGTCAGGAAACAATATCACGGTATCGGTCGGGCCGCCCTGCCCGGCCGTTTTCGCGTTTGCAGTCGCCGGCGGTCGCGCCGCCTGGCCCGAGGTCGGGTTCAGGTCCGGCGAATCACCTGCTGCGGGTCGCGGGTGGTTTGCCCGGCGTTTCTCGCTGTGGTTGTGGCGAAAATATTGTGGCAGGATCGCGGCTGCATTTTGTTCGTGAACGGCCGATCTTGCGGCCGCATTCTGTCTGGTCGGGCCGCGTTTTCCCATTCGCCTGGCGATGCGCAGACTGTAGAATGGCAGCGTAAGAGTAATCAGGTCGATGTTACCGGAAGGCTGCCAACCCCCCGGAGATGCCCAGGAAAATACAGCGCGCCTTCGGCGTGCCTGATGGTTCTGTGGCGGAAGAACGACTGCGATTGTCTGCACGACTGTTTATGAGAGAGCCACAATGACGATCAGTATCGGGCGCTTCGAGACGGATGCGGATATTCCTGCGGGCCTCGGGTCTGGCATGGCAGAGGACACATCCTATCGGCAACGCGGGATTTATCGTCAGGGGGTGAAGCGGTTGCTGGACATCCTTGTCGTCGTGCTGGCGGCACCCTTCGTGGTGCCGCTCGTGGCGCTGATGGCCCTGGTGGTCGCCTTCGACGGCGGGAAACCCTTTTACACGCAGGATCGCATCGGCAAGGGCGGGCGCGTGTTCCGCATGTGGAAGCTGCGCAGCATGGTCGTCGATGCCGATGCGCGGATGGTGGCGCACCTTGCCGCCAACCCCGAGGCCCGGCGCGAATGGGACGAAACCCAGAAGCTGCGCAACGACCCGCGGATCACCCGGTTCGGCCAGTTCCTGCGCAAGTCCTCTATGGACGAACTGCCGCAACTTTGGAACGTGCTGACCGGCGACATGAGCCTGGTGGGCCCTCGTCCCATGATGCCTTGTCAGGCGGGGCTGTATCCGAGCGACGCGTATTATCACCTGCGGCCGGGCATCACGGGCTACTGGCAAACGGCGGGGCGCAACCGCACGACCTTTGCTGCCCGCGCACATTTCGATGCCGCCTACGAGCGGGAGCTTTCGCTTGCGACCGACCTTGCGATCCTGGCCCGCACCGTTCAGGTGGTTCTGAAGGGCACGGGCTGCTGAACTCTCAGTCCGGGGGCTGCACCGGCTTTGCAACCCGAACCAGCGTGGCACAAAGCTCGTCGCGCCGGAACGGCTTGCCGACATAGCCGTCAAAACCGGCCGCATAGTAACCCTCGATCTGATGGGTCATCGCGTTGGCGGTCACGGCAACCGCCGGCGGCATAGGTGCATGGGCCGCGGCGGCGCGCGCGCGGATTGCGGCCAGGGCAGCGATGCCGTCGAGCTCCGGCATCGAGATATCCAGAAGCAGCACGTCGAAAGCCCCCGGCTGCCACGCCGATACCGCCTTCGCGCCGTCCTCGACCATCGTCACCGAAACGCCCAGCACGCCGAGCATCGCCTTCAGGATCAGGCGGTTGGTAGCATTGTCGTCGGCCACCAGCGCGCGCAGCCCGGCGACCGAGGGCAGCGGCGCAGCCGGCGGCGGCTCGGCTTCGGGCAGGGTGTCGGCCATGGGCAGCGGCAGCTCTACCCGCATCACGGTGCCCTTTCCTGGCTTGCTGGAAACCGTGATCCTGCCCCCCATCAGCCCGACCAGCCGCCGCGAAATCGAAAGGCCTAGCCCCGTGCCGCCATAGCGCCGTGTGACCGCGCCATCGGCCTGCTCGAAATCCTCGAAGGCGCGGCTTTGCTGGTCGGCCGTCATGCCGATGCCGGTATCGGCCACTTCGATCACCAGCGGCTCGCCGCGACGGGCGCGCATCGTCACCGTCACTTCGCCCTGGTGGGTGAACTTGATGGCGTTGTTGACCAGGTTGTGCAGCACCTGAAGGGTCCGGTGCGGGTCGCCCAGCCGCGGAAGATCGGCCCCGGCATCACAGAGCACCGAAAACGACAGCCCCTTTTCCTGGGCGCGCAGCGAATACATCGCTTCGACCTTGCCGGCCAGATCGCGCGGCACGAAGGATACGGTTTCCAGGTCGAGCTTGCCCGCCTCGACCTTGGCCAGGTCCAGGATGTCGTTCAGGACGTTCAGCAAACCTTCGCCGGATTCGCGGATGGTCTCGATCATCTGGCGATGCACGGGGTCGGTGAGCGCATCGGACAGCAGTTCGGCCATGCCAAGCACGCCGTTCAAAGGCGTTCGGATCTCGTGGCTCATGTTCGCCAGGAACTGCGATTTCGCCCGGCTGGCGGCCTCGGCCTTTTCCTTGGCAGCGTAGAGCAACGTGATGTCCGACGACACGCCGCGATAGCCCAGGTAGGTTCCGTCGGGCGCATAGAACGGCAGGCCGCTGGTGCGCACCCACATTTCGCGGCCGCCCGTGGCATGGGCGGGCAAGCGAAAGACGAAATCCTGATAGGGCTCGCGCTTGCGGAACCGTTCGCGCAGCCAGTCCCAGTCGGCGCTTTCGCGCGTTTCGGGGTAAAGCTCCTCGCACAGCCAGCCCGAAGTGCCAAGCACGTCCGCCGGGTCGCGCCCGGTCTGGCGCTGAAAGCTGTTCGACAGAAAGGTGTAGCAATCGTTGGCGTCGGTTTCCCAGAACCAGTCCATCGACACCGCGGCAATGTCCGAAAACCGCTTCTGCGCCTTGTCGCGCTCTTGCAAGGCGGCGCTCAGACGCTCGTTCGCGGCCTGCATCGCGGCCTCGCGGGCCTTGGCCTCGGAAATGTCGATGTGGATGCCGGACATCACCTCGGCGGCGCCGTAGGCATTCCGGCGGGCCACCTGCCCGCGCGACATGACCCAGACCCAATGCCCGTCGCGGTGGCGCATGCGGATTTCGGCCTCGAACATCTCCTGGCCGTTGTTCAACCGCTCGACATGCCGCTGGTCCAGTTCGGCAAGATCGTCGGGGTGCACCATTTGGCGCCACTGCTCGACGGTGAGGCCCTGCACCTCCTCGAGTTCGTAACCCAGCATTTCGGCCCAGAGGCTGTTCACAATGTTCCGGCCCGCCTGCAGGTCGTATTCCCAGGTGCCGACCGAAGCCCCACGGATGATCTGCTCCAACCGCTGCTGCGCCACCTTCAAGGCAGATACATCGATATGCGCCCCGACCATTTCCAGCGGTTCGCCATTCGGCCCGCGGCGGCTGACCCGCCCGCGCGACAGGATGTTGACCCAGTGCCCCTGCCGATGGCGCAGGCGGAACTCGGTTTCAAACTGTGCAATCTCGCCGCGAAACGTGCGCTCGATCGCCTCGGCCACGCGGCCGGCGTCGTCGGGATGCATCCGGTTTCGCCACACGTCGCCGTTGTTCTCGGACACCTCGGCATGGGTGTAGCCCAGCATTTCGGCCCAGCGGTCGTTGATCCGGGTGATGCCGGTTTCCAGGTTCCATTCCCAGGTGCCGGCTGCCGCCGCGGCGATGATGTCCTGCAGCCGCGTCTCGGCCCGCTTCAGCGCGGTGATGTCGATGCGCATGCCCACGCGCCCGCCATCGGGCATGGCCATTTCCACCGTGCGAATCCAGCGGCCATCGGCCAGTTGCAGCTCGCGTTCGTGCTGGGGTTGGCGATGTTCGCGCATCGCTTCGGCGAGCCACTCCGCCTCGCGGCCGATGGCATCCCGATAGACTCCGCGCGCCAGACCTTCGCGCAGGATATCCTCGTAACGCGCGCCCGGCACGAGAAGATCGGCGATACCGCTGAAACATTCGAGGTAGCGCCGGTTGAACAGCGCCAGCCGATCCTCGGCATCGAAGATGGCGAATGCGTCGGGCAACGATTCGATGGCCGCCTCGAGCTGTTCGCGCGCTGCAACCGCCGCCTGGGCCAGCTCCTCCAGCCGTGCTTCCTGTCGCTTGCGTTCGGAAATGTCGGTTTCGATCGAAACGAAGCCGACATGCCGGCCATCGGCGTCGGTCATCGGGTGGATGTTCATGTCGATCCAGTAGGGGCAGCCGAATCGGTCATAGTTCAGGATTTCGGCATGAACGGACTGTCGCTGCGCGATCGCGGCGCCGACGCGCGCCACGGTCTGCGGATCGGTGTCGGGCCCGCGCGTCAGATCCGCCGGGTTGTGGCCGAGGATTTCTTCGAGCTCATAGCCCGACCGAGCCAGAAACGCAGGGTTTGCCCAGACGACGCGTTCTTCGGTGTCGGTGATGACCACGAAATTGGTCATATGCCGAGCAATCTGGCCCAGCTTCGTCAGTTCCGCGCGGCGCGCATGGTCGGCAGTGACATCGCGCACCACGAAAACATGACCCGGCTCGGCTTTCGAATCGGTGACACGCCGCAACGCGCCCGACGCTTCGAACCAGCGCTCGTGCTTGCCGAAATCCAGGCGATAGCGAAAGCTCGGGCAGCGGCCGTTGCGGCGAGTCTCGGCCATCGCGGCACGAAAGATCGACGCCGTTTCGGCGGGCACCATGTTTTCCAGACTCCGGCCGATCATCGCGTCGGGGTCGGGAAACAGCAGGTCGGGATCGCCGGTATGGTAATCCATGAACCGGCCCTCGGCATCGAATTCCAGCACCAGATCGGGCAGCGCCTGCAACGTGGCTACCAGCCGGTTGCGGGCCGATTCCAGTTCGGCCTGGGTGCTGCGGATTTCCCGGTCGGCCGCGACGCGCCCGATGATGGTGCCGATGGCGCCGGCCATAGCCGTCAGGATGCTGATTTCATCGTCGGTGAACAACCTTTCCTGGCGCACCGCATCATAGCCGACAAAGCCGGACATCCGGCCATCCTTCTGGAAAGGCACGAGGATCAGGCTCTGGATGCCCTGCATTTCCAGCACATCGCGGATCAGCGAGTTCAGCGGCAGCGATCGGACCGAAGGCGCATGAAATACCTCGCCCCTCTCGAACCCTTCGCGCCAGGGTGCGATGATATCCATCGACTGATCCTTGAGCAGGTCGATCATCGGTTCGATTCCGGGCGCGCACCATTCATGCGTATTGTCCAGCAGCTCGCCAGGTTTGCGCTGGAACACATAGGCCCTGTCCACATCGCCGAAGGCGCCCATTTCCGACAGGATCAGGTCGATCGCCTCGTCCGCGCGGGAAACGGGAGCCGCCAGCGCGCGCGCAAGAACCTGCACCACACGGGCACCGCGCCCGAGAGAGGCCGCCCCGGCGGTGCCGCGTTGCTGACGTGTCCGGACATGACCCATGTTTGCCCCGTGCCGTGTTCGCTTGCAGGATGTGCGCACGATCACGTTAACCGAGTCTGAACGGTTGTGCATGAAGGAAAATTCTACAACGTCCAAAGCACCGGCAGGAAAGACCAGTGCAACCAAAGCGCGAAGGCTGCGAGTGCTGCGGCCAGCAGGCCGAACACCCCGTCGTGCAGCGGGTCGTGCACCTTGTGGCGGCGGGCCAGCCAGATGCTGCCGGGCGCTGCCAGAATGGCGGCCAGGGCCTGCGCGATCAGCGCCCCCGGCAGGCCGGCCAGTTCGGCGCCGGCCAGAAACAGCGCGGTCTGCGCCCCGGCCCGCAAGGCCGACACCAGAAAGAACCCGCGCGAATCGCCCGCGGCCAGCGCAGCCGAATCGTAGGTCGCCATCAGCAGTTGCGGCAGTTGCACGCAGGCGACCGCCACCACCACGGCCCCTGCCGCCGCATAGCGCGCGTCGTAGAGCAGACCCACCAGCGACACGCCCAGCATCGCCACGCTGCCGACCAGCACGAAAACCGTGCCCGTCACGGCAAAACGCATCCGGCGCAGGCGTCGATAGACCCGGTCGCTGCCATCGGCGGCAACCTCTCGATACAGCGGAATGAAGATGCGCCCGACGACCGCCGCCGCCAGCAGCATCGGAAACGAGGCCAGGAAATACCCGATGTTGTAGATGCCAAGGCTGGTCAGGCTCAGATACCGGCCCAGAATCGCCTTGTCGCCTTGCATCAGCAGAAAGCCGCAGGCCGTCGAAAGGAAGATCCAGCCGCCGAAGCGGATCAGCGCGCCGGCCGCCGCCTTGTCCCAGCCAAAGCGGTTGCGATGACCTGGCAGGAAGGCGGTGGTCAACCCCAGCTTCACCAGCGTGCCCAGGATGTTGCCCCAGACCAGCGCCCAGACCGAATGCGTGGCGATCGCCAGCACGATCATGGCGGCGATGCCGGCGACCTGCGCGGTCAGATCCAGCAGCGTGACCCGCCCCAGCGCCAGATGCCGGTTGGCCGTTTCGATGCGCGTCGGGTTGAAACCGGCAATCAGCAGCGTCAGCCCGGCCACCGGCAACAGCTGCGTCAGCTCGGGTGCCCGGTAGAACGCGGCAAGCGGCCAGGCCAGCGCCCAGGTGACACCCCACAAGAGCGCGCCGCGCACCACCTGGATCGTCCATGCGGTATCCAGAAAGCGCGGATCGTCGCCACGCCGGTCGCCCAGGATCGCCGGGCCGATGCCGACGTCGGAAAACATCATCAAGCCGATCATCACCACGGTGACCAGCGCCATCATGCCGAACGCTTCGGGAAACAGAAGCCGCGTCAGGATCAGGTTCGACCCCAGCCGCAGCACCTGCGAGGCCACGTAACCCAGCGCCACGATGGCCGACCCGCGCAACGCGCGGGCAAACAGGCCGGACCCGGCCAGGTGCTGAAAGGGGTTGGCCATGAAATCCCTTCCCTGATCGAACGCGCCGACCCTATGCCTTGCCGTCCGCCGCGGAAAGGGGCCGCTACGAAACAACCGCGGCAGGGCGTTTCCGCACCGCTTTCCTTTTGACAGGGCGCGGCCGGCAAGGCACATCTGAACAATCGTTCATTTCCTTGGGGGGAACAGCATGCAGATGTCATCGGCCAAGGCCATCATCACCGGCGCAGCATCGGGCCTCGGCGCCGCGACCGCCCGCGGCTTCCGCGAGGCGGGGGCCCAGGTGACCATTTTCGACCGCGACGCCGAACGCGGGCAGGCGCTGGCCGCCGAAATCGGCGCCACCTACGTGACCGTCGATGTCACCGACGAAGCCTCGGTCGCCGCCGGCGTCGCCGCGGCCAAGGCGGCGATGGGTGGGGTCAACGTGCTGGTCAACTGCGCAGGCATCGCCATCGGCGAAAAGACCGTGGGCAAGGAAGGGCCGCACGACCTTGCACGCTATCGCAAGGTGATCGACGTCAACCTGGTCGGCACGTTCAACTGCATCCGGCTGGCCGCAGCGGAAATGGCCGGCAACGACCTGGTCGACGGCGAACGCGGCGCCATCGTCAACACCGCGTCCATCGCGGCCTTCGACGGGCAAAAGGGCCAGGCGGCCTATGCTGCCTCCAAGGCCGGGGTGGCGGGCATGACGCTGCCCATCGCCCGCGATCTGGCGCAGAACGCCATCCGCATCAACACCATCGCGCCGGGGCTGTTCCTGACGCCCATGCTGATGGGCCTGCCCGAAGATGCGCGCACCCAGCTTGCCGCCGATGTGCCCTTTCCGCGGCGTCTGGGCGACCCCGCGGAATATGCGCGCCTCGTGCGCTTCATGGTCGAATGCGGCTATCTGAACGGCGAGACGATCCGCATCGACGGCGCGCTGCGCATGCGCTGACCGCGGGCGCAGGGCGGGTATTCCGCAGGTGACAATTCGGTGCTGCCAAGGCACTCTGGACCATGACCAGAGAGGAGCGGCGCCGTGGCCACGCTGATGGAACTTGCCCTGCACAGCTCGATCCGGCACTGGTCCGACCGGCCTGGGATGCGTCCGGTCAAGGTGCTCAGCCCCGCGGCGCTGAACCATGCGGGACAGCCGCCGATGATCGCGGGCTACATCACGCAGGAAAAATACCTTTTCGGCCTGACGGCGCCCCAGATCGAACGCGTGCTCGGGCTGCGCGCGGGCGAACTGGCGCAGATGGCGCATGTGCTGGCGCTGTCCCGGCTGCCCGATGTGTCGGAAATCGACTTCCGGCTTTCGGCGGTGTTTCCCGACGGCCGGCCGTTCGACGCGGCGGAACTGGCCGCCCACCTGCGCGCGCGCGAGGATTACCGGCAGGGCCTGAATCTCTACGACCGCTCGATGGTGCCGGTGGTGCAATCCTATCCGCCCGGCTCGGCGATGGTGCCGCAATGGTGCCTCAAGCCGGGCATGCGCATCCCCGCCGGGACGCAGATCGCCACGGTCACCGCGCAATTCGCCTTTCCGCGCGCAAACGGCTCGATCGAGCCCTACACGCCGCACAATCGCGGCCCGATCCGCTAGCCAGCCACCCAGGGCGGATTCCCTTTTGCCGCGATCCGCGCTAAGCAGGGGCAGCAAAACAAGGCGGACCCATGCGCATTCTTCTGACCAACGACGACGGCATCAACGCTCCGGGGCTGGAGGTGCTGACCGCGATCGCCCACGCCATCGCCGGCCCCGAAGGCGAGGTCTGGACCGTCGCCCCCGCCTTCGAGCAATCGGGCGTGGCGCATTGCATCAGCTATACCCGGCCCATGATGGTGGCACGCCTGGGCCACCGCCGCTATGCCGCCGAAGGCAGCCCGGCCGATTGCGTGCTGGCAGGCCTTTACGACGTGCTGGAGGGTGCGCGGCCCGACCTGATCCTGTCGGGGGTCAACCGGGGCAACAACTCGGCGGAAAACACGCTGTATTCCGGCACCGTGGGCGGCGCGATGGAGGCGGCGTTGCAAGGCATTCCGGCCATTGCCCTTTCGCAATACCTCGGCCCGGAAACGATGGACCTGGCCGACGAGTTCGAAACCGCCCGCGCCCACGGCACCGACGTCGTCCGCTCCATCCTCAAGGCCGACATCTGGGATCACGGCGCGGATTACCGACTGTTCTACAACGTCAATTTCCCGCCCATTCCAGCGGCGCGGGTCAAGGGCGTGCGGGTTGCGGCGCAAGGCTTCCGCCGCGACACCAACTTCGGGGTCGAACCGCACCGTTCGCCTTCGGGGCGCAAGTTCCTGTGGATCAAGGGCGGCCCGCAGCACGCCCCGACCGCGCCGGGCACCGATGCCGCCGCCAACCTCGAAGGCTACATCTCGGTCACGCCGATGCGCTGCGATCTGACGGCGCACGACCGGCTGCCGGAACTGGAGGCGCATTTCGGATGACCGACGCCAAGGGGCCGGAAGACCACGCCGAACCCCTTGCCGAGCGCAAGATGCGCTTCCTGTTCGCCTTGCGCTCGCGCGGGATCACCGACAAGCGCGTGCTGGAGGCGATGGAGCGTATCGACCGCGGCGCCTTTGTGCGCGGGCATTTCGCCGACCGCGCCTATGACGACATGCCCTTGCCCATCGGCTGCGGCCAGACGATCAGCCAGCCTTCGGTGGTGGCCCTGATGACCGAGGCCTTGCAGGTCGGCCCGCGCGACATCGTGCTCGAGGTCGGCACCGGCTCGGGCTATCAGGCGGCGGTGCTCAGCCAGATGGCACGGCGGGTCTATACCGTGGACCGCCACCGTTCGCTTGTGCGCGACGCCTCCGAGGTGTTCCACCGGCTCGGGCTGCACAACATCGTCGCCCGCACCGGCGACGGGTGCCTTGCGCGGCGCGATGCCGGCTGGCCGGTGGTGCGCGGCACCGCCGAGCCGTTTTCCCCCGGCCCGGCGCCTGTTGCCTGGGCGCCTTTCGGCGAACAGGCGCCGTTCGACCGCATCATCGTGACCGCCGCCGCCGAAGACCCGCCCCCCACCCTATTGGAGCAGTTGCGGATCGGGGGTATCATGGTGCTGCCGGTCGGCCAGTCCGACACGGTGCAACAGCTTGTCCGCATTCGCCGCCTGGACGAGCGCCGGTTCGACTACGAGGATCTGCGGCCCGTGCGCTTCGTGCCGCTGGTCGAAGGGGTCGCCACAGATTGACCAGCCCGCCGCCAGCGCGGGCAACAGCAGCGCCGGGACCAGCCCGGCCGTTTCACGAGGCAGAGCGATGACGACCATTTCCCTTCCGCGCCTTCCCCTGACCCTGACCGCGGTTGTCGTGGTGCTGGCGGGTTGCACCGCACCCGATGGCCGCTTCGACTGGGATCTGCGCGCGCCGGGCGCGGGCAACACCGCCGAGGCCGCGCGCAACGCCACCGCACCCCGTCCGCGCGCCGACAACCGCGGCGTGATCTCCTATCCCGGGTATCAGGTCGTGGTGGCCGGGCGGGGCGACACGGTGCAGGCGATTGCCGGGCGCTTGGGGCTGAATGCTGCCGAACTGGGGCGGGTCAACGCGCTGCAACCCGACCTGCCGCTGCAAGGCGGCGAGGTGCTGCTGCTGCCGGGCCGGGTGGCCGAACCTTCGCCGGCCACCGGCGGCTTCGGAACGGTTCTTCCCGCCAGCCCCGGCGCGGTGGATGTGGGCGCAATTGCCACCACCGCGCTGGATCGTGTGGCCCCTGCGCAACCCGCCGCCCCTGCCCCGGCACCCGCGGCGGCGCCTGCGCCTGCCCCGGTGGCCAGTCCTGCCGCCCCAGCGACACCGGTCGGCAAGGAACCCGTGCGCCACAAGGTCAAGCGCGGCGAATCCGCCTATACCGTCGCGCGGCTTTACAACGTGACACCGCGCGCGCTGGCGGAATGGAACGGCCTGCCTGCCGACCTGTCGCTGCGCGAAGGCCAGACCCTGCTGATCCCGCCTTCGGCCGATGCGCGCCCGCCGGCGCGGGTCGAACCGGTGGCGGTGCCGCCCGGCACCGGCTCGCCCACACCGCCGCCGCCTTCGGCGACCCGGCCGTTGCCGGCCGAAACCCCCGTGCGCGCCGGCGGCGGCACGCCGGCCAACGCCCCGCCCTCGCCCAGCCTGCCGGTCAGCGACGGTGGCAAGCTGGCCATGCCGGCTGACGGCGCGGTGATCCGGGCCTATCAGAAGGGGCGCTATGACGGCATCGGCATCGGTGCCGCCGCGGGCAGCCCGGTTCGTGCTGCCGCAGACGGCACGGTTGCCGCCATCACCCGCGATACCGAACAGGTGCCTATCGTGGTGATCCGGCACGACGGCAATCTGCTGACGGTCTATGCCAATGTAGATGGCATCAACGTGACCAAGGACGCCCGAGTCAAGCGTGGCCAGCAGATCGGCAAGGTGCGCGCCGGCAACCCGCCCTTCCTGCATTTCGAGGTGCGGCGCGGCGGCGACAGCCTGGACCCGATGACGATGCTGCGCTGAAACGAAAAACCGGGGGCCCCGGCGCACCGGAGCCCCCCTTCACACCCAAGTGCCACCCTTCGCACCACGGGAAAAGAATAAGGTCCGGCCATCCTGGCCCGACTTCTTCCTACCCGATTTCCGCAGCGGCGCCAAAGCTCAAGTGCCGGGGATTTGCCTCAAATCCCGAAGGCAGAGTCAGCCGTAGACGGCTTCCTTGCCGAAATGCTTGACCAGCAGGTAATACATCACAGCGCGATACTTGTTGCGCTCGGACTTGCCGTAGATGTCGACAACGGCCTTGATCCCCTCCATCAGCGCGGGGCTGTCGGGCAGGCCCAGTTTCTTCATCAGGAAGTTGGTCTTTACCGTTTCCAGCTCGCCTTCCTGCGAGGCGGCAACCGTCGAACTGTCCGCGTTGTAGATCGCCGGCCCGCAACCGATGGTGACTTTCCTGAGCAGGTCCATGTCGGGTTCGACCTTGCACTTGGTGCGCAGGTCTTCGGCATATTTCGCGATCAACTCGTCTCGTTTGCTCATGGTGCTCCCCGTTTCTTGCGTTGCCATGCGCCTGCCCGCCACGGGGCGGCACGGTAGACCGACGATAGAAGATGCCCCGCAAGCCACAAAGGGAAAACTTTGCTGCATGGCCAAGGCGTTCGCCCGCGCCACGGAAAAGCGCCGATCCTGCCGGAATGGTGCCGGATCGCCTTGCTAAGGTTGACAGGGCGCTCCGCAAGAGGCGCGCATCATCCCGGAGGGCTGTCATGTCGCGTCTCAAACATTCGTCCTTCGAGGAACGCCTGGCCCGCCTGAAGCAAACCGAGGCAAGCGCAAGGCCCGAGGCCGCACCGCTGCCCGCCGCGCCGCCCGCGCCCGCCCCAAGCCGTCTGACCCGGCACCCCGCCCCCGATCTGGCGGCGGCGCAACCGGCACCGGCGGCCCCGACGCCCGTCCCCGCGCCGCGGCGCGCCCCGGCCCGGGCGATGCTGGCCGCCGGACTTGCGCTGATGGCCGGTGCGCTGTCCTTTCTGCCCGGCGACGATCAGGGCCAGCCCTATGTGCAGGTTGCCCTTGCCGCGCTTTTGCCGGGTTCGGGCCCCGAGCCCGCGCCGCCTAGGCCCGAGCAAGCCGCCCCGGCCGCACTCGCGACACCCGACGCCGCCGCGCCTTTGCCTGCGCCCGTCGCCGCCGTGGCGCAAGCCGATGCGCCGCAGGTCGGCCTGATCGACCGTTTCATGGCCCTGCTGTCCGGCACCTCGGCGGAGCCGCCGCCGGCGATGTCCACCTTGCCGGCCGACTACCTGCCCCCTGCCCCCGCCGGCTGGCTGCGGCTGACCGGCGCCGAGGCCGCCGCCCCCGACGCGCTGGAGCGGCTGCTGGCCGACTGGGCCTTGCTGCCGCCCGGCGCCGTCGCGTTGGCGGAAAGCCGCGGGTTCACGGTGCTGGAACAGTTCCTGATTGCCCCGCCCCAGACCGAGGACGAAGCCCGCCTGCGGGCCCAGGCGGTCTATCTGGCGCCCGATGGCGATTATCTGCTGGTCACGCTGCGCTTTCGACCGGCCGTGGCCGCGTTTGGCCGGCCCGGCGACGATGGCGGCTGGGCCAAGGCCCTGCAAGCCGAGGTCAAGCGCAACGCCGGCGATACCGAACTGGTGGAAACCCTGAAGATCGGCGGGCTGACCCTGTTCAACCGCACCCGGCCCGAAGGCAAAAGCCGCCTGAACCGTCCTGTCGGCAAGGATTTCGATACGCCGAACGGCTTGAAGCTGACCACCGCCTTGTCGCACCGGGCCGAGGCGCAGGCCAACGGCCATGCCGCCCCGGCCGTGGCCGGGGCGCTGCTGGCCGCGATCGACCGCAAGGCCCTGGCGGCGCTGCCGGACTGACCGCTCAGTAGCGGTAGTGTTCCGGCTTGAACGGCCCCTCGGGCGTCACGCCGATGTAGGCGGCCTGCTCGGGGTTGAGCTTGGTCAGCTTGACGCCGATCCGGTCCAGATGCAGGCGAGCCACCTTTTCGTCCAGCGCCTTGGGCAGGATGTAGACGCCCGGCTTGTAATGGTCGCCGCGGGTCCACAGCTCGATCTGCGCCAGCACCTGGTTGGTGAAGCTGGCCGACATCACGAAGCTGGGGTGCCCCGTGGCATTGCCAAGGTTCAGCAGGCGCCCTTCGGACAAAAGGATGATGCGGTTGCCCGAAGGCATCTCGATCATGTCCACCTGGTCCTTGATGTTCGTCCACTTGTGGTTCTTCAGCGCGGCCACCTGGATTTCGTTGTCGAAGTGGCCGATGTTGCCGACGATGGCCATGTCCTTCATCGCGCGCATGTGCTCGATGCGGATCACGTCCTTGTTGCCGGTGGTGGTGATGAAGATGTCGGCGGTCGCCACCTCATCCTCCAGCAGCGTCACCTCGTAGCCGTCCATCGCCGCCTGAAGCGCGCAGATCGGGTCGCATTCGGTCACCTTCACCCGCGCGCCGGCCCCGCGCAAGCTGGCGGCCGAACCCTTGCCCACGTCGCCATAGCCGCAGACCACGGCCACCTTGCCGGCCATCATCGTGTCGGTCGCGCGGCGGATGCCATCGACCAGCGATTCCTTGCAGCCATACTTGTTGTCGAACTTCGACTTGGTGACGGAATCGTTGACGTTGATCGCCGGGAAGGGCAGCAGGCCCTTCTTGTGCAGGTCGTAAAGCCGCTTGACGCCGGTGGTGGTTTCTTCCGACACGCCGCGAATGGCGGCGCGCTGCGCGGTGAACCAGCCGGGGCTGGCGGCCAGACGCTTGCGGATCTGGTTGAACAGGCACACTTCCTCGTCGCTGGTCGGCACGGCGATCAGGTCGGTTTCGCCTGCCTCCACCCGCGCGCCCAGCAGGATATACAGGGTGGCATCCCCGCCGTCGTCGAGGATCATGTTGCACATGCCGCCTTCGCCACCGAACTGGAAGATGCGGTCGGTGTAATCCCAGTATTCTTCCAGCGTCTCGCCCTTGATGGCGAACACCGGGGTGCCGCCGGCCGCAATGGCGGCGGCCGCGTGATCCTGGGTGGAAAAGATGTTGCAGCTGGCCCAGCGCACTTCCGCGCCCAGCGCCACCAGCGTTTCGATCAGCACCGCGGTCTGGATCGTCATGTGCAGCGACCCGGCGATCCTGGCGCCCTTCAGCGGCTTGGCTTCGCCGAACTCTGCGCGGCAGGCCATCAGGCCCGGCATTTCGGTTTCGGCGATCATCAGTTCCTTGCGGCCGAATTCTGCCAATCCGATATCGCGGACAATGTAATCGTGCGCCATGACCATTCCCTAGCTGTCGGGCGCCGTGTCGCGCCGCCTGTTCAAGGGGCGCACATAGCATTCAAGGGGCAGGCGGGCAATGGCAGGCATCCGCACCAGCGGCGGGCGCCCGGTCTATTCTTCGCGCAGCGCCGCCAGAAACGCCGGGCCAAAGCGTTCGGCCCTTGCGGCATCCATGCCGGGCAGGCGCTGCAACTCCTCGATCGACGCCGGCCGCCGCTCGGCAATGGCGCGCAAGGTCGAGGAGGTCAGCGACATCGGCTTGCCGGTGCCGTCTGCCCCGCGCGCCAGACGCAGCTGAATGTCCTGCAGCCGGTCGAACAACGCGCCTTCCGGGCGCCCGGCCAGGCGCAGGCGCTGGGGGTGCATCGGCTCGGCCGCGCCGGCGATCACCTCCAGAAAGGCCGCGCCAAAGCTTTCCAGCTTGCGGGCACCGACACCGGTGATGCCCGCCATCTCATCCAGCGTGCGCGGGCGGCGCTCGGCCATTTCGACCAGGGTGCGGTCGGGAAACACGATGTAGGCAGGCACATTCGCCGCCTCGGCCAGGGCGCGCCGCTTGGCCTTCAGCGCCGACAGCAGCGGGGCATCCTCCTCGGCCACCAGGGCCTTGACCGCGGGGCGGTCGGCGGCCTTCATCGCGTCGCGGCGTAGATGCACCGGCACTTCGCCCTTCAGCACCGGCACCGCGGCATCGGTCATGCGCAAGGCGCCGTGGCGTTCGGGATCGGGGCGGATCAGGTCGCGCCCCATCATCTGCCGGAACACCGCGCCCCAGGCCGATTTCGCCATGTCGCGCCCGACGGCAAAGGTGGGCAGCCGGTCGTGCCCGCGTTCGCGCACCTTGTCGGTTGTGGTGCCGGTCAGAATGTCGATCAGGTGCCCGGCGCCAAAGCTTTCGCCCGTGCGCAGAATGGCCGACAGCGCCTTGCGCACCGCTTCGGTGGCATCGAACACCTCGACGGGCCGGTCGCAGATATCGCAGTTGCCGCAGGGGCCGGCGGCTTCGCCGAAATACCCCAGCAGCACCTGGCGGCGGCAGCCCGTGGCCTCGGCCAGGCCCAGCAAGGCGTTCAGCCGGGCGTGGTCGGCGGCCTTGCGCTCGGGCGGGGCAAGCCCTTCGTCGATCTGGCTGCGGCGCAGGCGGATGTCGTCGGCGCCGAACAGCGTCAGCGTTTCGGCGGGCGCACCATCGCGGCCGGCGCGGCCGATTTCCTGGTAATAGCCTTCGATCGACTTCGGCAGGTCGGCATGCGCGACCCAGCGGATGTCCGGCTTGTCGATGCCCATGCCGAAGGCGACCGTGGCCACCACGATCAGCCCGTCTTCCTGCTGGAAACGCGCTTCGACCTTGCGGCGGGCCTCGGCCTCCATTCCGCCGTGATAGGCCACCGCCGGGTGGCCTTCGTCGCGCAGCGCCTGGGCCAGCGTTTCGGTGCGCGCCCGCGTGGCGCAATAGACGATGCCCGACAACCCCCGCCGCGCGGTGACGAACCGCAGGATCTGCGCGCGCGGCACATCCTTGGCGGCAAAGGCCAGGTGAATGTTGGGCCGGTCGAACCCGCGCAGAAAGGTATCGGGTGCCACGCCATCGAACAGGCGGGCCACGATCTCGTCGCGCGTTTCGGCATCGGCGGTGGCGGTAAAGGCCGCCAGCGGCACGCCCAGCGCGCGGCGCAACTCTCCGATGCGCAGGTAATCGGGGCGAAAGTCGTGGCCCCACTGGCTGACGCAATGCGCCTCGTCCACCGCGATCATCGTGCAGCCCACCCGGCGCAGCAGCGCCTGCGTGCCTGCCCCCGCCAGCCGTTCCGGCGCCAGATACAGCAACTTCAGCCGCCCGGCCTCCAGCGCGCCGAACACCTCGGTCGTCTCGGCCTCGGTATTGCCCGAGGTCAAGGCCCCCGCCTCGACCCCCACCGCCTTCAGCGCGCGCACCTGGTCGCGCATCAGCGCGATCAGCGGCGAAATCACCACCGTCACCCCGTCGCGGCACAGGGCCGGCAACTGGAAACACAGCGACTTGCCCCCGCCCGTCGGCATGATGGCCAGCGTGTTGCGCCCCGCCAGCACCGATTGCACGATCTCTGCCTGCCCCGGCCGAAAGGCAGAAAACCCGAACACCCGGGCCAGCACCTGTTGCGGATCGGGCGCCACGTCAGAAGGCGTAGAGGTTGTTCGTCACCACGATGCGCAAGGCAAACACCGCCAGCAGCGCCACCAGCGGCGCAAGGTCCAGCCCGGCCATGTTCGGCAGCACCGACCGGATGCGCGAATAGATCGGGTCCAGCAACCGCTCCAGCCCGTTCCAGATCTGCGCCACCAGCGGCTGACGCAGATTGAGCACCTGGAAATTGATGAGCCAGCTCATGATGACATGGGCGATGATGATGAACTGCAACAGTTGCAGGATCATCAGCAGGATTTGCAGCAAGGATGTCATGGGCCGCTCCGGTTCAGGCAGGGCCACAGGTAATGGCGCAAGCGCCAAAGGGCAAGGCCCGGCGCCGCGCGTGCAAGGTTCAGGCCAGATGCACCGCCGTGCCCCAACCGGCGCAGGCGGCAGCCAGGGGCTCGGGCAAGGGGCGGTCGGTGACCATGCCGTCCAGCTCGGCCAGCGAGGCCAGCCGCACCGGCGCCTGCCGGCCCAGCTTGGCAGCATCGGCCACCAGCAGCCGGCGGCGCGACTGGCGCAGGATCGTGCGCGCCACCCGCACCTCGGCCAGGTCGTAATCCAGCAGGTCGCCTTCGGCATCCAGCGCCGAACAGCCGATCACCGCCAGATCGACCTTGAACTGCTCGAACACCTGCACCGTCAGGTCGCCCACCAGCCCGCCATCGCTGCGCCGCAGGCTGCCCCCCGCAACAATCACCTCGCAGCTTTCGTTGGCCGCCAGGATCTGGGCGACATTCAGGTTGTTGGTGACCACCGTCAGGTTGCGATGCCCCAGAAGCGCGCGCGCCACCGCTTCGGTCGTGGTGCCGATGTTCAGGATCAGGCTGGAATTGTCCGGGATCAGCGCCGCGCAGGCCGCGCCGATGGCGGCCTTGGCCTCGGCGTTCTGGCGCTGGCGTTCGGTGTAGCCGATGTTCGCCACCCCGGCCCGCAGCACCGCGCCGCCATGCACCCGGTCCAGCAGGCCGGCATCCGCCAGTTCGCCCAGATCGCGGCGGATGGTCTGCACCGCCACGCCGAACCGGGCGGCCAGATCCTCGACCACCACCCGCCCTTCGCTGCGCGCGATTTCCAGGATTTCGCCTTGCCGCAGACTCAGCGCCACCGCTCCCGCTCCCTGTTCCCTGCTTCGCCCCGACCCTGCCGGGGGTTTCTGACCGGGGTTTCTCAAGGGGGCAGAAGGCCCCCTTGAGCGGGGGGTGGGGGGGGGGGGGGGGGGGGGGGGGGGGGGGGGGGGGGGGGGGGGGGGGGGGGCGGCGGGGGGGGGGGGGGCGCGGGCGGCCCCCCGCCCCCCCCCCCCCCCCCCGCCCCCCCGCCCCCCGCCGCCCCCCCCCCCCCGCCCCCGCCGCCCCCCCCCCCCCCCCCCCCCCCCCCCCCCCCCCCCCCCCCCCCCCCCCCCCCCCCCCCCCCCCCCCCCCCCCCCCCCCCCCCCCCCCCCCCCCCCCCCCCCCCCCCCCCCCCCCCCCCCC
>NZ_JBKBQM010000038.1:0-32288 GCF_046292685.1 Gemmobacter sp.
CGACGCCGGCGACGATCACGGCAGCGGTCATGACGACGGCGGCAACGACGACGGCCCCGGGCACGACGCCGGCGACGATCACGGCGCGGACGACTGAAACCGACCGGGCCGAGGGCGGCGCTTGCACGCGGCGCCGCCCCGGCCAATAATCGCCTACGGCACTGGCAGGAGAACCGTGATGCACCGCCGCCGCCTGATCCTGGGCCTGGTTGCCGTTCTGGCCGCCGGGCCGCTTTCCGCCCAGAGCCTTGCCGACCGCGTGACCCGCGACCTGCAGCGGCAGGGCCTGACCAGCATCGAAACCTCACGCACCCTGCTGGGCCGGACCCGCATCGTCGGCACCGGCCCCGAAGGACGGCGCGAGGTGATCCTGAACCCGCGCACTGGCGAAATCCTGCGCGACCTGTGGCAACCCTCGGGCACCGGCAGCGGCGGCGGGTTGCTTTCGACCCGTGACGACGACCACGGCGGAGAGGGCCGCGGGCGCGGCCGCGGGCGCGGCGGCGACGACGATGGCGGTTCGGGCAGCGGCGACGATGGCGACGATGGCGACAGCTCGGGCGGCGACGACAAAGGCGGAGACGACGATTGAGGCTGGCACGTTACCCTGACCCCGAGGGCATCGCGTGACCGGGCGCTGGCTGATTGCGGCGCTCCTTGCGGTTCAGGCGGCCTGCGCGGTGTTCTTCGTGTCCGACATCGTGGCCTCGGTGCTGGGGCTGCAATCGGCACCGCTCAGCTGGCAGACGCGCGAGCTGCTGGAAATCGGCGCGGCGCTGGGGCTGGTGCTGGGGCTTGGTCTTGGCGCAGTGCTGCTGCTGCGGGCCCGAGGCGAGGCGCAAGCCGCGCGCGAAAGCCTGCGCCGCGCGCAAGGCGCCTTCCGCGACCTGATCGACGAGCGTTTCACCGCATGGGGCCTGACCCCGGCCGAACGCGATGTGGCGCTGTTTGCGGTCAAGGGCCTGTCCACCGCCGACATCGCCCGGCTGCGCAACACCTCCGAAGGCACGGTCAAGGCGCAGACGGCGGCGATCTATCGCAAGGCCGGCGTGAACGGGCGGGCGCAACTGGTGGCGCTGTTCATCGAAGACCTGATCGACCTGCCCCCCGCACCCGTCGCCCCCGATCAGGCATCCAGCGCGTAAAGCCGCAGCACATCCAGCGGCACCACATCCAGCGTGCGCAGATGCGTCGCCGCAAGGCGCACCTGCGGCGCGGCGCCTTCGTCGTGCGCCTGCAGGAAACGACCCGCACAGAGGCACCAGCGGTCGCCCGGCTTCAGCCCGGCAAAGCCCCATTCGGGCCGCGGGGTGGACAGGTCGTTGCCGAGGTATTTCGACAGCGCCAGGAACTCGGCCGTCATCACCGCGCAAACGGTGTGCCGGCCGCGATCCTCCGGGCCGGTATCGCAACAGCCGTTGCGATAGAACCCGGTCACCGGCGCCAGCGAACAGGGCTCCAGCACTCCGCCCAGCACGTTGATCGAAGCTTCCTTCACGCCCCCAGCCCCTTGTGGGTGCCGTCGCACATCGGTGCCCTGGACGACTGCTTGCAACCGCAGAAGAACGCCTTGCCATCCTTTTCGGCGGTGAACTTCACCGGCACAAAGCTGCTGCCCTTGTGCGAGCCGTCGCAGAACGGCTGGTTTGCGGACTGGCCGCAGGCGCACCAGAAATAGGATTTGCCGGCCGTCACCTCGACGGCATAGGGGGCGGCCTGGGCGATGCGGGGGGTATCGGTCATGGCGGACTCCGAGGGTTGCGCACCACAAGAGCCTAGCGCAAACCGGCACCAAGTCCAGCGCCGGGCGCCGTGGCCAGGGCCAGCCCGTCGGCCACGGCGGTAAAGACCTCGGACCGTTCGATCCGCGCCTGCGGGCAGACGGCGCGGGCCTCGGATTCCACCAGCGCCATCAGGCTCGATCCGCCGACCAGCACCACGGTGTCGATCTCGGCCGGCGCCACGGCGGCACGGAACAGCGTTTCGCGCAAGGCGCCTTCCAGCGGGGCGCGCTGCGGCTGCAACGCCGCGTTCAGGCTGCCCGGCGTGACCGGCACCGACAGGCCCGGCTCGACCATGCCCATGTCGATGCCCGCCCCCCGCAGGCCGCTGTTGGCCGCGATCTTGCCGCGTTCGACGGCAAAGGCCAGGTCATGGCCCAGATGGTCGCCGATCACCCGCGCCAGCCGCCGCATCGGCACCGGGTCCAGCGCGTGCCGCTGCAGGTCGGCAACCGCGCGCTGCGTCTCGGCGGTGTAAAGGAACGGGATCATCGCCCAGGTCGAGAGATCGACATAGATCGCCTGCGGCACCGGCAGCAACCCGTCGCCAAGGCTGCGGCGCAACTGCCCGCCCAGCCCCAGCAGCGGCATGGCATGGGCCATCGACACCGCATGGTCGAAATCCGTGCCCCCCAGCCGGATGCCGTGGCTGCCGAGGATCCGCACCCCGTCGCCCCCCGTGCGGAACACCGAGAAATCCGAAGTGCCCCCGCCGATATCCACGATCAGCCCCAGCCCGCCCGGCCGCCGCGGCGCAGGGCTGGCCAGCGCCGCGGCCTCGGGTTCCAGCGCGAATTCCACCTGCGCAAACCCGGCGGCAAGATAGCAGGCGCGCAGGTCGGCTTCGGCGGCCGCGTCGCGGTCGGGAGCGGCGGTGTGAAAATGCACCGGCCGCCCCGACAACACGCGGTCGAACCGCCGCCCGGCCGCCGCCTCGGCCCGGGACTTGAGCCCGGCCAGAAAGGCGGTGACGATGTCGGCCAGCGTGCGCCGTTGCCGGCCGATCAGGCGCGGTTCGTGAAACAACGCCGTGCCCAGCACGCTTTTCAGCGCCCGCATGTAGCGCCCGTCCTCGCCCGCGATCAGCGCCTCGGCCGCCGCCGCCCCGATCCGCATCGCCCCCCCGCCGGCCGGCAGGAAAACCGCCGTCGGCAGCGTGGCGGCCCCGCCCTCGATCGGCAGAAGCCGCGGCCTGCCGCCTTCCAGCACTGCCACCGCGGTGTTGGAGGTGCCGAAGTCGATGGCAAGCACAGGGTCGGTCATGGCAAGGCATCCCGCGGCTGAAAAAGGCGCCAGCGCCTAGCCCATCGGGCCGCCGCTTGCAACACGCATCTGCTTGCGACTTCGTGATGTCGCGTTTGGCGCAGGAATCCTGCGCCACTGGTTGAAAATCGGCAACCGTCCCGCTAGGCCAGGCGGGTCAGACGAAAGGGCGGCGGATGCGTTATTCCGGGTTGCGGGTCATCACCGAAGGTCTGTTCGGCAACAGGGGCTGGAAGCCCGCCTGGCGCGACCCCGCGCCCAAGGCCGAATACGATGCCATCATCATCGGGGGCGGCGGGCACGGCCTTTCCACCGCCTATTACCTGGCCAGGAACCACGGCATGACCAACATCGCCGTGCTGGAAAAGGGCTGGCTGGGCAGCGGCAACATCGGGCGCAACACCACCATCGTGCGCGCCAACTATTTCCTGCCCGGCAACTCGGAGTTCTATTCGCACTCGCTCAAGCTCTGGGAAGGGCTCGAGGCCGAACTGAACTACAACGTGATGCACAGCCAGCGCGGCCTCATCAACCTGTTCCATTCCGACGGGCAGCGCGATGCCTTTGTCCGCCGCGGCAACGCCATGATAAACCAGGGCGACGACGCGGTGCTGCTGGACCGCGAAGGCGTGCGCAAGCTGCTGCCCTATCTGGATTTCGACAACATCCGCTTTCCGATCTACGGCGGGCTTCTGCACCCGCGCGGCGGCACCGCGCGGCACGACGCGGTGGCCTGGGGCTATGCCCGCGGCGCCGACAAGCGCGGGGTGGACCTGATCCAGAACTGCGAGGTCACGGGTATCGACATCAGCAACGGCCGCGTGACCGGGGTGCAGACCACGCGCGGCGCGATCCGGGCGAAAAAGGTGGGCATGGTCGTGGCGGGCCGTTCGTCGCAGGTGGCGGCGATGGCGGGCCTCCGGCTGCCCATCGAAAGCCACATCCTGCAAGCCTTCGTCACCGAAGGGCTGAAGCCGGTGATCGACCATGTCATCAGCTTCGGCATGGGGCATTTCTACATCAGCCAGTCCGACAAGGGGGGCCTCGTGTTCGGGGGCGACCTCGATTTCTACGCATCTTATGCCGCGCGCGGCAACCTGCCCATCGTCGAACATGTGATGGAGGCCGGCATGACCCTGATGCCGATGATCGGGCGCGCCAAGGTGCTGCGCAGCTGGGGCGGCATCATGGACATGTCGCCCGACGGCAGCCCCATCATCGACAAGACCCCGGTCGAGGGGCTCTATCTCGACTGCGGCTGGAACTACGGCGGCTTCAAGGCCGTGCCCGCCTCGGGTTGGTGCATGGCGCATCTGATGGCCACCGACCAGCCTCACCCCGTTGCCCGCCGCTTCCGGCTCGATCGCTTTGCCACCGGGCATGTGATCGACGAGGAAGGCACCGGCAGCCAGCACAACCTGCACTGAAAGGCCCCGCCATGCGCATCCCCTGCCCCCTGTGCGGCACCCGCGACCGGCGCGAATTCACCTATTTCGGGTCCGAGGATTACGCCAACCGCCCCGCACCCGATGCCCCGCCCGAGGCCTGGGACGACCACCTGCACAACCGCGACAACCCTTGCGGCGACACGCGCGACCTGTGGTATCACGACCCCTGCGGTGCCTGGGTACGGGTGCACCGCAATACCGCGACCCATGCGGTGCATGGGGCCGATCTGGTGGCAGAGCGGGGGCGGGCATGAGCGGGTATCGTCTGGCCTCGGGCGGTCTGGTGGACCGTGGCACCTCGGTGCGGTTCACCTTCGACGGGCTGCCCTTCACCGGCTTTGCCGGCGACACGCTGGCCTCGGCCCTGCTGGCGAACGGGGTGCGCATCGTCGGGCGCAGCTTCAAGTATCACCGCCCGCGCGGGGTGCTGACCGCCGGATCGGAGGAGCCCAACGGCCTGGTCGAAGTGCTGGAAGGCGCGCAGAAAACCCCGAACGTGCGCGCCACGATGCAGGAGATCTTCCCCGGCCTGGCCGCGCAGGCGCAGAACGCCTGGCCCTCGCGCAATCTCGACCTTCTGGCGGTGAACGACCTGATGGCGCCCTTCCTTTCTGCGGGGTTCTATTACAAGACCTTCATGTGGCCGCGGGCCTTCTGGGAACGGCTGTACGAGCCGCTGATCCGCCGGGCCGCCGGCCTTGGGGCCTTGTCGGGCAAGGCGGACGAGGCGCGTTATGAAAAGGTCTTTGCCTTTTGCGACGTGCTGGTGATCGGGGCGGGGCCTGCCGGGCTGATGGCGGCGCTGACGGCGGCCGAGGCGGGCGCGGATGTGATCCTGGCCGATGAGGGCGCGCGGATGGGCGGGCGGCTGCTGGCCGACCGGCCCGAAATCGACGGCGCGCCCGGGGATGCCTGGGCGGCGGGGGTTCTGGCGCGGTTGGCCGCGATGCCAAATGTGCGGCTGATGCCGCGCACAACGGTCGTGGGCGCCTATGACCACGGCACCTATGCCGCGTTGGAGCGGGTTTCGTTGCATGTTGCAAATCCCGGCGAGGCCCCGCGCGAAGCCTTCTGGCGCATCGTTGCAAAACGCACAGTCCTTGCCAGCGGGGCGCTGGAGCGGCCGATTGCATTTTGCAATAACGACCGGCCGGGCATCATGCTCGCCTCGGCGGCGGCCAGCTATCTCAACATTTACGGCGTGGTGCCCGGGCAGCGGATCGCGGTCTTTGCCAACAACGACAGCGCCCGCCGCACCGCCCGCGCCTTGCACGCGGCCGGAGCCGACATCGCTGCGCTGATCGACCCGCGCGAGGATGCCGCCACCGACGAGCCCTTCCGCGTGATCCGCGGCGGGGTGGTGACGGATGCGAAGGGCCGGATGGGCCTCAAGTCGATGAACGTGCGGCAAGGCAGCACCGACTTCGCGCTCGAGGCCGATTGCCTGCTGATGTCGGGCGGCTGGAACCCCACCTTGCACCTGACCTGCCACATGAACGGCCGCCCGGTGTGGGATGACACCATCGCCGCCTTCGTGCCCAGACCCGGCGCCGTGCCGGGGCTGGAGGCCGCCGGCGCCGCCGCCGGCCGGTTCAGCACCGCCGCCTGCCTGGAACACGGCTTGCGGGCGGCGCAGACCGCGCTGTCCGAACTGGGGCTGAAGACCCCGGCCCTTGCCGCGCCCAAGGCCGAGGATGGCGATTATGCCCTGGCCCCGATCTGGCACGTTCCGGGCAAGGGCCGCGCCTGGCTGGACTTTGCCAACGACGTCACGGTCAAGGATGTGGCCCTGGCCGCGCAGGAAGGCTTCCGCAGCGTCGAGCACATGAAACGCTACACGACGCAAGGCATGGCCCCCGACCAGGGCAAGAACTCCAACGTCGCCGCCCTGGCCGTGCTGGCCGAGGCAACGGGCCAGACCATTCCGGGCACCGGCACCACCACCTTCCGCCCACCCTATACCCCGGTGTCCATCGCCGCGATGGGCGCGGGCGGCCGGGCCGAAGGCTTTGCCCCGCAACGCTTTCTCACCTCGGACGGGCCCAGCCGCGAACGCGGCGCCCCGATGATCGAGGCGGGGCTGTGGTATCGGCCCAGCTACTTTCCGCGCCCGGGCGAAACCGGGTGGGAAGCGGCTTGCGACCGCGAGGTGCGGATGGTGCGCAGCACAGTCGGGGTGTGCGACGTCTCTACCCTGGGCAAGATCGACATTCAGGGCGCCGATGCCGGGCGGTTCCTGGACCTGGTCTATACCAACACCTTCTCGACCCTGCCGGTGGGCCGCGTGCGCTATGGCCTGATGCTGCGCGAAGACGGCCACGTGATGGACGACGGCACCACCGCACGGCTGGGCGAGCGGCATTATGTGATGACCACCACCACCGCCGCTGCCGGCCTGGTGATGCGGCACCTGGAGTTCGTGGCCCAGGCGCATTGCCCGGACCGGGACGTGCGCATGGTCTCGGTCACCGAACAATGGGCGCAATTCGCCGTCGCCGGCCCCCGGGCGCGCGACCTGCTGCGCGCAGTGCTGGACGATTTGCCCGACCTGCCCTTCATGGGCTGCGCGCCGGTGCGGCTTTACGGCATCGACGGCCGGCTGTTCCGAATTTCGTTTTCGGGCGAACTCGGGTTCGAACTGGCGGTGCCGGCGCGGTTCGGGGAATCGCTGTTCCGCGACCTGGTGGCCCGGGCCGAGGTGCTGGGCGGCGGCCCCTACGGCATGGAAGCGCTGAACGTGCTGCGCATCGAAAAGGGTCTGATAACCCACGCCGAAATCCACGGCCGCACCACCGCCTTCGACATCGGGATGGAACGGATGGTCAGCCCGAAAAAGGATTGCATCGGCAAGGCCGCTGCGGCCCGCCCCGGCATGGCAGGGCCTGCGCGCGAACAGCTGATCGGCCTGCGGCCGGTGCAGCCCGGCCAGCGGCTGACATCGGGGGCGCATCTGTTCACCCCCGGCGAGGATGTGAAGCGCGAGAACGACCAGGGCTATGTCACCTCGGTCGGGCCGTCGCCCACGCTGGGCTGGATCGGGCTCGGCTTCCTCAAGAACGGGCGTGCCCGGGTGGGCGAGATGGTGCGGATGGTGGATCATCTGCGCGGGCTCGACCAGTTGTGCGAGGTGTGCGACCCGGTGTTCCTGGATCCGGCAGGGGAGAAGCTGCGTGGCTGAACTGATCGCAAAGACCCCCTGTGCGGGGCAGGGCCTGCCGGTGGCGCAAGGCGGGGCGGAACTGGCGGAATGGCTGCCGGGGCGCATGACCTCGGTCGCGCCCTTTGCCGGGCAGGAACTGGCAGCAAACCGCGCGCTGGCGGCGCTGGACCTGGTCTTTCCGGCGCCGAATGCGATGGCGACGGCCGGTGATGCCTGCATCGTCTGGACCGGGCGCGGACAGGCCTTTCTGATCGGCGCCGCGCCGCCGGCCGGGTTGGCAGAGGCCGCAGCCTTGACCGACCAGTCCGACGGCTGGGCCGCCTTGCGGCTCGCCGGGCCGGCGGCGGCGGATGTTCTGGCCCGTCTGGTGCCGCTGGACCTGTCGGCACCCGCGTTTCCGCCCGGCACGGCGGCGCGCAGCCTGCTGGGGCACATGTCGGTGGTGCTGATGCGGCCCGAGCCGCAGACCTGGCAGCTGCTGGTCTTCCGCTCGATGGCGCGGACGGCGGTGCACGAATTGCAGGCGGCGATGACCAGCCTGGCCGGCCGGGCAGCGCTGCGCGCCTGACGGCCGGGCCTGCGCCGGCTCTTTTTCGACAATCATCGAATCCTGCACCGGACCTTGCGGTCTGGTGCAACGCACGGGTGCCGGGTTGCGGCGTGCCCTGCCGAGGGCTGCGAGGCTGCGAAAGGGCCCCGGTTCGCCCGCAAGGCGCAGGCCCAAGGCAGCCAATCGGCGATGACGGCCGCACCAAAGTTGATGACGCCGACAATAATATAGCGATTTCAGATAGTTAAAAGTATAACCCAAAATCGGAATTTATTGACCGGATTGGGCCGGCATGCGATGCCGATGCGACGGCCAGAGGGCCGGGGGAACGAAAGGCCACGGCGACACGCCGGCGACTTCGCCCCTTGAACCTTGCTCCAACCGTGGTCGCCGGTTTCGGCGCTCACCTTGCCAATGGCGCGTCCGGTCTTGCGGGCGACGCCACCAACGACGACGCCCCAAGCCGGGATGCCCCCTCATGTGCCGTAACGAGTTGACCTGTTTGCCGTCCTTGCATCCCCGGCCGCCGGACTCCGGCGCGGGCGCCGGCGCCGCGTTCGGGTAGAACCGGCGCCTGCCGCCCCCCTCCAAAAAAAAGCTCATCCGCCCCTGAAACCTCGCGCAGCCGGGCACGTAGCTGCGCGGACGATGCCTGTTGTTTTCTGTTCGAACCCAAGGATACCCCATGTCTGTGAACCCGTCGCTTGCAACCGACAGTCTCCTGTCCACCTTTTCGGCGGGGGCGTCCTTGACCGGCCTTTCCGCGCAAGTCGTCTTCAATACGGCAAGCTTCGATAACGGCGCCAAGCTGCTGGACAGCGATGTCAGCGTGAGCCTGGGTGATGGCGGCTCGCTTTCGGATGTCGTCCTGTCGGTGGGCGGTCTGGTGCAGGGAGATACCGTTGGCCTGCGGTTGCAGGATGCAGGTAGCCCGTTTGCCATCACCATGGACCCCAGCTTGCCCGAAGGGTTCTACGCCGTGTTCATGGATGGCGACCCGATCGGCACCCTGGGTTTCGGTTATGACAACGGCGCGCAGAACGCACCGTTCCAGCTGCGCTTCACCTCGGCGGTCAACGCCGAAACCATCGAGACGGTGATCGAGAACCTCCAGTTCTCGACCGTCGCCGAGGAAGGCAGCCGCACGTTGTCGCTGGCGCTGAGCTTGGCCGAAGGCGGCGACCCGCTGTTTGCCCGGAACATCGCCGTGTCGCTGGTGCCCGAGATCGGCGGCATCGCCGATGCGGTCTGGATCGACACCGCAAACCCGTCGGGCGCGCTTTTCACGCTCAGCGATCTGCCTTCGTTCTCCTACGGCGGCGGCAAGATCACCATCAACGGGATCATCGGCAAGGTCGATATCCCTTCGCTGGCGCAGGGCAGCATGTTCAGCATTCAAAACCCGGACACTCAGGGCAACACCTACCAGGTGTCCTGGTTCAGCATGCCCTTCGCCACCATCACCGTGCCGGGCTACCATGACACGGGCGACATGACGATCACCTTCCTCGAAAGCGGGACGAGCTCGACCCTGGCAGAGAGTTTCCTGAACGACCTGCGGCTGACCTATGCGGGTGCCTACACCGGTGTCGGCCCGACCCGCAGCCTGACCATCACGGCCGAAACCGCCTCGGGTGTCGTGGCGCAAAGCGAGGCGACACTGACCTACGGTCAACCGATGCTGAGCGACCTGAACAGCCCCGACCGCATGCGCGCGGGCACCGGGCCTGAGATCATCGACGCGGATGTGACCGTGGACACTCCGGCCGGCCTGACGCTGGCGGGCGCACGGATCGAGGTGACGAACCTCGCCGCGGGCGACCACGTGGGCCTGTCGGAGGCCGGGCCGCTGCGGGTGGACGGGTCGGGCAACCTGATCCTGTCCTCGTACATGGGCGATGTCACCATCGGCACCTTCACCCCCGGATCGGCGGGCTACGACCCGCAGACCGGCGATCTGGTTTCGACCGCGGCCGTGGTCAACCTGAATGCCGATGCGCCGTCCTGGGTGCTGGAAACGATCATCGAGAACCTGACGCTTGAAAGCGTGGGCCGCTTCTCGACCGACAGCCGCTATCTCAGCATCGCGGTCTACAACGCGCAGAACCGGCAGTGGTTCAACTCCAACGTCGAGGTTCTCGTCTCGGGGCAGGACATCGACGGCTTGAAGGAAGTGCACTTCAACACCGGCGGCAGCGATCCGCGGCTTGCGCCCTTCGTCGATACCTCGGTCACGCTGGCCCCCGGCGACTACACCGGCTGGACGCTCGAGGTGACGACCGCGAACGGCGACATGGGCGACACGGCCGGGATCGGCCGGCATACCATCGGCTACCGCTATTTCGAGCTTCAGACCCAGCCCGACCAGTCGATCACGCTGTTCTACATCAACGAATTCGACCAGCCGATCGCGGTGGGCAGCTATCAGGGCCTGCCGTTTGCCAATAGCATGGTAGGCTACGGCTTCCGCATCACGGTGGGGCAGAACAGCACCTGGCCGGCCGCGATGCTGGAACATCTGATCGAATCAGTGACGATGAGCGCGGGCGGCCCCGCCGGCACGCAGTCCTCGATCACCTACAAACTGTCGAACCCGCAGGGCGTGTTCTACCAGGATACCGTCCGGGTCGAGAAAACCGATGCGGTGCCGGGGATCGACGGGCTTTCGTCCGAGGTCACGGTGCGCAGCGCGGTCATGGCGCTGGACGGGCCGGCGCTGCTCGACGGCGACGTGACGCTGCCGGGCGATCTGGGGGGGGCGGGCCTTGTGACCGTGACCGTCACCGGCCAGGTGGCGGGCGACGTTCTGGGCCTGCGGGCCGTCTCCACCCCGGCACCGGGCCAGCTGGTGCTGCAAGACAGCGGGCTGCTGTATCGTCAGGGCGCAAGCGGCAGCGAGCTGCTGGGCTTTGTCGCGGGCGGCACGAGCGGCACACCGCTGCGCATCAACTTCTTTGTCGGGGTGACGGCGGAGCAGATCGAAGGCGTGATCGAGGCGCTGACCTTCTCCACCACCTCGACGGTGCGGAACCGCGAACTTGCGATCACCGTGACGCAGAACGGCCAGGCGGCCCTGCGCGGCTTTGTCGAGGTGAACCTCGACACAACCCCGCTGATTGCCGACCTCACCCGGCTGGTGAAGTTCGACGCGACGACCATCGATGAGACGCCGATGCTCATCGACAGGTCCGTGACGCTGCCCACCGGACTTGATTATGGCCGTGGCGAAATCGTCGTCACCAAACCGGACCACGTGGGGATCGGCCTGACGGGCAGCTATACGCTGGACCGGTTCGCGCCGGACAATTTCTATATTGTCAACACCATTTCGGGAGAGCAGGTCGGGGTCGCCTATCTGGGCATCACCGCTGCGTCGTTCACGTTCGGCGTGCACGCGACGCGGGACCTTGTGGAGAGGGCGATGGAGGCGCTGACCTTTACCACCTCGGTCACCGATCAGGCGTCGGAGGTGACGGTCCGGTTGAACCTTCAAGTCGGCTCCGGCCCGCGCACGACCATCGCGATGACCGATATCCGGCTGCAACCGGCGCTCGGCGACCAGACCCTGACCGGAACCGAAGGGGCCGACATGCTGGCCGGCGACGATGGCAACGACATCCTTTTCGGGTTGGATGGCGACGACCTGCTGTCGGGGATGGACGGTAAGGATACGCTCCATGGCGGCGACGGCAACGACAGCCTGTATGGCGGCAATGGGAATGACAGCCTGTCCGGCGATGCCGGCGATGACGTGCTGTCGGGCCTGAACGGCCGCGATACCCTGCGCGGCGGGGATGGCAACGACAAGCTGATGGGCGGCAACGGTAGCGACCGCCTGTTCGGCGATGCCGGCAACGACACGCTGTTGGGCGAGGGCGGCAACGACATCCTTCGGGGCGCCACCGGCGACGACAGCCTTCACGGTGGTTGGGGGGCCGACACGCTCTATGGCAATCTGGGGGCCGATACCCTGACCGGTGGCGAGGGCGACGATGCGCTGTTCGGCGGCGCCGGGGCCGACAGGCTGGGCGGCGGCAACGGGAACGACACTTTGGCCGGCGGCATCGGGGCCGACACGCTGAACGGCGGCAGCGGCGCCGACGTGTTCCTGTTCGACCTTGCCGATGTCGGCACGGGGGTCGATGTGATCCAGCGCTTCGAACAGGGCCAGGACATGTTGATGTTCACCCCGGCCCTGATCGATTTCCTTGGATCGGCGGGCACTTCGGCCACCGAGGCGATTTACTGGGATCTGGCCTCGCGCACATTGTCGCTGGATCTCGACGCCGTGGGCCTGACCGGCGGACGCGTGGCCATCGCCCGGTTCACCGGTTCCATCCCGGAGACGCTGACGGTCGACGACTTCCTCTTCGGCTGAGCCGCGACCGCACAAGGCAACACGCGCGTGCCCCCCTTGCGACGGCAAGGGGGGCATTGCGCTTTGCACCCGCTGGTTGCTGCGCATACGCCTGCACCGAGGCCGAGGCTGCCCCCGGTGCCGGCGCGCGCGAACGTCGCTGCCATGCCGGTCAGGCGGACACAGCCCCGGATCTGAACGGAGAAGAAAGGACAAAGCCTTGCAGCGCACCGTCACGCCGCCGTGGCGCGATGGCCGAGCCTTGCAAGCCTGGATGGGGGCAAGTGGCGGACCCGACAGGATTCGAACCTGTGACCTCTGCCTTCGGAGGGCAGCACTCTATCCAGCTGAGCTACGGGTCCCGCAGGTGGTCTATAGCCGCTGGCGCTGCGGGCTGCAATGGCCCCGGCGGGAAAAACCGGGGCCGTGCGGCGGTTACAGGAACTCGAAATCTCCGGCGCCAAAGCTTGCAAGGCCGCCGGCGGTGCTGAAGGCGATTGTGGCGAACAGCACTGCGGCGCCCGCGCCGTTGCCATCGGCGTCGAAGAACAGCCGCCCTGCCCCGCCACCGGCATTGTCGAACAGGATCTGGGCGGAACCGTTGGCGGCCGGCGTCGCGTTGGCGTTGGCAACGAACCTGGACGCGATGTTGCCCCCGTCGATGTCGCCGAACCCGTCGAGCAGCAACACAATGCGGTCCGTGCCCACGGTGAAATCGCGGATGCGGTCGTTGCCGCCATCGGCATTCTCGAACACGAATCGGTCGGCGCCTTCGCCGCCCACCAGCGTATCCGCCCCGACCCGCCCCATCAGAACGTCATCGCCGACCCCGCCGGCCAGCAGGTTGGCGCCGGCATTCCCGGCGAGGAAATCGGCGGCGCGCGACCCGCGGATGTTCTCGATCCCGGTCAGGGTGACATCCTCGTTCAGATAGCCCAGCTGGATGGCCAGCGGATCGGTGACCCCGGCAAGATCGACGTAAAGCCCGATGGCCACCGACGTGGTATCGAGCCGCGCGTAGCTGACGGTATCGGTGCCGCCTCCGCCATCGACGAAGGCGCCGCTGTTTTCATCCAGAAAGATCAGGTCGTTGCCGGCGCCGCCATACACGCTGTCGGCCCCGCCGGTTGCGTTCAGCGTATCGTTGCCCGCGCCGCCGAACATCAGGTCGTCGCCCAAGCCCCCGGTCAGCAGGTCGTCGCCGTCGCCGCCTTGCAAGGTGTCGGCGTCGGCACCGCCCGACAGCGTGTCGTTGCCGGCCTGGCCGATCAGCAGGTCCGCCCCGCTGCCGCCGTTCAGCAGGTCGTTGTCGGCGCCGCCATCCAGCGTATCGTTGCCGGCCCCGCCCAGAAGCGTATCGTTGCCGGCCGCCCCGTTCAGGCGGTCGGCGCCCTCGCGGCCAGACAGCATGTCCGTGCCGCCGCCGCCGTTGAAGACGTTGGCGCTGGCGTCTCCGAACAGCACATCGTTGCCGCCACCGGTGGTCAGGTTCTCGATCGAGACCAGGGTGAAGGGCAGCGTGCCGAAGGCGGTGGGCTGCGCCAGGTCGATGGAAACCCCGGTGCTGCCGGCCAGCACGACGGTATCGTTGCCGGCGCCGCCAAAGATGCTGTCGCCCGCCCCGACCCCGGTGAACACATCGTCAAAGGCGCTGCCGACGAACAGATCGGCCCCGGCCGTGGCCGCAACCTTGACGCCGGTGTCGCGCGGGTCGAGGATGGTGCGGAACACGTCCAGCCCCGTCAGCCCGTTCGGCCGCGTCAGTGCCACGGCCACCCGGCCATCGGCCATGACCGAGCCCTGGGCCTGCACGGCCTGCACATCCGTCAGGGTGTTCAGCGTATGCAGCAGCGTGGCCTGCCCTTCGCGCAAGCCGGTCTGCATGTTGAAGACCTGCGCATAAACCCCCGACTGGGCGGTGACGGCAAAACTGGTCGCCGTGCCGGCAAACGAGGAAAAGACGATCAGGATGCGCCCGTTGCCCAGATCGACCAGTTCCGCCGCGCCGGTGGTGGCCCCGGTCGTGCCGGCATTGCCGGCAATCTGCGACGCGACGACGGTGGACCCGAAGCTGTAGGTGCCGGCCGAGTTCAGCGACGACCCGGCCTCGACGAACATGCCGGTCAGCCGGATGTTGTTGTCGCCGGTGCCCGACGACGCCACGACATAGAACCCCTCGCTGATGCGCAGGATATCGCGGGCGGTCAGCCCGCCGGTGGACAGCGCGCTGCCGTTGGTGGAGGCGATGACGCCGTTTTCCAGCGAAAAGACCGAGGTTCCCGAACCGCCCGCCACTGCCTCGATCGTGCCGGTCGCTGCCGTGCCGGCAGCCGCAAAGGGCGACAGGATGTCGGTGGTGGTGTCCATCGTGCCGAACAGCCGCGAGGATCCCGACAGGGTGACGGCCACGCCAAAGGTCGTGCTGGTCTGCGCCACCAGTTGCGCGCCGGTCAGATCGGCGGCAAAGTTGACGGCGCCGAAGGCCACGGGTGCCAGCGTCGCCGCGTTCAGCACCCGCAGGTTCAGCGTCGCGCCGGACGTGACCGCCACGGTCAGCCGGCCATCTTCGGTCAGCACCACATCGCGCAACGTTCCGTTCAGGCCAAGGTTCACCGCACTGCCAACCGCCGTGCCATCGCCGGCGAAGCGTTGCAGGAAGGTTTCCGACAGGATGCCGCTGTTCTGCCAGGCAACCACAAAGCTGCCGTCGGCAAGGGTCACGATCCTGGCGTTGGTCTGGTTGCCCCCGAGTGCGAGCGGATGCACGACGGATTGCGGAGTCTCTACCGTAACGGGCATGGGTCAATCTCCTGCTGCAATCGGACGCAGCATCTGCCTGAACGAGCCATCCGTCAATCGCAATCTGCAAAGCCCCGCAGGGCGATCAGCCGAACAGATCGTTGCAGAACGCCAGCGCCGATACCAGCGCATCCACCTCGTCGAGCGTGTTGTAAAGCCCGAAAGAGGCGCGGCAGGTCGCCCCCACGCCCATATGCGCCATCAGCGGCATCGCGCAATGGGTGCCGGCGCGCACCGCGATGCCGCGCTTGTCGAGGATGGTGGAAATGTCGTGCGCGTGCGCCGCCCCTTGCAGGGTAAAGCTGAAGATCGCACCCTTGGTCTCCGAATTGCCTTGCACCGACAGCCAGTTCAGCCCTGCCAGCCGGTCGCGCGCATAATCGCGCAAGGTGCGTTCGTGCGCCGCGACATTGGCCATCCCCAGGCCCATCAGATACTCCAGCGCGACGCCGAAACCGATCTGCTGCACGATGCCGGGGGTGCCGGCCTCGAACTTCATCGGCGGGTCGTTGTAGCTGACGGTGTCGCGCGTCACCTCGCGGATCATGTCGCCGCCGCCCAGGAAGGGGCGCATCTCGGCCTGCCGGTCGCGCGAAATCCAGATCGCGCCCGAGCCGGATGGGCCATAGAGCTTGTGCCCGGTGATCGCGTAAAAGTCGCACCCCAGCGCCGACAGATCGACCGGCATGTGCACTGCCGCCTGGCTGCCATCGACCAGCACCGGCACGCCGCGCGCCCGGGCGCCGGCGCAGATCGCGGCAACATCCACCACCGTGCCCAGCACGTTCGACATGTGGGTGATCGCCACCAGACGGGTGCGCGGCCCGATGGCCGCCAGAACCGCACCGGGGTCGAGGTCGCCGTTCGCGTCGCATTCCACCCATTTCAGCACGACGCCTTGCCGTTCGCGCAGGAAGTGCCAGGGCACGATATTGGCGTGATGCTCCATCACGCTCAGCACGATCTCGTCGCCGGCCCGCAACCGCGGCGCCGCCCAGCCGTAGGACACGAGGTTGATGCCCTCGGTCGAGCCCGAGGTAAAGACGATCTCGTCTTCGTGGGGGGCGTTCAGAAACCGCGCCACGATGCCGCGCACGGCCTCGTATTTCTCGGTCGCAAGATTGGAAAGATAATGCAAGCCACGGTGGACGTTCGCATATTCCTGCGCATAAGCCTGCGTCACGGCCTCGATCACCGCCTTGGGCTTTTGCGCGCTGGCGCCGTTGTCCAGGTAGACCAGCGGCCGGCCGTTGACCTCGCGCGCAAGGATCGGAAAGTCGCGGCGGATGGCGTGAACATCGTACATGGCAAACCCGATCATTGCGGAAGCGACACGAAAGGCAACAGCAGGATCGACAGCACGAACCCCACTGCCAACAGGCTGCCCACCAGCCCCAGCAAGGTCATGCCTTGCGACTTGAAGCCGTGCAGCCCGGCCACAAGCCCGCTGGCGACCCAGGCCACCGCCACCAGGCTGGCCAGGCTGACCAGGCCGGCAAGCGGCGGCAGGATCAGCAAGGCGAGCAGCTGCACGACCTGCAGCAGGATCATCAGCGCCTGCAACCACACCATCACCCGCAAGGCGCCGCCGAAGCTGCCGGTGCCGCCGAACATCCGCCCGATGCCCGACATCAACCCGGCCAGCAGGACCATCGCCACGACCTGCAACCCGGCCATCGCAAAGGGCGACGGAAAGCCGGCGTTCGCAGCGCCGCCGCCGATCAGCAGCGTGCCGTAAAGGCCCAGCACCGCCAGCACCGATACCAGCGCCACCGCCTGCCATACGGCGGCATCGGGCAGATCCCAGCCCAGAATCCGCGCGGCATTGCGGCGCGGGTCGCGCAGCGCCTCCTGCACAAGGGCCGTCCAGTCGCTTCGCTGCATTCGCCTACTCCACCGCGCGGCCGCGGCCTTCGGCCACGATCAACGCATTGATCCACTGAAACAGGAACCCGGCGGCAACCACCAGACCCATTGCGGTTGCCTGCACCCCGGCCCCCACCATGCCCAGCACCAACCCGTGCAGCAGCATCAGCGGCGATACCGCCACCAGCGCCCAGAACAGCGCCAGCCGCGCACCGCGCCAGGTGCCCTGCCCGCCAAAGACCCGCGCCACACCATGCCCCAGCGCCGCCAGCCCGTACCACAGCGGAATGGTTGCCAGCAGCGCCAGCGCCCGCCCCAGCAACAAGGGCGGCAAGGGCGTTTCGGTCAGATGCGCCTGACGTGCGGCCTGCGGCCATTGCGCCACGAAGGCCAGCACCAGAAACGTCACCAGCAGCGAAAACGCGAAGGCCTCGGTCTCCCCGCGCGCCAGCACGCCGCGCACCACATCGCGCGGGCGCCGCCAGCTTGCGACGATGCCTTTTGTCACCGACATGCGGTCTCCCTTCCGTCGTCAGATAGCGGCGGTGCGGCGCCCCCGCAAGGGCGCCGCCCGCGACCTAGCGCCGCCGGTGCCGGGCCAGCCAGGCCTCCAGCCGGGTGCGGATTTCCTCGGCGATGGTCTCGTCCTCGATCTCGGCGATGGCTTCGGCCAGAAAGGCCAGCACCAGCAGCGCCTCGGCCTCGGCCCGCGGCACCCCGCGCGAGCGCAGGTAGTAAAGCGCCGTCTCGTCCATCGCGCCCGAGGTGGAGCCGTGGCTGCACTTCACGTCGTCGGCATAGATTTCCAGCTCGGGCTTGACCAGAAAATTGCTGTCCTCGTCCAGCAGCAGGCTCTGGCTGATCTGGTAGCCGTCGGTCTTCTGCGCCGCCGGCTGCACGAGGATCTTGCCCTGGAACACGCCGGTCGCGCCGTTCTTGAGCACCTTCTTGAACACCTGGCGGCTTTCGCAACCGGGCGCGGCATGGGTGACGAATACGGTGTCGTCATGGTGATAATCGCCATCGCCCACCGCAGCCCCCGCGACATGCGCCACGGCACCGGCGCCGTCCAGCCAGATCACCGCCTCGTTGCGGGTCAGCCGGCCGTTCGCCGTCAGCGTGAAGGACTTGAACTGCGCGCCCGCGTCCAGCCGGGCAAAGGTATGGGTCACCGCCCGGCGCTGATGATCGCGCCCTTGCGCGCGGATGTGGTGGAACCGCGCGCCTGCGCCAAGGTCCACCTCCATCACCTTGGAAAACCGCGCCGCGGCCGGGCCGTTTTCCAGCAGCGTCAGCTCTGCGCCCGGTTCCAGCCGGATCACATGGTGCAGCATCGCATCCGACGCGACATCGGAATGCAGATAGACCAGCGACACCGGCCGCGCGGCCTTGCCCGTCACCCGGATCAGCACGCCATCCGGCGCCAGCGCCGTGTTCAGCGCGGCATGGGGGCGCGCCACGGGCGCCTGGCCGCGGGCCTCCAGCGTGCCGAACAGATCGCGCGCCCAGTGGATGTCGGTGTGCCCGGCATCGGCAAGGCGACCGATCTCCACCCCGGCCGGGGCGGGTGCGTCGGACTGGGCCGGGTCGAACACGCCATCGACAAACACCAGCCGCATCCGCTCGATCCCGGAAAACGGCAGCGTTTCGGTATTGTCGAACAGCGCCGCCGGAATCGCGTCGGGCCGGTTCAGGCTGGCCGGGTCGGTATAGCGCCAGTATTCGTCGCGCTTCGTGGGCAGCCCCATGACCGCCAGCCGGTCGAAGGCCGCGGCCCGTGCCGCCGCCAGCCAGCCGCTGCCCGCAGGCCGCGCAATGCCGGCCAGCCGGCTGGCCAGTGCCTCGGCCCGGGCCTGGGCCAGAGCATTCGCCTGCGCCGCCATCACTTCACCTCCGCCAGCAGGTCGGCATAGCCGTTGTGCTCGACTTCAAGCGCCAGCTCGGGGCCGCCCGAGCGGATGATCCGCCCGCCGGCCATGATATGCACCACATCGGGGCGGATATGGTCCAGCAGGCGCTGGTAATGGGTGATGACCAGGAACGACCGCCCGGCATCGCGCAAGGCGTTCACGCCATCGGCCACCAGTTTCATCGCATCGACATCAAGACCGCTGTCGGTTTCGTCCAGAATGCACATGCGCGGTTCCAGCATGGCCATCTGCAGAATCTCGTTGCGCTTCTTTTCGCCGCCGGAAAAGCCGACGTTCACCGGGCGCTTGAGCATTTCGGCGTCGATCTTCAGCGCCTTCGCCTTTTCGCGCACCACCTTCAGGAAGTCGCCCGCGCTCAGTTCCGGCTCGCCGCGCGCCTTGCGCTGCGCGTTCACCGCGGTGCGCAGGAAGGTCATGTTGCCGACTCCGGGGATTTCCACCGGATACTGGAACGCCAGGAACAACCCCGCCGCGGCGCGTTCCTCGGGCTCCATCTCCAGCAGTTCCTGGCCGTCCAGCTTGGCGCTGCCTTCGGTCACCTCATAGCCGTCGCGGCCCGACAGCACATAGGACAGCGTCGATTTGCCCGAGCCGTTCGGGCCCATGATGGCATGCACCTCGCCAGCGCCGATCGTCAGATCCACGCCTTTCAGGATCGGCTTGTCCTCGTTTTCCAGTTTGACGTGCAGGTTGCGGATTTCCAGCATCGGGCGGTCCTTTCAGCAATGACGAAACGGGGCGCCCGCCGGCTGGCGGGGCCCCTGCAAGGGTGGAATGTCGGGTCGTGCGCTCAGACGCCCAGGGCGCCCAGCGAAACGGTCATCGGTTGCGTGGCGGTCAGCACGGTTTCGGTCCAGGCCGGGGGAAACACGGCGGCAAAGACCTGCGGCCACTGGTGCACGGCATTGTGCAGCCCGCCCGCCACGATCGCCGCCCCGGTCAGTTGCAGCGCCAGCGCCCCCGAGCCACGCAGCCGCAGCACGCCGCGCAGCAGCACGATGACCAGCAGCGCGATGCTCAGGTCGAACAGGATGCCCGCCATGCCCTGCCCCAGCCCGAAGGACCAGCTGCGCCCCAGATGCGCCACCAGCATCGCCGCGGCCCCGGAAAACAGCGCCGCCGGCACCGACCAGGGCGAAAGCCCGTCGACCGCCGCGGCCACCAGCCGGCCCGCCATGCCCTGGCGCCACTGGGTTGCCACCGCCGCCGGCACTGCGCCATCCATCCCGATGTGCACCGCCCCGTTGGTATTGCCCGCCTGCGCCGCAATCCGCGCCAGCCGTTCGGCGAAAATGGCCTGATGATCCCGCATGGTCCGCGTCTCCTGTCTGCCGCCTTGGTAAACAGGATGCTGCGCGACTGTGGCCGCCTTGCGGCAGGACCGGCACGTTTTTTCGCCGGCGCGGCGGCAGTTCAAGGGTCATGCCTGCCTCCCGTTTCACAGCGGTTTCAGGAACAGCCCGACCAGCCAGCCCAGCCGGTCGGCGGGCAGGGTCATGGGCTCAAGCTCGAACCGCGCCATGCGTCCGGCCATTGCCGAGGGCCGAACCAGGGTTTCGACCGCGTGATAGGGCTTGCGGCGCAGGTAATCGTCGAACAGCACGGTCACGGGGCGCAGGATGCGCAAGGCCACGGTCATCAGACAGGCCGCGCGAAAGCGGCCATCGACCAGCACCACATCGGGGTGGGCGAAATCGGGCCGGTCCCAGACCGAATTGGCGTAGCCCGGCCACTTGCGGAACTGCGTTTCGTCCGCCGGGCGGCCCCAGGCCACCGTGGGGCCGATGTCGGCATGGTGCAGCACCACCGGCGAGGCCGGCGGATTGGCCGCGAACCAGCCCTGCATCTTCGCCACCCAGGCGGCATCGGATTCCACGCTGAACACCCGCTTGCCGGCCATGCTGCCCGCCAGCACCGTGGACCCGCCCGACCCGTATTCCAGGATCGTGCCGGCACGGGCGTATTCCGCCTGCACCAGCGCCGCTTCGGCCGCGGGCAAGGTCAGCACCGGCGATTCGGGCCGGGCGGCATCGTCGGTATCGTCAGCCAAGGCACACCGCCGTGCCGCTGGCCGAAACCATCAGCATGTTGCCCACGACCTCGTAATCCAGGTCCACGCCCACCACCGCATCGGCGCCCACCCTGTCCGCGCGTTCCTGCATTTCGCGCAGCGCGGTTTCGCGGGCGCGGCCCAGCTCCTCCTCGTAGGCGCCCGAGCGCCCGCCTAAGATGTCCGTTACCGAGGCGAACAGGTCGCGCACGATGTTCGCGCCCAGAATCGCCTCGCCCACCACGATGCCGCGGTAATCGACGATCCGGCGCCCCTCGATGCTGTGAGTGGTGGTGACGATCATCGCCGCGCCCTCAGCCGACGCTGCCTTCCAGCGAAATCGCCACCAGGCTTTGCGCCTCCATGGCGAATTCCATCGGCAGGGCCTGCAGCACCTCGCGGCAGAAGCCGTTGACGACCAGGGCCACCGCTTCTTCCTCGTCCATCCCGCGCGACCGGCAATAGAACAGCTGGTCGTCATCGACCTTGGAGGTGGTCGCCTCGTGTTCGACGCGGGAGGAATTGTTGCGCACCTCGATGTAGGGCACGGTATGCGCGCCGCAGCGGTTGCCGATCAGCAGGCTGTCGCACTGGGTATAGTTGCGGCTTTCCACCGCCTTGGGGTGCATGCTGACCAGCCCGCGATAGGTGTTCTGCGCCCGGCCTGCGCTGATGCCCTTGGACACGATGCGCGACTTGGTCCGCTTGCCCAGGTGCACCATCTTGGTGCCGGTGTCGGCCTGCTGGGCATTGTTGGCGATGGCGATGGAATAGAACTCGCCCTGGCTGTCATCGCCGCGCAGGATGCAGGACGGGTATTTCCAGGTGATCGCCGACCCGGTTTCCACCTGCGTCCACATCACCTTGGACCGATCCCCGCGGCAGTCGGCGCGCTTGGTGACGAAGTTGTAGATGCCGCCCTTGCCGTTCTCGTCGCCGGGATACCAGTTCTGCACCGTGGAATACTTCACCTCGGCATCGTCGAGGATCACGATCTCCACCACCGCGGCGTGCAACTGGTGGGTGTCGCGCTTGGGCGCGGTGCAGCCTTCCAGATAGGATACATAGCTGCCCTTGTCGGCGATGATCAGCGTGCGCTCGAACTGGCCCGTATTCTCGGCGTTGATGCGGAAGTAGGTGCTCAGCTCCATCGGGCAGCGCACCCCGGGCGGGATGTAGACAAAACTGCCATCGGAAAACACCGCGCTGTTCAGCGTGGCAAAGAAGTTGTCCGACTGCGGCACAACCGAGCCCAGATACTTGCGCACCAGGTCCGGGTGTTCCCGCACCGCTTCCGAGATGGAACAGAAGATCACGCCGGCCTTCCCGAGTTCCTCCTTGAAGGTGGTGCCGACGCTGACGCTGTCGAACACCGCGTCCACCGCAACCTTGCGCGGCGCAGCGTCCTCGGCGCCTTCGACGCCGGCCAGAATCGCCTGCTCCTTCAGCGGGATGCCCAGCTTCTTGTAGGTGGCCAGCAGCTTGGGGTCGACCTCGTCCAGGCTCTTGGGCTTCTGGGCCATGCTTTTCGGGCGAGCGTAGTAATACTGGTCCTGATAGTCGATCTCGGGGTAGTTCAGCATCGCCCAGCGTGGTTCTTCCATGCGCACCCAGCGGCGATAGGCGGCCAGGCGCCATTCCAGCATCCATTCCGGTTCGCCGTTCTTTTCCGAAATCAGCCGAACGATGTCTTCGGACAGGCCCTTGGGGGCAAAGTCCGTCTCGATCTCGGTTTCCCAGCCGTATTTGTACTTGCCGGCCATGGCCTGCACGGTCTCGATCGTCTCGCGGTCCACGCCGTCGCGCACCTCGGTCACCGCGCTGTCCTGGTCGAGCATCGTCATTCCCTCGTTCCCTTGTCCTGGGGCCCCGCGCGCCCCGCATCCTGCCCGGGGCCCGGCGCCCCGGTTGTCACATCCAGCCCCGGCCTTGCAGCCTGGCCTTCTTGTCCTGCCCGGGCCATGCCGCCCGGCTACCGCATGCGCGCCTGCGCCCGCGCCCGGGCCGCGGCCCAGCTTTCGGCAAAGCGCATCACCTCGTCCTCGGCCGTTTCCGGCCCCAGCGACACCCGCATCGCGCAGGCGGCCGCCGTTTCATCCAACCCCATCGCGCGCAGCACGCGGCTGGCGCGCACCTTGCCACTGGAACAGGCCGACCCCGCCGAAACGGCGAACCCGGCCAGGTCCATCTGCATCACCTGGGTCTCGCCCTTCCAGCCCGGCGTGACGAGGCACAAGGTGTTGGGCAACCGCTCTGCCCCATGCCCGACTGAAATAGTCCCCGAATCCGGCGCTGACAATGATGACTCTAGAATATTTCTAAGTCGGGCGACAGGTTCCCACACCCCGTCGGCCAGATCGCGCGCCGCGGCCTCGGCCGCCGCACCGAAACCCGCGATGCCCACAAGGTTCTCGGTGCCGGCGCGCCGGCCCATTTCCTGCCCGCCGCCGCGAAGTTGCGCCGCAACGTCCAGCCCGCGCCGGATCACCAGCGCGCCGATGCCCTTGGGGCCACCCAGCTTGTGCGCGCTGACGATGCCCATGTCGATGCCCGACCAGTCGAAGGCGAAAGGCAGCTTGCCGACCCCCTGCGTCAGGTCGCCGACCGCCAGCTCCGGCGGCAGCACCTGCACGACGCCGGTTTCGGAATTGGCCAGTTGCAGCGCGCAGCGCGCCGGATCGTCCACCAGCACACGCCCGGCCGCATCGACAGCCAGCACCTCGGCACACCAGGCCGACACCGCCTCGTGCTCGATCGCAGCACATCGCAGGCCCCGGCCCGCACAGGCCAGCGCCGCCGCCTCGGTCGCCCCCGAGGTGAACACGATATCCGCGCCTTGCGCCCCCAGCGCCGCGGCCACCTGCGCCCGCGCCCGTTCCACCAGCGCCCGCGCCGCCCGCCCCTCGGCATGCACCGAAGACGGATTGCCCACCACATCCAGCGCGGCCATCATCGCCGCCCGCGCCTCGGGGCGCAGCGGCGCGGTGGCGTTCCAATCCAGATAGACGCGCGACCGGCTCACCCCTGCCCCCTTTTTCCGTCTTTCACCTTGCCCCAAATATCCCGGGGGGAGTCCGGCGCCGCCTGCGGGGCCGGACGGGGGGCTGGCCCCCCGCCTTGCGGCCTCATTCCTCGTCCACCACCCGAAACAGCGCCGGCACCGCCGGACAGGGCGTCAGAGCATTGCCCACCACATCCGACAACCGCACCTGATGCAGGTAGACATAGACATTGGCACTCAACCCCTGCCACAGGCGGTTGCACAACGACTGCGCCCGACTGCCCGACATCCCGCCCGAGGCGCCGGCCCCCGCCTGCGTCGCATCCACCGTTTCCTCGACCGCCTCCAGCACCTCGGTCACCCGGATCGCGTCGGGGCTGCGCGCCAGACGATAGCCCCCCCCCGGCCCGCGCACCGATTCGACCAGCCCGGCCCGGCGCAGCTTGACGAACAGCTGCTCAAGATAGGCCAGCGAGATATCCTGCCGGCGCGAGATTTCCGCCAGAGACACCCGCCCGTCGCCCGGATGCAGCGCCAGATCGGCCAGCGCCACCATCGCGTAGCGCCCTTTCGTGGAAAGCTTCATGCCATACCTCTTGCCGGGCCGGCACCCGCACCCGCACCCGCACCATTGACGCCAGACCCCCGGATGCTTAACTCAACCCCGGTCCGGCTGGAAGCTTCCGGCCGTTTGGAATAATTCTAAGGACTGGCCCTTGCCGCGTCAACCCGACGTGCGGGCCCGTACAACCAGGGAAAGCCGCGATCCGCCCATGCCCGAAGTGATTTTTCCCGGCCCCGAAGGCCGCCTCGAAGGCCGATATCACCCGCAGCGCGAACGCGATGCGCCCATCGCCATCATCCTGCACCCGCACCCGCAGTTCGGCGGCACGATGAACAACCGCGTTGTCTACAACCTGCATTACGCCTTTCACAATCTCGGTTTCACCGTGCTGCGGTTCAACTTCCGCGGCGTGGGGCGCAGCCAGGGCGAATACGACCAGGGCATCGGCGAACTCAGCGATGCCGCCTCGGCGCTCGATTACCTGCAATCCATGAACCAGAACGCCAAGCACTGCTGGGTCGCAGGGTTCAGCTTCGGCGCCTGGATCGGCATGCAGCTGCTGATGCGGCGGCCGGAAATCACCGGCTTCGTCTCGGTGGCGCCGCCGGCCAACATGTACGACTTCAGCTTCCTTGCCCCCTGCCCGGCCTCGGGCCTCATCATCAACGGCTCGGCCGACCGCGTCGCACCGCCCAAGGATACCGTGACGCTGGTCAACAAGCTGCACGAGCAGAAGGGCATCACCATCACCCATACCCAGATCGAAGGCGCCGGCCACTTCTTCGAAGACGACGAGGCCCACATGAAGCCGATGATTTCCGCCGTTTCCGACTATGTGAAACGCCGGCTGACCGAAAGCACCCGCTGATGGCGCTGCTCGAAGACCTGGCCGATGCGCTGTCGGGCGATGTCTATGCCGCCATGCAGGAAACCGGCGACGACCGGCTGCACGAACGGGTCGCCAAGGCCATCGGCGCACTGTCGCCGACGATGGAAGAGGCGTTTCTGACCTCGATGCGCCTTCGTCTGGCCGAACGCCGGGGGCGCCAGTATTTCGATGGCGAACTGGCGCGGCTGCGGGCGGCCAGGGCGCCATCGTGAGCGCCCCCCTCGACGCGCAGCTTGCCTTTCTGGCCGAGGCCGACCGGCTCAAGACGGTGCTGCGCGCCTCGCCGCTGATGGACCGTTCGCGGCGCGAGAATTCGGCCGAACATTCCTGGCACGTCGCCTTGTTCGCGCTGGTGCTGGCCGACGAGGCGCCCCCCGGCGTGAACATCGACCGGGTGATCCGCATGTTGCTGATCCACGACCTGGTGGAGATCGACACCGGCGATACTCCGATCCACGCGCAAGGCGCGAGCCGTCATGGGTCGCAAGCGCTGCTCGACCGCGAAAAGGCCGCGGCCGACCGGCTGTTCGGCCTGCTTCCCGCTGCACAAGCGGCAGAGCTGCGCGCGCTCTGGGACGAATTCGAGGCGGCCGAAACGCCGGATGCGGTGTTCGCCAAATCGCTGGACCGGGTGCAGCCGGTGCTGCAGAACCTCGGCGCGGGGGGCGGCACCTGGGTGGACTACGGCGTCACCCGCGACCAGCTGGAAAGCCGCGTCGGCAGCAAGGTCATGCGCGGCGCCCCCCGGGTCTGGGCGCATCTGGCCGGCCGGCTCGACCGCTGGTTCGCCGGGCGCTGACCCCTTCCCCGTCTCGCCCTTTCCTGCAAGACTTGCGCCAGACCTGCCGGAGACCCTCATGGACCTGCCCTTCGACGGCGCCATCAGCCGCTTTGCCCGCGACGAAGCCCCCGCCGACATCCGCGCCGCGTTGAAAGGCGCGAAAAAGCGCGACATCCTCTCGCCCTCCTACCCCTATCGCCGCGAGATGGACGACGAGGCTTACGAGGCCGCGATGAAGCCCTTGCAGATCGCGCTGGTGCGGCTGCAATCGGCGATGCGCGCCGAAGGCCGCCGGATGGTGGTGGTGATGGAAGGGCGCGATGCCGCCGGCAAGGGCGGCTGCATCCAGCGCCTGACCGAAAACCTCAACCCGCGGGCCTGCACCGTGGTCGCCCTGCCCAAGCCCACCGAACGCGAGGCGACGCAGTGGTATTTCCAGCGCTACATCGACTGGTTGCCGGCCGCCGGCGAAATCACCGTCTTCGACCGCAGCTGGTACAACCGCGGCGTGGTGGAACATGTGTTCGGCTTCTGCACGCCGGCGCAGCGCGAACATTTCTTTCACCAGTTGCCGGGGTTCGAGGAAACCCTGGTCGACGAAGGCATAACCCTGGTCAAGATCTGGCTGAACGTGGGCCGCGCCGAACAGCTGCGCCGGATGCTGGCACGCGAGGCCGACCCGCTCAAGCAATGGAAGCTCAGCATGATCGACGTGCAGGGCCTGCCGAAATGGGACGCCTATTCCGAGGCGATCCGCCAAACCCTGCACCGCAGCCATACGCCGGCCGCCCCCTGGACGCTGATCCGCTCCGACGACAAGAACCGCGCTCGCCTCGCGGTGGTGCAGACGGTGCTGGCGGCCTGCAACCCAGGCAATCCGGCCTATGCCGCCGATCCCGCCATCTGCGGCGGCCCAGACCTGTGGCATGATGGCTAAGCAAGGCTACCACCACGGCAACCTGCGCCAGGCGCTGGTCGATGCCTGCCTGAAGCTGATCGAGGATCGCGGCCCGCACGGCTTCACGCTGTCCGAAGCCGCCAAGGAGGCCGGCGTCACCCCGGCGGCGGTGTATCGCCATTTCCAGGGGCGCGACGACCTGATCGCCGAGGCCGCGCGCCAGGGCTTCGAGATTTTCGCCGACCTGATGGAACACGCCTACAACGGCGGCCAACCCAGCGCCCTTGCCGCATTCGAGGCGACGGGCCGCGCCTACCTTGCCTTTGCGCGCCGCTTTCCCGGGCATTACGTGGCCATGTTCGAAAGCGGCGTGAATCTTGCCGGCCACCCCGACCTGGCCCGCGCCGCCGCCCGCGCCCGCGCCACGCAGGAAGCCGCCGCCGCCCGGCTGTCCGAACACCTGCCGCCCGGCCGGCGCCCGCCTTCGGCGATGTTTGCCGCGCATGTCCAGGCCATGAGCCACGGCGTGGTGGAACTGTTCGCCCGCACCCGGCCCGGCGCGAACACGCCTTTCGCGCCCGAAGACCTGCTGGAAACCGGCATCGGCATCTATCTGCGCGGGTTGGGCCTGCTGCCGCCCGATCACTGATCCAGCCGAGCGCGCCCCCACCTTCACCTTGCGGAAATATCCTGGGGGGTGCGGGGGGCAAGGCCCCCCGCGCAGCGCCGCGGACGCTCAGCCCAACGCCGCCAGGGCCGCGGCCAGGTCGATTGCCCCGTCATAAAGTGCCCGGCCGGAAATCGCCCCGGCGATCACGCCGGTATCGCGCAAGGCCAGCAGGTCGGCCATCCGCGCCACGCCGCCGCTGGCGATCACCGGAATCGCCACCGCCCGCGCCAGCGCGGCCGTCGCCTCGATGTTCGGGCCCTGCATGGCGCCGTCGCGGTCGATGTCGGTATAGATCAGGGCGGCCACGCCGGCATCCTCGAACTGACGCGCCAGGTCCACCGCTTGCACCCGGGTTTCCTCGGCCCAGCCTCGCGTGGCGACAAAGCCCTTGCGCGCGTCGATCCCCACGGCCACCCGGCCCGGAAAGGCGCGTGCCGCCTGCCGGACCAGATCCGGGTTCTCCACCGCGACCGTGCCCAGGATCACCCGCGCCAGCCCCTTGTCCAGCCAGGCCTCGATGGTCGCCATGTCGCGGATGCCGCCGCCCAGCTGGCACGGCACATCCACCCGCGCCAGAATGGCCTCGACCGCCGCGGCGTTCACCGGCCGGCCCGCGAAGGCCCCGTTCAGGTCCACCAGATGCAGCCACTGGCACCCCGCCGCCACAAAGGCCGCCGCCTGCGCCGCCGGATCGTCGCCGAATACCGTCGCCGCCGACATCTCGCCGCGCAAGAGCCGCACGCACTGTCCGTCCTTGAGGTCGATGGCAGGGTAAAGGATCATCGCCGGGTCTCCGCAGCCGCACCGTTTCGCGCCGCCTGATGGCACGGCAAGCCGCAGGGGGCAAGCGCGGCCGCACAGGGGAAGCGACGTCACGCTTGCCCGAATCCCCGCGCGGCGCGAATCTGCGCCGCAGGCGGCCGGCAAGGCGGCCGCCCCTGAGGGAGGAACAGATGAAGACAGTTCTTGCCGCGGCCTTGGTGCTGCTGGCTGCGCCGGCGCTGGCCGACCCCGTGCACGGAATGTGGCAGACCCAGCCCGACGACGGCGCCTATGCCCATGTGCAGATGGCGCCTTGCGGGCAAGCCATCTGCGGCGTCATCAAGCGCACCTTCAATGCCCAGGGCGAATACAAGTCGCCCAACCTGGGCAAGAAACTGGTGATCGACATGGTTCCGCAAGGCGGCGGCAAATACGCCGGCCAGGTCTGGCGTCCTTCGAACGACAAGGTCTACATCGGCAAGATCGAGCTGTCGGGCGACAGCCTGCGCCTTGCCGGTTGCATTGCAGGGGGGCTGCTCTGCTCGAAACAGACCTGGACGCGCCTGAAGTAAGGCGGGGTCAGGCCCCTTCGGCCATGATCGGCGGCTCGCGCCGTGCCGGGCAACCGGCCCGCGGGCAGATCCGGCACGAGGTGCCGACCGCCCGCGCGCCCGCCTGATCGGCCGGGCTCGGCAGGATCAGCATCTGCGCCCGCAGCACCGCCGGGGCTTCGAACCCCGCGGGGTAATGCGCCGCACACCACGCCCAAGTGTCGAACCCCGCCACCTGCCGCCCTGCCATCGTCACCGACACCCGCAGGGGCTGGCCGGGGCGCTGCAAGGCATCGTAAAGCGGCCAAAGCGGACAGGCCGCCCCGAAGCGCGGCAAGGGAAAGGCCACGACGGGCTTGCGAAAGATCAGCGTGCCCGACCCGTCGCACACCACCAGCCCGGCCACGATGCCCGGCAACACCGCCAGCCGCCGCAACACCGCCGCAGGATCGACGCCGAATCGTTGCGCCAGGCGCCAGGGATGCGGCCCCAATTCGGCCACCGCGGCCTGCATCGCCTCCAGCGGCAAGGCCTGCGCATCGCGGGCATAGATTTCCAGCCAGTTGCGCGCCAGTTCGCGCGCCGCATGGCTGGCCAGCTCGGCCGCCCCTAGCAGCAAGGTTTCGGGGTCCGCCCCCGCTTCCAGCGCCGGCAGATGCCACCCTTGCGCGCTGGCCCAGGCCTCGAACTCCTCTTGCGGCGCCGCGATTCCGGTTTCAGGGGCGGCGACGCCATCCAGATAGCCGACCAGCGCCTCGGCCCCCCGGGCAAGCCGCGCGCTGTCCTCGGCGAGGTTGCGCTGAAAGCGCTGGCGCCACTCGGGCTCGATATCGGGGGTGTCGGCAAGGATCGCCGCCGTCGAACGCACCGAGGCCGCGGCCGACAGCAGCTCGTGCAGGCTGGCCGACAGGTGCGGGTCTTGCGTCATGCGGTCCGACAGCGCCTCGACGGTGGTTTCCAGCTGCACCAGACGGCGATGCTGCGCGGCCACCAGCGCTGCCCAGCCCGGAAAGCGCCCGGCAAATTCCTCGGCCCGGTCGGCCTCGACCGGCAGCGCCGCCGCGGCGGCGGCCTCGCGCAGCGCCGCCACGACATCGGCTTCGCCGTCGCCCGACAGCGCCTGCACGCTGACCCCCAGCGCCGCGGCAATCCGCACCAGCACCTCGCCAGCCACCTTGCGGCGGTTGTGCTCGATCAGGTTCAGATAGCTGGCCGAAACGCCGGCCGCCCGCGCCAGATCGGTCTGGCGCAACCCGGCCTGTGCGCGCCGTTCGCGGATGCGGGTTCCGGTCAGGGCATTCAGCGGCATTGCGGTCCTCCTTCCCGGCCACCATAGGGCCACAGGCAGGCGGCGTCACGCCGCCCCTTGGCAGGGGCGCCCGCCCGCGCCTATAAGGCGCGTGATCCGCCGCTCTTGCGCAAGGCGGAGGCATCTGCCCGCCCCGCGCCCGTCGGGCGCCTCACCCGCCCGAAAGGACCCGATGCGCCAGGCCACCCTCACCCGCACCACAGCCGAAACCGACATCTCGGTCACGATCGACCTCGACGGCACCGGCCGCTACGACATCGCAACCGGCGTCGGGTTCTTCGACCACATGCTCGACCAGCTGGCACGCCACTCGCTGATCGACATCACCTTGCGCGCCAGGGGCGACCTGCACATCGACGACCACCACACGGTCGAGGATTGCGGCATTGCGCTTGGCCAGGCCCTGACACGCGCTCTGGGCGACAAGCGCGGCATCCGGCGCTATGGCGAATGCACCCTGCCGATGGACGATGCCCGCGTCGCCTGCGCGCTGGACCTGTCGGGGCGCCCCTTCCTGGTGTGGGACGTCACGTTCCCGACGCCCAAGATCGGCCAGTTCGACACCGAACTGGTGCGGGAGTTCTTTCAGGCGCTGGCCACCCACGGCGGCATCACGCTGCATGTGACGCAAGCCGCCGGGGTCAACAGCCACCACATCGCCGAAGCCGCCTTCAAGGCCGTGGCCCGCGCCTTGCGCGCCGCCGTCGAAGCCGACCCGCGCAAGGGCGATGCCATCCCGTCCACCAAGGGCACGCTCTGACCCTTCACCTTGATCCAAATATCCCCGCCGGAGGCATCCGACCGCCTGCCCCGGCGCGCCGCCGAAAGGACATGCGATGCTGACCGTGCTGGTCGATTACGACAGCGGCAACCTGCACTCGGCCCAAAAGGCGTTTCAGCGCATGGCCGCAGAAACCGACGCCGGCGCGGTGCTGGTTTCCAGCCGGCCCGAAGATGTGGCCCGCGCCACCCGCGTGGTGCTGCCGGGCGACGGGGCCTTTCCGGCCTGCCGCCAGGCGCTGAGCGATCATGCCGGCCTGTACGAAGCCATCGCCGAGGCCGTGACCCAGCGCGCGGTGCCGTTTCTGGGCATCTGCGTGGGCATGCAGATGCTGGCAACCTTGGGGCGCGAATACCGCGATACCGCGGGCTTCGGCTGGATCGACGGCGAGGTCACGCGGATCAGGCCCGCCGACCCGGCGCTGAAGGTGCCGCACATGGGCTGGAACGACCTGATCGTCGACCGCGCCCACCCGGTGCTGGAAGGCATCAAGACCGGCGACCACGCCTATTTCGTGCATTCCTACGCGATGCGGGTGGCCGACCCGGCGCATCTGCTGGCGCATGTGGATTATGCCGGCCCCGTGACCGCCATCGTCGGGCGCGACACCATCGTCGGCACCCAGTTCCACCCGGAGAAATCCCAGGCCACGGGGCTGCGGCTGATTGGCAATTTCCTGCGCTGGCGCCCCTGACCTTGCGGGGCACCCGCGCGGAGGGGGCGAGCGGTGCCTAGCAGGCTGCTGAAGAAGTCCACGAGGCGGAACAGTTTTCCCTCTGTTTGGGCGGCAGCGGTGAGCGTCGTGCTGGTCGAGGCGAGGTATGGGTGCCCGATGCCACCCCTCGTCGTCATGGGGCCAGCAGCCGGGGCAGTCGG
>NZ_JBKBQM010000039.1:0-30253 GCF_046292685.1 Gemmobacter sp.
GCGGGGGGTTTCACACCCCCCGCACCCCCCGTGGGATATTTCCGCAAGGTGAAAGGCAGGGGCGGAGAGGCGGCCCCCCGGGGGCCGGCCTGCACCGTTCAGCCGGCGGCGATGCCGTGGCGGCCGGCGAGGTCGCAGAAGAATTGCCAGGCCACCCGGCCCGAGCGCGCGCCGCGGGTGGCCTGCCACTCGATCGCCTGGGCGCGCAGGTCTTCGGCATCGATCTGCAGGCCATAGGCGGCGCAGTAGCCGCGGATCATCTCCAGATACTGGTCCTGGTCGCAGGGGTGAAAGCCCAGCCACAGACCGAAGCGGTCCGACAGCGAGACCTTTTCCTCGACCGCCTCCGAAGGGTTGATCGCGCTGGACCTTTCGTTCTCGATCATGTCGCGCGGCATCAGATGGCGCCGGTTCGAGGTGGCGTAGAAGATCACGTTGTCGGGGCGGCCTTCGATGCCGCCGTCCAGCACCGCCTTCAGCGCCTTGTAATGCTGGTCGTCATGGCTGAACGACAGGTCGTCGCAGAACAGCAGGAACCGGAAGGCCGGCGCCGCGCGCAGGTGGCCCAGCAAGCGCCCGGTCGAGGGCAGATCCTCGCGGCTCAGTTCCACCAGCTTCAGGCCGGGATGGTCGGCGGCCACTGCGGCATGCACCGCCTTGACCAGGCTCGATTTGCCCATGCCGCGCGCGCCCCAGAGCAAGGCGTTGTTGGCGGCATGGCCTTGCGCGAACTGCCGGGTATTGGCCATCAGCGTGTCGCGGGCGCGGTTCACCCCGACCAGCAACCCGATGTCCACCCGCGACACCCGCGGCACCGGGTCCAGCCGGTCGGGGCCGGTGTGCCACAGAAAGGCTTGCGCCGCCGCGAAATCCGGGGTGGGCAAGGGGCGGGGCGCCAGGCGATCCAGCGCCTCGGCGATGCGCTGCAGGGGGTCGGTCACGGTTTGCTGGCCTCGGGCTTGTCGTCGTCTTCGTCGTCCATCCACAGCCCCTGGGCGCGCAGGTCGGCCTCGCGCTTGCGCTCGATCCGGCGGATCAGGAAGATCGACACCTCGTAGAGCGGATAGACAGCCGAGAACAGGATCACCTGGCTCATCACGTCGGGCGGGGTCACCAGGGCCGCCACCAGCAGGATGGTGACCATCGCATACTTGCGCACCGAGGCCAGCCCCGCCGAGCTCGCAAGCCCCGCCTTGCCCATCAGCGTCAGCAGCACCGGCAACTGAAAGCACAGGCCGAAGGCGATGATGAGCTTGAGCGAGATGTCCAGCGTCTCGTTCACCTTGCCTTGAAAGACGATCTCGATCCCTTCCGAAGGCACCGCCGCCGCCGCATCGGGCAAGGGGGCCCCGGCCGGCGCATCGACCAGCGCCGGAATCATCGCCGCCAGCATCGACGAGGCATCGGCAAAGCCCAGAAAGAAGTTCATCGCGATCGGTGTCACGATGTAATGCGCAAACAGCGCGCCGGCGACGAACAGCACCGGCGACGCAATCAGGAACGGCAGGAACGCCTGCTTTTCGCTGCGGTAAAGCCCGGGCGCGACAAAGCGCCAAAGCTGATAGGCGATCACCGGGAACGACAGCGCCAGCCCGCCGACCATCGAGATGCGCACCAGCACGAAGAAATACTCCTGCGGCGCTGTATACTGCATCACCGGGTTGGGGTTGCCGAGCGCCCGCATCGCCTCCTCGATCGGCCTGAGCAGGATGCGCAGGATCGGGTCGGCCACCGCAAAGCACAGGATCATGGCCACCACAAAGGCGCTGACCGCCCAGATCAGCCGGTTGCGCAATTCGGCCAGATGCTCGACCAGCGGGGCCGAGCTGTTGTCGATGTCGTCGTTGCTCATGTCCCTTGTCCCGGTTCGCCGTCACGCGCGGCGCGCATGGCGGCGGCGGCTTCGGCCGCGGCGGCCGATTGCGCGGCACGCGATTCTGCCAGGGCCTGCGTGGCCGGGCCGTGCGCCGGGGCCGCGGGCACAGATGGCACCGCCGGGGCGGGCGCGGAGGCCGCCGGCTCGGGGCGGGCGCTGCGCTTGGGATCCCAGGCTTCGAACCGGCTGGCGGCATCCTTCAGCGCATCCAGCCCCATCGACTTGGGGTCGGTGACCTTGCGCAGATCCTTGGCCACGTCCTTTACGCCGCTTTCGTCGGCCGCCGCTTCCATCGCGCGGCTGAACTCGCGCGCCATGTTGCGGGCCTTGGCGGTGAACCGGCCCATGGTGCGGAACATCACCGGCAGATCCTTGGGGCCGATCACGATCAGCGCCACGATGCCGATGACCAGCAACTCGGACATCCCGAGGTCGAACATGACTCAAGCCCCCCTGAAACCCGCGGTGCTGATCGGATGCGGCTCAGGCCTTGTCCTTGTTCGCGGGCTCGGGCGTGACGTCGCGGGCGGCTTCGGCGGCCTTTTCCAGCTCGGCGGTCTCGTCCTTGACGCCGCGCTTGAAGGCGGTGATGCCCTTGCCCACCTCGCCCATCAGCGCACTGATCTTGCCGCGGCCGAACAGGACCAGCACGACGACGGCGATAAGCAGAAGGCCCGGCAGGCCGATGTTGTTGAGCATGGTTCGCACTCCTGGCATGGCCCGCGCGGGGCCGTGGGATCCTGACTGTCACTTACGCCCGGAACCGGCCAGCGGGAACCCCGCAGCGCAGCCTTGCGGCCTGCACCGGCACAGATACCTGACAGCTATATGTCAGTTGCCCTGCCCGCGCCAACCGGCCCCGGGCAGTGCCGGCGCCCGGCTCAGGCCGCGCGCAACAGCGATTCCAGCGGGGCGTTGCCGGCAACCAGATCGGCAAGCGTCACCTGATCCAGCCGGGCGTAAAACGCATCCAGCGCCTCGACCAGCACACAGCGCAACCGGCAGGCGCCGCGCAGCGGGCAACTGGTTTCGGCGGCCTGGCATTCGGTCAGCGGCACCTCGGCCTCCAGCGCGCGAAACACTGCCCCCACCGTGATCGCTTCCATCGGGCGGCCCAGCGTCACCCCGCCCGCCCGCCCGCGCTGCGTGGCAAGAAACCCCTTTTGCCCCAGCGCATGCACCACCTGCGCCAGATGGTTTTCCGACACGTTGCAGGCCTCGGCGATGTCGTGCTTGCGCACGATCCGGCCGGGGTTCACCGCGCAATACATCAAGGCCCGCAAGGCAAGGCTGGTTCTGATCGTGACGCGCATGATGCCTCTCTTGCCGCGCCATCGCGGCTTTCGTCGAAAACCTGTGCGACGATGGCATCCTTCGGCCTGCGCTGTTTTGACATGCATCAAGGTCTGATCTTTTTAGCTATGCAAGAACTGGAATATGAATGGAGGAATCGCATGACCCCATTGCTCGGAGGCGCCACGTCGCGCCGCGGCTTTCTCGGCCTTTCGGCCGGAGGGCTCGCAACCCTTGCCGCCACCGGCCCGGCCCGCCCCGCACCCGTCCGCACCAATGCGCGCATCGTCATTCTGGGCGCCGGCGCGGGCGGCACCGCCTTTGCCAACCGCCTGGTGCGGCGGCTCGAAGGCGCGCAGATCACCGTGATCGACGGCCGCGCCCAGCACTGGTATCAACCCGGCTTCACGCTGATCGCTGCGGGCCTGAAACCGGCGGGCTATTCCGTTTCGCAGACGACCGACTGGTTGCCGGCCGGTGCGCGGCTGATCGCCGAATACGCCGCCGCCATCGACCCGGTGGCAAAATCGGTCACCACCACCGGCGGGCAGCGGGTGGATTACGACTTCCTGATCGTGGCCACCGGGCTCACGCTCGACTGGGGCGCGATCGAGGGGTTCTCGACCGACATGATCGGCCGCGACGGCATCGGCGCGCATTACCACAGCCCCGAAGCCGCCGCCGCGACCTTCCGCGCGATGGAGGATTTCGTGGCCCGCGGCGGGCAGGCGCTGATCGGGCGCCCGGCGACCGAGATGAAATGCGCCGGCGCGCCCTTGAAGCTGGCCTTCCTGCTTGAAGACATGGCCACCCGCAAGGGCAACCGCGCCAACGTGCGCCTGACCTACACCGCCCAGAACAAGACGCTGTACGGCGTGCCGATCGTGTCGGAAAAGGTGCGCATGCTGTTCGGCGAACGCGGCATCGACGTGGCCTACGACCATGTGCTCAAGGCCATCGACCCGGCCCGCAAGGTCGCCACCTACACCACGCCCGACGGCGACAAGGAACTGGGCTACGACTTCATCAACGTCATCCCGCCGCAGCGCGCGCCGCAGGTGGTGCGCGAGGCCGGCCTGTCCTGGGCCGACAGGTGGACCGATCAGGGCTGGCTCGAGGTCGACAGCAAGACCCTGCGCCACCTGCGTTACCCCGAGATCTTCGCACTCGGCGACGTGGCGGGGGTGCCCAAGGGCAAGACGGCGGCGTCAGTCAAATGGCATCAGCCGGTGGTCGAAGATCACCTCGTCGCCGCGCTGCAAGGCCGCGAAGGCACCGAAACCTTCAACGGCTACACCTCCTGCCCGCTCATCACCCGGGTCGGGCGCGCGATGCTGATCGAGTTCGACTACAACAACAACCTCGTGCCCAGCTTCCCCGGCATCATCCCGCCGCTGGAAGAGCTGTGGATTTCCTGGCTGATGAAGGAAGTCGCCCTGAAAGCCACCTACAACGCCATGCTGCGCGGCGACGCCTGAAGGAGACACGCCATGAAGGATCTGACCCTGCAAACCCTGCTGGCCGTCTTCGAGGAAATGTTCGGCAAAGCGCTGTTCTGGGGCATGGTGGCCGCGGCCGTTCTGGTGACGCTGGCCTATGCCTATGTCCTGATCCGCGACCGCGCGATCAGCTGGCGCAAGTTCCTGCTGGCGCAGCTGTCGATGCCGGTGGGGGCGGTGCTGGCGGTGGCTTTCGTGTTCTGGATCACCCGCTCGGGCCTGCGCGACATCGGCGGCGCCATCGACCTGCTTGCGCTGCTGGGCATCGCGGCGGCGGGGGCGGTCGGGCTGGCCATCCTGGTCTATACCGTGCAGTCGCTGCTGCACCGCCCGTCGGGCAACGGCTGAGGCCCTTTCGCACGCGCGGCCCCGCCACGCGGCGAGGCGCGCGCTACTGGCGCAGCAGCGCGGCTTCGGCCGCGTCCTGCGCCGCCCAGCCCGACAGGCCCGCCACCAGCGCCCCGGCCATGCGGGCGCGCCACTTCGGGTCGGTCAGCCGCGCGAGATCGGGCGGCGAGGACATGTAGCCCAGTTCCAGCAGCACCGACGGGATATCCGGCGCCTTCAGCACCGAAAACGCTGCCCCCCGGCGCGGCGTCTTGTGCAGCGCCAGGTTTTGGGCGCGCATGGCCTGCACCAGCGCCGCCGCCAGCTTGTCGGTGCGCGGCGCGGTTTCGGTGCGCGCCATGTCCATCAGCACCCCGGCGATCAGGTCGTCCTGCCCGGTCAGGTCCACCCCCGACATCAGCGCGTCGCGGTCGTGCCGTTCGGCCAGCGCGGCCGAGGCGGCATCGCTGGCCTCGGCCGCCAGGGTATAGACGGTGGCGCCGGTCGCCAGCCCTTCGGCCACCGCATCGGCGTGCAAGGACAGGAACACATCCGCTTGCGCCGCATGGGCCAGCGCCACGCGGGTTTCCAGCGGCACGAAACTGTCGGTTTCGCGCGTCATCACCACCCGGAACCCGCCGGCGCGCAGCAACGCCTCCTTCAGCTCGCGGGCAAAGGTCAGCATCAGCCGCGCCTCGCTGTGGCCGTCGCGCTCGGCGCCGGGGTCGATGCCGCCGTGGCCGGGGTCCAGCACCACCACCAGCGGCCCGGACCCGCGCGGCGGGCGCGGCGCGGCTGCCACCGCCGGGCGCGGCAAGGCCCAGCCGGGCGGGTCGGGGCGCGCGGTTTCGGCGGCGAATTCGCCGGCTTCGGCCGGGCGCAGGCGCAGGCGCAGCAGCGCCACGTCGCCGCCCCGCGCCTCGGTGCGCATCTCGGCCGCGCCGATCAGCCGCGGCCGGTCCAGCGCCAGCACCAGCCGCGACCATCCGGCCTGCACCGGCCCGGCGCGCAAACCCGTCACCTGCCCCGGCGCCCCGGCCATCAGCCGCGCCGGGTCGAGCCCGGCGAAATCCACCTCGCGGAAATCCAGCACCAGCCGGGGCGGCCCGGCCAGAAACCGCACCCGCCACGGCACCGGCTGCGACAGCACCAGCTCCAGCGCCAGATCCTCGCCTTGCACCCAAAGCCGGCTTGCCGCGCCATCGGCCCGCGCCAGCGCCGACAGCCCCGCCGGCTGCGCCACCGCCGGCCCGGCCAGCCCCAAGGCCAGCACCAGCGCCGCGATCACCCTGAAAAGCACCCCGATCATGCCTTGCCCTGTTTTTGCCGCACCATGCCACAGCCCGGGCGGCGGGCGAAAGCCCCGTCAGCCGTCCACCAGGTCACGCACCCGCGATGCCAGCCAGTCGAGCTCGGGGTCCGCCAGCCCCAGCGCGGCCAGATGCGCCACCGTGGCCCACAGGTAATCGCAATTGCGCCCGCGCCCGCCGCAGGCCCGGGCGATGATCTGCGCCTGCGCCTCGAGCGACAGAGGCCCGGTATACTGCACATGGTCCGGGTCGATGACATAGGCCAGCGCCTGCACCTGCCCGCCCTCGACCAGGTCCGCCGCCACCTGCGTTTCCAGATAGGCCGAGGACACCAGCTCGCGTTCGCGCAACCGCGCCAGCGTCTCGGCCTCGGTGCCCGGCTCGGCGCGCAAGACCAGCCCGTGGCAAACCGCCCCCGCGCCGGCATCCAGCGCCAGCACCAGCCCCGGCGCCTCGGGCGTGCCGCGATGATGGATCGACCACATGCAGAATCTGCGGTGCCAGCCTGCAACCCGCGCCACCCGCGCCTCGGCCACCGGAAATTCGGGCTGCCACATCAGCGAGCCATAGCCGAACACCCAAAGCGGGGCGGGAATGCCGGAACTGTGCATCATGCGGGTCTTTTCCTGCTGCCTGCCCGCCTGTAGAACGCAACTCCTTGCGCTTGAAAAGGGGGGGGCGGGCATGCGCGCCTTGCTGATGCTGGTGGTGCTGGCGTTTCTGGGCTGGTCGGGGTGGTGGTGGGTCGCCTCGGGCGCCGCGCGCAGCGGGGCCGAGGCCGCGCTGACCCGGATGCAGGCCCAGGGCTGGCAAGCCGGGCACGCCGGGCTGTCGGTGGCGGGCTACCCCAACCGCATCGACCTGACGCTGACCGACCCGCACCTCGCCACGCCCGATGGTCGATGGGGCTGGCGCGCGGCCTTTGCGCAGGTCTTCGCGCTCAGCTACAAGCCCTGGCACCTGATCGCAGCCTTCGCGCCCGAACAGCAGATCGAAACCCCCGCCGGCCCCTGGCGGCTGGCCGCCGCGCGGCTGCAATCCAGCCTGGTGCTGGTGCCGGGCACCGCGCTGGCGCTCGACCGCTTCAACCTTGCCGGCGAGGCGCTGGCCCTGGACGGCGCCTTGCGCGGCGGGGCCGAAACCCTGTCGCTGGCGACCCGGCCCGCCGCCGGGCAGGCGCTGGCGCATGACATCGGCCTCGACCTGCGCGGGGTGACCATCGACCCGCGCCTGCTGGCGCTGCTGCCGCCCGGCCTGCTGCCCGAGCGGGCCGAGGTGCTGCGGCTGGATGCGGTGGCCGGCTTTGCCGCCCCGCTCGACCGCGCGGCGCTGGAGGCGCTGCCGCCGCTGACCGACCTGACCTTGCGCGAACTGCGCGGCGAATGGGGGCCGATCCGGCTGCACCTGTCGGGTCGGCTGACCCCCGATGCCGCGGGCCTTGCCGAAGGCCGCCTTGCCCTGCGGCTGGAAGGCGCCGCGCAAGCGCTGGACGTGGCCGTGGCCGCCGGCCTGATCGCCCCCGAGGCGCGCGCAAGCTGGGCACAGGTTCTGGCCGCGCTGGCCCCGGGCGGCCAGCCGCTGGATGTGCCGCTGCGCCTGTCGGGCGGGCGCATTGCGCTTGGCCCGCTCACGCTGGGCCCCGCCCCCCGGCTGGTCTGGTGAGCGGCCGCTAGCGGCAGTAGGGCCCGTTGCGCTGAACCGCCGTGTCGAAATGCAGGTGGTCTTCGTGCATCCCGTCCGACCCGGGGCCCAGCGTGGTGCCGAAGATGCCGCAGGCCGCCTTGTGCGCCGCCTTGATCGCCGGCCCGTTCCGCCCGCGCCAGTCGTTGCGGATCGACAGGCTTTGCCCCGACCGCAAGACGATGCCGGAAATGTCGATCGCCTTGCCGCGGGAATGTTCGCTCAGCCGGGCGCCGCGCTGGTGGTTGCGGGTGCGGCACACGTAATGCCCCGCCACCTGCAAGGCCGTCACCTCGCCACGAAAGGCCGGCTGCAAGCCGCGCTCGACCCAGGCGTGCAAGGCGCGCGCCGTTTCGCAATCCATCACCGCGGCTTCGCTCAGCCGCACGCCGCCCACCGCGCTGACGCGCACCGGCTGCGCCACACCGCAGCCCTTGACCCGCCCGACGATTGGGGCCAGCGCCTCGCCGCGGATTTCGGGCACACCGCAGACCGACCCGCGCCGCGAAACCGGCGCGCTGGCCCCCGGAGCCGGGCGGATCACCGCGGCGGGCTCCACCGCCTCGGGCGAGGCCGGGGCAAAGGGCGCCGCCCGGCGCGCCCCGGGGCGCGGCTCGGGCCGCAAGGACGACAGGAACAGCGCCCCCAGCGTCGGCGTGGCCGCGGCGGCCATCGCCACCGCCGGCGCATCCGCCCGCCGGCGCGGGCGCAGGTCCGGGCCATCGGCATCGGCCCAGGCGCCGGCGCCGGCCGCCCCGTCGCGGCGCGGCTGCGGCGCGGCCAGCGCCAGGCGGCTTTCGTCGGGGTGCGCAAAGACGAACGGTTCGGGCAGCGGCACCGGCGCGGCTTCGGCCACCGACGCAGGTTCGGGCACGGGCGCAGCGGCCGCCGCAGGGGCGCCTTCCGCGGCCGGCGCGACCTGTGCCGCGGCAACCGCCGCTACGGCCGCGACATCCTGCGCGGCCTTCAGCGCCGCGACGGTGGCCTGCAAGCGGGGCCCCTCGTCGCGCTTCGGCGCGGCGGCCACGGGCCGGGTTTCGACCGGGCGCGGCAAGGGCCGGATCGACGCCTCGGGTGCCGCCTGCACCAGCCCCGCCGGTATCATCAGCGCCAGCACCAGCGCCCCGACCCCCCCCCACCCCGCCGCAACCGCTGCCACCGACCCTAGACCTTTCGTGTCGAATCTGCCGCCACCCGGCCGAAGTCCGGGGCTGCAGTATCCTGCCCGGCCTCGATGATGCCACGGCGAATTGCGCGGGTGCGGGTGAAATAGGCATGAAGCTGCTCACCATCGCCCATGCGGATCGCACGTTGCAGCACGAACAGTTCTTCGGTGAACCGGCCCAGGATATCCAGCGTCGCCTCCTTGTTGGTCAGGAACACGTCGCGCCACATCGTCGGGTCGCTGGCAGCGATGCGGGTGAAATCGCGGAACCCCGACGCCGAATACTTGATGACTTCCGAGTTCGACACCCGCCGCAGGTGGTCGGCCACCCCCACCATCGTGTAGGCGATCAGATGCGGCGTATGGCTGACCACCGCCAGCACCAGATCGTGATGCGGGGCATCCATCTCGTCCACGTTCGAGCCCATGCCCTCCCACAAGGCCCGCAGCCGGGCGATGGCCTCGGGCGTGGATTGCGGGGTCGGGGTCAGCAGGCACCAGCGGTTGCGAAACAGGCTGGCAAAGCCCGCGTGCGGGCCCGAATGTTCGGTGCCTGCCAGCGGGTGCCCGGGCACGAAGGCGACACCTTCGGGGATATGCGGCGCCACGGCTTCGATCACCGCCTGCTTGACCGAGCCGACGTCGGTGACGCAGGCGCCGGGCTTCAGATGCGGCCCGATCTCGGCCGCGACCTCGGCCATCGCCCCCACCGGCACCGCCAGCACAACCAGATCGGACCCGGCCACCGCTTCGGCCGCCGTGGCGTGAACCGAATCGCAAAACCCGATTTCCAAGGCAGCAGAACGGGTTGCGGCGGTTTTCGCATGTCCCGCGACATGGCCCGCCAACCCCTTTTCCTTCATCGCATGCCCCATGGACGAGGCGATCAGCCCGAGCCCGATCAAGGCCACACGGTCGTAGATCGCGCTCATTCCCGGGCACCCTTGAACTGGCCGATGGCATGGGCCACGCGGCGGCAACTGGCCTCGTCGCCCACGGTGATGCGCAGGCAATGCGGCAGGCCATAACCCGCCACCTGCCGCACGATCAGGCCGCGTTCCTTCAGAAACGCATCGCAGGCTTCGGCCTCGGCGGCGCCCTGAAAACGGGCCAAGATGAAGTTCGCCGTCGAAGTATCTGACGGCACACCAAATTCCGCCAGAGTCTCGGCCAGCCAGGCCCGCATCCGGTTGTTTTCGGCCCGGCACTTGGCCACCCAGTCCTGATCGCGCACCGCGGCCTCGGCCGCCTCCAGCGCCGCGGTGGACAGGTTGAAGGGCCCGCGCACGCGGTTGAGCACGTCGATGACATGCGCCGGGCCGTAACCCCAGCCGATGCGCAACCCGCCCAGGCCGAAGATCTTGGAAAAGGTGCGCGTCATCACCACGTTGTCGCGCGCATCCACCAGTGCTGCGCCGCCATCGTAGCCGGCGACATATTCGGCATAGGCCCCGTCCAGCACCAGCAGCGCCTGCGCCGGCAGCCCCGCGGCCAGCCGCGCGATTTCGCCTTGCCCGATCATCGTGCCGGTCGGGTTGTTGGGGTTGGCCAGGAACACCAGCTTCGTGCGTTCGGTGCAGGCCGCCAGGATCGCATCCACATCGGTGGTGCGTTCGCGTTCGGGCACCGAAACCGGCGTCGCCCCCACCGCGCGGGCGCTGATGGCATACATCAGGAACCCGTGTTCGGTATGGATCACCTCGTCCCCCGGCCCGGCATAGGCCTGGCACAGGAAGGTGATGATCTCGTCCGACCCGGCCCCGCAGATGATGCGCCGGGCGTCCAGCCCGTAGACCTCGGCAATCGCCTGGCGCAGGCCGGCGTGGTCGGTCGAGGGGTAACGGTGCAGCGTGTGCACCGCGCGCTGGAACGCCTCCTTGGTGCGGTCCGAGGCGCCGAACGGGTTTTCGTTCGAGCTGAGCTTGACCACATTGGCGACCCCCGCCACATGCGACTGCCCGCCCTGATACAGCGCGATGTCCAGGATCCCGGGTTGCGGGCGGATGGTCGGGTGCATCGGTGTCTCCCTGCTTCGTGGCGCGGTTCTAGCGGGGTGCGGCGCGGCTGGCCAGTGCCAAGATGCCCCGCCCCGCCTTCAGTGCCCGTTCGACCGCGCCGAAAGCCAGTCCATCAGCGCCAGAAGCACGCCCGACAGCACGAAGGTCAGGTGAATCACCACCAGCCAGTAAAGCTCGGTCTCGCCAAAGGCCTTCGCGGTGTCGAGATCGCTGATCTCCATGAAGCGCTTGAGCAGATGAATCCCCGAAATCGCCACGATCGAGGCGATCAGCTTCATCTTCAGCCCGGAAAATCCACCTTGCCCATCCAGTCGGGCCGGTCCTGCCCGGCGTCGAAATCGAACTTCGACACGAAATTCTCGTAGCCGGAAAACAGCACGATCAACAGCAGGTTGGCCGCAAGGCTCAGGTCGATCAGCGTCAGCACGACGAGGATCGCCTTTTCGGCACTCATGTCCATGATCTGCGGCAGGTAATGGACCAGCTCGCGCAGGAAGATGAAGGTCAGCATCGCCAGCGAGACCGCGAGGCCCAGATACATCGGTGCCATCAGCCAGCGGCTGGCGAAAAGGGTCCGTTCGAAACGGGTTTCCAGATCGGGTTTTGCGACATCGCGTCCTCCGGCTGCCCCGCCCTGTCCTGGTGCGCGGCAAGGGTTTGCACAACCCCCGCCGGCATCAAACCAAAAGGCCGCACCCGAAAGGATGCGGCCCCGGTTCCGACCCTGCGGCAGGATCAGTTCTTGGCGTAGAATTCGACGACCAGGTTCGGTTCCATCTGGACCGGATAGGGCACGTCGCCCAGGCCGGGCGTGCGCACGAAGGTCGCGGTCATCTTGTTGTGGTCCACTTCCAGATAGTCGGGCACGTCACGTTCGGTCAGCGCGACCGCTTCCAGCACGATTGCCAGCTGCTTGGACCGGTCGCGGACCGCGATCACGTCGCCTTCCTTGACGCGGTAGGAGGCGATGTTGACGCGCGCGCCGTTGACGGTCACGTGGCCGTGGTTCACGAACTGGCGGGCGGCAAAAATGGTCGGCACGAACTTGGCGCGATAGACCACCGCGTCCAGCCGGCGCTCCAGCAGGCCGATCAGCATTTCGCCGGTGTCGCCGCGCAGACGCTCGGCCTCGGCATAGATCTTGCGGAACTGCTTTTCGGTCAGGTCGCCGTAGTAGCCTTTCAGCTTCTGCTTGGCGCGCAGCTGGGTGCCGAAATCCGACAGCTTGTTCTTGCGGCGCTGGCCGTGCTGGCCGGGGCCGTATTCGCGCTTGTTCAGCGGCGACTTGGCGCGACCCCAGATGTTTTCGCCCATGCGGCGGTCGATCTTGTACTTGGCAGCGGTCCGTTTGGTCACGCTGATCTCCTTCGTCATGTCTGAAGGGCGTTGTCCTTTCCCCGTTGCCGGGGCGACAGGCATCCCCTTGCGGGGGCCGCCAACACCAATGAAAACCCCGGGCGCTTGCCCGGGATGCGGGCTGATAGTCTGCGGTCGGGGCTGAGTCAAGAGCCGGGCGGCGTGGCGACAGGCACCAATCCGACCCGGAACCGGCGCATGTTGGCGCGGTAGCCGGCGGCGGATTTCAACAGCCGCGCCTGTGCGGCTTCGTCCAGCACGCGCACCACCTTGCCGGGCGCGCCCATCACCAGGCTGCCGTCGGGGATGTCCTTGCCTTCGGTCACCAGCGCGCCGGCGCCGATCAGGCAGCCCTTGCCGATGCGCGCGCCGTTCAGGATCGTGGCCCCCATCCCGATCAGCGTGCCGGCACCGATGGTGCAGCCGTGCAGCATGGCCTTGTGGCCGATGGTGCAGTCGGGCCCGATCGCCAGCGGATAGCCCATGTCGGTGTGCAGCACGCAGTTTTCCTGCACGTTGCTGCCGGTGCCGATGCGGATTTCCTCGTTGTCGCCGCGCAGGACGGCGCCGAACCAGATGCTCGCGCCTTCTTCCAGCACCACCTTGCCCATCACATGCGCGCCGGGCGCCACCCAGGTATCGGGGTGAATCTGCGGCGCGTGGCCATCGAGCGCATAGATCATCGGGCGTCGAACTCCGTGTTGAGGCTGCGGACAAAGGCCGAAAGGTCGGGCTGGCGGTCGCGTTTCAGCCGCTCGGCGGTGACGATGGCCACCAGATCGGCAAAGGTGCGGTCGGCATCGTCGTTGACCAGCACGTAATCGTATTCCGCCCAGTGGCTGATCTCGTCGCGCGATTTGGCCATGCGGCCGGCGATCACCGCGTCGCTGTCCTGGCCGCGGCTGCGCAGCCGGCGGTCGAGTTCCGCGATGGAGGGCGGCAGGATGAACACCGACACCGCATCCTTGCCAAGCACCGAGTTGCGAATCTGCTGGCCGCCTTGCCAGTCCACATCGAACAGCGTGTCGCGCCCTTCGGCCATCGCCTGTTCGACCGGGGCGCGGGGGCTGCCGTAAAGGTTGCCGAACACCTCGGCATGTTCCAGCATCCCGCCCGCGTCCACCAGCGCGGCAAAGCTTTCGCGGCTGTGGAACCAGTAGTCCACGCCGTGTTCCTCGCCCGGGCGCGGCGGGCGGGTGGTGGCCGAGACGGAAAAGCGCAAGGTGGGATCCCACGCCATCAGCCGGCGCGCCATGGTGGATTTTCCCGCCCCCGAAGGCGACGAAAGGATCAGCAGCAACCCGCGGCGGGGCATGGCATCACTCCAGATTCTGCACCTGTTCGCGCATCTGGTCGATCAGGTGCTTGAGGTCCAGCCCGATCCGCGTCAGCGCGATGTCGCCCGACTTGGAACACAAGGTATTGGCCTCGCGGTTGAACTCCTGGCTCAGGAAATCCAGCTTGCGCCCGACGGGGCCGCCTTGCGCCAAGAGGGCGCGGGCGGCGGCGACATGGGCGGTCAGCCGGTCCAGCTCCTCGGTCACGTCGGCCTTCAGCGCCAGCATCGCCAGTTCCTGCGCCACGCGGGCGGGGTCGGCCTCGGTGGCCTCGGCCACCCGGGCCAGCGCCTCGCGCAAGGATTCGGCCACCCTGGGCCGGCGCGCCTCGGCGGCGGCGCGGGCCTCGTCCACCAGGGCGGCGATGCGGTCGATCTGGCCGGCCAGCACCTGCGCCAGCGCCGCCCCCTCGGCCCGGCGCATCGCCTCGAAATCGTCCAGTGCGGCGCCCAGAGCGGCCATCAGCGCGGCCAGCAGCGCCGGTGCATCGGTGTCTTCGGCCGCGGCGGTTTCGGTGACGCCGCGCAAGGCCAGCACCTCGGCCGGGCTCGGGGCGGCCAGCTCCACCCCGACATGGCCGGCCGCCGCCTGCACCTGCGCCAGCGCCTCCAGCGCCGCGGCCAGGGCCTGCGGGTTGACCCGCAGCGCTTCGGCGCCGCTGGCCCGCGTCAGCCGCAGCCCGGCCGACACGTTGCCCCGCCCGATCCGCCGCGTCAGTTCCGCGCGCACCGCAGGCTCCAGCCCCTCGACCCAGTCGGGCAGGCGCAGGCGCAGATCCAGCCCCTTGCCGTTGACCGAACGCACCTCCCACACCCAGGAAAACGCGGCAATCGGCCCGGCGCCCTGGCCGCGGACGGTGGCAAAGGCGGTCATCGAAAGCGGGGCGGCGGTCGGGGCGGCGGTGGGGGCGGCGGTCATCGGCATCTCCGGCGGTTCGCCTGCCTTGTAGCGGCTGCGCGCGCGCGGGGAAAGGTGCCACTCATCCCAGCGCCCGCGCCAGCCGGTGCAGCCGGGCGCGTTTCAAAAGCGCGCGCAAGGGCTGCGGCTGGCCGGAAATCGCCTCGGCGCGGGCGCGCACCGCCTCGGCCACCGCCGCCATCGCCGCCGGGTGGTGGCTGGCCAGGTCCCACAGCAACCCGTCCGGGTCGCGCCGGACCAGCCCTTCGGCCGCCAGCGTGCCGCGCGGGAAATCGGCCGCGTTCAGCGTGACGATGCCATCGGCGCCGCAGGCAATGGCGGCGGCCAGCACGTGCAGGTCGCCGTCGTCGGGCAGATGCAGCCGGGCGGCGATATGCGGCGCCTCGGCCACCTCGGCGCCGGGAAAGGCCGCACGCAGGCCGGCGATTTCGGCCCGGGCCACCGCCTCGGCGCCCGGCCCCAGCTTGCGCACCGCCCGCGCCCATTCCTCGAGGATGCGCGCCGTCCAGCACGGGCGAAGCAGCCCGGCCGCCGCCGCCCCTGCCAGCAGTTCCCGCAGCACGGTGGGAAACAGCACGCAGGCATCCAGCATCAGGCGCGGCGGCGCGCTCAGCCTGCCACCCCGGCGCGTTGCAGCGCCGCCCAGATGCGGGCATCGCGCCCGTAGATGTCGCCGCGGAAGTTCAGCCGCCCGCGCGCATCGGTAAAGGCGGTGCGGTAATCCAGATGCACCGGCACCGGATCCTTGAGGAAGATGCGTTCCTGCCGGCCGGTATCCAGCACCTTGTGGAAGGCGGCCTTGGGGTCGTCCTCCTGGCGGGCCAGCAGGGTATAGGCAAAGTCGAACGGGTCGTTCAGACGCACGCAGCCCGAGGAATAGGCCCGGTTTTCCCGCGCGAACAGGTGCTTGTCGGGCGTGTCGTGCAGATAGATCGACCAGGGGTTCGGAAACATGAACTTCACCCGCCCCAGCGCGTTCGTCGCCCCCGGCGGCTGGCGCAGGCTGAAGGGGAAGTTGCCCGCCTTGTAGGCGGCAAAGTTCACCGACCCGCGCGGAATCACCCTGCCCCGGCTGTCCACCACCTGCAGATGCGCCAGCGCGCCGGGGTTGGCCTGCAGCTTGGGCAGGTAATCGCGCCGGATGATGCCCGGCGGCACCGTCCAGTCGGGGTTGAGCTCCATGTAGGTCATCAGGTGGCTGAACTCGGGCGTGTTCTTTTCCGGCACGGTGGACCCGACCACGGCGCGGGTGGCAAAGGTGACCTTGCCGTCGTCGATGATCTTGGCGGTAAAGTCGGCGAGGTTGACCCAGATGTGGCGCCGGCCGCGGTCGATGTTGGCCCAGCGTTCGCGCTCCAGCGCCACGGTCACCGCCTTCAGCCGTTCTTCGGGCGGGGTGTTGATCGCGGCCATCGTCGCCTCGCCGGCCGCGCCGTCGGCGGTCAGCCCGTGATCGAACTGAAAGGCGCGCACTGCGGCCTGGATCTCGGGCCCATAGACCTGCGTCGCCGACCGGCCCAGATAGCCCATCGCCGTCAGCCGGTCGCGCAAGGCCACCACCGCCGCCCCGCTGGCGCCCGGGCGCAAGGCGCGCGCCGGCACCGGGTCGCCCCAGCCCCCTGCCGCGATGTCGGCCAACAGCCGCGCCCGCGCCTTGACCAGGCGGGCATATTCGGGGTTGCGCGGTGCCAGCCCGTGCACGAACCCCGCCGGGTCGGCCAGAAACCCGGCCAGGATCGCCTCGGGCGTATGCCGCGGCACCTCGCGCACCAGGCCGGGGTCGATCGACCGCGGCTCCAGCGCGCCCGAGTGCAGATCGCGCGCGAAATCCAGCAAGGCCCGCGTCAGCCGCACCTCCAGCCGCCCGCGGTCGCCTTCCGACCGCAGGTCGCGGAAGGCCCGGCGCAGCGCGGCCGCATCGTAGCGCGCCACCGGCAAGGCATGCAGCCCGGCGGTATCCAGCGCCGACAGCAACACCGCCCGCCGAAGTTCGGCCTCGGGGCCTTGCGCCGTCCAGATCGCGGCATAGCCGTTGGCGCGGTAGAAATCGGCCACCGCCGCATCCTTGGCCGCCGCCGCGGCCAGCGCCTGGCGAAAGCCGTTCAGGTGCGGCAAGGCCGACTTGACGACCAGCGCCCCGCCGCCCGAGGCCAGCCCGCCCGCCGATTGCGCCCAGACAGGCCCCGCCAGCGCCAGCAGCACCGACATCGACAGGGCTCCGCGACGGAAACGGGACAGGGGCATGGACCACTCCTCGACCAGGAAAAAACCGTTCAGGCTCAAGGCCTGCGCCTTGAACTCGCGTGGCGATGATGCGTTTTCGCGCCGGCACTGTCCATCGCCCGCGCCACGCGCGATGCCTTGCGTGCAACGGTTTTGTGGCCGCCGCGCAACGAAATCCGCCCCCGGCCCCGGGCGACATTCAGCAAATTTTTGCCGATTGCTGCCAGAAACCGGAAGACCGGCCGCCAGAAGGGTTGGTTGGCGAATCGAACCATGCCATAACGCTCGGGCATTTGGGGATGCAGCAGAAACGAAACGACAGGGCGCACGCAGTTTGCCATCGCGTGCGGCTTGCGGGGACAGGCGAGCAGGAATGACCGAAACGGGGACAAGCGATTTCTCGCGGCGCAAGCTGCTGGGGATTTTTGCGGCTGGCATCGTGGCGGCAGCACCGACCTACACCAATGCCTTCGGGTTTCTGCGGGGCGGCGGCGACATCCGGCGCATTCGCATGTATTCCGGGCGCACCGGCGAAAGCCTCGACACCATCTACTGGATCGACGGCAAGTACATCCCGGAAGCGCTCAAGGAAATCAACCACTTCATGCGCGACGTGCGCACCGGCACCGTCCACCGCATCGATGCGCGCACGCTCGACATCATGGCGGCGGCGCACAAGCTGATGGATGTGTCGGAACCCTACATGCTGCTGTCGGGCTACCGTTCGCCGCAGACCAACCGCGCCTTGCGCTCCAGCAGCCGCGGCGTGGCCAAGAATTCGCTGCACATGCAAGGCCAGGCCGCCGACCTGCGGCTGAAGTCGCGCTCGGTCGGCCAGATCGCCCGCGCCGCCGAAGCCTGCGCCTCGGGCGGGGTCGGGCGCTATTCGCGGTCGAACTTCGTCCACATGGATTGCGGCCCGGTGCGCACCTGGGGCGGCTGACCCGCCTGGGGCAAGCCCGAAAAACGCCCGCCGCTTCCGGCGGGCTTTTTCATGCCCGCGGGCCCGGTCGCCCGACCCCGGGGGCTTTGCCGCCCCCGCGCCCCCGTGCCATCCTGCGGGCGGTGAATCAGCAAGGGTGCGCCATGTCCGATGCGCCGGTCTACCACATCGACCGGGCGGCCTTCGCGGCCGACCCCTACCCCGATCTTGCGCGCATGCGGGCCGAGGCGCCGATCTGCCAGGTGCCCGAACTGGGCGCCACGCTGATGACGCGGCGCGACACGATCTTTGCCCAGGAAAAGCGGGTCGAGGTGTTTTCCTCGGTCCAGCCCGGTGGTCTGATGACCCGGCTGATGGGCGAAAACATGATGCGCAAGGATGGCGCCGCCCACATGGCCGAACGCCGCGCGCTGTTTCCCGCCTTGTCGCCGCGCACCGTGCGCGACCACTGGGCACCGCAGTTCCGCGCCGCCTGTGCCGCGGTGCTCGATCGGCTGGCCCCTGCCGGCCGGGCCGATCTGGTGGCCGATTTCGCCATGCCCGTCGCCGGCGAGGCGCTGAAAGCGATCACCGGCCTCACCGGCATCACCGCCGCACAGATGGATGCCGCCAGCCAGGCCATGATCGACGGCTGCGCGAACTATGCCGGCGCCCCCGCCGTCGAGGCGCGCTGCCATGCCGCCACCGCCTTTCTCGATGCCGAGATCGGCGCGCGCATGGCCGAGCTTTCCGCCGCCCCCGACCTCAGCTGCATCGGCGTGCAGATGGCCGCCGGCCTGCCCGAAGCCGCCTTGCGCGCCAACGTCAAGCTGGTGATCTCGGGCGGGCAGAACGAACCGCGCGACGCCATCGCCGGCACCGCCTGGGCGCTGCTGGCCCACCCGCAGGCGCTGGCACAGGTGCAGGCCGGCCGCGCCGACTGGGGCCGCGCCTTCGACGAATACGCCCGGCTCGTCGCCCCCATCGGCATGTCGCCGCGCCAGGTGGCCCGGGCCGACACGGTCGAAGGCGTGACCTTCGCCCCCGGCGACCGGGTGTTCCTGATGTTCGGCTCGGCCAACCGCGACGAAACCGTGTTCCGCAACCCCGACCGCTACGACCTGACCCGCGACACCGGCCCGGCGCTGACCTTCGGCGCCGGGCCGCATTTCTGCGCCGGTGCCGCCGCCGCGCGCTGCCTGATCGCCGAAGTGGCCTTGCCCATGCTGTTCGCCCGCCTGCCGCGGCTGCGGCTGGAGGGCCCGGTGCGCTTTCACGGCTGGGCGTTTCGCGGCCCCGTCGCGGTTCCGGTGGCCTGGGGCTGACCGCCCCGGCTCAGCCGCCCGCGCCGTGGCGCGCCGCCACCTCGTCCGACCAGCCCAGCGTCAACCCGCCGGGGCCGCGGATCACCGGGCGCTTCATCAGCGTCGGTTGCGCGGCCAGCTGCGCCTCGGGCTCGCTCTCGCGCAGGAAGGCCGACAGGCCGCGCCACGTCGTCGATTGCCGGTTGACGATCGCCGGCCCGAATTCGGCCACGAACTCGGCGATCTCGGCCTCGCTCAAGGGGTTGGCGCGCACATCGCGGAAGGTCACCGCATGGCCGGCCGCCACCAGCGCCTTCTGCGCCTTCTTGCAGGTGTCGCAAGTGGAAATGCCATACAGAATCATCCGCGCCCCCGCCCCGGTCAGTTGCCCAGGATCGCCTTCACATAGCCTTGCGTTTCGGCAAAGGGCGGGATGCCGCCGTGCTTTTCCACCGCTTCCGGCCCCGCGTTGTAGGCCGCCAGCGCCAGCCGCCAGTCGCCAAAGCGCGCGTGCATCCGCTTGAGGTAACGCGCCCCGCCATCCAGGTTCTGATGCGGGTCGTTGATATCCACCCCCAGCAGCCGTGCGGTATCGGGCATCAGCTGCGCCAGCCCCGTGGCCCCCTTGGGCGACACGGCCGCGGTGTTGAACCCCGATTCCTGCTGCACCAGCCGCAGGAACAGATCCTCGGGCACGCCATGCCGCGCCGCCGCCGCCCGCGCCGCCGCCAGCCATTCGCCCTGATACCGCCCGGCATAGCGCGGAATCATCCCGCTGGTCGAGGCGGTGGCGGTCTTCCTGCCCTTGGGCGTCAACCGGGCCGAGGCGGCATATTGCTGCGCCAGCCGCCCGTCCAGCAACTTCTTCTGCTGGGCAAACAGCGCCTCGCGCGACTTGGCGCCACCGCCTTGCGACAGGCCCTGCGCCTGACCCGGGCCGGCCACCAGACACAGCCCCGCCAGGGTCGCCACCAGCACGCTTGCCCGCATCCCGCCTTCGCCTTCCTTGCCATCGGTCGGCGCGACTATAGCGCAAAACCCCGCCCGCGCCACCCCCCGCACCCGGCACCTTGCGGCCTTCCGCCGCCGCCGCCGATTGCGACATCCCCGCGCGCGGGCTATAGGGGTTTCCGGGCCGGGGCCGGTCAGGCCGCGGCCGGCCGCACAACAGCAAGGGGCAAGCACATGGCAGGTTCGGTCAACAAGGTCATTCTGGTCGGCAATCTGGGCCGCGACCCCGAGGTGCGCAGCTTCCAGAACGGCGGCAAGGTGGTGAACCTGCGCATCGCCACCTCGGAAACCTGGCGCGACAAGCAATCGGGCGAACGCAAGGAACGCACCGAATGGCATTCGGTCGCCATCTTCAACGAGGCCCTGGCCCGCATCGCCGAACAGTATCTGCGCAAGGGCAGCACCGTCTACATCGAAGGCCAGCTCGAAACCCGCAAGTGGCAGGACCAGTCCGGCCAGGAACGCTACACCACCGAAATCGTCCTGCGTCCCTACCGCGGCGAACTCACCCTGCTGGGCGGCCGCGGCGAAGGCGCCGGCGCCGACATGAGCGGCGGAATGGGCGCCGACATGGGCTCCGGCCGGGGCGGCGGGCGCGATCCGGGCTATTCGGGCGGCGGCTACGGCGGCGGCGCCCCGGCGCGCGACCCGGGCTTCGGCGCAGGCCGCTCCAGCGATTTCGACGACGAAATCCCGTTCTGACGCAGCCCCCGGCGCCCCCGGCGCTCACCGCTTCCCCAAGCGCCCGCGGCGCCCTTCGCTTCTCGGGCGTCCCCCGCTTCCCCCGGCGCCCCCGGGCGCCCCGCACCCCAAGCGCCCCCGGCGCCCTTCGCCCCCCCCGGCCCCTTTCACCTTGATCCAAATATCCCGGGGGGATGCCGAAGGGGGGCAGCGCCCCCCTTCGGCGGGGGGTACGGGGGGCTGGCCCCCCGCCCCCCTGTTCGCCGCACGCCCCGCCTCGCCCTTACAGCGGGCGCACCTTCAACCGGGTGATGCGGTTTTCCCGCCGGGTCATCACCTCGAACCGGAACCCGTGGAAACTGAACACCTGGCCTTCGGACGGAATCGTCTGCGCCTCGTGAATCACCAGCCCTGCCACGGTGTTCGCCTCGTCGTCGGGCAGGTTCCAGTCCAGCGCGCGGTTCAGGTCGCGGATGGTCATCGCGCCGTCGATCAGGTAATCGCCGCTTTCGGTGCGCTTCAACGCCTGGTCGCGGGTCACGTCGAACTCGTCGGTGATGTCGCCGACGATTTCCTCGATGATGTCTTCCAGCGTGATCAGCCCGCGCAAGGCGCCGTATTCGTCCACCACCAGCGCGAAATGCGTGCGCCGTTTCAGGAACTGGCGCATCTGGTCGTCAAGGTCGGTGGTCTCGGGCACGAAATAGGGCTTGCGCGCGATCCTGAGGATATCCAGCTCCGCCAGCCCCGCCGCCTCGCCTTCGCCGCCCGCGCGCACAAGCCGATCCACCTCGCGCAGCAGATCCTTGGCATGCACCACGCCCAGGATGTTCTCGGGCTCGCCGCGATAGACCGGCAGCCGGGTGTGCGGCGACGACAGCGCCTGCGTCAGGATCCTTTCCGGCGGCGCATCGGCATCGATCATCTCGATTTCCGAACGGTGCTTCATCACCTCCTCGACCGTGCGGTCCGACAGGTCCAGCGTGGCCAGCAGCCGGTCGCGGTCTTCCTTTTCCACCGCGCCTTCCGAATGCCCCAGCGCGATGGCGCCCACGATTTCCTCGCGGATGGCCAGGATATGGCTGTCGGGGTCGGTGCGCACGCCCACCATCCACAAGAGCCCGCGCACCAGCGTGCGCACCACCGTGACCACCGGCGCGAACACCAGGATCAGCAGCCGGATCACCGGCGCCACCCGCAAGGCCACCGTCTCGGGGTTGGCGATGGCATAGGTCTTGGGCAGCACCTCGCCGAAGATCAGCACCAGCAAGGTCATGCCCAGCGTGGCCAGCGCCACCCCGCTGTCGCCGAACACCCGCGTCAGCAGCGCCGTGGCCAGCGAGGCCGACAGGATGTTGACCACGTTGTTGCCCAGCAGGATCGCCCCGATCATGCGTTCGCTGTCGTCGGTGACCTTCATCGCGGTTTCCGCGCGCCGTTCGCCCTTGTCGGCCTGCGCCTTCAGCTTGGCCCGGCTCGATGCCGTCAGCGCGGTTTCCGAGCCGGAAAAGAAGCCCGACAGCACCAGCAGGCCAAGAATGGCGCCGACCGTCAGCCAGAAGCCGGTATCGAGGGAAGAAGGGTCCATCTGCGTATCTGGGGTCCAGCAAAAGGGTTGTTCCGGCACCGCCGCCCGATCCCGGGCGCGGCACCGCCGTCAGTCGTCGCGCGCCAGCGGGTGATGGGTCATCACCAGGTCGCGCAACCGATCTTCCAGCACATGCGTGTAAATCTCGGTGGTTGCAAGGTCGGCATGGCCCAGCAGCGTCTGGATGGCGCGCAGATCGGCCCCGCGCGCCAGCAGATGCGTGGCAAAGGCGTGGCGCAGCGTGTGCGGCGTGACCCGCGCCGGGTCCAGCCCCGCGGCCAGCGCCAGTTCCTTGACCAGCGCGTGAAAGCGCAGCCGCGTCAGGTGCCCTTCGGCGCTGCGCGACGGAAACAGGAACCGGCTCTTGGCCCGCGCCCCCGCCTCGGCCGCATCGCGCACCGCCAGCCAGGCCCGGATCGCCGCCCGCGCCGGGTTGGACAGCGGCACCATGCGTTCCTTGCCGCCCTTGCCGCGCACCAGGATCAGCGCCGGGTCGCCGCGCACCGCCGCCACCGGCAGGCCCACCAGCTCGCTCACCCGCAGCCCCGTGGCATAGAGAATCTCCATCAGGCAGGTGTCGCGCAGCCGGTCGGCCTCGGTGCGGCCCTTGCGGCGCGCGGCCTCGATCAGCGCGGTCACCTCGGCCTCGCTCAGCGTCCCGGGCAGCCGCTGCGCGCGCCCCGGGCCCTTCAGCCGCAAGGCGGGGTCGGTGGCGCGCCAGCCCTCGTCATGGGCGAACAGGAACATCTGCCGGATCGCCGACAACCGCCGCGCGCGCGTGGCGGTGGCCAAGCCTTGCGCATCGCAATGCACGAGGTAGGCCTCGACATCGGCTTGCGTCGCGGTGGCGAAATGCAGCCCGCGCCGGCCCAGCCAGGCAGCAAAATCCTTCAGGTCGCGGCCATAGGCCAGCAGCGTGTTGCGCGCCGGGTCGCGCCCGGCGGCCTGCGCGTCCAGAAAGCCGGAAATCCACCGTTGCATCGGCACCCCGTCCACCGCCTACCCCCGCCGCTCCAGCAACATCAGTTGCAGCGCCGTCTTGCGCGCCGCCGATTCCAGCCCCAGACGGCGCAGCAGCACAAGCCCTTCGGTCACCGCGCGCAAGTCGCCCATCGCCCCGGCGGTGATCTTGTCGATGGCCACCAGCGCCGCCTCGCCCAGCCGCCCCTCGGCCAGCAAGACCTCGACCGGGGCCGACAGCGGCGGCGCGGTGCCGGTGCTGGCAAAGGCCGGGGCAATGGCGCGGGCCAGCCCGTCGGGCGGGGCCGGCACCGTCAGGTTGCCGCGCGCAAGCCCCGCCAGAAAGGCCTCCTCGGCCGTCTCGGGGCTGCGCGCCAGGGCCGCCGCCTCGTAATCGGGGCCCAGCAAGGCGATGCGGAACGCCAGCTCCCCCGCCTCGCCGGTCAGCGGCAGGCGCGCCAGCGCCGCGGCATGCACCTCGGCAAAGGGCACCTCCAGCTCGCGCTCGGCCAGCGCGGCCCAGACCCGCGGCAGGCTTGCGGCCACCGCCGCCGGGTCGCCCGCCGCCAGCGCGGTCTCGAACCGCTGCACCGCCTCGACCCGGGTCCAGACCCCGCCCGAGGCCGCCGGAAGCCGCTCGCCATAAAGCTCGAACAACTGCCCCGGCGCGATCGCACCCACCCGCGCCAGCCGCTCGCCGGCCTCCAGCCGCGCCTTCCAGCCGTTCGCCGGCGTCAGGTCGCCATGCGCAAAGGCCAGCGGCAACCCGGTGGACGAGATCGGCTCGCCGATCGCCTCCAGTATGCGCAGCACCAGCGGCGAGGGGCGCTCGGGCGGCGGCAAGGGTGGCTCGTCCTCGTAAAGCTCGGGCGCAATGAAGCGTTGCAGCAAGGCCAGATCCTCGGGCCCCACCTGCCCCAGCGCCTGCGCGGTGCGCAAGGTCAGCTCGGCCGCCTGCCAGTCGCCCCCGCGTGCGAGGCAGAACACCCGCGCCGGAAAGGTCGGCGCAATGCCCGGTGCCGCGCGCTGGTCGGCGCAGGCCTCGTCCTCGGTGCCCAGCAGAAGCGCGATGTCGAAGGCACGGCGGAACAGCTCGGGCGTGGGCTTGCCCGCCGCCTCCACCAGCGCGGCGGCGGCCTCCAGCGCGCCCATCTCCAGCAGCTTGTCCACCCGCACCAGCAGAAAGGCGCCTTCGCCGTCGGCATCGGCGGGGGCGGGCAGTTCGGCCAGAAGCAGCGTCTGCAACAGGTCGCGCAAGGCCGGCAAGGGGTCGGGCCGCTCGGCCCGGATCAGCCCGGCCAGCGTCTCGGTGGACGATGCGGCCCAGAACCCGGGCGCCAGCCCGGTCAGCGAAAGGGGCAGCAACCCCACGGCATCCAGGTTGCGCTCGGCCAGCCTTGTGGTGGTGATCGGCGCCAGCTCGCCCGGGGGCTCAGGCGCAGGCTCGGCCGGGGCGGCCGGGGCGGCAGGGCGCGCGACCGTATCGGACAACCAGTCGATGGCCGACAAGGGTGCCCCCTGCGCCAGCGCCTGCGGCGCCGCCAGCGCAGCCCCCAGCACGGCGCCCAGCCAGAGGCAACGCCTGTCGCTAGTTGCCATTGCCCGCGCCCGGCAGCGCAACCGGCTGGCTCACCGCCGCGGTCGGCGGCGTCAGGTCGCCGAGATAGGCATAGCCGGCAAGCCCTGCAAACCCCAGAACCGCCAGCACCAGGATGACCTTGATCGCGCGCATCGTCTTGCCCTTGCTCTTTGCCCTGACACGGGTGTTGTCCTTGCCGACCGCGGCGCCTTGCGGCGCCACGGCGGATGCCTGTCCGAATATATATGGCCTTTTTCGGAACTTCACGCCATTCAGAACCGACATGGCAGCAGCAGCGGAATCTGGCCTTCGTGAAGTGGCGATTGAAGAAGACGGTGGTGATGGTGGGCATGATGGGCGCCGGCAAGACCGCCGTGGGCACCCATCTGGCCCGGATTCTGGGGGTTCCGTTCCGCGATTCCGATGACGAGATCGTCAAGGCCGCCAACATGACCATCCCCGAAATCTTCGCCCGCGACGGCGAGCCGTTCTTTCGCCTCAAGGAAAGCCAGATCATCGCCCGGCTGCTGTCGGGCCCGCCCGGCGTTCTGTCCACCGGCGGCGGCGCCTTCATGTCCGAGGCGAACCGGAGCGCGATTTCGGCCAAGGGCATCTCGGTCTGGCTGCGCGCCGACATCGACCTGCTGTGGCAGCGCGTGCGCCACAAGTCCACCCGGCCGCTGTTGCGCACCCCCGACCCCTACGGCACGCTCAAGGCGCTGCTGGAAACCCGCGCGCCGGTCTATGCGCTGGCCGACCTGATCGTGGACAGCCAGCCCGGCCTGCCCGTCGAGGCGACGGCCGCGCGCGTGGCCGAGGCGCTGCTGGTGCGCCCCGATGTGCTGGAAAGGAATTGACATGTCCGACGTGGTGCCGGTCGCGCTGGGGGCGCGCAGCTATCAGGTGCGAATCGGCCCGGGCCTGATCGACCGGGCGGGGGCGGAAATCGCGCCCCTGCTGCGGCGCAAGCGGGTGGCGGTGCTGACCGAGTCGCAGGTGGCGCCGCTGCACCTTGCCCGGCTGCAAGCCGCGCTCGACGCCGCCGGCATCGCCCATGCCACCCATGTGCTGCCCGCCGGCGAAGCCACCAAAAGCTGGGAGGGGCTGCGCGCCGCCACCGAATTCCTGCTCGACGAACGGATCGAGCGGCGCGACCTCGTGCTGGCGCTCGGCGGCGGGGTGATCGGCGACCTTGCCGGCTTTGCCGCCGCCATCCTGCGCCGCGGCGTGCGCTTCGTGCAGCTGCCCACCACGCTGCTCGCGCAGGTGGACAGTTCCGTGGGCGGCAAGACCGGCATCAACACCCGCCACGGCAAGAACCTGGTGGGCGCCTTCCACCAGCCTTCGCTGGTGCTGGCCGATACCGCGGTGCTGGCCACCCTGCCCGCCCGCGACCTGCTGGCGGGCTATGGCGAGGTGGTGAAATACGGCCTGCTGGGCGATGCCGCCTTCTTCGACTGGCTGGAACGGCACGGCCCCGCGCTGGCCCGGGGCGATACCGCCGCCTTGCAACAGGCCGTGCGCCGCTCGGTGCAGATGAAGGCCGACATCGTCGAACGCGACGAAACCGAAGAAGGCGACCGCGCGCTGCTCAACCTCGGGCACACCTTCTGCCACGCGCTCGAAGCCGCCACCGGCTATTCCGACCGGCTGCTGCACGGCGAAGGCGTGGCCATCGGCTGCGTGCTGGCCTTCGAGCTTTCGGCCCGCCTCGGCCTTCTCGCGCAGGAAACGCCCTCGCGCCTGCGCGCCCACCTGCGCCAGATGGGCACAAGGGTGGATCTGGCCGACATCCCCGGCCCCCTGCCCGATGCCGATGCCCTGCTGCACCTGATGGGCCAGGACAAGAAGGTGCAGGACGGCCGGCTGCGCTTCATCCTCGCGCGCGGCATCGGTCAGGCCTTCGTGGCCGACGACGTGCCCCCCGACACGGTGCGCGCGCTGCTCTCCGATGCCTTGCGGGGGCGCTGAGATGCTGGCGGGCCTGCGCGTGCTGGAAATCGAAGGCCTCGGCCCCGGCCCGTTCTGCGGCATGCTGCTGGCCGACCTCGGGGCCGAGGTCACCGTGGTCCACCGCCCCGGCGGCGCCGACCTGCCCGGCCTCACGGGCGACAGCCTGCTCGACCGCGGCAAACGCTCCATCGTGCTCGACCTCAAGGATCCCGCCGACCGCGCCACCGCGCTGGCGCTGATCGCCCGCTCCGACGCCCTGATCGAAGGCTTCCGCCCCGGCGTGATGGAACGCCTCGGCCTCGGCCCGGCCGAGGCCCGGGCCGCCAACCCCGCGCTGGTCTATGGCCGGATGACCGGCTGGGGCCAGACCGGCCCGCTGGCGCAGACGGCAGGGCACGATCTGGCCTACATCGCCCGCTCGGGCGCGCTGTGGTATGCCTCGGCCCCGGGCGACGTGCCGCTGACCCCGCCCACGCTGGTGGGCGACATCGGCGGCGGCGCGCTTTACCTTGCGGTGGGGCTTCTCGCCGGGGTGCTCGCCGCCCGCGCCACCGGGCGCGGCTGCGTGGTCGATGCCGCCATCGTCGACGGCTCGGCGCACATGATGGCGCTGGTCATGGCGATCGCGGCGCAAGGCGGCTTTGCCACCCCGCGCGGGCAAAGCCTGCTCGACGGCCCGCACTGGGGCCGCAGCTATGCCTGCGCCTGCGGCGGCCACATCGCGGTGCAGGCGCTGGAACCCAAATTCTACCGCCTGCTGCTGCAAGGCCTCGGCCTGCAGGACGACCCCGATTTCCGCGACCGCCAGTTCGACCGCAGCGCATGGCCGGTGCTGACCGCGCGGCTCGCCGGCCTGTTCGCCACCCGCCCGCGCGACCATTGGGCGGCGCTTTTCGCCGGCTCCGACGCCTGCCTTGCCCCCGTGCTCTCGCCCGAGGAAGCCGCCCGCGACCCCCACATCGCCGCCCGCGGCATCTGGTCGGCCCCCCCATTGCAGCCTGCCCCCGCCCCGCGATTCGACGGCCAGCGCCGCACCCCCGGCCCCGTGCCGGCCCGCGGCGCCCATACGGCGGAAATCCGCGCCGAACTGGCCCGAAACGCCTCGCCCGGCCGGGTTTCTTGACCTTCCGGCGCATTTCCGCTAACGCCATGCCACGACAGCGCGCGGGCCCCCCTGCGCGCGACAGCCGCCGGGGCGCCCGGATGACATGCGTCCCTTTTCCCTTGCGGTCCGATGCCGCAATTCAAGGACGTCCATGACCAAATTCTCCGATCTGAACCTCGATCCCAAGGTTCTGCAAGCCATCGCCGACGCCGGGTACGAAACCCCGACACCGATCCAGGCCCAGGCCATTCCCCATGCGCTCGAAGGGCGCGACGTGCTGGGCATCGCCCAGACCGGCACCGGCAAGACCGCCAGCTTCACGCTGCCGATGATAACCCGGCTCGCCAACGGCCGCGCCCGGGCGCGCATGCCGCGCAGCCTCGTGCTGGCGCCCACCCGCGAACTGGCCGCCCAGGTGGCGGAAAACTTCGACACCTACACCAAGTACCTCAAGCTGACCAAGGCGCTGCTGATCGGCGGCGTCAGCTTCAAGGAACAGGATCTGCTGATCGACCGCGGCGTCGACGTGCTGATCGCCACCCCCGGCCGCCTGCTCGACCATTTCGAACGCGGCAAGCTCCTGCTCACCGGCGTGCAGATCATGGTGGTGGACGAGGCCGACCGCATGCTCGACATGGGCTTCATCCCCGATATCGAACGCATCTTCACCCTCACCCCGCCCGGCCGCCAGACGCTGTTCTTCTCCGCCACCATGGCGCCCGAGATCGAACGCATCACCCGGACCTTCCTGAAAGACCCCGCCAAGGTCGAGGTCGCGCGCCAGGCCACCGCCTCCGAAACCATCGAACAGCGGCTGGTTGCCTTCACGCCGTCGCGCCGCGACCGCGCCTTCGGCGAAAAGCGCGCCGTGCTGCGCGCCCTCATCAAGGACGAAGGCGAGGCCTGCACCAACGCCATCATCTTCTGCAATCGCAAGATGGATGTCGATGTGGTGGCCAAGTCGCTCAAGGCGCATGGCTTCGATGCTGCCCCGATCCACGGCGATCTCGACCAGTCGCAGCGCACCCGCACGCTCGATGCCTTCCGCGACGGCAGCCTGCGCCTGCTGGTCGCCTCCGACGTGGCCGCCCGCGGTCTCGACATTCCCGCCGTCAGCCATGTGTTCAACTTCGACGTGCCCAGCCACGCCGAAGACTACATCCACCGCATCGGCCGCACCGGCCGCGCCGGCCGCTCGGGCAAGGCCTTCACCATCGCCACCCCCGGCGACGACAAGTATCTGGCCGCCATCGAATCGCTCATCAAGGCGCAGATCCCCCGGGTCGAGGCGCCGGCGGTCGAGTTCGACGACAGCCCCGACCGCGGCGAACACCGCCAACCCCGCTCGCGCCACCCCGCGCGCGACCGCGACCGCCCGCGCTCCGACCGGGCCGAACGCCCGGCCCGCGCCGAACCCGCCGAGGCGTTGGGTGAAACCGCCGCGGCCGTCCCGGTCGCCGAATCGCCGCGCGCCCCCCGCCGCGAAGAACCCCGCCGCGAAGAACCCCGGCGCGACTTCGCCGCCCGCGATGCCTCGCGCGACCCGCGCCGCGATGCCCCGCGCGACCGGCGCCGCGACGACCGGCACGAAGGCCCCACCCCCGCCGGCATGGGCGACCACGTGCCCGATTTCATCCTGCGCAGCTTCGCCCGCGTCGCCGCGGTGGAAACCCCCGAAACCGAAGACGCGGCCGAATAGGCCGCCCCCGCCGCGCCGCCGGGTCGGGGTCGCCCCAGCCGGCCATCGCCCGCCGGGCCCCCGCGGCCCAAAGGCACCGCGGCCACAAGGCATCGACCGCGCGCGCCGGCCCCGCGCCACCGTGCGCCGGCAAGCCCCCCGCCGCGCATCCACCACCCGATGCCGCCGCCGCTGCGAAACACCACCGACATCGCCCGCCGCAGCCGAGGCCCCGCCCTTCCCCTTGCCCCCAATATCCCGGGGGCCCGGGGGCAGCGCCCCTGCTCACCGCCGCCCAAGACCCGCGCTACGCCCCGGCCTCTCACCTTGCCCAAATATCCCGGGGGCCCGGGGGCAGCGCCCCCGCACACCCGCCCCCCAAGACCCGCGCCGCGCCCCGGCCGCTCACCTTGCCCGAAATATCCCGGGGGCCCGGGGGCAGCGCCCCGCACCCCCGCCGCCGCTGGGGA
>NZ_JBKBQM010000040.1:0-27735 GCF_046292685.1 Gemmobacter sp.
CACGCCGCCGGAAGGGCCTTCGGCCCCTCCGGGCCACCCGAATCCGCGACCTGCGTGCAGCAGGGGTGCGAATCGCTGTCCCCCGGCCTATATCGGTTGCATGAGCCTGCCGCCCGGATTCCTCGACGAGTTGCGCAACCGCCTTTCGCTGGCCCAGGTGGTTGGGCGCAAGGTCGTCTGGGATATGCGCAAATCGAACCAGGGCAAGGGCGACATGTGGGCGCCCTGCCCCTTCCATCAGGAAAAAAGTGCCTCTTTCCATGTGGATGACCGCAAGGGCTACTATTACTGCTTCGGCTGTCACGCCAAGGGCGATGCGATTTCCTTCGTGAAGGAAACCGAGAACGTCGGCTTCATGGAGGCGGTGGAGATCCTGGCGCGCGAAGCGGCCATGCCGATGCCCGCGCGCGATCCGGCCGCGGTTCAGGTCGCCGACCGGCGCACGAAGCTGGCCGAGGTGATGGAGGCGGCGGTGCAGCACTATCGGCTGATGCTGCGCGGATCGGCCGGGGCGCTGGCACGCGATTACCTGGCACGGCGCCGGTTGGCCGAAGCTGCACAGGACCGCTGGCACATCGGTTGGGCGCCCGAGGCGCGCGCGGGCCTGGTGCAGGCGCTGGGGGCCAAGGGAATCGGCGCCGACCTGCTGGTCGAGGCGGGGCTGGCGATCCGGCCGGACGATGGCGGCGCCCCCTATGACCGTTTCCGCGGGCGGGTGATCTTTCCCATCCGCGATGCGCGGGGGCGCGCGATTTCGCTGGGGGGCCGCGCGCTGGACCCGAACGCGCGGGCCAAATACCTGAACGGCCCCGAAACCGCGCTGTTCGACAAGGGGCGCAGCCTGTTCAACCACGGCCCGGCGCGCGAAGCCGCGGGCAAGGGCCAGAGGCTGATCGTGGCCGAAGGCTACATGGACGTGATCGCCCTGTCCGAGGCCGGGTTCACCGGCGCGGTGGCGCCCCTGGGCACGGCGGTGACGGCCGAGCAGTTGCAGATGCTGTGGCGCATGCACGACGAGCCGGTGATTGCGCTGGACGGCGACGCCGCCGGCATCCGCGCCGCCTTGCGCGTCATCGACCTGGCCTTGCCCTTGCTGGAGGCCGGCAAGGGCCTGCGCTTTGCCGTGCTTCCCGGCGGGATGGACCCGGACGACCTCATCAAGGCCGAGGGCCCGGGCGGGTTCCAGCGCGTGCTGGATGGCGCACAGCCGATGGTGCGCCTGCTGTGGCAGCGCGAAACCGAAGGTCAGGTGTTTGACAGCCCGGAACGTCGCGCAGCGCTGGACAAGCGTTTGCGGGCAGTTCTGGCACGCATCGCCGACCCCACGATCCGCACGCATTACGGCACCGAGCTGAAATCCCTGCGCGAAGGGCTGTTCGGCACCGGCGTTCGGGCGCCGCGCGGCTTTGTGCCGACGGCGCGCGGCGCGGCCGGCAAGCTGCGCGCCGCGACCCAGCCCCCGAGCCCGAGCGCGCGCGCCTCGTTGCTGGCGGTTTCGGGCGCCCCGGTCGAGGACACGCTGCGCGAGGCGGTGGTTCTGGCGGTGCTGGCGCTGCACCCGGCGCTGATCGACGAATTCGATGCCCCGCTGCAAAGGCTGGAATGCCAGTCGCCCGCCCACGCCGCGGTGCGTGCGGCATTGCTGCGCGCGGCGCACACCCCCGAACCGGCCGCACAGGTGCAGGCGCTGGCCGGCGAGGCGCTTGACTTGCTCCGCAACGACCCCCATGTCCGGCTGTGTCCGGCGTCGCGCAAGCCGGCAGATGCGGATCTGGCGCGACTGTGCCTGGCCGAGGAATTCGCCAAGCTGGAAGCCCGCCGTGCCGCGCGCCGGGAAATTGCCGACGGGGAACGGGAAATCGAGGGAAGCGCCGATGAAGGGCTGACATGGAGGGTGTCCAAGGCCGCCGAAGCCGTCAACCGCCCGCTCGGGTCCGCGCAGGAGACCAAACCCGAAAGCGTGGTCGCGGAAAACGGGGTCGAACTGGCACGCGATGATCTGGACTATTCGGCGCGCGTCTTCGGCGCCATCGACTTTACCCGGGGGGGGCGCAGCCGTTGAAACCGGCACAAGTGCTCTCATCCTTGCCGACAAGCGCGTCCGAGGCTTTTCCCCGCCGCGATTCGCGCTATTGATTCGAAACTTACTGGGGTGATTCGGCCCCGTTCTGCAGGAGCATCCAGGGCGATGAAGGACACCGACGACGTCAAGCCGGCCGAACAGGATGCCGACCACAGCCTGGACATGAGCCAGGCTGCCGTGCGCAAGATGATCGCCGACGCGCGCGAACGTGGCTACATCACCATCGACCAGCTGAATGCCGTTCTGCCGCCCGAACAGGTCGGATCCGAGCAGATCGAGGACGTGATGTCGATGCTGTCCGAAATGGGTATCAACGTCGTCGAAGGCGAGGAGGCCGACGAAGGCGACGCCGCAGGCGGCGAGCTGGTGGAAACCGGGGCGGGCTCGCGCGAGGTGGCGCTGGCCGGCGTGCAATCCGAAACGCTCGACCGCACCGACGATCCGGTGCGGATGTATCTGCGCGAGATGGGCTCGGTAGAGCTCTTGTCGCGCGAAGGCGAAATCGCCATCGCCAAGCGGATCGAGGCCGGGCGCAACACCATGATTGCGGGCCTGTGCGAAAGCCCGCTGACCTTTCAGGCCATCACCATCTGGCGTGACGAACTGCTGAACGAAGACATCCTGCTGCGCGACGTGATCGACCTCGAAGCGACCTTCGGCCGATCGGTCGATGGCGACGACGCCATGGACGGCCCTGACCTGGAGGGGATAGAGGTCAACACCGCGGCGCCGCGCCGGTCCGCCGGGACGGAGCCGGAGCTCGATGCCGATGGCAACCCGCTGTCGCGCGTCGAAGAAGACGACGACGATGACGACGCCTCGAACATGTCGCTGGCGGCAATGGAAGCCGCGCTTAAGCCCAAGGTGCTGGACACGCTGGCGATCATTGCGCGCGATTACGTCAAGCTGGCAGAAATGCAGAACCAGCGCATGTCGGCGACACTGTCGGAGAAGAACCGCTATTCGGCCGCCGACGAAGCCGCCTATCAGAAGCTGCGGTCCGAGATCGTGACGCTGGTGAACGAGCTGCACCTGCACAACAACCGGATCGAGGCGCTGATCGACCAGCTTTACGGCATCAACCGCAAGATCATGTCGATCAATTCGGGCATGGTGAAGCTGGCCGACCAGGCGCGCATCAACCGGCAGGAGTTCATCCAGGAATACCAGGGCTACGAGCTGGACCCTGGCTGGATGGACCGGATGGCCCGCAAATCGGGGCGCGGCTGGCAGACGCTGGTCGAAAAATTCCGCCCGCAGGTGGAGGAGCTGCGGAACGAAATGGCCCAGGTCGGCCAGTATGTCGGCGTGGACATCAGCGAATTCCGCCGGATCGTGAACCAGGTGCAGAAGGGCGAAAAGGAGGCCCGTCAGGCCAAGAAGGAAATGGTCGAGGCCAACCTGCGCCTCGTGATTTCCATCGCCAAGAAATACACCAACCGCGGGTTGCAATTCCTGGACCTGATCCAGGAAGGCAACATCGGCCTGATGAAGGCGGTGGACAAGTTCGAATACCGCCGTGGCTACAAGTTCTCGACCTACGCGACCTGGTGGATCCGGCAGGCCATCACCCGGTCCATCGCCGACCAGGCCCGCACCATCCGCATTCCGGTCCACATGATCGAGACGATCAACAAGCTGGTGCGGACGGGGCGCCAGATGCTGCACGAGATCGGCCGGGAACCCACGCCCGAGGAGCTGGCCGAAAAGCTGCAGATGCCGCTGGAGAAGGTCCGCAAGGTGATGAAGATCGCCAAGGAACCGATCAGCCTCGAAACCCCCATCGGGGACGAGGAGGACAGCCAGCTTGGCGATTTCATCGAGGACAAGAATGCGATCCTGCCGCTCGATTCGGCCATTCAGGAGAACCTGAAGGAAACCACGACCCGCGTCCTCGCCTCGCTCACCCCGCGCGAGGAACGGGTGCTGCGCATGCGCTTCGGCATCGGGATGAACACCGACCACACGCTCGAGGAGGTGGGCCAGCAGTTCAGCGTCACCCGCGAACGCATCCGCCAGATCGAGGCCAAGGCGCTGCGCAAGCTGAAACACCCCAGCCGCAGCCGCAAGCTGCGCAGTTTCCTCGACCAATAGGCAAAAGGCGCCCTGCGGGGCGCCTTTTTCAGTCCGGCAAGCCTTCGTCGCGCAAGGCGCGGCGGATGATCTTGCCCGTTGCCGTCATCGGCAGGGACGCGCGCGCCACGATGCGGCGCGGCGCGACGTGCGGGCTGACGCGGCTGCGCACCCGCTCCACCAACCGGGCAGACAGCGCGTCGGACCAGACGGCACCTTCGCGCAAGACTACATGCGCCACAACGATTTCGGTGCGAATCGGGTCGGGCACACCCACCACCGCGGCCATGACCACATCGGGGTCGCCGGTCAGGCAATTCTCGATCTCGGTCGGCCCGATCCGGTAGCCCGAGGAGGTGATGATGTCGTCATCGCGCGCGACATAGGTGAAATACCCGTCGGCATCGCAGGTGGCCAGATCGCCCGTGCGCATCCAGTCGCCCTGGAACTTTGCCGCGGTCTTTTCGGGCTGGTTCCAGTAGCCCAGGAACATCGAGGGCGCACCGCGCCGCACCGCGATCTCGCCGACTTCGTCTGCCGCGGCGACAGCGCCATCCGGCCGCAGCACCGCCACCTCGAAGCCGGGCAGCGCCTTGCCCATCGTGCCGGGCTTGACCGGCATGAACCCGGCCGCCTGCGTCAGCATCAGGTTGCACTCGGTCTGGCCGTAAAGCTCGTTGATCGGGCAACCCAGCGCCTGCCGGCCCCAGGCCAGCAGGTCGGCGCCCAGTGATTCGCCCCCCGACGACACCGACCGCAAGGCGACGCCATCCGGCACCGGCGCCTGTCGCATCAGCTTCAGCGCGGTCGGCGGCAGAAAGGCGTTGCGGATGCCCCGGTCGCGGATCAGCGCCCAGGCCTCGGCGGGGTCGAAGCGCGCCATCCGATGCGCCACCAGCGGCACCCCGTAGTAAAGGCAAGGGATTGCCATATCCATCAACCCGCCGATCCAGGCCCAGTCCGCCGGGGTCCAGCCGCAATCGCCGGGCAAGGGAAAGCCTTCGTGGGTGATTTCCATCGAAGGCAGGTGCCCCAGCAGGAAACGATGCGCATGCAAGGCCCCCTTGGGGGCGCCGGTGGTGCCCGAGGTGTAGATCATCACCGCAGGGTCTTCGGGCCCCACCGCTGCGGGTGTGCCCAGCGGCGGGTGGGCGGCAATCGCGGCCATCAGGTCGTGCGCCCCTGCCCCACCACCCTGGGCGAATACCGCGCGCAGCTCCGGCAGATCGGCCCGCAGCGCGGTCAGCTTGGGCAGGTTGTCGGTATCGGTGATGGCGGCACGGGCGCCGCTGTCGGCCAGGCGATAGGACAGCGCCTCGGCGCCGAACAGGGTAAACAGCGGCAGGACGATGGCGCTGAGTTTCAGAATGGCGAAATGCGCCACCACGACCAGCGCCCCCTGCGGCAGAAACACCGCCACCCGGTCGCCGCGCCCCACCCCGGCCGCAGCCAGCGCACTGGCCAGCCGGTCGGAGGCGTCCTTGAGCTGGCGATAGGTCCAGTCGCGCCCGGACCCGTGGTCCTGCACCGCCACCCGGTCGGGCAGGACGGCCGCCCAACTGTCGCAGCAGCTGTGCCAGATCGGCCCCATGCGCGCGGCATGGCCTGCGGCATCGGCCGCAAACCCCGTGCGCAACGCAGCCCAGTCCCTTCCCGGGCGCAGCACCCTGCGGCGCGCCTGTTCGGCCCGCAGCATCGGGTCAACCGCCATAGACCGCCACCTTGGGCAAGTCGGTCAACCCCAGGCCGAGCGCGCGGTAAGCCGCCAGCGAAAGCTGGGGGCCACCCCCGGCCAGAGGGCGCAGCTCCACCTGCACCGACTGGCCCGAGGCCAGCCGAACCGATCCGGGCCGCGGCGCCGTTACCAGGGCCGACCGCAGCCAGAATCCCTGTTCGGCCGGGTTGCCCAGCGACACCACCAATTCGCCCAGCTTGCCGCCGCTGACCGGAGCCGCCACCGCCGCCGCGCGTTCGGCAGGTGTGGTGCGGTCGAAGGCAGCCGCGCTGCGCGTGCCTTGCGGTGCCAGCCGGCCCGCCACGGCGCCGGGCCGGGCCTGCGGCGCCGTGGCAACCGCGGTTGTCTCGGCCCAGGGTTGGGCGGTGGCTTCGAGGCGCTGACGGTCGCAGGCCGACAGGGCGAAAAGGATCGCCAGGCAAGACAGGAACAGATGTTTCATGCCCCTGACGATAGGCCGCAAGGCAGCGTCTGGCAACGGCAACAGGCGGGGTTGTCGTGCCGCGCACGCAGGTCTAACTTGCCGGCATGACCGCACCGCTGATCGACCCCTTCGCGCGCCCCATCACCTACCTTCGGGTTTCGGTGACCGACCGTTGCGACTTTCGTTGCACCTACTGCATGGCAGAGCACATGACGTTTCTGCCCAAGGCAGATCTGCTGACGCTGGAGGAGCTGGACCGCCTGTGTTCCGCCTTCGTCGGGCTCGGGGTGGAAAAGCTGCGCATCACCGGGGGCGAGCCGCTGGTGCGCAAGGGAATCATGGCGTTCTTTCGCTCGATGTCGCGGCATCTGGCCTCGGGCGCGCTGAAGGAGCTGACGCTGACCACCAATGGCAGCCAGCTGCGCAAGTATGCCGCAGAGCTGGCCGATTGCGGCGTGCGCCGGGTCAACGTCTCGCTCGACACGCTGGACGATGCCAGGTTCGCCGCCATCACCCGCTGGGGCCGCCTGCCGCAGGTGCTGGACGGAATCGCCGCCGCACAGGAAGTCGGGCTGCGGGTCAAGATCAACGCCGTGGCGCTGAAGGGGTTCAACGAGGACGAACAGTTCAGCCTGACCGAATGGTGCGCGCAGCAGGGCCACGACCTGACCTGGATCGAGGTGATGCCGATGGGCGACATGGGCGAGGAAGCGCGGCTCGACCAGTACTGGCCGCTCAGCGATGTGCGCGCGCGCTATGCACAGCGATTCACGGTCACCGACCTGGCCGAGCGCACCGGCGGCCCGGCACGCTATGTCCGGCTGGAGGAAACCGGCCAGAAGATCGGTTTCATTACCCCGCTGACCCATAATTTCTGCGAAAGCTGCAATCGCGTGCGGCTGACCTGCACCGGCGAACTGTACATGTGCCTTGGCCAGGAAGACATGGCCGATCTGCGCGCGCCCTTGCGGGCTTCGGCCGATGATGCCGTGCTGGTTGCCGCGATCCGCGATGCCATCGCGCGCAAGCCCAAGGGGCACGATTTCGACTATTCGCGCCAGCGGGTTGTCGGGCAGGTTTCGCGCCACATGAGCCACACCGGGGGCTGAGCGCCACGCGCAGGCCGGCGCAGACCCTGCGCACCGGCCGGCCGCCCGGCGCCATGCAGCCCCCCTCTGCCCGGCACAAAGGAAAAGACCCGCAACCGGTTACGGTTGCGGGTCTTTTTCAAGAATTGGTGCCCAGAAGAGGACTCGAACCTCCACGCCTTGCGGCACTGGTACCTGAAACCAGCGCGTCTACCAATTCCGCCATCTGGGCCCGGGTTGGTGAGCGGTGATGTATCGGCGCCGTCAGGGAGTGTCAACAGCCCCCGCGCGGGATTTTTGGTCTTTTTGTGTCGGGGCCCGATTTGCGGCACCCTGCCCTGGGCCGGGACCGCTCTGCCGCAGCGGTCGCGCCTTGTCGCGCCGCCGCACAGGCGCTAGATAACAGCGCGTATCCGCAGGAAAGGGAGCCGCATGTCCAGACTAGTCACCATCTATGGCGGGTCGGGCTTTGTCGGGCGCTACGTGGCGCGCCGGATGGCGCAGGCCGGCTGGCGCGTCCGGGTTGCCGTGCGCCGTCCGAACGAGGCGTTGTTCGTGCGCCCCTACGGCACCCCCGGGCAGGTCGAGCCGGTGCTGTGCAACATTCGTGACGATGCCTCGGTGCGCGCGGCGCTGGAGGGCGCAGATGCCGTGGTGAACTGCGTCGGCATCCTCAACGCTGTCGGCCGCAACGGATTCGATGCCGTGCAGGCCGAAGGTGCGGGCCGCATTGCCCGCGCGGCGGCGGCAGCAGGGGTGGCGCATCTGGTGCATGTGTCGGCGATCGGGGCCGATGCAGGATCGGACTCCGACTATGCCCGCACCAAAGCCGAAGGCGAAGCCGCTGTGCTGGCCGCCTTTCCCGATGCGGTGATCCTGCGGCCGTCGATCATCTTCGGGCCCGAAGACCAGTTCTTCAACCGTTTCGCCGGCATGGCGCGCATGGCGCCCGTGCTGCCGCTGGTGGGGGCCGACACCCGCTTTCAGCCCGTGCATGTCGAGGACGTGGCCAAGGCCGCCGTGCTGGGCGCCACGGGGCAAGCCGCACCCGGCATCTACGAACTGGGCGGGCCCGAGGTCGACACCTTCCGCGGCCTGATGCAGCGCATGCTGCGGGTGATCCAGCGCAAGCGCATCATCCTCGGGGTGCCGCGCGCGCTGATGGCGCCGGTGGCCTTTGCGCTGGACATGGTGCAGACGGTCACGCTGGGCCTGATCGAGAACCGCGTGCTGACGCGCGACCAGTTGCGCAACCTCGGGCGCGACAATGTGGTTTCCGAAGGCGCGCGCACGCTGGCCGACCTGGGCATCGAGCCCACGGCGATGGAGGCGGTGCTGCCCGAATACCTGTGGCGCTTCCGTCCGGCGGGGCAATACGCGGCAATCAAGGCCTCGGCCCGGAACATCCGGGCCTGATGGCCACCGCGTTCTACTCGCATGCCGACAGCCTGCGGCACCTGACCCCGCCCGGCCACCCCGAACAGGTGGACCGGATGCGGGCGGTCTGGCAGGCGCTCGAGGCGCCCGATTTTGCGGCCCTGCTGCGGCGCGAGGCGCCGCCGGCCGAAGCCGCCGACATCCTGCGCGCGCATCCGCAAAGCCATCTGGACGCGGTCGTTGCCAGCGTTCCGCTGACCGGCTTCAACCCGATGGACGGCGATACCTTCCTGTCGCCCGGGTCGCTGGATGCGGCCTTGCGGGCCGCCGGCGGGGTTTGTGCCGCGGTGGATGCCGTGATGGCAGGCGAAGTGCGCAACGCCTTTGCCGCCGCCCGCCCGCCGGGGCACCATGCGGAACGGGCCCGCGCGATGGGGTTCTGCCTGTTTTCCAACGTGGCCATCGCCGCCTTGCGCGCGCTGGAGGTGCATGGGCTCGACCGGGTGGCCATCGTGGATTTCGACGTGCACCACGGCAACGGCACCCAGGATGTCGTCTGGAACGATCCGCGCGTCCTGTTCGTCTCGTCGCACCAGTGGCCGCTTTATCCCGGCACGGGGCGCCCTTCGGAAACCGGCGCGCACGGCAATGTGCTGAACGTTACCCTGCCCCCCAATTCCGACGGCGCCGCGATGCGCGCGGCCTACGACACCCAGGTCTGGCCAGAGCTGGAGGAGTTCGAGCCGGAGCTGATCCTGGTCTCCGCCGGCTTTGATGCCCACGCCGCCGACCCGCTGGCCAACCTGCGCTGGCGCGAGGACGATTTCGCCTGGCTGACCCGCCGCCTGTGCGAGATTGCCGCGGCACATGCCGGGGGGCGCTTGGTTTCCAGCCTGGAAGGCGGCTATGATCTTTCGGCGCTGGCGGCTTCGGTCGCGGTGCATGTCCGCGTGTTGATGGAGCATTCCGCATGACCGACCTGTCCGCCCTGAGCTTCGAGGCCGCAATGGCCGAACTGGAGGATGTCGTGCGCAAGCTGGAATCCGGCGCAGTCGCGCTGGAGGAATCGATCGCGCTTTACGAACGCGGCGCCGCCCTGAAGGCGCATTGCGACGCGATGCTGCGCGCGGCCGAGGAAAAGATCGAACTGATCCGCGCCCGCGACGGCGCCGCGGTGGGCACCAGCCCGGCCGAGGGGTTGTGATGTTCCCCGACCGGCTGGCCCGGGCGCAGCAGGCCATCGCAGCGCACCTCGCGGCCCGGCTGGCCGGGCTGCCCGACCAGCCGGTGGTGCACGCGATGCGCTATGCGGTTGCCGGCGGCAAACGGTTGCGCGGGTTCCTGGTGCTGGAAACCGCCGCCTTGCACGACCTGCCGGTCGAGGCGACGATCGACGCGGCGGCGGCGGTGGAATGCCTGCACGCCTATAGCCTCGTGCACGACGATCTGCCGGCGATGGATGACGACGCGCTGCGCCGCGGCCAACCCACCGTCCACGTCAAGTGGGACGAGGCGACGGCGATTCTGGCCGGCGATGCGTTGCAGACGCTGGCCTTCGAGTTGCTGGCGGCGCCGGCGCTCGGCCCGGCCGAACGTCGCGTGGCGCTGGTGGCGTCGTTGGCCAGGGCTTCGGGGGCCGAAGGCATGGTGCTGGGTCAGGCACTGGACATCGCCGCCGAAACCGCGCCCCGTCCTCTGACGCTGGAGGAAATTACCGCCTTGCAAGCGGGCAAGACCGGCGCGCTGATCCGCTGGTCGGCCGAGGCCGGCGCCGTGCTGGCCGGTGCCGACCCCGCGCCGCTGCGCGCCTATGCCACGGCGCTTGGCCTTGCCTTTCAGATCGCGGACGACATCCTTGACGTGACGGGCGATGCGGACAAGGCCGGCAAGGCCTTGCGCAAGGATGCAGTAGCCGGCAAGGCCACGTTCGTGTCGCTGCTGGGGCTGGAGGGCGCGCGGGCCCGCGCCGAAGCGCTGGTGGCCGAAGCCCAGGAGGCGCTGGCCCCCTATGGAGGACGGGCCGATGTGCTGCGCGATTGCGCCCGCTTCGTGCTGGCGCGCGAGAGTTGAGGGAGGAAGGGGGCGCTCGCGCCCCCTCTGGCCCGTGCCGGGCCATTCACCCCCCGAGGATATTTTCAGCAAGGTGAAACACGTGCAGCAGGTGCAGGGATGAGTGAGCGGCCGAAGACCCCGGTGCTGGACCGCGTGACGGTGCCGGCCGACATGAAGGCGCTGGCCGACCGCGAGTTGCGCCAGCTGGCCGACGAGTTGCGGGCCGAGACGATCTCGGCGGTGTCCGTTACGGGTGGGCACCTGGGCGCGGGGCTGGGCGTGGTGGAACTGACCGTGGCGCTACACGCGGTGTTCGAGGCGCCGCGCGACAAGATCATCTGGGACGTGGGCCACCAGTGCTATCCGCACAAGATCCTCACCGGCCGGCGCGACCGCATCCGCACCTTGCGGCAGGAGGGCGGGCTTTCGGGGTTTACCAAGCGCTCCGAGTCGCCCTACGACCCGTTCGGGGCGGCGCATTCGTCCACCTCCATTTCGGCGGCACTGGGGTTTGCAGCGGCGCGCGACCTCGGGGGCGATCCGGGCGATGCGGTCGCGGTGATCGGCGACGGTTCGATGAGCGCCGGCATGGCCTTCGAGGCGATGAACAACGCCGGCCATCTGAAGAAGCGGTTGTTCATCATCCTCAATGACAACGAAATGTCGATTGCCCCGCCGGTGGGGGCGCTGTCGGCCTATCTGTCGCGGCTTTATGCCGGCGCACCGTTCCAGGATCTGAAGGAGGTGGCCAAGGGCGCCGTCCGGTTCCTGCCCGAGCCGTTCCAGGAGGGGGCCAAGCGTGCCAAGGACATGCTCAAGGGCATGGCGGTGGGCGGCACGCTGTTCGAATCGCTGGGGATTTCCTATGTCGGCCCGATCGACGGGCACGATCTGGACCAGTTGCTGCCGGTCTTGCGCACGGCGCGGGCGCGGGCGACGGGGCCGATCCTCATTCATGTGCTGACGAAAAAGGGCAAGGGCTATGCCCCGGCCGAACGCGCCCGCGACAAGGGCCATGCGACCGCGCGCTTCGACGTGGCCACCGGCGAGCAGGTCAAGGCGCCGTCGAACGCGCCAAGCTATACCAAGGTGTTTGCGCAAAGCCTGATCCGTCAGGCCGAAACCGATGGGCGGATCGTGGCGATTACCGCAGCGATGCCGGATGGCACCGGCCTGAACCTGTTCGCCGAACGGTTCCCGGCCCGCTGCTTTGACGTGGGCATCGCCGAACAACACGCGGTGACCTTTGCTGCCGGGCTGGCAGCAGGGGGGATGCGGCCGTTCTGCGCGCTCTATTCCACCTTCCTGCAGCGCGGTTACGACCAGGTGGTGCATGACGTGGCGATCCAGCGTCTGCCCGTGCGCTTTGCCATCGACCGTGCCGGCCTGGTGGGGGCCGACGGCGCCACCCATGCCGGCGCCTTCGACGTGGCATTCCTTGCCAACCTGCCGGGTTTCGTGGTGATGGCCGCCGCCGACGAGGCCGAACTTGTCCATATGGTGGCCACCGCCGCGGCGCTGGATGATGCGCCTTCGGCGTTCCGTTTTCCGCGCGGCGACGGCGTGGGTGTCGAGATGCCCGAGCGCGGGGTGCCGCTGGAAATCGGCCGGGGTCGGCTGGTCCGCGATGGGGGGCGGGTGGCGCTGTTGTCGTTCGGCACGCGGTTGGCCGAGGTGTTGAAGGCGGCCGAGGCGCTGACCGCCCGCGGTCTTGCCCCGACGGTGGCCGACGCGCGCTTTGCCAAGCCGCTCGACCGCGACCTGATCCTGCAGCTTGCACGCCATCACGAGGCGCTGATCACCATCGAGGAAGGCGCCGTTGGCGGCTTCGGCAGCCATGTCGCGCAACTGCTGGCGGACGAAGGTGTGTTCGACCGCGGGCTGAAATACCGCTCGATGGTGCTGCCCGACATCTTCATCGACCAGGCCAGCCCCGAGGCGATGTATCGCATCGCCGGCATGGATGCTGCCCAGATCGAGGCGCGTGTGCTTTCGGTGCTGGGCATCGAACGGCTGGGCCTGCGGGCATGAACGGGCCGGACCTGATCGGCGGTGTGCCGGTGCTGTTCACGATGGCGCACGAGCTGGAATACGGCCCCGCCTTGCGCGCCCGCATCCGCCCGTTGATGACCGGGGTGGGCCCGGTCGAGGCAGCGGTGTCGTTGACGGCGGCGCTGTCGGTGCTGGCGGGGCGGCAGGCGTTGCCGGCGCTGGTGGTCTCGCTCGGCTCGGCCGGCTCGCGCAGCTTGCCGCAAGGCGCGGTGTTCCAGGTTTCTCAGGTATCCTGGCGCGATATCGACGCAAGCCCGCTCGGGTTCGAAGCCGGGCGCACGCCGTTTCTCGATCTGCCGGCGCGGGTCGATCTTGCCCATCTGCTGCCCGGGCTGCCGCGGGCGCGCTTGTCGACCGGGGCGAATGTCGTGTCGGGCGCGGCCTACGACGCGATCGATGCCGACATGGTCGATATGGAAACCTTCGCCCATCTGCGCGCGGCCCAACGCTTCGGCATTCCGCTGATCGGCCTGCGCGGCGTGTCGGACGGCGCCGAAGATCTGCGCCGCCTTTCCGACTGGACGCAAGCCTTGGGCGAAATCGACCTGCGATTGGCCGAGGCCGTCGACCTTTTGGCCGAAACGCTGGCCAACGGCGACCTCGACCTTTCCCCGGCCCATTGAACGCAGGGCGCACGGGGCAGCCCGGAGGGGCAGCGCCCCTCCGGCGGGGTGCGGGGCTGGCCCCGCGGCGCCCGAGCCCACTCGATGGGGGCGACGGGCGCCACTATCCTGCCACAGCCATCACGATACGCGCGCGGTCTTCGGCATGGGCCGGGTCAAGCGCCTGCGCCGCGGCCCCGTAGATCGGCACGTCGAGGGTTTGCCGCAGCGTCAGCCGCCCCGCCCACGTCGCCAGCGCCGCATCGAAGCCCATACGCTCCCAGACCCCAAGATTGACCGAAACCGCCAGCAAGGCCCCCGGCGCCAGCACCGCCAGCAAAGGCCCCAAGGCTTCGGGCCCGACATGACCGTGGGTAAATGTGCCCGAGCTGACCAGGCCTTCATACCGGCCCGTCCAGGGTAGAGGGCGCGTGACGTCGGCATGATGCAGGGCGCGATAAAGGCCCTTGGCGCGCGCGCGCGCCAGCATTTCCGCCGACAGATCCACCCCGTCGATCTCGCCGGCAAATCCCTGCGCCCGCAGCGCCTCGGCGCAAAGGCCGGTCCCGGCGCCCACATCCAGCACCGGCCCGCGCCCGCCTGCGGCCAGAAACGCGGCCGCCACATAGGCAGGCAGCCGATAGTCCATTTCGGCGGCAAAGCCCGCGTCATAGCTTGCAGCCCAGTCGGCATAGACGCGGGCGCTCCTCGGGGCTGCGGATGGCATAGGCATGGGTCAGGGCGCTCGTGCCGAGAGGGCAGAACGAACGGTGGCCGACTATCCAGCCCCTTGCGCCGGCGCCTGGGTCTTGGCAGGGTCGCTGGCATGAACACGCTGCTGTCCCTCGGCCACGGATACTGCGCCCAAGCGCTTGCGCGACTGCTGGTTCCGCAAGGCTGGCAGGTCATCGGCACCACCCGCGATCCGGCGCGCGCCCGGGCCTTTGCGGCCCAGGGGGTCGAGCCCCTGACCTGGCCGGTCGAAAGCCTGGCCCCTGCGCTGGCCCGGGCGACCCATGTCTTGCAGTCGATGGCGCCGGATGCGGCAGGCGACCCGGTGCTGGCGCGTCACGCCGCCGAACTGGCCGAGGCGCGCCCCGAATGGGTCGGCTATCTGTCCACCACCGGCGTCTATGGCGACCACCAGGGCGGCTGGGTCGACGAAACCACCCCCCTTACCCCGACCACCGCCCGTGGCCGCGCGCGGGTCGAGGCCGAACGCGCCTGGCAAGCCCTGGGGCTGCCCTTGCACATCTTCCGGCTGGCCGGCATCTACGGGCCCGGCCGGGGGCCGTTCGAAAAGCTCCGCAACGGCACGGCGCGGCGCATCGTCAAACCCGGTCAGGTGTTTTCGCGCATCCACGTCGCGGATATCGCGCAGGTGCTGGCCGCCTCGATCCGCCACCCCGACCCCGGCGCCATCTACAACGTCTGCGATGACGACCCGGCACCGCCGGAAGACGTGCTGAGCCATGCCGCAGCCTTGCTGGGCCTGCCGCCGCCGCCCGAAGAACCCTGGGAAACCGCCGAGATGACCCCGATGGCGCGCAGTTTCTATGCCGAGTCCAAGCGCGTGCGCAACGACCGCATCAAGCGCGACCTGGGCATCCGGTTGCAATTCCCCGATTATCGCAGCGGCCTGCGCGCCCTGCTGGCCGAAGGGGAGTGACGGGCCCGGTCAGGCCCCGGCGGCAAAGAACCTCTCGGCCGGGATCAACCCGGCCAGCTTGCCGGCGGCCAGCCAATCGGCCTTTCACGGGGCGCCGGACGGCACCAGCACCACGCCATCGCCGGGCAAGCGGCCCAGCAGACCGCGCAGACATCGACCGGCAGCGGGGGGCGTTCGCGCGCCGTGCGCCAGCAATGCGCGCGCCAGGCCGCGCCTTCGGTCTCTGGCCCGCGGTTGTGTCCGATGCCTGCCATCTGCCTCTTGCCTTGTCCCGGGCCCTTGCCGAACGGAAACCGCAAGGGCATGCTGTACGCCGAAAGGCCCCGACCGCAAGATGCCGCATCGCCCTGCCAAGCATTCGCTGACCCTGCACGGCCACCGCACCAGCGTTTCGCTGGAGGATGAATTCTGGTCTGCGCTGCAAGAGCTGGCGCAGCAGCAGGGCCGCTCGGTGGCGGCGCTGACCGCCGAGATCGATGCCGCGCGGCCGGCCGACATGGGCCTTGCGTCGGCGATCCGGCTGCACCTGCTGCGGCATTTCCGCAACAAGCCCGGGTAATTCTTCCGCGTTTCTGGTAGGTGCCAGGCAGATCGGCCGCTACAGCTTGTGTCGGACAGCACCAGCGCAAGACGATCACTGCATTCAGAAGCACCTGCAATGTCTTGATTCTTGCAATGATTCCGCATCTGAGGCAAAGTCGACGACAATGCGGGCGAATAAGACCCGTCAACCGGGCGCAGACCCGGCGGGCAGTCGTGATCGGAGAGGCAGGTCACATGGATATCAGGACCATCAGCCGGGCGGGCCTTGTTGGCGTTGCGCTGGCCTTGGCCGTGGCCCCGGTGGCCCAGGCCGAAAGCATCCGCGTGATGCGCGGAGAGGCGGCTTCGGCGTTGCAAGTGCCGATGAACCGGGCCGTTGTCGTCGAAAGCGACACCCCCTTTGCCGAACTGTCCATCGCAAATCCGGGCATCGCCGACATCTCGACCCTGTCGGACCGCTCGATCTACGTTCTGGGCAAGACACCGGGCCGCACCACGCTGACCCTGCTGTCGGCCGACGGGCGGCTGATTTCGAACGTGGATGTGCACGTCACGCCCGACATCGCCGAGTTCAAGGAACGGCTGCGCCAGATACTTCCCAACGAAAAGATCGAGGTGCGCACCGCCAACGACGGCATCGTCATGTCGGGCACCGTGTCCTACATCGGCAAGCTGGACCGCGCGCTCGACCTCGCGGCGCGCTATGCGCCGGGGCGGGTGTCGAACCTGATGTCCGTTGGCGGCACGCAGCAGGTGATGCTGAAGGTGCGCTTTGCGGAAATGCAGCGGTCGGTATCCAAGTCGCTGTCGGCTTCGCTGGCCGCGCGGGGCACGATCTTTGGCGGCAATACCGGCGCGGTCGGCGGCACGGGCAATTTCACCGGCTCGGGCGCGGTGGGCAACGTGTTCGGCAGCGGCACCTTCCCCATCGACCAGGCAAGTGCCGGTGCGCTGGGGCTGGGCTTTTCGGCCGGGTCGATGCAGTTTGCGGTGCTGCTCGAGGCGCTGGAATCGAAGGGCGTGGTCCGCACCCTGGCCGAACCCAACCTGACCGCCCTGTCGGGGCAGGAAGCAAAGTTCCTGGCCGGCGGCGAATACCCCATTCCGGTGCGCGACAACGACAGCGTTTCGGTGGAATACAAGCCCTTCGGGGTCGAGCTGAACTTTACCCCGACGGTGGTGGACGGCGACATCATCAACCTTGCGATCAACGCGGCCGTCAGCTCGATCGACACGTCGATCGCGGTGCAAACCTCGGGCATTGCCATCAACGGCTTCAAGCGGCGCGAAACCTCGACCACGGTAGAAATGCGCGACGGCGAAAGCTTTGCCATCGCGGGCCTGCTGCAGGACGACTTCCGCAACCTCAAGGGCCAGGTGCCGTGGCTGGGCGACATTCCGATCCTCGGGGCGCTGTTCCGGTCGGCCGATTACAACCGCGCGCAGTCCGAACTGGTCATCATCGTCACCCCGCATCTGGTCACGCCCACGCGCGGCGAGGCACTGGCCCTGCCGACCGACCGCGTGCGGCTGCCCAGCGAAAAGGAATTCTTCCTGTTCGGCAAGGTCACCGGCAGCGGCGCCAAGGCGCCCAAGGGGGCCGCCGGCGAAGTGGCACGGCAGGATTTCACCGCCCCCTACGGCTATGTGATGGAGTGACCGACATGGCACGCGCGCTTCGCCTCGTGGTCGCAGGGCTTGCCATGCTGACGCTGGCCGCCTGTTCCGACCGGGAAATCGGCTCGGAACTGGATGTCGCGCAGTTCGGCGACTCCACGATGAACAACACGATGATCCAGGCCGGGCTGAAGGATTACGTGATGGAACTGGGCGGGCGCTTTGCCCGCGAGGTGCCCGACACGGTGAACTTCGCCTTCAACTCGGCGGTGCTCGATGCCCAGGCGCAGGAAATCCTGCGTCGGCAGGCGCACTGGATCCGCCAGTTCCCCGAAGTGCGGTTCCGCGTGTTCGGGCACACCGACCTTGTGGGGTCCGACGCCTACAACAAGGCGCTGGGTCTGCGCCGCGCGCAGGCGGTCGTGGCCTATCTGGGCACGCAAGGCGTCAGCCGTTCGCGGCTTGAGGCGATGGTCAGCTATGGCAAGACGCGCCCGATCATCCAGACCACCAACGAGGAACGCCAGAACCGCCGCACGGTCACCGAAGTCAGCGGCTTCGTGAAGCGCCATCCGACCGTGATGAACGGGAAATATGCCGAAGTGGTCTTCCGCGAATACATCAAGGAAGGCCAGCGCCAGCACCCGAGCAACGAGATCGTGCGCACCCAGATCGGCGCAGCGCCCGGCGGCTGAGCCCGCCGTTTCCGACCCTAGGCCACTTTCCGTCGGCGCAGCCCCCCAGGCCTGCGCCGATTTGCATGTAAAATACCGAACAATTACGGTTTTTTAGCCCAATTCTCGCCACCATTGGCCGCGACCTTGAAGACAATTCAGAGCAGCACGCGGCGCCCGAGTCGCGGGCGGCGGACCAAGGCATCGGGGCACCTGCGGCCCCCTGCTGCGTGCTGCCGGAGAGAACGAGGATTGAGGCAATGGCAAGCGTGGCCCAACTGCAACCGGAACCGGCGCCCGTCGTGGCCTGCACGATCTCGCGCGATGTGCAGAACTTCGACCTGCTGATCGAAGACATGGAGGCCGAGCTTGGCGAAAGCTGGGGCGACCTTTCGTTCGGCGATGCCCTGGCCTTTTTCGACCAGCCCGAGGCGGCGGCACTGGAATTCGTCGCCGTCGCGGTGGATGGCGACGACGAGGCTTCGCTGGGCCAGATTGCCGCGGTGGTGAAGGCGGCGCACGACAAGGGGATCAAGGTGATCCTGGTGGCCGACCAGATCAGCCCGGCCGGCCTGCACCAGCTGTTGCGCCTCGGGGCCGAGGACTTCGTGCCCTATCCCTTGCCCGAAGGCGCCCTGCACGACGCCATCGAACGGTTGCGGCGCCCGGCGCCGCCGGCGGCTGCGATGGTGGCGGACAGCGATGTTCCGGGGCCGGCACAGCCGAGCTTCAAGCCCAAGGGCGACCGCGACGGGGTGATCCTGCCGGTGCACGGGTTGGCAGGCGGGGTGGGCGCCACCTCCTTTGCCGTCAACCTCGCGTGGGAACTTGCAACCCTGTCCAAGACCGATGCGCCGCGGGTCTGCCTGATCGACCTCGACTTCCAGTATGGCTCGGTCGCCACCAGCCTTGACCTGCCGCGGCGGGACCAGGTGTTCGAAATCCTGTCCGACACCGCGGCAATCGACAGCGATGCCTTCGTGCAATCCATGCTGACCTTCAACGACCGGCTGCATGTCTTCACCTCGCCTGCCGACATGCTGCCGCTCGATTTCGTCGGGCCAGAGGACATTGCCCGCATCCTCGACATGGCGCGGGCGAACTTCGACTACGTCATCGTCGACATGCCCAAGACCATCGTGCAATGGACCGAAACGGTGCTGAACCAGGCGCATGTGTATTTCGCGCTGCTGGAACTGGACATGCGCTGCGCGCAGAATGCCCTGCGGCTGGTGCGAGCGCTGAAGGCCGAAAGCCTGCCGCACGAAAAGCTGCGCTTTGCGCTGAACCGGGCGCCCGGGTTTACCGACCTTTCAGGCAAGAACCGCGCCAAGCGGCTGGCCGAAAGCCTGTCGATCCAGATCGAGGTGATGCTGCCCGACGGTAGCCGCCAGGTCACGCAAAGCAACGACCACGGCCTGCCGCTGGCCGAAACCGCCGCCAAGAACCCCCTGCGCAAGGAAATCCAGAAACTGGCCAAACAGATCCACGACCTGAACAAGGCCGTGGAAACCGCCCGCAAGTAAGGTCCGACGCCCATGTTCTCGCGCTACAAGAAATCCGGCACCGACCGCCCTGCCCCGACCGTCTCGGCGCAAGCCGCCGTTGCCCCGCCTGCGGCAGCACCGCAGCGCAGCCCCATTGCTTCGCTGAAACCGGCCCCGGTCACGGCCTTGCCGCCGGCACAGGCCGTGGCCCAGGACAAGGAGAAGAAGCGCAAGGAACGGCTGAGCGAACTGAAGGTCGAACTGCACAAGCGCCTGCTGGAAAGCCTGAACCTTTCGGCCATCGAACATGCGGCCGAAGCCGACCTGCGCGCTGAAATCGCCGACATCGCCACCGAGGCCCTGGGCGAAATGTCCGTCGTCCTGAACAAGGAAGACCGGACGCAACTGTTCCAGGAACTTTACGACGAGGTGATGGGCCTCGGCCCGATCGAGCCCTTGCTGAAGGATGAAACGGTCAACGACATCCTCATCAACGGCCCGCATCGCGTTTTCGTGGAACGGGCCGGCAAGTTGATGCTGTCGGACATCACCTTCAAGGACGAAAAGCACCTGCTGCGGATCATCGACAAGATCGTGTCCGCCGTGGGGCGCCGGGTCGACGAATCGAACCCCTATGTCGACGCCCGCCTGGCCGATGGCAGCCGCTTCAACGCGATGGTGCCGCCGGTGGCGGTGGACGGCAGCCTCGTGTCGATCCGCAAGTTCAAGAAGGACAAGCTGAAGATCGAGGACTTGGTCCGTTTCGGCGCCTTTACCGAGGAAATGGCCGCCTATCTGCAGGCCGCCGTGGCCACGCGGCTGAACGTGATCGTGTCGGGCGGCACCGGCTCGGGCAAGACCACCACGCTGAACGCGCTGTCGTCGTTCATCGACAACCACGAGCGCATCCTGACCATCGAAGATACGGCGGAACTGCAACTGCAACAGCAGCACGTCGGCCGCATGGAAAGCCGCCCGCCGAACGTCGAAGGCAAGGGGGCGGTGACGCAGCGCGACTGTCTGCGCAACGCGCTGCGGATGCGCCCCGACCGCATCATCGTCGGCGAAACCCGCGGCGAGGAAGTGATCGACATGTTGCAGGCGATGAACACCGGCCACGACGGGTCGATGACCACGATCCACGCCAACAACGCCCGCGATGCCGTGAGCCGCCTTGAAAACATGGTCGCCATGTCGGGCATCGAGATGCCGCTGAAGGCGATGCGCGCGCAGATCGCATCGGCCGTCAACCTGATCGTGCAGGCCAGCCGCCTGCAGGATGGCTCGCGCCGCATGACCTCGATCACGGAAATCACCGGGATGGAAGGCGACGTGATCTCGATGCAGGAAATCTTCCGCTATGAACGGCTGGGCGTGGCGCCGGACGGCAAGATCATCGGCCGCTTCAACGCCACAGGCGTGCGTTCGGCCTATTCCGACCGCTTCAAGCAATGGGGCTACGACCTGCCGGCCTCGATCTACGAACCGCTCCCGTAAGGACGCATCATGGAATTCTCGACCGCACCGCTGATCTACGGCCTGGTGGCCCTTGGCGTTTTCCTGCTGGTGGAAGGCATCTACCTGACGGTGTTCGGCAAATCGATCAGCCTGGATCGCAAGGTGAACCGCCGCCTCGCGTTGCTGGAAAAGGGCGGCAACCGCGAACAGGTTCTGGAACAGCTCCGCAAGGAAATGAGCCAGCACATGAAGTCGCGGGGCATCCCGCTTTATTCGGTGCTGGCGGCCAAGGCTCAAAAGGCCAACATCGCCTTTTCGCCGCAGGCTCTGGTGGGCATCATGGTGGGCATGTCGTTGCTGGCCTATCTGGGCCTGACCGTGGGCACCGAGGCCGAGCCGGCCGTGCGCGCGCTGGTGTCGGTGGTGATCGGCTTTGGCGGCGTTTATGTCTGGGTCAACAAGAAGGCCAAGAAGCGCCTCGACCTGCTGGAAGAACAATTGCCCGACGCGGTGGAACTGATGGTTCGGTCGTTGCGCGTGGGCCATCCGTTCTCGTCCGCCATCGGCATCGTGGCCAAGGAGGTGCCCGACCCCTTGGGCACCGAGTTTGGCGTCATCTCGGACGAGGCTGCCTATGGCCGCGACATTTCCGAAAGCCTGAAGGCCCTTGCGGAACGGATGGACATGCAGGACCTGCGCTTTCTGGCCGTGGCCGTCAGCATCCAGCAGCAGTCGGGCGGCAACCTGGCCGAGGTGCTGGACGGTCTGGCCAAGGTGATCCGCTCGCGTTTCAAGCTGTTCCGCAGGGTCAAGGCGATTACGGCCGAAGCGAAATGGTCGGGGATGTTCCTGTCGGGCTTTCCCATCGTTGCGATGGTGCTGATCCAGGTGCTCAAGCCCGACTACTACGACGACGTCAAGGAAACCGCCTACTTCATTCCGACGGCTCTGGTCGTGGCCACCTTCCTTGTCATCAACGTGATCTACATGAAGATCATGGTCAACATCAAGGTTTGACCTCATGGACATTCTCAACCAGATCAATGCGTTGATCCAATCCTACCTGGGCCCTGCGGGCCCGGTCATCCTGGTGGCGGGTCTAGGCCTCGCGCTGGTGGCGCTTGCCTTGCCCTCGATGCTGAACAAACGGAGCGATCCGCTGGACAAGCTGCGCGCCCAGTCCCGCAAGGGCGCGGCCAAGGCCGACCCGACCAAGGCGCTGCGCACCAGCGACTATGCCGACAAGCTGGAAAAATACGCCCATTTCCTGGAGCCCGCCAAGGCCGAGGAGCTGAGCGCGGCCAAGCTGAAGATGCTGCGCGCCGGCTATCGGTCGAAGAATGCAGTCCGCAGCTTTCACGCCGCCCAGTTCGTGCTGGGCCTGTCGTTGCTGGCGGCCGGCGTGATCTATACGCTGGCCACCAAGGGCGATGCCAAGCCCGACTCAACGTCGCTGCTGATGACCACGCTTGTTCCCGGCGTCGTCGGCTATTTCCTGCCCAGCTACTGGGTGGAACGCCGCATCCAGACCCGGCGCGAGGAAATGATCAACGGCTTTCCCGACAGCCTCGACATGATGCTGGTCTGCGTCGAGGCCGGCCAGTCGCTGGACCAGTCGATCATCCGGGTGTCCAAGGAGATCAAGCTTGGCTACCCCGCGCTTGGCGAGGAATACGAAATCGTCGCGCAAGAGATCAAGGCCGGCAAGGAACGGACGCAGGTTCTGAAGGATTTCGGCGAACGCTCGGGCATCCCGGACATCGCGTCCTTCGTGACCACGATGGTGCAGTCGGCCACCTTCGGCACCTCGATCGCCGAGGCGTTGCGCGTCTATGCCGGGGAAATGCGCGACAAACGCGTGATGCGCGCCGAAGAAAAGGCCAACGTCTTGCCGACCAAGCTGACCTTGGGCACAATGCTGTTCACGGTGCCGCCGCTGCTGATCATCCTGATCGGGCCTTCGCTGTATGGCATCGCCACCACGCTGGGCGGCGGAGGAGTGTTCTGAGTGCGACGTGAACGATGCGGGTGGCCTGTTGCCGCCCTGCTGACGGTCCTGCTGGCCGCCTGTGGCAACACGGGCGGCCTTGGCGCACCCGAGGGGGTCGCGCCCGGCACTGATCGTCGCGGACAGGCGGTCGATGGCTTGACCGTAGGGCATCGTCTGCTGGAAGCGGGCGAACATGAACTCGCGCTCAAGGCCTATTACCGCGCGGCGGCCGAACAGGGCATCAATGCCGATGTCCTTTCGGCCATAGGCTCGGCCAACCTGAAACTGGGCCGCCTGGGCCAGGCCGACCAGATGCTGCGCCGCGCGCTGGAAATCGACCCCGATTTCGTGCCGGCCCTGAACAACCTTGGCGTCGTGCTGATGGAAAAGGGCGAGACCGGCGAGGCACGGCGCGTGTTCCAGCGGGCCTTCGCGCTCGACAGTGGCAAAACGGACTCCATCCGCGAAAACCTGCGACTGGCTATCGCGCGAACCGAAAACCGTGTTATTGATAGCAAGCAAGAGGCAGACTTTTCGTTGGTTCGCCGCGGACAGGGGGAATACCTGCTGCTGACGAACTGACACGACGAGCAGTAAAGGACGCAAAATGCGCCACACCATGATTGCTGCGCTATGCCTTGGCGGCATGGCGCTGACCGCCTGCCAGCGTGCCACCGACGCCGAAGTGTCGCGCACGCTGAAGAATGTGAACGTCATCGACGAAAGCAACCTCAGCGACATCATGCTGACCGTGGCCGACCCTGCAGAGTCGGTCAGCTATTTCCAGCGCACGGCCGCCGAAAACCCGGAGCGGATCGACCTGCAACGGAACCTGGCCAAGGCCCTGGTGCGCGCCGGCCGCCCAACCGATGCCGCGAAGGTCTGGCAAGGCGTGATCGCGCGCCCCGACTCCACGCCCGACGACAAGGTGGACATGGCCGATGCCCTGATCCGGTCGAACGACTGGGCCAAGGCGCAAGAGGTGCTGGCATCGGTTCCGCCAACGCACGAAACCTTTCAGCGCTATCGGCTGGAAGCGATGGTCGCCGATGCGAACAAGCAGTGGAAAAAGGCCGACAGTTTCTATGAGATCGCCTCCGGCCTGACCAACCGCCCGGCGGGTGTGCTGAACAACTGGGGGTATTCCAAGCTCAGCCGGGGCGACTTCGCCGGGGCCGAGAAACTGTTCATCGAGGCGATCAGCTACGACCCCAAGCTGTTCACCGCCAAGAACAACCTGGTCATGGCCCGCGGCGCCCAGCGGCGCTACGACCTGCCGGTGGTGGAAATGACCCAGGTCGAACGGGCCGAGCTGCTGCATACGCTGGCGCTGACCGCGATCAAGCAAGGCGATGTCAACGTCGGGCGCGGCCTGCTGCAGGATGCAATCGACACCCACCCGCAGCATTTCGAAGCGGCAGTGCGGTCGCTGCGGGCGCTCGATGCCAACGTGAAGCGCGGCTGATGCTGGCCGCCGCTGCGCGCGAGGCGCTGTGGTTCCTGCCCTTCGTCGCCCCGGTGGCGATCTGGGTGGCCTGGTCCGACATGAAGTTCATGAAGATCCCGAACAAGGCCGTGCTGGCGCTGGCCGGGGTCTTTGCGACCATCGGCCTGCTGGCCGTGCCGCTGCCGGAATACGGCTGGCGCTGGATGCATCTCGCGGTCGTGCTGGCCATCGGCTTCGTGCTGACCATTGCGGGCGCGATGGGCGCCGGCGATGCCAAGTTCGCCGCCGCGATGGCGCCCTTTGTGGCGCTTGGCGATGCCCGGCTGTTCATCGGCATCTTCGCGGCCAGCCTGCTGGCCGCCTTTGCGGCGCACCGTCTGATGCGGGCCGTTCCGGCCTTTCGCGCGGCCACCCCCGACTGGGCCAGTTGGACCCATGCCAAGTTTCCCATGGGCCTTGCGCTGTCGGGCGCCCTGCTGATTCACCTTGGCGCTGTGGCGATGCTCGGGCGCTGAGGCCCTTTGTCTGTGCCCGAATACCGCGCCGGGGTGCAGGCCCCCCGAGGGGCGACGCGCCGGCCCCTTGCGCCGCTCAGGCCTCCATCGCCTCCAGTTCGTCGATGAAGCCCGCAATCATGTTCAGCCCCTTGTCCCAGAAGGCCGGGTCGGAAAGATCGAGGCCAAAGGGGGCCAGCAGATCCTTGTGGTGCTTGGACCCGCCGGCTTTCAGCATTTCGAAATACTTGTCCTCGAACCCCGGCAAACCGCCGGCGTAGGCGGCATAAAGCGCGTTCACCAGACCATCGCCGAAGGCATAGGCGTAGACGTAGAAGGGCGAATGCACGAAATGCGGGATATAGGCCCAGAAGGTTTCGTAGCCGTCCATGAACTCGAAGGCATCGCCAAGCGACTGCGCCTGCACGCTCATCCACAGCGCGTTGATGTCGTCGGGGGTCAGCTCGCCATCCGCCCGGGCGGCGTGCAGCTTGCATTCGAAGTCGTAGAACGCGATCTGGCGGACAACGGTGTTGATCATGTCCTCGACCTTGCCCGCCAGCAGGGTCTTGCGTTCGGCCGGTGTGCGCGCGTTGTCGAGCAGCCTGCGGAAGGTCAGCATCTCGCCAAAGACCGAGGCGGTTTCGGCCAGCGTCAGGGGTGTTGCCGACAGCAACTCGCCCTGCCCTGCCGCCAGCACCTGATGCACGCCGTGGCCCAGTTCGTGCGCCAGCGTCATCACGTCGCGCGGCTTGCCCAGATAGTTGAGCATGACGTAAGGGTGCACCGTGGTCACCGTCGGGTGCGCGAACGCCCCCGGTGCCTTGCCCGGCTTGACCCCGGCATCGATCCAGCCGCGGCGGAAGAACGGGTCGGCAAGTTCGGCCATGCGCGGGTCGAAGGCGGCATAGGCGTCCAGCACGGTCCGCGTCGCCTCGTCCCAGTTCACCAGACGCGGGGTTTCCGTCGGAAGCGGGGCGTTGCGGTCCCAGACCTGCAGTTTGTCGAGGCCCATCCAGCGCGCCTTCAGCCGGTAGTAGCGATGCGACAGCTTGGGGTAGGCCGCCACCACCGCATCGCGCAGCGCCTGCACCACCTCGGGCTCCACATGGTTCGACAGGTGGCGCCCATGCTGGGGCGTGGGCATCTTGCGCCAGCGGTCGACGATTTCCTTTTCCTTGGCCAGCGTGTTGTGGATGCGGGCAAACAGCTTGACGTTGCGGTCAAACACCACGGCCAGAGCCCGTGCCGCCGCCTCGCGGCGCGCGCGGTCGGTATCGGTCAGCAGGTTCAGGGTGGATTCGAGGTTCAGCGGCTCGTCCTCGCCCGGAACGTCGAAGGTCAGGCCCGCCATCGTTTCGTCGAACAGCTTGTTCCAGGCGCTGGCACCGACAACCGATGTGTCATGCAGAAAGGTTTCCAGCTCGTCCGACAGCTGGTGCGGGCGCATGGCGCGCATGCGTTCGAACACCGGCTTGTAGCGCGCAAGCTCGGCATCGGCGGCCAGCAGGTGCGAAAGGTGGTCGTCCTCCAGCCGGTTGAACTCCAGACTGAAGAACACCAGCGGCGTTGTCGCCGTGGTGATGCGGTCCTGACAGTCGGCCATGAACTTGGCCCGCGCGCTGTCCATCGTGTTCTGGTAATAGCGCAGGCCCGCAAACGACATCAGCCGGCCGGCCACCACGTCGATCGCCTCGTAGCGGCGCACGCAAGCCAAAAGGCCTGCGGCATCCAGCGTGGCAAGCTTGCCCTGATAATCGGCCGCAAAGCCTGCCGCTTCGGCATCCAGCCAGTCGAGATCGCGCGCGACCTCGGGGGCTTCGGGGCTGGCGTAAAGGTCGCGCAGATCCCATTCGGGCAAACCGCCAAGGCCATTGCCCGCGCTTTCGGCATGGGCGTCACGGACGGTGCGGTCGTGGCTGGGGAACATCGCGGACCTCTGGTTGTGCGGGCCTGCCACACATAGGGCGGTCGGCCGGCATTCTCAACTGCCCAAACGCCCTAACAGGCTGCTGAAGAAGTCAGCCCTCGACCCGGAGTTAGGAACATGATTCACCCTTTGCACGACAACGGTGGGGGTGATGATGCGCGGGACGGACGAGGCGAGCGGGTCGCTGTTCAGCTATGTCGATCTTGAAGAGCGCATCCCCGCCCGGCATCCGCTGCGCAAGATCCGGCAGGTGGTCAACGAGGCGCTGGCCAGTCTCGATGCCGAGTTCGAGGCGCTCTACACCGATTTTGGCCGGCCCTCGATCGCGCCGGAGCGGTTGATCCGGGCGAGCCTGATCCAGATCCTGTTTTCGGTCCGCTCGGAGCGGCAGTTGATGGAGCAGATGCAGTATAACCTGATGTTCCGCTGGTTCGTGGGCCTCGGCATCGACGATCCCGTCTGGGTGCCGACGGTCTTCACCAAGAACCGGGACCGGCTGCTGACCACCGACATGTCGCGCAAGGTCATGGCGGCGATCCTGGCGCATCGCGAGGTCGCGCCGCTGTTGTCGGACGAGCACTTCTCGGTCGATGGCACGCTGGTCAAGGCCTGGGCTTCGATGAAGAGCTTCCAGCCGAAGGCTGATGATACGCCTCCCGACGACGATCCGGGCAACCCGCCCGGACCCGAGACCACCACCGAGGATCAACCCCAGACGACCGATACCGACCCGATGTCCCGTCCAACCCGCCAGAGCCGCAATGCGGAAGTCGACTTCCGGGGCGAGAAGCGTTCCAACGCCACCCATGCCTCGACGACCGACCCGGAGGCGCGCCTCTACAAGAAGTCGCCGGGCACTGGTGCCATGCTCTGCTTCATCGGCCATGCGCTGATGGAGAACCGCTCCGGCCTGATCGTGCAGGGCGACCTGACCCAGGCC
>NZ_JBKBQM010000041.1:0-26524 GCF_046292685.1 Gemmobacter sp.
ATGACGACGAGGGGTGGCATCGGGCACCCATACCTCGCCTCGACCAGCACGACGCTCACCGCTGCCGCCCAAACAGAGGGAAAACTGTTCCGCCTCGTGGACTTCTTCAGCAGCCTGTTAGGGCAAAGCCGGAATGTAACGGTTTCATGACGGGCCGCCCGCTTGGATACCCCGCCGATCAATCAGTGGAAGACGCTCGACAAGGATCTGGGCCGCATCGGCCGGCTGGAACTTGCAACCCAGTATGTCGCCCGGCCGCTGGTGGCGCCGGGTGTGGCGCTGGCCTTTGTGGTGGTGGTTGCCATCGCGGCGGCGGTGTTTTCCGGTGGCTCGCCCGACCGGCTGCTGGTGATTGCGGCGGCGGTGTTCGGGGCCTATACGGCGCTGAACATCGGTGCCAACGACGTGGCAAACAACATGGGCCCCGCCGTGGGCGCCAATGCGCTGACCATGGGCGGCGCCTTGCTGATTGCGGCCATCTGCGAAACGGCCGGCGCGCTGATCGCCGGGGGCGATGTGGTGAACACCATCTCGGGCGGCATCGTGGCGCCCGAGGCATTGGGCGACGGGCGCGATTTCGTCTGGGCGATGATGGCGGCGCTGCTGGCCTCGGCGCTGTGGCTCAATCTAGCGATATGGCTCGGAGCGCCGGTTTCCACCACGCATTCCATCGTCGGCGGCGTGATGGGCGCGGGCATCGCGGCGGCGGGCTTCATGGCGGTGAACTGGCCGACGATGGGCCGCATCGCGGGCAGTTGGGTGATTTCGCCGGTGATGGGCGGGGTCATCGCCGCGGCATTCCTTGCGTTCATCAAGCCGCGGATGATCTACGCCACGGACAAGATCGCTGCCGCGCGCCGTTGGGCGCCGGTTCTGGTCGGGATCATGGCGGGGGCCTTTGCGGCCTATCTGGCACTCAAGGGGTTGTCCAGATTGGTGCGGATCGATCTGGGCACCGCCTTGCTGATCGGGGCGGCCGTTGGCGCGTGCACCTGGGCGTCTTCGGTGCCGGTGGTGCGCCGCCAGTCGATCGGGCTGGAAAACCGCAAGAAATCGCTCAAGAAGCTGTTTGCCTTGCCGCTGGTCATCTCGGCGGCGCTGCTGTCGTTTGCGCATGGCGCCAATGACGTGGCGAATGCGGTTGGGCCGCTGGCGGCGATTGTCGATGCCCTGGGCGACGGGCACGCCGATGCCAGCGTGCAGATCCCCTTGTGGGTGATGATGATCGGGGCGGCCGGCATTTCCTTCGGGTTGCTGCTGTTCGGGCCCAGGCTGATCCGGCTGGTTGGGTCTGAAATCACGCGGCTCAATGCGGTGCGGGCCTTTTGTGTGGCGCTGTCGGCGGCGATCACGGTGATCTTGGCCAGCGCGCTGGGCCTGCCGGTGTCGTCCACTCATATTGCTGTGGGTGCGGTGTTCGGGGTGGGCTTTTACCGCGAATGGCATGCCGAACGCCGGGCGCGGGCGCCGGGGCTGGTCAAGGGCAAGGAGGTCGCGCCCGAGGAACGCACCCGGCGCAAGCTGGTGCGCCGGTCGCACATGCTGACGGTGGCGGCGGCCTGGGTGGTCACGGTGCCGCTGACCGCGCTGCTGGCCGGCGGGCTGTTCGTGGCGCTGCGCCTGATCGCCGGCTAGCGGCATGCGCGGCCCCGACCTCAGCCGGCTTGCGCTGCCCGGGGCGGAGATTGCGGTTCGGGTCACGCCGCGGGCGGGGCGCAACGGCATCGAGGAAACGCCCGATGGGCTGCGTGTTCGGGTGACGGCCCCGCCCGAAGACGGCAAGGCGAACGAGGCCGTGCGCCGCCTGCTGGCCAAGGCCCTGGGCGTAGCGCCGACCCGGCTGGTTCTGGTGCGCGGGGCGACCGCCCGCGACAAGGTGTTTCGCCTGACGTGACCGGGTGGCGGGCCGCGCCTTCAGACGCTGGCGAACCTGTTGGCCGCAGCGGCGCCGAACAGGGCGCCGACACCCACCTGCCGTATTGCCCCGTCCGGCCGCCGTAACAGGAACAGCACCTGCAACCCCAGTTGGCGCGCCAGCGCGGCCCCGGAGTCTGGCCCCAGCACCATCATGGCCGTGGCCCAGGCATCGGCCTCGGCACAGGTCGGCGCGACAACGGTGACCGAGGCCGGCCCGGCGGGCAAGGGCGCGCCAATCCGCGGGTCCATCGTGTGCGACAGGTGCCGGTCGCCCACCTTGACCCGGTGGCGATAGTCGCCCGAGGTGGCCACGGCCGCATCCTGCAAGGCCAGCATCGCCAGGGGGGCGCGGCGGTGCGGGTCGGGCGCCTCGACCGCGACGGTCCAGGGCGCACCGTCGGGCCGCAGGCCCAGGGCCCGCATTTCGCCGTCGATCCCCACCAGACCATCGGCGATGCCGAAGCGGCGCAGCACCTCGGCCAGGCGGTCGGCGCCAAAGCCCTTGGCAATGCCGTTCAGGTCCAGCGTGATAGGGGCGGTCTTGCGCAGGCGCCGTGTGGCGGTGTCCAGCTCCAGCGCCTCTTGCGCCGGCCGGCGCCCCGGCGCCATCGCGGCCCGGACCCGCGCGGGGTCGGGCGGTTCGGCGCCGAAACCCCAGGCGGCGACCGCCGCCCCCATGCCGATGTCGAAGGCGCCCCCCGAGGCCGCGCCGATGCGCAAGCCGAGCTGCAGCACCGACCAGAGCGGTTCCGGCACCGGCAGCCAAACGCCGACCGGGGCCGCGTTCACCCGCATCAGGTCGCTGTCCGGGTTCCAGGTCGACATCTGCGCATCGACCTGGGCCACCGCCTGTTGCAAGGCATCGCGGACCGGGGCGGGGTCGAACCCCGGCGCGGCATGAAACAGCGCGGACCAGCGGGTGCCCATCGTCGGGCCGTTCAGGGCATGGCGGGTGGGGTCAGTAGATGTCTTCGGCATAGCGTCCCTCGGCTTTCAGCAGGGCAGGCGACAGCCCGGCGGGGGCAAGAATGTCTTGGAGGGCGGCTGCGACCCCGGCTGCCATGTCGCGCCCGCCGCAGACCATCACCCGGGCCCCGGCGGCGATCAGCCGCGCGACCTCGGCCCCATCGGCACGCAAGGCATCCTGCACGTAACGCGGCCGGGCGCCGCGCGACACGGCGGTGACCAGCCGGGTCAGCCGGCCATCGCCTTGCCACGCGGTCAGCGCATCTCGATACAGGAAGTCGCTTTCGGGGTGGCGCATGCCGAAGAACAGGTGCACGGGCCGCTTGCGCCGGTTGGCGCGGATCAGCCCGGCCAGCGGCCCGATTCCGGTGCCCGCGCCGATCAGGATCAGCGGCGCCCGGCCGGTGCCGGCGCGGAACCCCGGGTTGGGTCGCACGAAGGCGCGCACGCTGCCCCCCGGTTCCAGCGCCAGCAACTGGTCCGAGCACAGCCCGCCCGGCCGGCGCTTCACCACGATTTCGGCAAACCCGTCCCGGCTGCCCGAGGCGAGCGAATAGAAGCGCGGCGTATCGCTGCCTTCGGGCAGGATGCCCAGCAGATCGCCGGGCTGGAACCGGCCGAACCCCTTGCCCAATAGCCGCTGCCACAACGGAACAGCCGGCAAGGCAAAGCGCAGGATCGCTGTCGGGGCCTGCACCTCGGCGCCGAAATCCTCTCGGGCGGTCAGAACCAGCGGCCGGGTTTTCGGCTGCGCCGGGGCGTGCCGGAGCGTGATCGGCTTGCCAAGGGCTTGGGCCAGGGCCTCGCCCCAGCGTGCGAACTCTTGCGGCGACTGGCGATTGATCGTTTCGTAAGGCAGAAGCAGCCGCCAGCCCTTTGCCGCAACGGCATCGGCAACCGCGGCGGCATAGGCGCAGTAGCCGGCAAAGCTGCGGTCGCCGAAGCCCAGCACCGCAACCGGCGCAGTCGGGGCATGGTCCAGCGCCTGCAGCCGGTCCAGAAACCCGTGGGCCGAGGCCGGGGCCTGCCCGTCGCCTTGCGTGGCCGCCAGCAGGAAGATGCGCTGCGCGGCCGGATACCGGGCCGGGTCGAAGGCCGACATCGGCCCGACATGCACGCGGTATCCCGCGCCGGACAAGGCGGCGTTCAGCGTGGCGGCAAAGCCCCAGGTGCTGCCGGTTTCGCTGCCGACCAGCACGATGGTGTCGGCGCTTCCGGCCGGCAGGTTGCCGCGGATCCGCGCCCCGGCCCGGGGGCGTGTGGCCCAGATCCAGGCGCCCGTCGCGCCCAGCACCGGCACGACCAACGCGGTCAACCCCATGAGCAGCCCCAGCACCGCCGCACCTTGCCCGGTGTGCAGCATGCGGACGACATCCGAGACCCGGTCCATCGTGCTGCGGTCGGTCCAGGACAGAAGCTGCCCGGTGCCCTGATCGATCAGCGCCGTGCCGCGGTCGGTTTTCAGGGTAAAGGCATCGGTCGCATCGCCGGGATAGGGAAAGCTCAGGTCGCGCAGGCTGGCCACCGGGGTTTGCTGCAACAGCGGCATGGTGCCGATGTCGGCCCCTTGCAACCCGCTGGCCTCCACCGCGACAGGTTGCGCCGGTGTGCCCCGCGGCAAGAGGTCGAAGGTGCCCGCGGCCATCCACAGCCCGGTGACCGACAGCAGCACCAACCCCGGCACCACCGCCCGCGCGATGGCCACGTGCCACCGGCCGGCCCACGGGCCTTGCAGCCGCCCGAACCACCGGCGCCACCCGCCGGTGCGCCGTGCCACCAGAACCGCCCCGGACAGTGCCAGTACCAGCATCGCCAGGGCCCCCGCCGCCACGGTCGCCCGGCCCGCATCGCCCAGAAACAGCGACCTGTGCAGCGTGGTCAACCAGCGCTGCACCGGGTTCGGGTCGGCCGAGGCGACGGGCTCTGCCGTTGCGGGGTCGATCACGGCGGCGTGGGGGGTGCCGCCTTCGAACCACCAGGCGGTGATGCGGCCCGAAGGTGCGCGGCGAATGGTTTCCAGCCCCGGATACCGCGCGACAAGCCGCGTCGCCAGGTCTGCAACCGAAAGCCCGGTTTCGGCCTGCGGGGCCTGCAGCCGCTCGGACGCCGGGAACAGCGAAAGTGCGGCCCCGCTGATCGCCATGACGCTCAGCAGCACCAGCGCCGCAAGACCGGGCCAACGGTGAAACGCGCGCAACATCGGGCCGCCTCCTTACATGTCGTAGGAAAAGCGCGCGATGTAGCGGCGGCCCGGCACCGGGGTGCCGGCGCCGGCGCTGGTCAGCGGCACGGCGATTTCGTTCGGGCTGTCGCGCATGTCCTCGACCGCGGCGTCGATGTGCAGGGTGTAGCCGGCATCGAACAGCGCATCCGCCAGGTCGAGCGTGATTTCCAGCGTGCGCCCGGCGCCGACGCTGGCCCCGGTGATGCCGTCGATCTGCGCAAGATCGCCGCCGGTGGCGCGATACCAGTCGGACAGATGTTCGTAATACTTGGACTTTCTGCCGGCCATCCACAGGGTGCCGACATATTTGCCGGCAGGGTCGGTCACATAAAGCGCCAGATAGGCGCCGTCGCCGCCATACTGGGTCAAGGTGGTGCTCAGCGTGACGGGCCGGGCAAGGGCGACGCCGGGAAGGGTCAGCGCCGTCGTCAGCGCCAAGGCGGCAAGAAGGGGTCTCATGACTCTGGTCCTTTCGGTGGATGGGCGCGGTTCAGTTCACCTGCACGCGCGGTGGCGCACCGTTGCCGAACAGCCCGTTGTTCGGCGGTGCGACGGGTGCCATCTGACCCGGCGCCTGAATGGCCCTGCGCCGGGCGTTTCCGCCGTCGTCATCGTCATCATCGTCGTCATCGTCATCGTCGTCATCGTCATCATCGTCGTGCCGCCCCGCGACGCGATAGCCGGTCTTGTGGCGTGCATCGTGTTCGCTGCCGGACACCGCTTCTGCCCGGGCCTCGTGGCCCTTGCGCGGTGCATCGGCAAAGGATGCGGCGGTAACAAAGCCAAGCAGGGTGGCTGCGGCAGTGGTGGCCAGCAGCAGGCGATGGGTGGGTTTCATGGGAAAGCCTCCTTGTTCGTGGTGCTGTCAATCTGCCTTGTTCCCCTGAGCCCATCCTGACGGCATCGCGCTTTTTGCTTCAGCTTGCCGTCAGGAACGAAAACCGCCCGGTCGCAAGGCAACCGGGCGGCCAGCGCAACGAAAGATTCGCCCCGGATCAGGCGAAGTCGAAGGCTTCGAACCGCACGCGGCCCGGCGCCTGGCCCAGGGCGTTCAGCCCTTGAACGATGCTTTCGCGCAGGCGATCCGGCCCGCAGAACCACAGATCGGCCCCCGCAATCGCAAATGGCACCAACCCGACCAGCCGCGCCGCCGTCAGGCGCCCGGTCTGCCCGCTGGCAACCACGGTGAAACCGAAGCGCGGGTTGCGCGCTGCGGCTGCCTGCAGCACCGGCAGACCGATCAGGTCTTCGGGGTCATGGACGCTGACGACAAGGTGGATGTCGCGGGGGTCGTCCGCCTTCAGGCTTTCGGCCCAGGCCAGAAACGGGGTGATGCCGATTCCACCTGCCAGCCAGACCTGGCGCGCCCCGCCCTTGCGAAAGTCGAACCGCCCGTAGGGGCCTTCCAGCAGCACCTGCGCGCCGGGCTGCAAGGCGCCGGGCAGGCGCCGGGTCCAGTCGCCCAGCGTGCGAACCGCCAGCCGCAGCGTGCCGTCCGGTGCAGGGGCGCTGGCGATGGTGAACGGGTGCGGTTCGGCCAGCCCCGCGGCTGGCGACCGCACAAAGGCGAACTGCCCCGGTTGCCAGCGCATCGGCCGCCCTTCGGGCGCCAGAACCAGGCTGACAGTGGTGCCCTGCCGCTCGATGCTGCGCACGGAATAGGTCCGCCGGCGCAACAGCGGGGCAAGGAGTTCGGTATGCACCCAGGCCGCCAGACCCGCCGCGCCGAACCCGTTCAGCAGCCAGGCCAGCGTCGGCGATATGCCGGCCGGCAGGTCGACCAGGAATTGATGGAACAGCACCAGCCCGAACAGAACCCCCATGAAGCGGTGGGCAAGGCGCCACCAGTGATAGGGGGTTTCAAACGGCAGAAAAGGCAGCCGCCGCAGCAGGCTCAGCGCGATCATCGCCAGCAGCGCGTTGAAGGCAAGTTCGCCCGCGCCTTCGGCAAGCTCGCCGGCCGCGGTTTCGCGCACCGCGTGTTCGAATTCGGGTTCGGCCGAATTGTGCAGGATCATCAGCACGAGCGCCGCGATGCCAAGCCATTTGTGCGCGCGGTACATCCGGTCCAGCCCGCCGAACAAGGGCTCCAGCAACCGGGGCCGAGCGGCCAGGATCAATGCCTCGGCCATCACGACCACGGCGGCCGCGCCAAAGGCGATGCCGAGGCCCGCCGCGGCCCCCCAGGGTGCATAGGTTGCCAGACCCAGCCATGCAGCCCAGACGGCAGGGGTGGCCAGCAGCAACGCGCCCGATAGCCCGCGCATGACGTCGCCCGGGGCCATCGGGTGCCGGGCCGGCCAAGGCAGCAGGCTGCTGAGTTTCCAGGCCGGGCGGGAGGTGTCAGTCATCGTTCTGCCCCTTGCGTCTGGCGCGGCCTGCGCTGCCTTCGATTTCCAGCTCGATCACGGCCAGCGTGCCGGGGTGCACCTTGGCCTCGATCCGCCGCCCTTCGGCGTCGCGTCCGTCGATTTCGTAGCAGCCGTCGTCGATCTTGATGCGCCGCACGGTCCAGCCGTTTTGCGCGGCCAGTTGCGCCACGGCCTCGCGCGGTTGCCAGTCGGCCATCGGCACAAAGCAATCGTCGTCGGCCCGCGCTGCGCCGGCGGCCAAAACGGCGGCAACGGCAAGCACCACCATTGTCGTGATACGTTTCATGGTCCACACTCCGTGCAGCGACCCGTTTGCTGGCACCATGCCTTATCCGGCTGACGGGAACCTGAAGGCGCCGGCCCTTGTCGGTCAGCTTTGCGTCAGCCGCCGCGCGCAGTATGGTGCCAGAGCATCAACGCAACCCGGACAAGCCATGCGCATCCTGCTGATCGAGGACGATACCATCCTGGGCGCCGCCGTGCGCGACCAGATGGCGGCCGACGGCCATTCGGTGGATTGGGTCACCCGCCTGGATGCCGCGACCGAGGCGATGGCGACCACGGCCTATGACCTGGTGCTTCTGGACCTCATGCTGCCCGACGGGCGCGGCGTGGCGTTCCTGCGCGCGCGCCGCGGGCGGGGCGATGCGACGCCTGTCATCATCCTGACCGCGCTGGACCAGATTTCCGACCGGATCGAAGGCCTGAACGCCGGGGCCGACGATTACATGGTCAAGCCCTTCGACCTGGCCGAGCTTTCCGCCCGCGTCGGTTCGGTGGCCCGGCGCTATGCCGGCAACCCCAACCCCCTGGTCACGCATGGTCCGCTGCAGATCGACCTGGCGGCTCGGCGGGTGCTGCGCGCGGGCAAGCCGGTTGCGCTGACGGCGCGGGAATGGGCGCTGTTCGAAGCCTTGCTGACCCGCCCCGGGCAGCTGATGTCCAAGGCGCAGCTGGAAGAAAAGCTCTATGCCTTCGATGCCGAGGTCGAAAGCAACACCATCGAGGTGCATGTCAGCCGCCTGCGCAAGAAACTGGGGGCTGACGTGATCGAAACCGAGCGGGGGCTGGGCTACCGGCTGGGTCGGGGTTGATGCGGCCGCGCAGTTTGCAGGCCCGGTTGGCGCTGTCGCTCGGGGTGCTGCTGACGGCACTTTGGGCTGCGGGCGCGGTGGCCACCGGGTTCGTGCTGCAGCGCGAAATGGACAGGGTGTTCGATTCTGCCTTGCAGGAAACCGCGCAGCGCCTGTTGCCCCTGGCGGTCATCGACATCCTGGGGCGAGAGGAGGCCGGCGTGACCCAGCGGCTGGGGGCCATCCGACCGCACGAGGAATACTTTACCTACATCGTGCGCGATGATGCCGGGCAGGTGCTGCTGCAATCGCACGGGGCGGATCCGGCGCTGTTCCCGGCCTGGGCCGGGCCCGGCTTTGCCACCACCGGCAGCCATCGGCTCTACAGCGATGCGGCGGTGCGGGATACGGTGCGCATCACCGTGGCCGAGCCGCTGGCCCACCGCGCTGCGGTGGCGCGCGAACTCCGGCTGGGTCTGGTGGCGCCGTTGCTGGTGGTGGTGCCGCTGGCGCTGGGGGCCATCGTGCTGGCGGTGCAGGCCAGCCTTGCGCCCTTGCGCCGGTTGCGCGACAGCCTTGCCGCGCGCAACGCCCGCGACCTGGCACCGCTGGCCGGAACCGGCCTGCCGTCCGAAATCGCCCCTGTCGTCGCCGCCTTGAACGACTTGCTGGCGCGGCTGGACGGCGCGTTTCAGGCCGAACGCAGCTTTGCCGCCAACGCCGCGCACGAATTGCGCACACCTCTGGCCGGGGCCATCGCACAGGCGCAGCGGTTGCAGGCGGAAAGCGCCGATCCGGCCGCGGTCGCGCGGGCCGCCGATATCGAGGCGACGCTGAAACGCCTGACCCGCCTGTCCGAACGGTTGCTGCAACTGGCCCGGGCCGAAGGCGGGCGGCTCAGGCAGGACCGGGCGACCGATCTGCGCGCCATCGCACAGATGGTCGCCGCCGACCTGGGGCGCGGGTTGCCGCCCGGGCGCATTGCCCTGTGTCTGCCCGAAACCCCGGTGATGTCCGACCTCGACCCCGATGCCTTCGGCATCCTGTGCCGCAACCTGCTGGACAATGCCTTGCGCCACGGGGCCAGCCAGGGCCCTGTGGACCTGACCTTGCAACCCGACGGGCGGCTTTGCGTGGCGAACGACGGGCCCGTCGTGCCGCCCGAGGTTCTGGCTCGTCTGACCGCGCGGTTCGAGCGCGCCGGGGGCCGCGCCGAAGGCAGCGGGTTGGGCCTGGCCATCGTCGCGGCGATCGCCGAACGTATCGGAAGCGACCTGACCCTGCATTCGCCGCGCCCAAGGCAGGCGAGCGGGTTTCAGGTGTGCCTGCAGTTGCCGTTGGCCGGGTGACGGTGGCGCCGGTCAGCCCTGCCGCGCCGGGTCGGGGTCTTCGCCGTCCAGCGCCCGGCGCAAACGGCGGATCAGAACGGCACGCTGCCTTTCGTCGGGGCTGGCTGCCAGCGCATCGTTGATGTCGAGGATCAGGCGCGACAGATCGTTGTGCCAGTCCAGCCGTCCGACCTTTTTCGGCGCCAGTCGCGGCGGCGGGGCATCTTGCAGCCTCTGGGCGCCGGTGGCGGTCAGGGCAAAGGTTTCGTCCAGTTCCGGGCGCTGGATGTGCCTTGGCGCAACAACCCCTTGCAGCCGCGTGGCCAGCCCCTCGATGGCATCGGGCTCGCCGTGGACGAGGAAAACATCGTGGGTCAGCGGCAGCCGGGCCTGCACCCATTTCACCAGTTCCGGCCCGTCGGCATGCCCGGAATACAGGTCCAGCGACCGGATGCGCGCGCGCACCGCAAACTCCTCTCCCTGAATCCGCACCGACCGAGCGCCATCCTGCAGGATGCGGCCCAGGGTGCCTTCGGCCTGATAGCCGGTGAACAGCACGGTGGCCTCGTCGCGCCAGATCCAGTTCTTCAGCCGGTGGCGGATGCGCCCGGCGTCGCACATGCCCGACGCAGCGATGACGATGTGGAACCCGCGCAGCCGGTCCAGCGCCATGCTTTGTTCGCGCGTTTCGGTGAAATGCAGGTTGCGCGCCTTCAGGCCGCGCATCAGCACGGCACCTTCTTCCAGTTCGCGGTGATGCCGGGCAAAGACCTGTGTTGCCCGGGTGGCAAGCGGGCTGTCGATGTGGATCGGAATGTCGGGCAACTGCCCTTCGGCGATCAGCCGGCCGATGTCGCTGACAAGTTCCTGCGCCCGCTCCACCGCAAACGAGGGTATCAGCAGCGCCCCGTCGGGGTGGATCGCGGCGCGCACCTCGTCGCGCAGCAGGGTGCGGCGCCGCTCGGCGCTGGCATCGTCGCGGTCGCGGTCGCCATAGGTGGATTCGCAGACCAGGTAATCGACGCCGGAAGGGCCTTGCGGGTCGGGCTGCATCAGCTTGGCATCCGGCCCTATGTCGCCCGACACCAGCAGCCGCAGCGGGGCGGCGCCATGCGCGATTTCGATTTCGACCGAGGCCGAGCCCAGCAGGTGCCCGGCGTTCCAGAACCTGGCGCGCAGACCCGGCAGCACGTTGAACCAGTCGTTCCGAACGTGCGGGCGGAACAGCGCCATGCAGGCCTCGACATCGTGGCTGTCATAGATCGGTTCCACGCGGTCGCGGTGGCGCTGTTCGGCGCGGCGGTTGAACTGTTCGACCTCGATTTCCTGGATATGGGCGCTGTCGGGCAGCATGACCCCGGCCAGGTCGATCGTGGCCGGGGTGGCATGGATGGCACCCTTGAAGCCGTGGCGCACCAGCTTGGGCAACAGGCCCGAGTGGTCGATATGCGCATGGCTGAGGATGACGGCCGCGACCCGGTCGGGGGCAAAGGGAAACGGGCGGTAATTGAGTTCCTTTTCCGTCTTGGGCCCCTGGAACATGCCGCAGTCGATCAGGATTTGCCCCTGGGCCGTTTCCAGCCGCAGGCACGATCCGGTCACCGCCCCTGCGGCGCCATGAAAGGTCAGGCGTGGATCGGACAAGGCGATCTCCTTCGCGCGCGCCGGTCAGGTCTGGAAGACATAGGTGCCGGGCGCCGCCAGCAGCGGGGCATAACCCTTGTCGGGTGCCCCGATTCCGGGCGGGGGCGTTTGCCCGCTGCTCTTGCCTTGCAGCCATGTGCACCATTCGGGCCACCACGACCCCGGGCGGAATGTCGCCTGGGCGAACCATTCGTCGGGCCCCGAATACAGCGCCCCGGCCGGCCGGTGCGCAATGCCATAACGGCTGCGCGGGTTACCGGGTTCGTTCACGATGCCGCTGTTGTGGCCGCCGCTGGTCAGCACGAAGGTCAGGTCGCAGTCGGTGAACAACTGCGTCTTGTAGACCGAGCGCCAGGGCGCGATGTGGTCGGTTTCGGTGGCAACGACGAACATCGGCGCGTCGATATCCTTCAGCGCGATCACCCGGCCTTGCACGGCAAAGCGGCCGGCGGTCAGCCGGTTTTCCAGGAACAGCCCGCGCAGGTATTGCGAATGCATGCAGGCGGGCATCCGGGTGGTATCGGCCACCCAGACCCCCATGTCGCTCGGCAGGTCGTCCTGGCCCAGGAAATACCGCTTGACCGCCCGCGACCAGATCAGATCCTCGGAGCGGATGGTGGAAAAGGTGCGCGCCATCTGCGGACGGTCCAGATAGCCCTGATCCCACATCATGTCCTCGAGAAACGCGACCTGGCTTTCATCGACGAACAGCAGCAGTTCGCCGGCCTCGGCAAAATCCACCTGCGCGGCCATCAGGGTGATGCTGGCCAGCCGGTCGTCATGGTCGCGCGCCATCGTTGCGGCGGCGATGGCCAGCATTGTGCCGCCCAGGCAATAGCCGACGGCATGCACCTTGCGGTCGGGCACGATGGCGTTCACCGCCTCCAGCGCGGCCATCACACCGCGGGTCCGGTAATCTTCCAGCGAAAGGCCCGCCTGTTCCGCCGTGGGGTTGCACCACGAAATCGCAAAGACGGTAAACCCTTGCGATACCAGATGCCGCACCATCGAATTGTGCGGCGACAGGTCGAGGATATAGTATTTCATGATCCAGGCCGGCACGATCAGCACGGGTTCGGCCTGCACCGACGCGGTTTGCGGGGCATACTGGATCAGTTCGAACAGGTCGTTGCGGAACACCACCGTGCCGGGCGTGCAGGCCAGATCGGTGCCCACCCGGTAGCCTTCCGGTGCGGGGTCGTGCCGTTGGGTGACGGTCTTGACGAAATCCTCGGCAAAATGCGCGGCACCCGTGGTCAGGTTGCGCCCCCCGGTGGCCAGCGTGGCGGCGATGATCTCGGGGTTCAGCTGCGGAAAGTTCGAAGGCGACACCGTGTCGAGCATCTGGCGCGCCATGAAGCGGGTGCGCTCGGCGTCTTCGGGGCTCAGCCCGCGCAGGCGGTCGGTGGCGTGGTCCCACCAGTCCTGAACTGCAAGGAACCCTTGCTGCCACAGGCGAAACGGCAGCAGTTTCCAGCCGGGGTGGGTAAAGCGGTGGTCGAAGGGCTTGGGCGCGAACGGCGGCGGTGCCTTGGGGTCGGTGCTGGCAGCATGGGCCATCAGCCGCAAGGCGTTCTGCTGGGCACGCTCCACCAGCTCCAGTTGCCGCCCCGGCGATTCCGCCAGGTGATAGGCCCAATCCGCCCAGGCCTGCATGAAGGCATGGGTCGAGACCCCGGCACTGAGCCGCGCCAACGTCGCGCGCACGCTGCGGTCGAGGGCCAGATGCGGGTGCGCGTTCTGCGGCGCCGCTGGCACGGGCTGTGGCGCCGCAGGCTTGCCCGCAGGCGCCGGGGGCAGGGCGGGGCGGTCGGGCTTGCGGGCACGGGCCTGCCGGCGGGCGGGCGCGGGTGCAGAGGTCTTCGGCATCGGTTGGCCTTCCTGTTGAGGGCGCTACGGGCGCCGCGCCGGCCACGTTGCGCCGGGCGTCAGTCTAGACCGCATCGTCCGGGTCCGCCAAGGTTCTCGCCTTGATCCAGCGCAACTTTTCGCCATCCGGCCCGCCACGCGGGCTTGCGGTGCCCTTCGGTGGCGGCTGACCCGGCTTGAACCGCAGGGTTGCGCTGCTATCCTGCCCGCACCCACCGCCCGGAGACCCGAATGACCCGACCCGAAGCCTTGTCCCGCCGTTCGCTGATGCTTTCCGGGCTTGCCGCGGCCGGGCTGCTGGTGACCCCTGCGGTGGTGGGCGCTGCCGGCCCGGTGCTGCACGTGGCCAAAGACCCGGATTGCGGTTGCTGCAATGCCTGGATCGATATCCTGCGCGCCGCCGGCCTGTCGGTGACGGTCGAACACCTCGACCCCGGTCGGCTCCTCGCGCTCAAGCGAGAGTCCGGCATCCCCAAAGCCGCCTTTTCCTGCCACACGGGCCGCATTTCCGGCTACGTGATCGAAGGGCATGTTGCGGTTGCCGACATTCGGCGGTTGCCGGACGAAAGACCCGACGCGATCGGTCTGGCGGTGCCCGGCATGCCTTACGGGTCGCCCGGCATGGGCCCCGAGACAGCGCGCGAAGCCTATGACGTGCTGCTTGTGCGGCGCGACGGCCGTCTGGAGGTTTTCAACCGTTACGAAGCGGCCTGAGCCGCCGGCGCGGCATCAGCCCTGCAGCGTGCCCAGCAAGCCGCGCACCAGACCGTCCAGCGCCAGACGCGCCTTGTCCACCACGGCCACGAACCCGTCGAGCGCCGGGCGCAGCTGCGGCCAGGCTTCGCCAAGCTGTTCGGACTGGGCATAGGCGGTCCAGCCCAGGCCCCCCAGCACCAGCACCAGCAGGAACCCGCGCCGAAAGCCGCTGCGCTGGCGTTCCGGGGTGTCGGGCAAGGCACTGCCAGGCGCGCCGTGGCGGGTGGCATTGCTGGCGTCCAGCGTGGAGTTGATGCGGTCGATGTCGGGCAGCAGTTCGCGCCGGGCGGGGCGTGCGGGGGCTGGCGGCGCGCCGCCGGGGGCCGGTGCGACAGCCTCCTCGGGCTCGGGCGCCGTGGCCGGCGTGGCGCGGGGGCGGATGCGCAAGGCCGGGGCAGGGTCGCCCAGGCCCAGTTCCGGCTGCATCTCCAGGCCGCGGCCGGCGGCGCGGGCGGCTTCTTCGGCCCGGGCGCGGGTTTCGCGTTCGGCCTCCTCGCGCAGCACGGCCAGCAGGCTTTCGTCCAGCGTATGGCGGCGCAGGACCTGGGGGTCGGGTTCCTCGGCGCCCGGCGCCAGATCGGGTTCGGGTTCCGGCCTTGCCGCTGCCGGCCTTGTCGCTGCCGGCATGGTCGGCGGCGCCGGCGCGGCCGGAACCGTCGGCGCCACGACGGCCGCGATATCGTCATCCAGCGCAAGGTCTGACTCGGCGGCGCCCTCCGGGGGCTGGAACCAGACATGCCCGCAATCGGAACATTGCACGTCCCGCCCCGTTTCGGGGATCAGGCTGGCGTCCACCTCGTACTGGGCGTCGCAATTCGGGCAGATCAAACGCATCGGCCGTATCCCCATGCTGGCCGCCCGCCCCCCGGGCCCCACCAATCGCGCGAACCTTAACAAGGGAATTGCGGCAGTTCCAGCCCGGGCAGGATGCGGCGAACGGCCTTCCTTGCAAGGCTTCGCGCTGCGGGCCATTCTGCGCGGGCCTGATTCGCCAGAGGAGCCCGCGTGATTTCGTTCGACAAGGTGGGATACAGCTATGGCGGTGGCGAGCTTTTGTCCGACATCTCGCTGGTGCTGGCGCCGGGATCGTTCCATTTCCTGACCGGGCCGTCGGGGTCGGGCAAGACCACGTTCCTCAAGCTGTGCTATGCCGACCTGCTGCCCAGCTCGGGCCGGCTGACCCTGTTCGACAAGGAAGTCCGCGGGCTGAGCCGCGACGATGTGGCGCTGGTGCGCCGCCGCGTGGGGGTGGTGCACCAGGATTGCCAGTTTCTCGACCATCTGCCGGTGGCGGCCAATGTGGCCTTGCCGGCAACCGTGACGGGGCGCGAACCCGACGTGGCCGATTTGCAGGATCTGCTGGGCTGGGTCGGGCTGCGCCCGCTGGCCGATGCGCTGCCGCCCTCGCTTTCTGGGGGCGAACGGCAGCGCGCCGCGGTGGCGCGGGCGGTCATCATGTCGCCCGAGGTGATCGTGGCCGACGAGCCGACCGGCAACCTCGACTGGGACATGTCGTTGCGGCTGCTCAAGCTGTTCGTCGAGCTCAACCGCATGGGCAAGACCATCGTGGTCGCCACCCATGACATGAACCTGATCCGGGCAGCCAAGGGCCAAGTTTCGGCCCGCGTGCTGCGTATTGCCAACCGGCGGGTGCAACTGGCGGGGGCAGACCTGTGAATGTGAAGGCATTGCCGCAGCGGCTGGGCCTGGGCCGCGACCGCGCGTCCGATCGCGTGGTGCCCCCCACCGGCCACACCGCCTGGCTGACAGGTTTCACCGCCGGGGCCATGACCTTTCTGGCGGTGTTCGCGCTGGCGCTGTCGCTGGCCTCGGGGCGGCTGGCCGACCGCTGGTCCGACGCCTTGACCAGCACCGCAACGATCCGCATTTCCGCCCCGCCCGACCAGATGGCGGCCCAGACCCGCGCGGTTCTGGACCTGTTGGCGACCACGCCGGGGGTGGCCGGCCCGCGGGCGCTGAGTGCCGCGGAACAGCGCGCGCTTCTGGAACCCTGGTTCGGCCCCGACCTGCCGGTGGACAGCCTGTCCTTGCCGCAGCTGGTGGAGTTTACCGAGGCGGAAGGCGGCTATGATGCCCAGGGCCTGCGTCTGCGCCTGCAGGCCGAGGCACCGGGCGCCGTGCTGGATGACCACACCCGCTGGCGCCGGCCGCTGGCCGTGGCGGCCGAGCGGTTGCGCCTGCTGGGCTGGTTGTCGCTGGCGCTGATCGGCGGGGCGATGGCGGCCATGATTACCCTTGCCGCCAATGCCGCACTTGCCGCCAATGCGCAGGTGATCCGCGTGTTGCGGCTGGTCGGCGCGCAGGATGGTTTCATCGCCGGGGCCTTCGTGCGCCGCTTTACCTTGCGCGCGGCGGCGGGTTCGGCGGCCGGCATGGCGGCCGGCATGCTGGGAATTCTGCTGCTGCCGTCGGCGGATGCCGCGGGCGGGTTCCTGACGGGCCTCGGGTTTCAGGGCCGGGGGTGGCTCTTGCCGCTGATGCTGCCGCTGCTGGCCGCGCTGGTGGCCTGGGCGGCCACCCGCACCGCCGCACTGGCGAAACTGAGGGAGTTGAACTGACATGACCCGCATGGGGCCGCTGAGGCTGGGCCTGCAATACGTGCTGTCGCTGGTGTTCATCGTGCAGATGTATCTGGCGATGGCGGTGATGGGGGTGCTGTTCCTGCCTTGGGCGCTGGTCAGCCCGCGCGGCGCCTATGCCGCCTGCCACCTTTACTGCCGCTGGGTCATCGGTTCGGCCCGCCTGCTTGTCGGCCTGCGGTCCGAGGTGCGGGGGGCCCCGCCGCGCGATGCGGTTCTGATCGCGGCCAAGCACCAGTCGTTCTTCGATATCCTGCTGATCTTCTCGGCCGTGCCCCGCGGGCGCTTCATCATGAAGAAGGAACTGCTCTGGACCCCGATCCTCGGCCAGTATGCCACACGCATCGGCTGCATCGCGGTCGATCGCGGCAAGCGTGGCGCCGCCATCAAGAAGATGCTGGCCGAGGCCAGGGCCCGCCACGACGCGGGCGGTCAGCTCATCATCTATGCGCAAGGCACCCGGGTGCCGCCGGGCGAAAAGCGGCCCTACAAGATCGGCACCGGCGCGATCTACCAGGATCTCGGGCAGGATTGCGTGCCGGTTGCCACCAACGTCGGTGTGCTCTGGCCCAAGCGCAGCCTGCTGCGGATGCCGGGCGTGGCGGTAGTGGATTTCCTGCCGCGCATTCCGGCCGGCAAGCCTGTGGGCGAATTCATGGCCGAACTGGAACGGGTGGTCGAGGAACGGTCCGATGCCCTGATGGCCGAAGCGGGGTTTCGGGCGCCGCGATGACCGGCTGGATCACCGACCTCGACAGCCTCCATGCCCATTACGGCACGCCCAAGGCCCCCGCCTTGCGCAAGGCGGCGCCCGGCTGACCCCGGCCTGTGCGGCTTTCCTCGCACGGTCCAGGTTCGGCGTGCTGTCTGCCGTCGGTCCCGAAGGCACCGATGGCAGCCCGCGCGGCGACCGCGACCCGGTGGTGACGGTGGCCGACCCCGAAACCCTGCTGTTGCCCGACTGGCAAGGCAACGACCGCATCGAAACGCTGCGCAATATCGTGCGCGATGGGCGCGTCAGCCTGTTGTTCCTGATTGCCGGCTTCACCACTGCGATCCGGGGCAACGGCACGGCGCGCGTCTCGGCTGCCCCTGCGCTTCGTGGCCGTTTCGAACGCGAAGGCCGGCACCCGCGCACCGTGATGGTGATCCGGGTGGCCGAGGTCTATGCGCAATGCCCCCGCGCCTTGCAGCGGTCGAAACTGTGGGTCTGCGGCAACCAGTTGGCCGGTTTGCCCACATTCGGCACCATGCTGGAACAGGCGACGGATGGCGCGATCGACGGCGCGGCCTATGACGTCGAACGCGCGACCCGCGCCCATCCGGGCTGGTGGTAGACCCTGGGTCAGGCGACAACGCTGCGGCGAAAGGTAATGGTCATCGGCCGGTCGTAGCCTGCGTGGGCGGTGCGGCCGACTTCGGCAAAGCCAAGGTGGCGGAACGTGGCCTGGTTCGCCGCCAGCTCGACCCTGGTCTGCAACTCCAGCCACGGCAGGCCCGATCCGGTCGCGCGCCGGTTCGCCATGTCGATCAGCGCCTTGGCATGGCCTTGCCTGCGATGCGGTGCGGCAACCGCCAGCTTGCCGATGAAAAGCGCATCGGCCTTGGTCGTTAAGGACACGCAAGCCACCGGCGAGGCGCCGATCGCCCAGATTTTCCCGGTTTCCGCCTGCCGCTCGATTTCGGCCAGCGTCAGCCGGTGCAGCGCGGAGGGCGGGTCGATCACCCCGTCCATATATGCGAATTCCGCCCGGGTCAGCGCCAGAACGGCGGGCCAGTCCCTGGGGGTTGCACGGGTCGGGGTCATGGGGCGGGTGCTTCGGCCGGGTCGGGGCCGGGTGCGGCGGCGGGGGCGGGCCGGTCAAGCCGCGCCGATGGCTTGACCCCGGGGGCGCATCGTCTAGTCTGTGCAGGCGCAGCGAAACGGGGTTCGGCATGGAAAAACAGCGTCTGCATCTGGTGTTCGGGGGTGAACTGGTGAACCCGTCCAGCACCGAGTTCCGCAATGTCGATGATATCCACATCGTCGGCATGTTCCCCGACTATGCCAGCGCCTACAAGGCCTGGAAGGCCGAGGCGCAGCGCACGGTCGACAATGCCCACATGCGCTATTTCATCGCCCACCTGCATCGCCTGCACGACGAGGCGCAGCCGACCGCCGGGGCATCGGAACTCGGCCGGTAAGGGCAGCACGGCATGCTGCCGCTGGGCCTGCGGCTATATCGCCTGCTGAATGGCGAGGAGTCGGGGCCCGCCCCGGCCAACTGGCCGCAACGGCCGGTGGGGCGTGTGGTGTGGCTTCATGCCCCGCGGGCCGGCAGCGGCCGGTCGATGCCGCCGCTGGCACAGGCGCTGGTCGCCGAAGGGCTGGCCGACACGGTGATCGTGACCTGCCCGGGGCTGGCGGTTTGCCCTTCGGCACTGGTGGTGTCGCCGCCGGCCGACAGCCCCGAATGCGTTGCAGCCTTTCTCGATCACTGGCGGCCCGATCTGGGCATCTGGTTCGACGGTTGCATGCGGCCGGTGCTGCTGCATGCGCTGGCGGCCCGCAAGGTGCCGATGATGCTGGTCGATGGCCGGGTGCCCGATCTGCCAGGGGCGCGCTGGTGGCCTCGGTTGTTGCCGGGGTTGCTGGCGCCGTTCCGGCACGTGCTGGTCACCGATGACGAGGCCGCGCGCCTGTTCCAGCGGGCGGGCGCGCCCGAAGGCTCGATCCGGGTCTGCGGCCCGCTGGAAGAACCCTCGCACGTGCTGCGCGTGACCGAGGCCGAGCGGGCCGCGCTGGCGCGCACCATCGGCACGCGCCCGGTCTGGCTGGCCGTCGGCGTGCCCGAGGCCGAGGACGATGCCGTGGCCGCCGCGCACCTGTCGGCGCTGCGGCTGGCGCACCGGTTGCTGCTGATCCTGGTGCCCGATGTGCCGGCCCGGTCGGCGGCGCTGGCCGAACGGTTGCGGGGCCAGTTCGGGCTGGATACCGCGCTGCGATCGGCCGAGCCCGAGCCGATCGAGGAAGCGCAGGTCTATATCGCCGATACCGAAGGCGAGCTGGGCCTGTGGTATCGCCTGGCGCCGGTCACTTTTCTGGGCGGCACGCTGGCAGGGCCGGGTCCGCTGCGCCCGCCGTTCGAGCCTGCGGCGATGGGTTCGGCCATTGTCCACGGGCTGGAACTGGGCTCCGAAGGTCGGGCCTTCGACCGGCTGCGCCAGGCGGGGGCAAGCCGCGTGGTGCCCGGTGCGGCCGATCTGGGCGAGGCGGTAGGCGACTTGCTGGCGCCCGACCGTTGCGCGCGTCTGGCGCAGGCCGCCTGGGGCGTGGTCAGCGCCGGGGTCGAGGCAACGGCGCTGGCGGTGACGCTGGCCGGCGCCTTGCTGGACGAAGCCGCCCCCGAAGCCGCATCATGAGCCGGGCGCCCGGGTTCTGGTTTGCCCCGCCCGACCGGCCCGGACTGGCGGCCCGGCTGCTGGCACCGCTGGGCTGGCTTTATGGCCGGGCCACGGCCTTGCGCCTGAGGCGTGGCGGGGCCGGATATCGGGCCGGGGTGCCGGTGATCTGCGTGGGCAACCTGAACGCCGGCGGCACCGGCAAGACACCGACCTGCATCCTGCTGGCCGATCTGCTGGCCCGCCGCGGCCTGCGGGTGGCGGTGGTCAGCCGCGGGCATGGTGGGCGCTTGCCCGGACCCGTGCAGGTGGACCCGGCCCGGCATACGGCCGAGGAGGTCGGCGACGAACCGCTGCTGCTGGCGGCCTTTGCCCCGGTGGTGGTGGCGCGCGACCGGGCCGCGGGGGTCCGGCTGGCCGAACAGGCAGGGGCCGAGGTGGTGTTGCTGGACGACGGGCACCAGAACCCTTCGGTGGCCAGGGATCTGTCCATCGTCGTGGTCGATGCCGCGCGCGGGTTCGGCAACGGCCGCTGCCTGCCGGCCGGCCCGCTGCGCGAACCCGTGCCGGCGGGCCTGGCCCGCGCCGACCTGCTGCTGACCATCGGCGATGCGGCGGCGCAGGCCCGGTTCGATGCGGTCTGGGGCGCGGCCTGCGCCGCCCTGCCGCGCCAATGCGCCGAATTGCGCCCGCTGGCGATGGGCATGGACTGGGCAGGCGAACGCGTTCTGGCCTTTGCCGGCATCGGCCACCCGGAAAAGTTCTTCGCCACCCTGGCGGCACAAGGCGCCGAGCTGGTCGGCGCCGTGGCACTTGGCGACCATCAGCCCTTTGCCCCCGCGCTTCTGACCCGGCTGGAGGCCGAGGCCGTGGCAAAGCGCGCGCAACTGGTGACCACCGAAAAGGATGCCGTCCGCCTGCCGCCCGCCTTCCGGCGCAAGGTGCTGACGCTGCCGGTGCGGCTGGTGCCGGCGCCGGGCGAAAGTGCGCTGGGCCGGGCGCTGGATCGGCTTTGCCCTTGAAACGCGCGGCCGCCCGGATTGCCCCGGGCGGCCGCCGTTCCTGCCCGCATGGTGCGGCCGCTCAGTGGTCGGCCACCATCGCCGCCCCCTTGGCGTCTTCGACCGAGCCCTTGGCGCCGTTGAAGAAGGCGTTGAGCAGCACCGCCGCGATCGAAGCCAGCAGGATGCCGGATTCGATCAGCGCATGCAGGCTGTGCGGCATCCACATCTTGAAGTTCGGGGCGACCAGCGGGATCATCCCGAAGCCGATCGACACCGCGACGATGAACAGGTTGTTGCGGTTCTTGGAAAAATCCACATTGGCGAGGATGCGGATCCCGGTGGCCGCGACCATGCCGAACATCACCAGACCGGCGCCGCCCAGAACCATCGTCGGCACGGCCTCGACCAGCGCGCCCATCTTGGGCAGCAGCCCCAGCACGATCATGATGACCCCGCCCGCAACGCAGACGAAGCGGCTTTTCACCCCGGTCACGCCGACAAGCCCGACGTTCTGGCTGAAGGACGTGTAGGGGAAAGTGTTGAACACCCCGCCGATCAGCGTGCCCAGGCCATCGGTGCGCAGGCCAGCCGACAGCATCGGGCGGTCGATCTTCTTGCCGGTCAACTCGCCCAGGGCCAGGAACATGCCGGTGGATTCGATCATCACGACGATCATCACCAGCGACATGGTCAGGATCATCACCGGGTCGAAGGTCGGCATGCCGAAGTGGAACGGGGTGATCAGGCCGAACCAGTCGGCCTCGGCGACCTTGTCGAAGTGCATCCTGCCGGTTGCAACCGCGATCACGGCGCCGATGACGATGCCGAGCAAAACCGAGATGTTCGCCACGAAACCGCGTCCGAACCTGGCGATGGCCAGGATGGCGACCAGCACGATGGCCGATATGGCGATGTTGCCCAGGGGCGCATAGGCCGGGTTCGGGGCCTTGGGGGCAAGGCCCAGCCCCGGGGGCGGCTCTGCGATGCCGGCGGCACCGGCCCTGGCGGCTTCGGTCACGGTTTTCAGCCATTCGGCATGGGCCGGGTCGACGATCTGCGGCGCCGTCGGCCCCACCGGGTTGCCGAAGATCCAGTTGATGCCGACCCGCATCAGGCTGACGCCGATCACCAGGATGATGGTGCCGGTCACCACCGGCGGAAAGAACCTGAGCATCCGCGAGATCAGCGGCGCAATCAGGATCGAGATGATGCCCGCGGCGATGATCGCCCCGAAGATCGCTTGCGCGCCTTCAGGCCCGGATTGCATGTTGGCAAACCCGATCATCGGGCCGACGGCAGCAAAGGTGACGCCCATCATCACCGGCAGCCTGATGCCGAACCACTGGGTTGCCCCGAGCGACTGGATCAGCGTGACGATGCCGCACACGAACAGGTCGGCAGAAATCAGGAAGGCCACGTCTTCGGGTGGCAGCTTCAGCGCGCGCCCGACGATCAGCGGCACCGCCACCGCGCCAGCATACATCACCAGAACGTGCTGCAACCCGAGTGTGAAAAGCTTGGGTGGCGCGAGAACCTCGTCCACCGGATGCACGGATGTGCTCATGTTGTCTCCTCCGATCCCGTGGGGGCATCTTGTTGTTGCCGGCGCCGCATGCCCCCTTGATGCGGTCGGTTCAGGGCCCGCTCAGGGGGCAAGCACCGTCCAGGGCTGGCTGTAGCGGTGTTCTTCGAGGTTGGCGGTGGCGCCGATGCGGTCCACCACTGCGAAAAGCCCCGGCGCGTGCAACGGCGTCAGGACGCCATGCCAGGTGCCGCGGTTGAGGTTGATGCCCTGGCCCGGCGCCGTGACGAAGGCTTGCGGCGCGGCGTCGGGATCCGCCGACACGATGACGAGAAAGGGGTTCTGCGTCATCGGAAGGAAGGCTTGCGAGCCTTGCGGGTGACGCTCGATCAGGTCGAAGGCATAGGGCAGGGCGCGCGGTTCGGCATGGAAGATCGAGATGCCGGCACGGCCCTCGGGGCCGAAGTCGAGTTGCGCCCGGTCGTGGAAGCGGCGGCAGAGCCCGGCGTTGATCAGCCGGTAATCGCCCGTGGCCTCCAGCACCTGGCCAAAGGGCGCGAAGGCCTGGGCGGTCAGCGGGCGGGCGATGAGGGTGCGCGACATCGGGGCGGGGGTCCTTGTGGCAGGCCGGAGAAGCGGGGGTTTCACACCCCCGCACCCCCGTGGGATATTTTCGGACAGAAAATGGGGCCGTTCAGCGCAGGCGCCCGAAGGCGCCGGGGCCGCGCAGGTTGGCGTGGCGGTTGACATCCTTGTAGAGCAGATAGCGGAAGGGGCCGGGGCCTGCGGCATAGCAGGCCTGCGGGCAGTAGGCGCGCAACCACATGAAATCGCCGGCCTCGACCTCGACCCAATCGCGGTTGAGCTTGTAGACGGCCTTGCCTTCCAGCACGTAGAGGCCGTGCTCCATAACATGCGTTTCCTCGAAGGGGATCACGCCGCCCGGCCGGAAGGTGACGATATTGACATGCGCGTCGTGGCGCAGGTCGCCGGGGTCGACAAAGCGTGTGGTGCCCCAGCGTTCCGCGGTGTCGGGCATCCAGAGCACCGGCGTTTCCTTGTCGGAGGTGACGAAAGCTTCGGGCGCGCCGATACCGGGGGCAGGTTCGTAGAGTTTGCGCAGCCAGTGAAAGCGGGCGGGTGCTGCGCCTTCGGCCAGCAGGGTCCAGCGGCTGCCGGCGGGGATATAGGCATAGCTGCCGGTGTCGAGCTCGTGGCCGACGCCGTCGATGGTGAGCGTGGCGAGCCCGCCGGTAAAGAACAGCCAGTGTTCGGCGCCATCCTCGGCATCGGGGGCGTCGGAACCGCCGCCGGGCTGAACCTCCATCACGTATTGCGAAAAGGTTTCGGCAAAGCCCGACATCGGCCGTGCGATGACCCAGAGCCGGGTATCGCGCCAGCCGGGCAGGAAGCTGGTCACGATATCGGAAAAGCAGCCGCGCGGGATGAAGGCGTAGGCTTCGGTAAAGACGGCGCGCTGGGTCATCAGCGCGTTTTGCGGCGGCAGGCCGCCCGCGGGGGTGAAATAGGGCGTCATTTCAGCATGTCCTGAAGGCGGATTTCGGCGATCCGTTCGACCTGGGCGCAGGCGGTGGCGAATTCGGTGGCGGTGTCGTTGCCGATGCGGGTGTGAAAGGCGGCAAGGATGCTGGCCTTGCTGTGGTCGCGCACCGCGATGATGAAGGGAAAGCCGTGTTTTGCGACGTAATCCGCGTTCAGCCGCTGGAAGGTGGCGCGTTCCGCGTCGGTCAGCGCGTCGAGCCCGGCGCTGGCCTGTTCCTGCGTCGATTCGGGCGTCAGGCGTTTGGCGGCAGCCAGTTTGCCCGCAAGGTCGGGGTGGGCGCGCAGCACGCCGAGGCGGTCTTCGGCGCTGGCGCTGCGGAACATGCGGGCCAGCGCCGAGTGGACGCCGACAGCGCTGTCATGCGCGGGGCCGAGTTCCAGCGCCCAGGCGCGTTCCGCGATCCAGGGGGAATGTTCGAACACGCCGCCGAAGCGTTCGACGAAGCGTTCGCGGGACATCCGGCTGGGCCGCTCGCGGCGGGTTGCCGGGTGATGCGCGGCCCAGTGCGCGGCGATCTGGCTGCGGCTGGCGAACCAGGCGCCGCCCTTTTCGGCCGCGTAGTCCAGAAAGCGGATCAGCCCGGCGATCTTGCCTGGGCGGCCGATCAGCCGGCAATGCAGCCCGATGGAAAACATCCGCCCGCCTTCGGCGTGCAGCACATCGAAGCTGTCCTTGAGATACCGAAAGAACTGCTCGCCTTCGATATAGCCCGGTGCGGTGGCAAAGCGCATGTCGTTGGCTTCGAGCGTGTAGGGGATGACCAGTTGGTCACGGTCGCCGGCTTCTATCCAATAGGGCAGGTCGTCGTCGTAGGTGTCGGAAATCCAGGGCAGGCCCAGTTCGGCGGTCAGCGCGACGGTGTTGACCGAACAGCGCCCGGTGTACCAGCCGGTCGGCGGGGCACCCACGACCTCGGTGTGCAGGCGCACGGCCTCGGCGATCTGGCGGCGTTCTTCCTCCAGTGGCATGTCGCGGTGATCGACCCATTTCAGGCCGTGGCTGGCGATATCCCATCCGGCCGATTTCATCGCGGCCACCTGTTCGGGGGCACGGGCCAGCGCGGTGGCCACGCCATAGATCGTGACCGGCAGGTTGCGCGCGGTGAACAGGCGGTGCAGCCGCCAGAACCCGGCCCGCGCGCCGTAATCGTAGATCGATTCCATGTTCCAGTGGCGCATGCCCGGCCAGGGCTGCGCCCCCGCGATATCGGACAGGAACGCCTCGGACGCGGCGTCGCCGTGCAGGATGTTGTTTTCGCCGCCTTCTTCGTAGTTCAGCACCAGGCTGATCGCCACGCGGGCGCCGCCGGGCCATTGGACAGCGGGCGGTGTGGCGCCGTAGCCGGTGAAATCGCGGGGATAGCGGTTCATCTTGCCCTCGTGTCTTGTCGTCATTTCATCGATAGCGCGAAAGATGCGGGGGCAGTTTCAAGATTTTCCCGAAGCACCTGTCGCACCGCGCCATGATGGCAGAGCAGGCCCGCTTGGGGCAAAGTGGTGCAAAGACAGGAGGACGACGCATGGCCGGATGGCTGACCACTCACGTTCTGGATACGGCCCGGGGTTGCCCGGCCCAGGGGTTGCGCATTGCGCTGTATCGCATCGGGCCGCGCGGGCACGAGAAGCTGGCCGAGCTGGAAACCAATGCCGATGGTCGGACCGATACGCATATCCTGCCGGCCGAACGCTTTGCGGTGGGCACCTATGAACTGGTCTTCCATGCCGGCGACTATCTGCGCGCCAGCGGGCAAGGCGGGGCCGAGCCGCTGTTTCTGGACCAGGTGCCGATCCGGTTCGGCATGGCCGACCCGGAGGCGCATTACCATGTGCCGCTGCTGCTGTCGCCTTACGGCTATTCGACCTATCGCGGGTCGTGATCCGGCAAGCGGCGTGATGCGGCCGCCGGTCAAAATCAATTCGCCTACGACCAGTTTGCCAGAATTATGGCATGGAGGCGCAACGCGGGGAGGCCGGGACGAGCGCATGTGCGGGCGGTGCTGCTGACGGCCGAAGGGCGGTTCCTTCCGGTCGGCGGCGACATCCGCAGCCTCGCGAAGGATCCTGCGGCGTTGCCCGGTATCGTCAAGGACTGCAGCTCGGATCTGCATCCGGTCATCGCGCGGCTGCCACGGATGGATGCGCCGGTGGTCTGCGCCGTGCGTGGCGACCTGGCCGCGCGGGCAGCGTGTCGCTGGCTGCGTTTTCGGATGTGCCGTTTGCGGCCGAAGGGGTCCGGTTCAGTGCCGCCGTCTCCATGATCGGGTTCTGTGCCGACAGCGGCACGACCCTGTCCTTCTCGGCCGGC
>NZ_JBKBQM010000042.1:0-24807 GCF_046292685.1 Gemmobacter sp.
GCGCGCGAGGACCGGCTGCCGGTCTTCGTGCGCGAAGGCGGGGCCTTCGTCGCGCCGGTGGACCTGGCCCCCGGCAAGTGGCTGCTGAGGATCGAGGCGGTGGCCCGCGACGGCACCGCCTTTCGCCAGCAGCGCCAGCTGTTCGTGAAGGGCTGAGCCGATGACCCTCGCCGCCGACCCGCAGGAACATGTCCAGGTCTCGGCCTGCCCGGCCTGCGCTGCCGCGCCTTCGGCCGAAGCCATCGCCCGCGCCGCCGCCCCGCGCGAAGCGCGGTTGATGCTGTCGATCCCGCAGGCCCATTGCGCCACCTGCATTTCCACCGTCGAAGACGGGCTGGCCGCGCTGCCCGGCATCCGCAATGCCCGGGTCAACCTGACGCTCAAGCGCGTTCTGGTCGAGGCCGAGCCCCAGGTCACCGCCGAAAGCCTGATCCCGCATCTCGCCCGTCTGGGCTACGAGGCTTACGAGCTGGATGCCGGCGTGCTGTCGGCGACCGAAACCGACCGTCAGGGCCGCGAGCTTCTGATGCGGATGGGTGTTGCCGGGTTCAGCATGATGAACATCATGCTGCTGTCCGTGGCCGTGTGGTCGGGGGCGACCGATGCCACCCGCGACCTGTTCCACTGGATTTCCGGGATGATCGCCATTCCGACCGTGGTCTTTGCCGGGCAGCCCTTCTTCCGTTCGGCCTGGGCGGGGCTCAAGGCCGGGCGGCTGGGCATGGACTTTCCCATCAGCCTGGCGCTGGTGCTGGCCTCGGGCATCTCGATCTACGAAACCTGGATGTCGGGGCGGCACGCCTATTTCGACGCGGCGGTGATGCTGACCTTCTTCCTGCTGGTCGGCCGCTATCTCGACCATCGCACCCGCGCGGTGGCGCGGTCGGCCGCGCAGGAACTGGCCGCGCTGGAGGTGCCGCGCGCGATCCGCCTGACCGCGGGCGCCGAGGAAACCGTGAACGTGGCCGACCTGCGCCCCGGCGATCTGGTGCTGGTGCGCCCCGGCGGGCGGATGCCGGTCGATGGGGTCGTGGTGGCCGGCACGTCCGAACTGGACCGCTCGCTGCTGACCGGCGAGGTGATGCCGGTGCAGGCCGGCCCCGATCGGGTGGTCAGCGCCGGAGAGGTCAACCTGACCGGGCCCTTGCAGGTGCGCGTGACGGCGGCGGGGCGCGACAGCTCGTTGTCGCGCATGGCCGAACTGGTGGCGGTGGCCGAAAGCGCGCGCAGCCGCTACACCACCCTGGCCGACCGCGCTGCGCGCGCCTATTCGCCGCTGGTGCACCTGTTGTCGTTCTCGGCCTTCGGCTACTGGATGTGGGCCACGGGGGGCGACGTGCGCTTTGCCATCAACATCTCGGCCGCGACGCTCATCATCACCTGTCCCTGCGCGCTGGGGCTGGCGGTGCCGGCGGTGGTGACGGCGGCTTCGGGCAAGCTGTTCCGCAAGGGGTTGCTCATCAAGTCGGGCTCGGCGCTGGAACGGCTGGCCGAGGTGGACACCGTGGTCTTCGACAAGACCGGCACCCTGACGATGGGCGCGCCCGAGCCCATGAACCTGGCCGACCACGGCCCGCAGGTGCTGGCGGTGGCGGCGGCGCTGGCCGCGGCCTCGTCGCACCCGCTGGCGCAGTCGCTGGCGGCTGCGGTGCAGGCGGCCGGTGTGGCGCCCGCGGTGCTGGAAGACGTGACCGAGGTGCCGGGCTATGGCATCGAAGGGCGCCTTGGCGGGCGCCGCGTGCGGCTGGGCCGCGCCGAATGGGTGGGCGCCGAGGCCCCCGCCGTCACCGCCACCTGCCTTGCGCTGCCCGACGGCACGACCCACACCTTCACCTTTGCCGATGCCTTGCGCCCCGGCGCCGCCGAAGTGGTGGCCGAGGCGCTGGCCCAGGGCTACAAGGTCAAGCTGATCTCGGGCGATGCGCCCGCCCCGGTGGCCGATCTGGCCGCGCGGCTGGGGATTGCCGACTGGATGGCCGGGGCCTTGCCGCAGGACAAGGCGGCCGAGGTCGCCCGGCTGACGGCGGCCGGGGCGCGGGTGCTGATGGTGGGCGACGGGCTGAACGATACCGCGGCGCTGGCGGCGGCGCATGCCTCGGTCTCGCCGGCTTCGGCGCTGGATGCGGCGCGCGTCGCCTCGGACATCGTGCTGCTGGGCCGCGACATCGCCCCGGTGGCCGATGCCTTGCGCATCGCCCGGCAGGCGACGCGCCGGATCCGGCAGAACTTTGCCATCTCGGCGGCCTACAACGTGGTGGCGGTGCCGGTGGCGCTGGTGGGGCTGGCCACGCCCTTGTGGGCGGCGGCGGCGATGTCACTGTCGTCGATCACCGTGGCGCTGAACGCCATGCGGCTGAAATAGGAGGCGGACGTGGAAATCCTGACGATCCTGATTCCGGTGTCGCTGTTTCTGGGCGGGCTGGGGTTGGTTGCGTTCTTCTGGTCGATGAAGAACCGCCAGTACGACGACCCCGAAGGCGACGCGCGGCGCATCCTGACCAGCCAGTGGGACGACCGGCCCAAACCCTGAGACGCGCGGGGCCGCGGATCGCGGCCCCGGCACGGGTTACAGTTTCGCGGCCACGTCGTCGGGCACGTCGAAATTGTGGGTGACGGTCTGCACGTCGTCGTCTTCTTCCAGCATCTCGACCAGCTTCATCAGCTTCTGCGCGGTTTCGAGATCGACCTCGGTGCGCGACTGCGGGCGCCAGATCAGCTTGGATTCGGTCGATTCCCCCAGCGCCTTTTCCAGCGCGTCGGAGACTTCGGACAGATCCTCGACCTTGCAATAGATGAAGTGGCCCTCGTCGTCGGTTTCCACGTCGTCGGCGCCGGCTTCCAGCGCGGCCATCATCACCGTATCGGCATCGCCGACCGAGAGCGGATAGGTGATTTCCCCCACGCGGTCGAAGGCGTGGCTGACCGAGCCAGTCTGCCCGAGGTTGCCGCCGCATTTGGTGAAGTAGCTGCGGACGTTGGAGGCGGTGCGGTTCAGGTTGTCGGTCATCGCCTCGACGATGATGGCGATGCCGTTCACCCCATAGCCTTCATAGCGGATCTCGGTGTAATCCGCCGCGTCTCCGGCCTGGGATTTGCGGATCGCGCGGTCGATCACGTCCTTGGGCATGGATTGCGCCTTGGCCGCCTTGACCGCCAGACGCAGGCGGGGGTTCTTGTCGGGGTCGGGGTCGCCCATCTTGGCGGCAACGGTGATTTCCTTTGCCAGCTTCGAGAACATTTTCGAGCGGATGGCATCCTGCTTGCCCTTGCGGTGCTGGATGTTCGCCCATTTGGAATGGCCCGCCATGAAGGAACCTCTGACTTGTCCTGGATCGGGGGCTTATAGTCTGCCACCCCCATGCCCTGCAAGGGCAGGCGCTGTCCCTGCGAGGGACAGGGCACCACCCCAAGGATTCCAATGGCTTGCAAGCGCGTTTTCACGAATCGTTAACGATTCGGCGCGCCCCGTTGCCGTCAGAACGGCCACAGCAGCGGGATGACCACCGATGCGGCCAGAGCCATCACGATGTTCAGCGGCACCCCGATGCGCAGGAAATCGCTGAAGCGGTAGCCGCCGGGGCCGTAGACCAGCGTGTTGGTCTGGTAGCCGATGGGGGTGGCAAAGCTGGCCGAGGCGCCGAACATCACCGCCACCACCAGCGGCCGCGGGTCGATGCCCAGCGACACCGCAAGCCCGATGGCAATGGGGGTCAGGATCACCGCCACGGCGTTGTTGGTGACGATCTCGGTGAGAAAGGAGGTGAGCGAATAGATCGCCAGCACCAGCAGCCAGGGCGGCAGCTGGGCCAGCGCCGGTGCCACCGCATCGACGATCAGATGCACCGCGCCCGAATTGTCGAGCCCCGCCCCCACCCCCAGCATCCCGATGATGAGCGCGAGCAACCGGCCATCGACGAACTCGAACGCCTCGTCGGCGTCGATGCAGCGGGTCAGCAGCACGATGGCCACCCCCACCATCGCCAGCAGCACGATGGGCGCCACTTCGAAGGTGGACAGCAGCACCACCCCCAGCAGCACCCCGATGACGATGGGCGCGTGGCGGCGGCGATAGGCGCGTTCGGACGGTTTGGCGATATCGACCATGTTCATGTCGGCGGCGAGGCGCTGGATGTCGGCCTGCGCGCCTTCGAGCAGCAGCGTGTCGCCGACCTGCACGACAAGGTCGTCGATCTGGCGGCCGATGTTCTGGTTGCGCCGGTGGACGGCCAGCGGATACACGCCATAGCGCCGCCGCAGGCGCAGCGACCCGAGGCTGCGGCCGACCATGTGGCAGCCGGGGGTAATCAGCACCTCGACCGTGGTGGTCTGGACCGAGCTGAGCTTGTCCACCAGTTTCAGATCCTTGTGGGCTTGCAGGCCCAGCACCTCGGACATGGGCGTGCGCAGCACCACGCGGTCGCCGGCCTCGAGCACCACGGCGGCCAGATCGCGGCGCAGCGAGGCATCGCCGCGCAGCACGTCGATGACGCGCGCGGTGTCGCGCTTGAAGATATCGACCTCGTCCAGGCGCTTGCCGATCAGGGACGAGCCTTCGGGCACGGCCACTTCGGTAAAGAATTTCATCCGCGCCTTGTCCGACAGCAGGGCGGCCATGCTGTCGCGGTCGGGCAGCAGGCGCGGGGCGGCGATCCACAGGTAGAGCCCGCCGATGCAGGCCAGCACCAGACCGACCGGCGTGATTTCGAACATGTGGAAATGCGGCAACCCGTTGGCCGCGGCCACGCCATCGACCAGCAGGTTGGTCGAGGTGCCGATCAGCGTGATGGTGCCGCCGAAGATGGACAGGTAGCTGAGCGGGATCATCAGCTTGGACGGCGACATCTGCATCTGTTTGGCCAGCTGCATGAACAGCGGGATCATCACCACCACGATGGGCGTGTTGTTGACGAAGGCCGACAGCCCCAGCACCACCAGCGCCAGCACGAACAGCGTGCGCGCCGGGTGCTTGTCGGCGTTGCGCGCCGCGATCTGGGTGACGGAATCGAGCGCGCCGGTGCGCACGAGGCCGCCGACGATGATGAACATGGCGGCGATGGTCCAGGGCGCCGGGTTGGAGAACACGCGCAGCGCCTCTTTCTGCGGCAGGATGCCCAGCACCAGCATCGCCACCGCGCCGCCGATGGCCACCACCTCGACCGGGTAGGTTTCGCGGATGAACATCACCAGCATGCCCAGGACGATGGCCATGGCAACGACGGCCTGCATGTTGGCTGACAGTTCAAGTCCGATCATGTTATCCCCGGTTCATCAACGGGCCGAGTTTTCGCCCGTTTGCACCTGCGGCACAAGCATTTCGTTCGTTTCGGTGCCGCGAGGCGGCGGAGCGGGCGCGCCGGCGCCACGCCGGCGAGCCCGGGCAGGCGCCCCAGCCGAAGCGGTCGGTGCCCGGTGCCGGTGCAAGCTTGCCCAGGGGTTGCGTGGCGCCCGAGCCGATGCCGATGGCCAGCAGAACCGCGACCAGGGCGGGGCGCGAAGGGGTCAAGGCGTGGCCGGTTGCAGCCGCCCGCCCAGCCGCACCGGCGCGATGCGGGTGGCGCGGCCGGTGCGGTCGTCGGTTTCGACGAAGACGCCCGACAGCGTCGCCTCGCCGCCGGCGGGTTCGAAGCGGCCGCCGGGCATCTGGGTGATGAAGCGGCGCATCGGTTCTTCCTTCTGCATGCCGATGACCGAGTTGTAGTCGCCGCACATGCCCGCGTCGGTCAGGTAACCGCAGCCGCCCGGCAGGATCATCGCATCGGCGGTGGGCACATGGGTATGGGTGCCGACGACAAGGCTGGCGCGCCCGTCGCACCAGTGGCCCATCGCCATCTTCTCGGATGTCGCCTCGCAATGCATGTCCACGATCACCGCCTGGGCCAGCCCGCCCAGCGGGTGGGCCTGCAGCACCGGCTGGATGGCCGAGAACGGGTCGTCGAACGGGCGCTTCATGAACACCTGACCCAGCACCTGCGCCACCAGCACCTTGCGGCCGCGGGCATCGGCGAACAGCCGCGCGCCCTTGCCGGGGGCGGTTTTCGCAAAGTTCAGCGGGCGCAGGACGCGGGGTTCCTGTTCGATGAAGGACAGCATGTCCTTCTGGTCGAAGGCGTGGTCGCCCAGCGTGACGCAATCGGCCCCCGCTTCGAGCAGCGCCTTGGCGTGGGCCGCCGTCAGCCCCGCGCCGCTGGAGGCGTTTTCGCCGTTGACCACGACGAAATCCAGCGCCCAGTCCTTGCGCAAGGCGCCAAGCCGGGTGGCCACCACCGTGCGCCCGGCACGGCCCATCACATCGCCGAGAAACAGAATCCGCATGACCCACGGCTTACGCGATGGCGCCGGCAAAGGGAATGGGGGGCGTCAGCCGATGAAGCCGCCGTCGCTGTCGTCGCCGGCCTCGGCCAGCAGGCGGTTGATATCGGGCACGGTGACGTGGCGCTTGCCGTCCAGCACGATCACGCCGTCCTTGCGCAAGGCGGAAATCTGGCGGCTGACGGTTTCCAGCGTGAGCCCGAGGTAATCGGCCATCGCCTCGCGCGTCAGGGGCAGGTCGAAGGTCAAGGGGCCGCGCCCGCCCTTGAGCTTGAGCGTGGCATCGCGCCGCGCGATGATGGCCATGAGGCTGGCGATCTTTTCGCGCGCGGTCTTGCGGCCCAGAAGCAGCATCCATTCCCGCGCGGCATCGAGTTCGTCCAGCGTCATTTCCAGCAGGCGCTGCGCGATGTGCGGCGTGCGCTGCATCAGGTCTTCGAAAGGCTTCTTGCGGAAGCAGCACATCACCACATCGGTGGTCGCCGTCACGTCGTAGGCGGCGGTCGGGCGGCCGGGGCGGCCGACGAAATCCGACGGCAGCAGCAGGCCGACCATCTGGCGCCGCCCGTCTTCCAGCGTCTGGGTCAGCGTGGCGATGCCGGTGACGACCGAGGCCACGAAATCCATCCGGTCGCCCGACCAGATCAGGGTCTGCCCGGCCTCGTAGCTGCGGTAGTATTTCATGGTTTCGAGCTCGGCCAGCTCGTCGCTTTCGCAGCGCGCACAGACGGCCCGATGCCGGATCGGGCAGTCGCCGCAGGACACGTTCATGCTCGGCGGAGAGTCTTTCAAAGCCATTTGCTGCCCCAGAATTGATCCATGTCAAGGTCGAAGCCTGTCCACAGGGTCAAGGTATGCCGATGGATACGCAATCGCAACTCGCACGGCTGGGTCTGTTCGACGCAAAGGTGCCTCGATACACCAGCTATCCCACCGCGCCGCATTTCGGCACCGCGGTCGGGCCGGGCCATTTTCTGGACTGGGTCCGCCGGATTCCGGCGGGCTCGGAGATTTCGCTGTATCTGCATGTGCCGTTCTGCCGCCGGCTGTGCTGGTTCTGCGCCTGCCGGACGCAAGGCACCAGTTCGGATGCGCCGGTGCGCGCCTATGCCGAAACGCTGAAGGCCGAATTGCGCCTGCTGGCCGAACACCTGCCGCCCGGCGTGCGGCTGAGCCGGCTGCACTGGGGCGGCGGCACGCCCACGCTGATGGGCGCGGGCCTGATTTCCGACCTGGCCGCAGCGGTGTTCGCCGTGGCGCCGATGGCGCCGGACGGCGAGTTTTCGGTAGAGATCGACCCCAACGAGATCGACGATGCGCGGCTGGATGCGCTGGCGGCGGCGGGGATGAACCGCGCCTCCATCGGGGTGCAGGATTTCGACCCCGAGATTCAGGCCACCATCGGCCGCGAGCAGGGCTATGACATTACCCGTGCTGCCGCCGAGGCGATCCGCGCCCGCGGCGTGAAAAGCCTGAACGCCGACATCCTGTTCGGCCTGCCGCACCAGTCGCAGGCGCGCATTGCCGATTCGGTGCAGAAGCTCTTGAGCCTGTCGCCCGACCGGGTCGCGCTTTATGGCTATGCCCATGTGCCCTGGATGAGCCGGCGCCAGCAGATGATCCCCTCGGACGCCATGCCGACGCCGCAGGAACGGTTGCAGCTGTTCGAGGTGGCGCGGCAATTGTTCCTGTGGGACGGCTATGTCGAAGTGGGGATCGACCATTTCGCCCGCCCCGAGGACAGCATGGCGAAGGCCCTGAAGGCCGGCCGGCTGAAGCGCAATTTCCAGGGCTATACCGATGACCCGGCGCCGGTGCTGGTGGGCCTGGGCGCCAGTTCGATTTCGCGCTTTCCGCAAGGCTATGCGCAGAACGTGTCGGGCACCGGGGATTACACCAGGGCCATTCGCGCCGGGCAGTTCGCCACCCATCGCGGCCATGTCTTTGCCGGCGAAGACCTTTTGCGCGCGCGCATCATCGAGGCGCTGATGTGCGATTTCCGCGTCTTGCGCGCCGAGTTGCTGGACCGCTTTGCGGTGACGGAGGCGCGGCTGGATGCGCTGTTCGCCCCGGTTGCCGCGCAGTTCGGCGACATGGTGCGGCTGGACGCCGACGGCCTGAGCATTCCCGAAGCCGCCCGGCCGCTGACGCGGATGATTGCGCGGGCCTTCGATGCCTACGACCTGTCGAAGGCGGGGCATTCCAGCGCGATCTGAGGGCGCCTGGCGCGACTCGGGCGCCGTGGCAGGGGCGTTTCCTTACCGTGCTGCGCCAGAAGATGGCGGGCGACGTGCGCGACCCGGCGGGGGTGTGGTTCGGCACCAATTCGGGGTCGGTCTTTGCCAGTTTCGACGAAGGCGAACGGTGGCAGGAAATGGCCCGCCACCTGCCCACCATCCTGTCGGTCGAGGTGCTGGACCGGGGCCGAGCGCCCCGCCGCTACAGCGTCTTGGCCCGGGCGCGCAGTTCGAACTTCTGGATCTTGCCGGTGGAGGTTTTCGGCAGGTCGCAGAAGATCACCTGCTTGGGTGTCTTGAACCCCGCCAGCCGGGCGCGGCAATGGGCGATCAGCTCGGCCTCGGTGGCGCTGGCGCCCTCCTTCAGCTCGACGAAGGCGCAAGGCACCTCGCCCCATTTCTCGTCCGGCTTGGCCACCACCGCGCAAAGCGCCACGGCGGGGTGGTGCATCAGCGCGCCTTCGACCTCGACCGAGCTTACGTTCTCGCCGCCCGAGATGATGATGTCCTTGGCGCGGTCGGCGATCTTGATGTAGCCGTCGGGGTGGCGGAAGGCGATGTCGCCCGAGCGGAAGTAGCCGCCGCGGAACGCCTCGGCGGTGGCGGCGGGGTTGCGGTAGTAGCCTTTCATCACGCCGTTGCCGCGGTGCGCGATTTCGCCTAAGGTGGCCCCGTCGCGCGGGACGGGCACATCGCCTTCGCCCAGCACGGTGACTTCCTCCATGAAGGGCATGGCAACGCCGGTGCGTGCCTTGACGGCGGCGCGGTCGGCGCCCTGGAGCCCTTCGAAGCGGTCCTGCCAGACGCATTCCACATCCGGCCCGTAGGTTTCGGTCAGGCCGTAGACCTGCGTCACGTTGAAGCCCAGCGGCTCGATGGCCGCCAGCGTCGCGGCGGGGGGCGGGGCGCCGGCGGTAAACACCTCGATCACCTGGGGGAAGGGGCGCCGCTCGGTTTCCCGCGCGTGGATGATGGTGTTGAGCACGATGGGCGCGCCGCCGAAATGGGTGATGCCTTCGTCGGCGAAGGCGTCGTAGAGCGCCTTTGCCGTGATGTCGCGGCAGCAGACGATGGTGCCGGCCACCAGCGGCATCATCCAGGGGTGGCACCAGGCGTTGCAGTGGAACAGCGGCACGATGGTCAGATAGCGCGGGTGCAGCGTCATGCGCCAGCTGACCACCTGGCCATAGGTTGAAAGGGCGGCACCGCGGTGGTGATAGACCACGCCCTTGGGCCGCCCGGTGGTGCCCGAGGTATAGTTCAGCGCCAGCGATTCCCATTCGTCCTGCGGCAGGATCCAGGCAAAGCCGGGGTCGCCTTCGGCCAGCAGATCCTCGTATTCCAGATAGCGGCCGGTGGCGGGGAAACCGGCGTGGGGGTCGGCGACCTCGATGATCTCGGGACGGGGGCCTTCCATCGCGGCGACGGCGGCCTCGGCCAGCGGCAGGAAGGCGGTGTCGGCCAGCAGCACCCGCGCCCCGCCGTGGCCGAGGATATAGGCCACGGTATCGACATCCAGCCGGGTGTTGATGGTGTTGAGCACCGCCCCGCAGGCCGGCACGCCGAAATGCGCCTCGACCTGGGCGGGCAGGTTGGGGATGATGGTGGCCACCACATCGCCCGGCCGCACCCCGCGCTGCGCCAGCGCCGAGGCAAGGCGCGTGACCCGGTCGCGGTATTGGCGGTAACTGCGCCGGTGCGGGCCATAGACCAGCGCCTCGTGATCGGGCCAGATGTCGGCGGCGCGGGTCAGGTGGGACAGCGGCGTGAGCGGCACGAAGTTCGCCGCCGTCCTGTCCAGTCCGGTTTCGTCCGCGAGCCAGCCCATGCCATTCCTCCCCCATGCGGCTTGTGAAGGGACATATTGTCGCGTTATGCCGGGCGGGCAAGCCCTGCCGGAGCCCGTGATGACCACCGCCGCTGCCGCCGCCGACCGCCCCAACCGCATGATGGCCGCGAGCGGGGCGATTGTGCTGTATGCCGTGCTGATCGGCTATATCGACAACTATGTGCGGGTGATCGCCGAAGGCACCGGGCTGTGGCAGTTTCAGGCCATGCGGTCGGGGCTGGTGGCGATGGTGGTGCTGGGGGCGCTGGCCTTGCCCTTTGCGCCGCGGCTGCGGGTGGTGGCGCCGCGGGCGGTGCTGGCGCGGGCGGTGGTGCAGTCGGCCGCGATGTTCACCTATTTCGGCAGCCTGGGGTTTCTGAGCGTGGCGCAGGCGGCGGCGGGGCTGTTCACGGCGCCCATTTTCGTCATGCTGATCGGGCGATTCGCCTATGGCCATGCCATCGGGCCGGTGCGGGTGCTGGCGGCGCTGGCCGGGTTTGCCGGGGTGGTGATGGTGCTGTCGCCCGACCCGGCCGACCTGCAACCGGCCATGCTGCTGCCGGTGGCGGGCGGGGCGCTTTATGCGCTGGCCAATATCGCCACCCGCGAATGGTGCGCGCGGGAATCGGCGGCGGTGCTGACGGTGTCCTACATGCTGGTGATGGGCGTGCTGGCGGCGGCGGTGCTGGCGGTGCTGTGGCTGCTGGCGCCCGAGGCGCCGCCGGGGGCGGCGGGGTTCCTGATCCGCGGGCCGAACTGGCCCGAGGCGCCGGTGCTGTTCTGGACGGCGGTGCAGGCCATCGGGTCGCTGATCGCCGTGGGGCTGATGGTGCGCGCCTATCAGCTGGCCGAGGCCAGCCGGGTTGCGGTGCTGGAATATGTGGTGCTGCCGTTTTCGGCGCTGTGGGCCTGGGCGATCTGGGGCGAGGTCATCGGGCCGGTCGCCGTGCTGGGCATGGGGCTGATCGTGGCGGCCGGGGTGGCGATGGCCTGGCGAGGCCGCCCGGCATGATGGTGTCGCGCGGGCGGCGCTATGTCTTTGCCCATGCGCCGAAAACCGGCGGAACCGCGCTGATGCTGGCGCTGGAGGCGCGCGCCCTGGCCGACGACCTGCCCATCGGCGACACGCCCAAGGCGCGCGCGCGGCGGCGGCGGCTGGCGGGGTTGCCCGCGCGCGGGCGGTTGTGGAAGCATTCCACCCTGGCCGATCTCGACGGCTGGCTGTCGGCCGAGGATCTGGCAGGCATGTTCGTGCTGACGCTGGTGCGCAACCCCTGGGACCGGATGGTCAGCTATTACCACTGGTTGCGCGGCCAGCGATTCGCCCACCCGGCCGTGGCGCTGGCGCGGGCGCGCGATTTTGCCGGCTTTCTGGCCGACCCGGGCACGCAAGCCGCGATGGCGCGCTGGCCCCATGCCGCCTGGGTGACGACGGCAGCGGGGCAGGAGCGGTGCGACCTGTTCGCCCGGCTGGAGCGGCTGGACGAAGACCTGGGCCCCTTCGAGGCGCATCTGGGCTTTCGCCTGGCACCGGTGGCGCGGGCCAACGCAAGCGCGCGCGGGCGCGACTGGCGCCCCTATTACAGCGAAGCGACGGCTGCCCTGGTGGCGCAGGCCTGCGCGGGGGATATCGCGCGATTCGGCTATCGTTTCGACCCCTGAGGCCGGCGCCGCAATTGTGCCATCTTGCCGTGTCAGGCTGGCGCCCGGATGCCCGCCAGACAGGACCCCTGCATGCCCCGCAACGGCCCCGCGCGCCCGGACGTGCCGGAGCAACCCGCCTTCGTCACCGAAGGGCTGCTGCATGGCACGCTGGTGGCCACCCCCGGCGGGTGGCGCCCGGTCGAGGGGCTGGCGCCGGGCGACCTGCTGTTGACCTTCGATGGCGGGCCGCGGGCGGTGGTGGCCTTGCAGTCGGCCGTGGTCGAGGCGGGGCCGCGGCACTGGCCGGCGGCGCGCTGGCCCTTGCAGGTGCCCGCCGGTGCAATGGGCAACCGCTGGCCGCTGCGGCTGTTGCCCGATCAGGCGGTGCTGCTGGAATGCGACCTGGCCGACGAGCTGTTCGGCGACCCCTTCGCGCTGATCCCGGCCGCGGCTTTGGCCGGCTGGCGCGGCATGGCGCCGGTGCCGCCGCGCGCGGTCGAAGCCGTGGTGACCCCGGTGCTGGACTGCGACGAGGCGATCTATGCCGGCGGCGGTGCGCTGGTCTGGTGCCCGGGCGAGGCTGCGCCGGGCTGGTCGGGCCTTGCGCTGGTGCCGCCCCCGCGCGGCGAGGGGCGGGTGGGCTATGCGGCGTTGTCGCTGGCCTCGGCCCGGCAGCTGGTGGCCTGCCTGATCGCCGAGGATCTGGGCGCGGCGCTGTTGCGCGCCGCGCCCTGGGGTGGTCAGGCCGCCTTGCGGTTGGCCGAGCCGTAGAAGCTGCCGCCCTTGGCCGCCATGTCGCGCAGCATCTGCGGGGCGGCAAAGCGGGGCCCGTGCCTTGCGGCAAGCTGGTCGCACAGCTCCACCGCCCGCGCGGCGCCGAGGATGTCGAGCCAGCCGAAGGGCCCGCCCGACCACGGCGCAAAGCCCCAGCCGAGGATGGCGCCGACATCGCCTTCGCGGATGTCGGTCAGCACGCCCGCCTCCAGCGCGCGCACGGCCTCGAGCACCTGGGCGAACAGCAGGCGGTGCTGCACCTCGGCCAGGTCGGGTTGCGCGGCGGCCACCGGGTAGCGGCCCGACAGACCGTCCCACAGGCCAAGGCGCTTGCCCGCCTCGTCATAGGCATAGAACCCCGCCTTGGCCTTGCGGCCCAGACGGCCCTGGTCGACCATCCAGAACACCACCTCGTCCACGGCGTCGTCGGGGTAATCGGCACCCATCGCCGCCTTGGTCGCCCGGGCGATCCGGGCGCCGAGGTCGAGCGAGGTTTCATCGACCAGTTGCAACGGCCCCAGCGGCATGCCCACCAGTTTCGCCGCATTCTCGATCAGCGCCGGCGCCACGCCTTCGGCCACCATGCGCATGCCTTCGTTGATGTAGGGGATGATGCAGCGGTTGGCGTAGAAGAACCGCGCATCGTTCACCACGATGGGGGTCTTGCGGATCTGGCGCACGTAATCCAGCGCCTTGGCCACGGCGCGGTCGCCGGTCTGCTTGCCCTTGATGATCTCCACCAGCATCATCTTGTCCACCGGGCTGAAGAAGTGGATGCCGATGAACTGTTCGGGCCGCTGCGACGCCTTGGCGAGGTCCGAGATCGGCAGGGTGGAGGTGTTGGTGGCAAAGATCGCGTCGGCGGGGATCACCGCCTCGGCGCGGGCGGTCACCTCGGCCTTGACCTTGGGGTCTTCGAACACCGCCTCCACGATCAGGTCGCAGCCCGCAAGCGCGGCGTAATCGGTGGTGGCGGTGATGCGGCCCAGAACCTCGGCCATCCTTTCGGGCGTGGTCTTGCCGCGCGCGGCGGATTTTTCCAGAAGACCCACGGAATAGCCCTTGCCGCGGTCGGCGGCCTCTTGCGTGGCGTCGATCAGCACCACCTCGATGCCGGCCATCGCGGAAACATAGGCGATGCCCGCGCCCATCATGCCGGCGCCCAGGATGCCCACCTTGCGCACGGTTTCATCGCCGACCTTCGGCCGGTTGGCGCCTTTTTCCAGCGCCTCCTTGTTGATGAACAGGCTGCGGATCATGGCCGAGGACGAGGGGTTCATCAGCACATGGGTGAACCAGCGCGCCTCGATCTTCAGCGCGGTGTCGAAGGGCACCAGCGCGCCTTCATAGACGGCCGAAAGCAGCGCCTTGGCGGCCGGATAAACGCCCCAGGTCTTGCCATGCACCATGGCGGCGGCGCCCAGGAACATCTGGAACCCCTGCGGCGAATAGGGCGTGCCACCCGGCAGCTTGAACCCCTTCTGATCCCACGGTTTCACGCAATCGGCGTCCTTGGCCGACAGCACCCATTCCTTTGCGCGGGCCAGCAGCTGGTCGGGGGCCACCACTTCGTCGATCAGGCCCAGGCCCTTGGCGGCCTTCGGGTCGTTCAGCTTGCCTTCCAGCAGGATCGGGGCGGCCATCATCGCGCCCAGCTTGCGCACCACGCGGGTGGTGCCGCCGGCACCGGGGAAGATGCCGACCAGGATTTCCGGCAGGCCGATCCTGGCCTTTGGGTTGTCCGCCGCGATGATGCGGTGGCAGGCGAGCGGCAGTTCATAGCCGATGCCGAGTGCTGTTCCCGGCAAGGCGGCGACGATGGGCTTGGCGCCTTTCAGCGTCTTCGGGTCCATCCCCGCGCGTTCGATCTTGCGCAGCAGGGCGTGCATCTGCATCACGCCTTCGAACAGCCCGCGGGCCGGTTCGTCGCCGGCCTCGTCGCGCATCCGCGCCAGGATGTTCAGGTCCATCCCGCCGGCGAAATCCTTCTTGCCCGAAGTGAGGATCACGCCCTTCACCGCGGGGTCGGCCAGGGCCGCGTCGATGTGGCTGTTCAACTCGGCCAGCCCGGTCAGGCTGAGCACGTTCATCGACTTGCCCGGCACATCCCAGGTGATGGTGGCGACGCCGTCGGCGTCCACGGCATAGGTGAAATCGGTCATCGGATCCTCACACACGTTCGATGATGGTCGCGGCACCCATGCCCGACCCGATGCACAGCGTGGCCAGGCCCGTGCCCTTGCCGGTGCGCTCCAGTTCGTCCAGCAGCGTGCCCAGGATCATGGCGCCGGTGGCGCCCAGCGGGTGGCCCATGGCGATGGAGCCGCCGTTGACGTTGACACGGCCGGGGTCCACGTCGAAGGCCTGCATGAAGCGCATGACGACGGCGGCAAAGGCCTCGTTCACCTCGAACAGGTCGATGTCCTTGATCGACATGCCCGAGTCGCGCAGGATCTTTTCGGTGACGGGCACCGGGCCGGTCAGCATGATCGTCGGGTCGGTGCCGATCTTGGCGGTGGCCTTGATGCGGGCGCGGGGCTTGAGGCCGTATTTTTCGCCGAAGGCCTTGTTGCCGACCAGAACGGCGGCGGCGCCATCGACGATGCCGCTGGAATTGCCGGCGTGGTGGATGTGGTTGATCCGCTCCAGATGCGGGTATTTCATCAGGGCGATCTTGTCGAAGCCCGGCATCACCTCGCCCCATTCCCGGAAGCTGGGCTTGAGGCTGCCCAAGGACTGCATGTCGGTGCCGGGGCGCATGTATTCGTCGCGGTCGAGGATGGTCAGGCCGTTGATGTCCTTGACCGGCACGACCGAGCGCGCAAAGCGCCCTGCGGCCCAGGCGGCTGCCGCGCGCTTCTGGCTTTCGACGGCCAGCGCATCGGCCTCGTCCCGGGTGAAGCCGTATTCGGTGGCGATGATGTCGGCGGAAATGCCTTGCGGGACGAAGTAGTTGGCAATGGCGATCGCCGGGTCCACGGCAATCGCGCCGCCGTCCGAGCCCATCGGCACGCGGCTCATGCATTCCACACCGCCGGCGACATAGGCCATGCCGGCCCCGCCGCGCACCTGGTTGGCGGCCATGTTCACCGCTTCCAGCCCCGAGGCGCAGAAGCGGTTGATGCTGACGCCCGGCACGGATTCGGCAAAGTCCGAGGCCAGAACGGCGGTGCGCGCAAGGCAGGCGCCCTGTTCGCCGACCTGGGTGACGTTGCCCCAGATCACGTCCTCGATGGCGGTGGTGTCGAGGTGGTTGCGGTCCTTGATGGCGTTCAGGATCACCGCCGAGAGGCGCGCAGCGGTGACTTCGTGCAGGGCGCCGTCGGGGCGCCCCTTGCCGCGCACGGTGCGGGCGGCATCGTAGATATAGGCGTCTTCCATGAGATCTCCTCGGGTGACGTGGCAGGCCGGGCGGCAAGGCCGCCGGGCGCGCGGGAAAGGTGTTCGGCCGCGCCGGCTGCGGGCCGGGTCGGCAAGGCAGCGGTGCAGCGCCGGTGGGCGCTGCCGGTTTTCGGGCCGCGCCGGGGGACGCTGTCCCCCGGACCCCCTGCCCTCCGGGGGGGATATTTCGACAAGGTGAAAGCCGGGGTGTCGCGGCGCGCCGGTTTCACCTTGACCCAAATATCCCCGCCGGAGGCACGCCGCGCGGCACGCGCGGCGCCCGGCCCAACGGGAGGCGCCGCGCCGGCGCGGCGGCCGACGGGCGGGAGGGGCCCCCGCCCGGGTCGGGGCGGGACGGCGATCACAGCGAACGTCCGATCAGTTCCTTCATGATCTCGTTGGTGCCGCCGTAGATGCGCTGCACGCGGGCGTCCGTCCACATTTCGGCGACGGCGTATTCCTGCATGAACCCGTAGCCGCCGTGCAGCTGCACGCATTCGTCGATCACCTGGCATTGCAGGTCGGTCAGCCAGTATTTGCACATCGCGGCCATTTCCACCGTCAGTTCGCCTTTCAGGTGCGCGGCGATGCAGGTGTCGAGGAAGCTGCGCGCGACGAAGGCGTTGGTCTTGCATTCGGCCAGTTTGAAGCGGGTGTTCTGGAAGTCGATGATCGGCTTGCCGAAGGCCTCGCGGTTCTTGCAATAGTCGATGGTCATGGCCACCGCGCCTTCGATGGCGCCCACGGCGCCGCAGCCGATGATAAGCCGTTCCTGCGGCAGCTGCTGCATCATCTGGTAGAAGCCGCGCCCTTCGACCCCGCCGAGGATGTTTTCGGGCGGCACGGGGACGTTGTCGAAGAACAGCTCGGACGTATCGGCCGCCTTCATCCCCACCTTGTCGAGCTTGCGCCCGCGCCGGAAGCCTTCGGCGCCGTCGGTTTCCACCACCACCAGCGACATGCCCCTGGCGCCCTGGGTCGGGTCGGTCTTGGCGGCAACGATGATGAGGTTGGCGTGGCCGCCGTTGGTGATGAAGGTCTTGGAGCCGGTGACGCGATAGACATTGCCATCGCGGATGGCGCGGGTCTTCAGGTTCTGCACGTCGGAGCCGCCCGAGGGTTCGGTCATGGCCAGCGCGCCGACCATTTCGCCGCGCGCCATCTTCGGCAGCCAGCGCTGCTTTTGTTCCTCGGTGCCGTAGGCGAGGATGTAATGCGCGACGATGCCGGAATGGATGCCGTTGCCCCAGCTGGCCAGGTTCTGGCGCGGGGCTTCCATGTAGATCACCGCCTCGTGGCCGAAGTCGCCGCCGGCGCCGCCGTATGCCTCGGGGATCGAGGCGCAGAGCAGGCCCATGCTGCCGGCCTCGTTCCAGGTGGAGCGGTCCATCTCGCCCTGGGCGCGCCAGCGGGGGATTTCGGGCACCCACTTTTCGGCGATGAAATCGCGCGTCATCTGTTCGAGCATCCGGTGCTCGTCGGTCATCCAGGGGGATGCCATCATCGGAAACGTCATATCGTCCTCCCTATGGTCCGGCGCCTTCAGCGCTTGCGGTCGTCGAGTTCGGAGTTGAACAGCCGCAGGCGGTGGGTCAGGTTTTCGTGGTGTGTCACGCTGTCGAAATGTTCGAACAGGAACGACAGCGCCTCGCCTTCGTCCAGCCCGGCCTCGGCGGCAAAGCGCTTGAGCCGGCGGTAGCCGTCTTCGGTCATGGCCACGGGAAAGCGGCGGGTCAGGCGAAAGCGCTTGGGCATCGGGGTCTCCTGGGCTGGGGGCAGGGCGATCCTGCCCCCATCGGCCGTGTCGCGCCAGATCAGAAGCGGTCGGCGGCCAGCGTCATCACCGGCTCGGCGCCGGATTCGATGCGGGCCAGGTGCATGGCGCAGGCGGGCAGTTGGCGCGCCATGTAATAGCGCCCCGTGGCGATCTTGGCTTCGTAGAAGTCGCGGTCGGCCGCGCCGGCGTCGAGCGCGGCGTAGGCGGCTTTCGCCATGCGCGTCCACATCAGGCCGAGGCAGACATGGCCCATCAGGTGCATGAAGTCGTAGCTGCCCGACAGCGCGGCGTTCGGGTTCTTCATGCCGTTCTGCATGAAGAACATGCCGGCGGCCTGCATCTGCTTCGATGCCGTCTTCAGCGGTTCGACAAAGCCCTTCATCCGCTCGTCGCCTTCGTGGGCCTTCACCTCGGCCTTGACCATCTCGAAGAAGGCCATGACGTGCTTGCCGCCATCCTGCGCCAGCTTGCGGCCCACGAGGTCCAGCGCCTGAATGCCGTTGGCGCCTTCGTAGATCATGGCGATGCGGGCGTCGCGGGCGAATTGCGACATGCCCCATTCCTCGATATAGCCATGCCCGCCATAGACCTGCTGGGCCTGCACCGCCATTTCGAAGCCCTTGTCGGTCTGGAAGCCCTTGAGCACCGGGGTCATCAGCGAGATCAGGCCCTCGGCGTCCTTGTCGCCCAGGCGGTGCCCGCGGTCGAGCAGGTGCGCGCCCCAGAAGGTAAAGGCGCGGGCGCCTTCGACGAAGGATTTCTGATCCATCAGGTTGCGGCGGATGTCGGGGTGCACGATCAGCGGGTCGGCGGGACCGTTCGGGTTTTTCGCCCCCGTCACGTCGCGGCCCTGCAGGCGGTCGCGGGCATAGGCCAGCGCGTTCTGATACGCCGCCTCGGCCTGGGCATAGCCTTGCAGGCCCACGCCCAGCCGCGCCTCGTTCATCATCACGAACATCGCCGACAGGCCCTTGTGCAACTCGCCGATCAGAAAGCCCCTGGCACCGTCATAGTTCAGCACGCAGGTGGCGTTGCCGTGGATGCCCATCTTTTCCTCGATCTTGCCGACCGAGACGGCGTTGCGCGCGCCAAGGCTGCCGTCGGGGTTGACCAGGAACTTGGGCACGATGAACAGGCTGATGCCCTTGGTGCCGGGGCCGCCGCCCGGGGCCTTGGCCAGCACCAGGTGGATGATGTTTTCCGCCAGGTCGTGATCGCCGGCGGAGATGAAGATCTTTTGCCCGGTGATGGCATAGCTGCCGTCGGCCTGCGGTTCGGCGCGGGTGCGCATCAGCCCAAGATCGGTGCCGCAATGCGGTTCGGTCAGGTTCATGGTGCCGGTCCAGTCCAGCGACACCATTTTCGGCAGGTAGGTGGCCTTCTGTTCGTCGGACCCGGCGGTCAGGATGGCGTTGATCGCGCCGTGGGTCAGGCCCTGATACATGTTGAAGGCCATGTTGGCCGACACGAACATTTCGCCCACCGCGGTGCCCATGATGTAGGGCAGGCCCTGGCCGCCATATTCCTCGGGCAGGTCGAGGCCGTTCCAGCCGCCTTGCTTCATCGCCTCGAACGCGGCCTTGAAGCCGGTGGGGGTGTAGACCACGCCGTTTTCCAGCCGGCACCCTTCGCGGTCGCCCACGGGGTTCAGCGGCGCCAGCACTTCGGAGGCGAGTTTCCCGGCTTCGTCCAGGATGGCGGCGGTAAAGCTGCGGTCGAGGTCGGCATAGCCGGGAATATCCTGGGCGCCGACCTGCAGCAGGTCGTGCAGGATGAAATCCATGTCCCGGGCAGGGGGGGTGTAGCTGGGCATCGTGATCTCCCTTCGCGCGGCGGGCGCGGTCGTTGTGCGGATTATTCGGCGGCGGCGCGGCGGAACGAGGCGATGACTTCCGCCCCCCATTCCAGCTGCCCGCGCAGTTCGGCGATGGCCTCGTTCAGCTCGTCGCGCTGGCGTTCCATCTGGGCCAGACGTTCGCGCGCGATGTCGTAGGTGCGCTTGAGCTGTTCTTCCTGCTGGTCGCCGCGGTCGTAAAGGTCGAGCAGCTGGCGAATCTCCTCCAGCGCGAAGCCGAAGCGCTTGCCGCGCAGGATCAGCTTCAGCCGGCCGCGGTCGCGCCGGGTGAACAGGCGTTTCTGTCCGTCGCGCAGCGGAAACAGCAGTTCCTTCTGTTCGTAGAACCGCAAGGTGCGCGGCGTCACGTCGAAGGCCTCGCACATTTCGCGGATGGTCAGCAGGTCTTGCGGTCGGGTCGGTCTGGTCATGATCGGTCCTCGGGGTGCGGACTGTCAGATGGGGTCTGCTCCGGAGGATACAACATTGCCTTACGTTGACGTAAACGGAACGTCACGTCACGGTTGCGCCTGACGTGGTGTCACCGCTTGTCAGGCGGGGCGGGGGGCGGAATGGCGGGCGAACAGCGCCAGAACCGCCGCCAGAAAGGCATCGCGCATCGGGGCGGCTTCCATCAGCAGCTCGTGCTCGGCGCCGGGCACGGCCAGCAGGCTGCCCCCCGGCCAGCGCGCCATGCGCGATTCGATGGCGGCGCGGCTGACGATTCGCTCGTTCCCGCCGAGGCCGGTCAGGCACGGCACCGCCGGCGAGGGCAGGGCCGCCAGCGCGCGGGTTTCGGCCAGCGCCTCGGCCACCCAGCCGATGGTGGGGCCGGCCAGCGCGATTTCGGGCGTGCGGCGCAGCTGGCCTTGCATCCAGTCCCAGACCGCCGGGTCGGTGGTCAGGCTGTTGCCGGCGAAAGGCGCCGTTTCCAGATAGCAGACCGGGCCCGAGGCGGGGGGCGGGCTGTAGGCGGCGCGCAGGCCCGCCCCGGCGGCGAGGCCGAACAGGGTGCCGAACAGCCGCGCCCGGCCCCCCGGCATGTCGAGCCCCCACATCGGCGCCGAAAAGGCCGCCGCCGCCACGTCGAGCCCGCGCATCAGCCCGCGCAGGCCGATGCAGCCGCCCATCGAATGCGCCAGCAGGAAAAAGGGCCCCGGCAGCCCTTGCGCCCTTGCGGCGGCGGCATAGGCGGTCAGGTCGTGCTGGTAATCGGCAAAGCGCCCGACATGGCCCTTGCGCCGGTCGGGCAGCAGCCGGTCGGCCAGCCCTTGCCCGCGCCAGTCCACCGCCGCCGCGGCATAACCCGCCGCCGCCAGCCGTTCGGCGGTGGGGCCGTATTTTTCGGCGTGTTCGGTGCGGCCGGGCAGCATCAGCACCGTGCCGCGTGCGCCCGCCTGCGGCCAGAATACCGCGCGGATGCGCACCCCGTCGGCCGCCCGCAGCCACAAGGCGAAACCGCCTTGCGGCCCGTCGCCCAGATAGGGGGCGGCCTCGGTCACGACAGGACCGAGGCCAGCGCCATCGCCTTGCCCATCGAGCCGTCGATCTTCAGCTTGCCGGTCATGAAGGCCATCGTCGGGTTCATGTCGCCTTCGAAGATCGCGCGGAAGGTATCGAGGCTGGCCGACAGGGTGACGTCGGCCTCCTCGTCGCCGGCGCGGGCGCCGCTGGCATCCAGCATCACGGCGCCTTCGCCCTGGATCACGAACTTGGCCGTGCCGGAAAAGCCCGATGCGTCCTTCTTGCCCAGCTCTGCCACGATGGCGTCGATGATATCGCTCATGTCCGTATCCCCGGAAAGTGACCACATGCCTTTTGACCTTGGCACGGATCGCGTTAAACTCCGATGCATGATGCGGCGGACCCGGACCATTCTCAACCTTGCCGTGGCGGCAGTCTTGACGTTTGCGGCAACTTCCGTGACGGCACAGGAGGCCGCGCGCCTGCCCGACCTGCTGGCCCAGCTGGCGCAACCCGACAACGAAGGCTGGCGGCGGCTGGAACGCCAGATCGTGACCGAATGGTCGAAGTCGGGGTCGCCGGCGATGGACCTGCTGCTGCAGCGCGGGCGCGAGGCGATGCGCGCCGACGAACTGCCCGCCGCCATCCAGCACCTGACCGCGCTGACCGACCACGCCCCCGACTTTGCCGAAGGCTGGAACGCGCGCGCCACCGCCTATTTCCGCGCCGGGCTTTACGGCCCCGCCATCGAGGATCTGGCGCGCACGCTGGCGCTGAACCCGCACCATTTCGGCGCGTTGGCGGGCCTGGGCACCATCCTGGCCGAAACCGGCGACAAGAAGGGCGCCTTGCGCGCCTACAAGGCGGCGCTTGCTATACATCCGCATCTGGAACGGGTAATCGAAGCCGCAAGGCGGCTGGAAACGGAACTGGCCGGGCAGTCGATCTGAAAGGGCGCGGATGCGCGGAAACGCAAGGGTGACGGCGGTTCTGGGACCGACGAACACCGGCAAGACGCATTACGCGATCGAGCGGATGCTCGCCCACCGCACGGGCGTCATCGGCCTGCCGCTGCGGTTGCTGGCGCGCGAGGTCTATGACCGCGTGGTCAAGGCGCGCGGCCCCTCGGTGGTGGCGCTGGTCACCGGCGAAGAACGCATCGTCCCCGAACGCACCGCCTATTGGGTCTGCACCACCGAGGCGATGCCGCAGGAAATCGGCGCCGATTTCGTGGCGATCGACGAGATCCAGCTTTGCGCCGACCCCGAGCGCGGGCACGTGTTCACCGACCGGCTGCTGCACGCGCGCGGCCTGCACGAAACGCTGCTGCTGGGGTCCGACACCATGCGGCCCGCCATCGCGGCGCTGGTGCCGGGCGTGACTTTCGTGTCGCGGCCGCGGCTGTCCACCCTGTCGTGGTCGGGGTCGAAAAAGATCAGCCGCATGCCCACGCGTTCGGCCATCGTCGGGTTCTCGGTGGACAACGTCTATGCCATCGCCGAGTTGATCCGCCGCACCAAGGGCGGTTGCGCGGTGGTGATGGGGGCGCTGTCCCCGCGCACCCGCAACGCGCAGGTGGCGATGTATCAGTCGGGCGAGGTGGATTTTCTGGTCGCCACCGATGCCATCGGCATGGGGCTGAACCTGGATATCGGGCATGTCGCCTTTTCCGCCACCGCCAAGTTCGACGGCCGCCGGATGCGCCAGCTTTACCCCTGGGAGCTGGCGCAGATCGCCGGCCGGGCCGGGCGCCACACCAGCCCCGGCACCTTCGGCGTGACGGGCGAGGCGCGGCCGCTGGACGAAGACATCATCGAGTCGATCGAAAGCCACCAGTTCATGCCGGTGCGCAAGCTGCACTGGCGCAACGCCGCGCTGGATTTCGGCAGCACCGCGCGGCTGATCGCCAGCCTCGAACAGCAGACCGGCAACGAATGGCTGACCCGCGCCCGCGACGCCGACGACGTGCTGGCGCTGAAGACCCTGGCCGAGATGCCCGAGGTGCGCGATGCCGTGCGCGGCCCGCAGGCGGTGCGCCTGCTGTGGGACATCTGCCGCATCCCCGACTTCCGCGGCATTTCCCCGCAGGAACATGCCGGGTTGCTGGCGCGCATCCACAGCTTCCTGCGCGAGGGCGGCACCGTGCCCTCGGACTGGCTGCGCACCAACATCGCCCGCATCGACCGCACCGACGGCGACATCGACGCGATCTCGCGCCGGCTCGCCTTCATCCGCACCTGGACCTACGTGGCGCAGCGCAAGGGCTGGGTCGCTGACGAATCCCATTGGCGCGAGGAAACGCGCGCTGTAGAAGACCGCCTGTCGGATGCGCTGCACGCGCGGCTGACCCAGCGTTTTGTTGACCGGCGGACAAGCGTCTTGTTGCGGCGGTTGAAGCAGAAGGAGAGCCTCGTGGCCGAGGTCAACGACAAGGGCGAAGTGACGGTCGAAGGCGAATTCGTCGGCCGTCTGGAAGGGTTCCGCTTCCGGCAGGACGGCACCGGCAGCCCGGACGAGGCGAAAACCCTGCGGCAGGCGGCCTACGAAGCGCTGCGGCCGGAATTCAGCCTGCGGTCCGACCGTTTCTACAACGCGCCGGATACCGAGTTCGACTACACCGAACAGGGCGGCCTGATGTGGGGCACCACCGCGGTGGGCAAGCTGGTGAAAGGCCCCGATGCCTTGCGCCCGCTGGTCGAGGCCTTCGTGGACGAGGAAGCCGGGCAGGACGTGGCCGACAAGGTGCGCCGCCGGTTGCAACACTTCATCGACCGCAAGGTGGCCGCGCTGTTCGAGCCGCTGCACGCCCTGACGCGCGACGAATCCTTGACCGGCCTTGCGCGCGGCGTGGCCTTCCGCCTGGTCGAGGCGATGGGCGTTCTGCCGCGCGGTGGTGTCGCCGAAGATGTCAAGGCGCTGGATCAGGAGGCGCGCTCGGCCTTGCGCAAGCATGGCGTGCGCTTCGGGCAATACACCATCTTCCTGCCGCCGCTGCTGAAACCCGCGCCGACGCGGTTGCGGCTGGTGCTGTGGTCGCTGTGGGACGGGTTGCAGGAATTCCCCGAAAGCCCGCCGCCCGGGCTGGTCACGATTCCGCACATCGCCGAGGTGCCGGCGCTGCACTACACGCTGGCGGGCTACCGCCCGGCGGGCAGCCGCGCCATCCGCATCGACATGCTGGAACGTCTGGCCGACCTGTTGCGCGCCAAGGACAGCCGCGCCGGGTTCGAGGCGACGCCCGACATGCTGTCGATCACCGGCATGACGCTGGATCAGTTCGCCGACCTGATGGGCGGGCTGGGCTACAAGGCCGAACGCGGCGAACGGCCCAAGTCGCGGCCGGCAGCACCGGCGGCCGGGGCCCCGGCAGCGGCGGCCGACGCCCCCGAAGCCCCCGAGGCCGAAGCCGCCCCGGTTGCGGCCGAGGCGGCCCCCGAGGCTGCGGCCCCCGAAGCCGCCGCCGAAGCTGCCCCGGTCGAGACCGAGGCCTTCATCACCTTCACCTGGGCGCCGCGCCCGCGCGCCGGTGCGCCGCGCGGCGACCGCGGCCCGCGGCGCG
>NZ_JBKBQM010000043.1:0-24489 GCF_046292685.1 Gemmobacter sp.
AGTATAGCTGGACCAGTTCGTCGTGCGGTAGCGGGCGGGTATCGGCTTGCTCATCCGGTCTGTCTAACCGCATGGATTCACGATGTGAATCCCGCACGGTCAGAGTTGTGCAACAACGCCGGTCCTTTCTCAGATGAACCAAAGCGAGACGGCGTTGAAGACGAACCCGATGGACACGATGCCAAGCGTCACGACCCCGGTAAAGGCCACCAGCAGCGGCAGCCCGACCACGCGCCCGAGCAGGATCAGCGACGGCAGCGACAGCGCCGTCACCGCCATCGTGAAGGCCAGCACCGTGCCCAGCCCCACGCCCTTGCCCACCAGCGCCTCGGCGATCGGCAGGGTGCCGAAGATGTCGGCATACATGGGAATGCCGACCAGCACCGCCACCGGAACCGACCACCACTTGTCCTGCCCCAGCAGCGCCGAAATCACGTCGGCCGGCACCCGGTTGTGGATCGCGGCCCCGATGCCCACGCCCGCCAGCACATTGGCGCCCAGGCCCGCCCGCCCAGCATGGCGCGCGTGCGCTCGGGCGGGAAATGGCTCTGGACGTAAGAGACCGCAAGGATCAGCACCGACAAGAGGATGAAGATCTTGACCACGTCATAGACAAAAAATTGCACCGACCCGCCCAGCCGCGAGGCCGGGTCCAGCCCGATGGCCGCAACCCCTGCACCCACGAGGTCGTTGAGCCAGCTCATCCGCAGCTACTGGTCGTTCAGCCAGCCGGACACGCTCATGCGCCCCGCTCCCCCTGCCCATGCCGCGACAACCGCCCCGGGGCCGCAAGACGGGTCGGCCCGACAAGGCCCGACAGACTGGCATCGCGCATCGCTGTTCTCCGCTTCTGCCGCATCTGCGCATACCCAAGCCGCGCGTGCCGTGATCTGGATCAGGCGGCCCCCCGCCGGCGCGCCGCCGGCCGGGCCTTTCAATGCGCGGCGGCCCAGCTTGCGCCTTGCCCGGCCTCCACCACCAGCGGCACATCCAGATGCACGGCCGGCGCGGCGGCCCCTTCCATCACTGCCTTGACGCGCGCGGCCAGTTCTGCCGCCGCGGCCTCGTCCACCTCGAACAGCAGCTCGTCATGCACCTGCAACAGCATGGTCGCCGGCAGGCCCGCAATTGCCGCCGGCACCCGCACCATCGCGCGGCGGATGATATCGGCGGCCGTGCCCTGGATCGGCGCGTTGATCGCCGCGCGCCGGGCAAAGCCCGCCCCCGGCCCGCGCGCGTTGATTTCCGGGGTATGGATGCGCCGCCCGAACAGGGTTGCGACGAACCCCGTCTCCTTCGCCCCGGCCACCGTGCGGTCCATGTATTCGCGGATGCCGGGGAAACGCTCGAAATAGCGGTCGATGAACCCCTGCGCCTCGGTGCGCGGAATGCGCAGGTTGCGCGCCAGGCCAAAGCCCGAGATCCCGTAGATCACCCCGAAGTTGATCGCCTTGGCCTGCCGGCGGATCTCGGGCGTCATCTGCTCCAGCGGCACGTTGAACATTTCCGAGGCCGTCATGGCGTGAATGTCCAGCCCGTCGCGGAACGCCTGCTTCAAGGCCGGGATGCCCGCGACATGCGCCAGGATGCGCAGCTCGATCTGGCTGTAGTCCAGGCTTACCAGCACCCGCCCCGGCCCGGCCACGAAGGCCTCGCGGATGCGGCGCCCCTCCTCGGTGCGGATCGGGATGTTCTGCAGGTTGGGGTCGGTCGAGGACAAGCGCCCCGTCACCGCCCCCACCAGCGAATACGAGGTATGCACCCGCCCGGTGTCGGGGTTGATGTGGTCCTGCAGCGCATCGGTATAGGTGGACTTCAGCTTGGAAATCTGCCGCCAGTCCAGCACGCGCGCCGCCAGACGGGCGGCCTGCGGGTGGGTATCCTCCAGCGTGGCAATGTCTTCCAGCACCTCGGCGCCCGTGGCCCAGGCGCCGGTCTTGCCCTTTTCCCCGCCCGGAACGCCCATGCGCTCGAACAGGATTTCCCCCAGCTGCTTGGGGCTGCCCACGTTGAACCGCTCGCCGGCCAGGGTCTGGATCTCGTCCTCCAGCCCCGCCATCTTCTGGGCAAAGGCATTGGACATGCGCGACAGCGTATCGCGGTCCACCCGCACGCCGGCCATTTCCATCTCGGCCAGCACCGGCACCAGCGGGCGCTCCAGCGTTTCGTAAACGGTGGTCACCCGCTTGCCGTGCAGCTGCGGCCGGAACGCCTGCCACAGCCGCAGCGTCACATCGGCATCCTCGGCGGCATAGCGCGTGGCCTCGGCAATGTCGGTCCGCTCGAAGGTGATCTGCGCCTTGCCGCTGCCCAGCAACGTCTTGATCGGAACGGGCACATGGCCCAGATACCGCTCCGACAGCTCGTCCATGCCGTGGCTGTGCAGGCCCGCGAACAGCGCCGAACTCATCAGCATGGTGTCGTCGAACGGCGCCACCCGGATGCCGTGACGGGCGAGGATCTTCCAGTCGTACTTGGCGTTCTGGAAAATCTTGAGGACCGAGTCGTCCTCCAGCAGCGGCTTGAGCATCGCCAGCGCCTCGTCCAGCCCCATCTGCCCTTCGGCGCGCGCCGCCGCCCCGAACAGGTCGCCCCCGCCCGCCACATGGCCCAGCGGCACATAGGCCGCCTTTCCGGGCGCCAGCGCCAGGCTCACCCCCACCAGATCGGCGCGCATCTCGTCCAGGCTCGTGGTCTCGGTATCCACCGCGACGAAACCCTGCTCGCGTGCGGCGGCGATCCAGCCGGCCAGCGTCTGCGCATCGCGGATGGTCGCATAGGCGCCATGGTCGAAGGGCACGGCAACGCTCGCCACCTCGGGCTCGGGATGGTCGTCGCTCGCCGGGCGCGCAGCCGCCATCGCCGGCGGGTCGATCTTCAGCCGCTCGGCGATGCGCTTCGTGAGGCTGCGGAACTCCATCGCCGTCAGAAACCCCATCAGCGCCTCCGGGTCCGGCTCGCGCACCTCCAGGTCGTCCAGGCTCACCGGCAAGGGCGTGTCGTCCTTCAAGGTCACCAGCGCGCGGGACATGCGGATCTTCTCGGCATTCTCCACCAGCGCCTCGCGCCGCTTGGGCTGTTTGATCTCGCCCGCCCGCGCCAGCAGGGTGTCGAGGTCGCCGTATTCGTTGATCAGCAGCGCCGCCGTCTTCAGCCCGATCCCCGGCGCACCGGGAATGTTGTCCACCGAATCCCCGGCCAGCGCCTGCACATCCACCACGCGCGCCGGCGGCACGCCGAACTTCTCCTCCACCTCCGGCACGCCGATGGCCTTGTTCTTCATCGGGTCGAACATCTCGACCCCGTTGCCCACCAGCTGCATCAGATCCTTGTCGGAACTGATGATCGTCACCCGCCCCCCCGCCTCGCGCGCAGCCCGCGCCAGCGTGGCGATGATGTCGTCGGCCTCGTAATCCTCCACCTCGATGGTCGCCAGGTTGAAGGCCCGGCTCGCCTCGCGCGTCAGCGGGAACTGCGGGCGCAAGTCCTCGGGCGGCGGCGGCCGGTTGGCCTTGTAGTCGGGGTAGATCGCATTGCGGAACGTCTTCGACGAATGGTCGAAGATCACCGCCACATGCGTCGGCGCATCCTTGCTGCTGCCGTTCCCGTCCACATAGCGCGAGATCATGTTGCAGAACCCCGCCACCGCCCCCACCGGCAGCCCGTCGGATTTCCGCGTCAAGGGCGGCAGCGCGTGATAGGCGCGAAAGATATAGGCCGACCCGTCGATCAGATGCAGGTGATGCCCCTTGCCGAATGTCATCGCCCGACCCCTTTGCTCCGGGGCCCGCCGCCCCGCATTTTCTGTCTCGAAATATCCCGGGGGTCCGGGGGCAGCGCCCCCGGTTCCGCGCCGTCAGCCCTTGCCGGCCCGAAAGGCATCGTAGCGCGCCTTCGTCTCGGCATTCATCGGATAAAGGCCCGGCAAGGCGGCCCCCTTGCGCGCCTCCTCCATGATCCAGGCCTCCATCGCCTCCTGCTCCACCGCGGCCTCGGCCACCGCCGCCACCATGTCCTTCGGAATCGCCACCGCGCCGTCGGTATCGGCCACGATGACGTCGCCGGCAAACACCGCCACCCCGCCGCAGGCCACCGGCTCGTTCCAGCCCACGAAGGTCAGCCCGGCGATGCTGGCCGGCGCCGCCGTCCCGCGGGCCCAGACCGGCAGGCCGGTCCCCTCCACCCCGGCGAGGTCGCGCATCACCCCGTCGGTCACCAGGGCGGCCACCCGGCGCACCGCCATGCGCTGGCACAGGATATCGCCGAAGATGCCGGCATCGGTCACGCCCATCGCATCGGCCACGGCGATCGCGCCTTCGGGCATCGCCTCGATGGCGGCGCGGGTGGAAATCGGGTTGCCCCAGCTTGCGGGCGTCGCCAGATCCTCGCGCATCGGGATGAACCGCAGCGTAAAGGCCTCGCCCACCACGCGGGTGCCGCGCGCCGCCCCCGTCAGCGGCATCGCCCCGCGGATCCAGCAGTTGCGCAGGCCCTGTTTCAGCAGCACCGTGGTCAGGGTGGCCGTGGTCACGCCGTGCAAGGCGGCACGCAGGTCGGGGGTCAGGCTCATCGGGTCTTCCTTTTGCGCGGGGGGGGGGGGGGGGGCGGGGCGCTCGCGCAAAGCCTAGCGAAAGCCCGGGGCAGGGGAAAGGGTCAGCCGGTCAGATCGCGGCACAGCGCCGCGAACAGCCGCACCCCGGGGTCGATCAGATCGTCGGGGAAATCGTAATCGGGCGCGTGCAGCACCGGGCAATCCACCCCCGCCCCCAGCAGCACCATGGCCGACCGCGCGACCGTGCCAAAGCGCCCGAAATCCTCGGACGCGCGCATCGGAAAGCCGCCATCCACCCGCGCCAGCCCGCAAGCCGCCACCGCACGCTCCAGCACCGCGACTGCGGCCGGATCGTTGGTGCAGGCGGCGAAATCGTCATGCGTGCTCATCGCCACCGCCAGCCCTTCGGCCGCTGCCGCCGCCTCGACCGCCGCGCCCACTTCGGCGCGCAAGGCGGCCATCCCGGCATCGTGCAGCGTGCGCAGCGTCAACCACAGCTCGGCCTGCCCCGGCGCGATGCCAAAGGCCGGCTCCCCCAGCCGCGCATGGCACACCGTCACCAGGCGGAACCCTTCGTCCAGATCGCCCCCCGGCCCCAGCGCCATCACCTGCGGGATCAGCCGCGCCAGCGCCGGCCCCGGCGAAACCCCGGTTTCCGGGGCCGAGGCATGGGCCGTGCGCCCGGTCAGCACCACCTTCAACCCGACGCTGGCGCAGTTGGCCGGCCCCGCCTGCACGCACACCGCGCCCAGCGGCAGCCCCGGCATGTTGTGCAGCGCAAAGGCCCAGTCGGGCCGCAAGGGCGCAAAGGCCGGGTCCGCCAGCACCGCCGCAGCACCCGACCCGTCTTCCTCGGCCGGCTGGAACAGCAGCACAACGTGCCCCCGCGCCGGCGGCCGGCGCGCCAGCAGCCGCGCCAGGCCCAGAAGGATCGCGGAATGCCCGTCATGCCCGCACTGATGCCCCACGCCCGGGATGGTGGACCGCCACGGCACCGCGCCGGTTTCGGCAATCGGCAAGGCGTCCAGCTCGCAGCGCATCATCACCGTCGGCCCCGGTTCCGCCCCCGCCCAGACACCCGCCACCCCATGCCCGCCCAGGCCCGTCACCACCTGGCCGCAGCCCAGCGCGCGCAGGGCCTCGGCCACCGTCCCGGCCGTCCAGGCCTCGGCCCCCGACACCTCGGGATGCGCGTGCAGGCGGCGGCGCAAGGCGGTCAGTCGGGTCAGGTCGGCATTGGTCAGCATGGCATCCCCCGGGTTGCCCAAGGGGTGACCGACGCCTGCGCCGGGGTCAAGCGCTCAGTCGCAGCGACCATCGCCGGCGCTCGGGCCGGGGGGGCCGGAATCCCCGCCGCCCCCCCAGTCGCGGTCGAACAGGCCCATCCGCCGGCCCGAAGTGTCGATCAGCAGCCCCCCGGGCCCCGCCAGCCAGCCGGGCAGCACCCGCAACGCCAGCCCGCGCAGCAGGCGCAAGGCCACCCAGGCCCCGCCGAACAGCAGCACCAGCGGCCAGAACATCGTTTGGTAAAAGTGGGTCAGCACGGCATCCATGCGGCACAGCCTGCCGCAGGAATGCGGCATCATTCGGGCAAGGCCGGCCGGTCGCCCATCGCGTCGCGCCAGTGCCGGCGGCACAGGCTGACATAGGTTTCGTTGCCGCCCACCAGCACCTGCGCGCCTTGCTTCAGCGGCTGGCCGTCGGGGCCCAGGCGCACCACCATCGTGGCCTTCTTGCCGCAATGGCAGATGGTGCGCACCTCGCGCATCTCGTCGGCCAGGGCCAGCAGCGCGGCCGAGCCCGGAAACAGGTCGCCCCGGAAATCCACCCGCAGGCCATAGCACATCACCGGCACGCCCAGGTCGTCCACCGCCTGCGCCAGCTGCCAGACCTGCGCGCGCGTCAGGAACTGCGCCTCGTCCAGGAAAATGCAATCGACATGGCCGCGGTCCAGCCGGGCCGCAACCCGCGCGAACATGTTGTCGCCTTGGGCAAAGGTTTCGGCCGGTTCGGCAATGCCGATGCGGCTGGCGATGCGCCCTGCGCCCGCGCGGGTGTCCAGCTGCGCCGTCAGCAGCCAGGGCACCATGCCGCGCTCGCGGTAGTTGTGCGCTGCCTGCAACAGCAGCGTCGATTTGCCCGCGTTCATGGTGGAATAGTGGAAATAGAGCTTGGCCATGCGCGCACCGTTACCGGGCGCCGGTGCCGCCGGCAAGACGCCCGCGGCGGGAACCCGGCGGGAAACACGGCCCCCGGCGGGCACCATCCCGGCCGGAAAGGCGCCAGCCGGAAAGACCCCGGCCGGAACCACCCGCTTGGGGAACGACCCCGCGCGCAACACCCCGCGCGCAACACCCCGCTGGCACCCGCCGCCCGGAACCGGGTCCGCCGCGCGGCCGGTAGCCCGGCCGTCCCGCAAGGGACTGCGGCGCGACGAACCCCCACCCATTGCCGGTGCTGGGGACACCGACCACTGGTTACCGCACAAGGGGCCAAGGCCCGATGCCGACCTTACCCGCGCCGGGTTTTCATCCGATTAACGGGCACCTGCACGGCCCCCGGCCCCCGGCGCGGCGGGGCGGGGTTGCGGGGGGCTTTCGTCAGTTGGCCGGCCGGCGCGGCGGGCGGGCGCCGCCGCCTTCGGCACGGCGGTTCGGCTGGCCTTGCGGGCGCGGGGCCTGCGGCCTGGCCTTGGCGGGCTGGTCGCCGGCGCGCGGGGCGGGCTTGCCGCCGCGCGGGCCTTGCGCCTGCGGCTTGGCCGCCGCCGCGCCTTCGGCGGGCTTGGCGCCCGGGCGCGCCGCGGCCTTGGGCGGCCGCGGTCTGGCCCCGCCCTGTTCCTGGCCGGGGCGGCGCGGCGCGTGCGTGGGCCGGGCGACCCCGCCGGCGTGCGGGGTGCCGCCGATCACCGGAATCGGCTGGCCGGTCACCTTTTCCACGGCGCGCAATTCCTCCATCTCGGCGGGCGCGCAGAAGGCCACCGCCTTGCCGGATGCCCCGGCCCGCGCCGTGCGCCCGATGCGGTGCACGTAGTTGTCCGGCACGTTCGGCAGGTCGTAGTTGTAGACATGGCGCACCAGCGGAATGTCGATGCCTCGCGCGGCCACATCGGTGGCCACCAGCACATCCAGCTCGCCGTTGCGGAAGGCGGCCAGCGTGCGCTCGCGGTGGTTCTGGCTCTTGTTGCCGTGGATCGACCCGGCCGAAAAGCCCCAGGACACCAGCAGCTTCATCAGCTTTTCCGCGCCGTGCTTGGTGCGGTTGAACACCAGCGCCGCCTCGCCGGGGTGTTGCAGCAGGTAGGTCTCCAGCAGCCTGGCCTTGTCGCCCTGGTTGACGAAATGCACCGCCTGGTCGATGCGGTCGGCCGTCTTGCCCGGCGGGTTCACCGCCACCTTCACCGGGTCGCGCAGGTATTCCGCGGCCAGCTCGTCGATCAGCTTGGGCATGGTGGCCGAAAACATCAGCGTCTGGCGCTTCAGCGGCAGATGGCGCGCGATCTTGCGCAGCAGGTGGATGAAGCCCATGTCCAGCATCTGGTCGGCCTCGTCCAGCACCAGATAGCCGGTGGCATCCAGCGTCAGCGCGCGGCGTTCCAGCAGGTCGATCAGCCGGCCCGGGGTGGCCACCAGCACATCGGCGCCGCGCGCCAGCGCCTCGGCCTGCTTGTTCAGCGAGGCGCCGCCGATCACCTTGAGCACCTTCACCGAGGTGCCGCGGGTGAACTGCATCAGGTGGTCGGCGATCTGGCCCACCAGCTCGCGCGTGGGCGCCAGGATCAGCGCGCGCACCGTGCGCGGCGCCGGCGGGTGGCCCAGCCCCAGAATCCGGTTCAGCAGCGGCAGGCCGAAGGCCGCCGTCTTGCCGGTGCCGGTCTGCGCCAGGCCCATCAGGTCGCGGCCCTTCAGCACTTCGGGAATGGCCTGCACCTGGATCGGCGTCGGGGTGGTGAACTGCAGGCGCTCCAGCGCCTTGAGAAGATTGGGCGCAAGGCCCAGGTCGGCAAAGGTGGTCATGTCGGCTCCGTCCCCCGTCCGGGGGCGCAACAAGGGAACACCGGCAGACGACGCCAGGGCGAATGCCCGGGCGCTTGCCGGTTTCGGTGCCCCTGCGTGATGGTGGGAACCTTGCCTGTGCCCGATCGGTGCTCACGCGGCACGGGGCTGACAGACGCCTTGCACATGGGGCCTGCGCCGCCCGATGTCAAGCCGCACCGGGCCCCCAGGCCAGATCCAGCGCGGTTTCGCCGACATCGACGCGGGCCGGCCCGGGGCCGTTCATCAGCTCGCGCCGCAACAGGCCGAACTGCACCTGCGGCGCGGTCAGCGCCTGCGCCGCCGCCGCATCGGTCAACAGCGCCCACAGCCCCGGCTCCACCTTCAGCCGCCGCCCGGCGGCCTGCGCCGTCCACACCGGCCCCTCGCGCCCGACCCGGATCGTGCCGCCAAAGGGCAGCGCGCTTTCCAGGCACAACAGCGCCAGGAACGCCCGCCGCACCTCGGCCCGCGGCAAGTCGCCCGTGACCTGCCAGTCCACCGCCAGCCGCCCGCCATCGGTCCAGTCGCGCAGCAGCCCGAGGATTTCCGGCCGCCCCATGCGCTGTTCGCCCCCCGACACGCCAAAGGCCACCCGCAGAAACCGGATGCGCGCCTGGGCGCTGGCCACGCTTTGCGCGATCAGCGCCACCTCGGGGCGCGCCGCCCCGCCATCGAGCATCAGGAGCTCCACCCCGTTGCCGATGGCGCCCAAAGGGCTGATAAGGTCATGGCAGATGCGCGACCCCAGCAGGGCCGCAAGATCTGGATCGTCCGACACGTCGTCCCCTTTCGTCACCGGAGCCTCGCCTTGCGCCACCTGAACGACATGCTGGAACCCGGAATGCTGGTCGTGCACCCCGCGCACCCCGAATGGGGGCTGGGGCAGGTGCAATCGAACATCGGCGGCCGGGTCACGGTAAACTTCGAACACGAAGGCAAGGTCGTGCTGATGTCCGAATACGTGACGCTGACGCCGGTTTACCGCTGAACACACCGCAAGATAGCGCAGCCTTCGCAGAATGCAACCTGGGGTCGGATTCGGTTGCAATGCCCGGCGGCGATGCTAAAAGCCGCTTGCCGCCGGGCTGCCCGGCCCAAGCCCGGACCGACCTCGCCCATGACGCCGACCGAGCCGCATTTCACCCTGCGACTGGCCCGCGACGACCGCGACCTGCGCGCGGCGCAGCGCCTGCGCTACGAGGTGTTCGTGGCCGAGCTGGGCGGCGATGGCCCGATGGTCGATCACGCCGCGCGGCTGGAGGCCGACCGCTTCGACCCCTATTTCGACCACCTCCTGCTCATCGACACCCGGCGCGACGGCGACCGGCTGGAAGACGTGGTCGGCGTCTACCGCCTGTTGCCTTGCGACCGGGTCGCGGCGGCCGGGGGCTTTTACTCCGAAACCGAATACGACCTGACGCGGCTCAAGGCCTCGGGGCGGCGGCTGCTGGAACTGGGCCGGTCCTGCGTGCACCGCGACTACCGCGGCGGCACGGCGATGTATCACCTGTGGAACGCGCTGGCCGATTATGTCCTCGACCGCCAGATCGAGGTGATGTTCGGCACCGCCAGCTTTCACGGCACCGATGTTGCCGCCTTGCGCGCGCCGCTGGCCTATCTGTTCCACCACCATCTGGCGCCGCCCGACCTGCGCGTGGTCGCCCGCCCGCCGCACCGGCTGGACATGAACCTGCTGCCCCCCGACCGGATCGACCGCCGCGCCGCAATGGCCGCCACCCCCGCGCTCATCAAGGCCTATCTGCGGCTGGGCGGCTTTGTCGGCGATGGCGCCTGGATCGACCACGATTTCAACACCACCGACGTCTGCCTGCTGATGGACACCGGCCGCATGTCCGAAAAGCACCGCCAGTATTACCAGCGCAAATCCGGGGGCGCGGCGTGACGATGCTGTGGCCGGGCGCCGGGGACGACCCCGGGGGCGGGCGCATCGGGCCGCTCGGGTGGCTGCGGGCCCTCGCGCGCGGGCTGGTGCTGGGCGGCGTCACCTTCGGCTGCCTCGGGTTGCTGCTGCTGGTGCGGCTGGCGGAACGCCCGCTGTTCGGCCTGCAACGCCCGCTGACGCCGCATATCACGCAGTTCGTCTGCCGCTCGGCCTTTCGCATCATGGGCATGCGGTTCGTGGTGCGCGGCCGCCCGATGCCGCACCGCGGCGCCGTGGTGGCCAACCACGCCAGCTGGCTCGACATCTTCGCCCTGAACGCGCCGCAGCGCATCTACTTCGTCTCGAAATCCGAGGTGGCCGGCTGGCCCGGCATCGGCTGGCTGGCGCGCGCCACCGGCACGGTGTTCATCCAGCGCAAGGGCGCGCAGGCGCTGGCGCAAAAGAATCTGTTCGAGGCCCGCCTTCGCGCCGGGCACAAGCTTCTGTTCTTTCCCGAAGGCACCTCGACCGACGGGCTGCGCGTGCTGCCCTTCAAGTCCACCCTGTTCGCGGCCTTCTTTGCCGACGGGCTCGACCGCATCCTGTGGGTGCAGCCGGTGACGCTGATCTACACCGCCCCCGCCGGCGAAGACCCCCGCTTCTACGGCTGGTGGGGCGACATGGAGTTCGGCTCCCACCTGCTCAAGACCCTCGCCGTGCGCCGCCCCGGCGGGGTCGAGGTGGTGTTCCACGACCCCGTGCGCGTGGCCGACTTTGCCGACCGCAAGGCCCTGGCCGCCCATTGCGAGGCCGCGGTTCGCAGCGCCTTTCCCGGCGCGGCCTCGGGCGCCGCAGCGGCCGTTCCCGCCGGCGCCGCAGCGGCCAGCGACTGACATATCTCCGCCTCCCGAACCAACCGCAACACCGCAGGTCTGGCAGGGGGGCGATGGCGCGGCGCGCGGTCGGCCCCCGGCCTGCGCAGCGCGTGGCGGCGCGCCGAAGGCGCCGGTCGGGGGCGGGCGTGCCATCCCCCGGGAATCGTTGAGGTTTCAACACGTTCCCCCGGCAGCACCTGCCGCGTCGCCGCGCCCCTGGGTGCGGCAGAACCCATCTCCGGCGGCGCGGCGCAGGCCGCCCGACCACCGGCCTGCCGTCTCTTGCACCGGCGCCCGCCCGCGCCCGCGCCCGCGCCCGCGCGCAAGGCGCCGTCGGCTGGCGCGACCCGGCAAGGCCCTGCGCCACCGGCACCACGGGCGCCGGGGCGCCGCCCTCGGGCAACAACCGCGTCACGGCTGGCCCGCCGGGCACCGGCAGCGCCACGCCGGCGCGCAAGGCCCCCAGGTGCCAGACCGCCGGCCCCCCTCCGCCCGCCGCCGCGGCCCCCTCGGCCGCGCCGGGTCCGGTCATTCGTCAAGCCTCCCTTGGCGCCAGTCCGAACCGCACCCCCCCCGAGGCCCGGAGCGGCGGGGGGGGGCGCCAGGGGCGGCATCCGGCCTGCGCGGCGCCCCGGCAAAAGATCGGGCCGATCCTCGGCCGGTCGGCGCGGCACGCTCTGCCAGAGGCTGGCGCGGGCGGGGCGGCCGCGTGCGGCATCGGTGCCCGCGGATGGCACTGCCGGGCGCTCGTGCGCGGTCCGGGCGCCGGGCTCGGGGGGCGGCCCGGGGTCTTGCCCGCGGGCGGGCCGGCACGCCCATGTCCGGGGCCGACCTCGGCGCAAACCCGGGCCGGGCGGCGCACGCCGGCGCCTCGCCCGGCATCCTTCGTCGCAGTCCGCCAGCCGCCGGACCAGACCGCCGCGACACGCCCTTCTCCGCCCGCCGGCACCACCCCCCCCACCGCCGCCCCGCACCCGCCACCGCCGCCCGCCTAGGCCTCACGCCCCCTGCCGCACCAGCGCGCTGCCCCCCTTTCACCTTGCCACAAATATCCCGGGGGCCCGGGGGCAGCGCCCCCGGACGCCAGCCACCCCGGACACCGGCAAGGCTCAACCCGTCCCCGTCGCCTCAGGGCCGACATGCGGTTTAGCGCCCCCATGCCCCGTGGCACCGCCGCGCGCAGGCGACCGCCAGGGGCCTTCGGCGCCCGCGCCTGCCCAGGCGGGCCCGGCCGGCGCCAAAGCTCCCTTCGCGCCCCCGACCGCATCGCCCGGCGAAGGAACGACCGCCCCCGCAAGACCTCGGGCCGGAAAACCCCGGCGCAGGCGCAGGCCTGCGACCATGCAGCCGCAGGGCGGGGATGTGTTGACAATTCGTTAAAACGGCCGCGCAAGCCATTGATATCTTTGACGCGCAGAAATGTCCCTCGCAGGGACATTCGCCCGGGCGGCGGGGGCCTCAGCCCCAGTCCAGCACCACCTTGCCCGATTTGCCCGACCGCATCACCTCGAAGGCTTCGGCAAAGCGGTCGGCCGGAAAGCGGTGGGTGATGACGCGGCGCACGTCCAGGCCGTTTTCCAGCATGGCGATCATCTTGTACCAGGTCTCGAAGATTTCCCGGCCATAGACGCCCTTGATGGTGATGGCCTTGAACACGATCCGCGACCAGTCCACCGGCGACTTGCCGGGCGGAATGCCCAGCAGCGCGATCTTGCCGCCCATCACCAGGCTTTCCACCATCTGGTCCAGCGCCTGCTGGTTGCCCGACATCTCCAGCCCCACGTCGAAGCCCTGCTGCATCTTCAGCCGGGCCATCACCGCGCGCAGATCCTCCTGCGCCACGTTCACCGGGATCACGTCGGCCACCTCGGCCGCCAGCGCCAGCCGGTCGGGGTTGATGTCGGTGATGACCACATGCCGCGCGCCCACGTGCCGCGCCACCGCCCCTGCCATGATCCCGATGGGCCCCGCCCCGGTGATCAGCACGTCCTCGCCCACGAGGTCGAAGGACAGCGCGGTATGCACCGCATTGCCCAGCGGGTCGAGGATGGCGCCGATCTCGTCGGGGATGCTGTCGGGCAGCGGCACCACGTTGAAGGCCGGCAGCCGCAGGTATTCGGCAAAGGCGCCGGGTTCGTTCACGCCGATGCCGCGCGTCTCGGGGTCGAGGTGGAACTTGCCGGCGCGGCTCTGGCGCGAATGCCGGCCGATCAGGTGGCCTTCGCCCGAACAGCGCTGCCCCACCGCCAGATCGGTGACGTTGGCCCCCAGCGCCACGATCTCGCCGGCGAACTCGTGCCCGGTGACCAGCCCCAGCGGCACCGTCCGCGCCGCCCAGTCGTCCCAGTTCCAGATGTGGATGTCGGTGCCGCAGATGCCGGTCTTGCGGACGCGGATCAGCACGTCGTCGGGCCCCGGCTCGGGGATGGGCCGGTCGTCCTGCCACAGGCCGATCTCGGGGTGCAGCTTGGCAAGCGTCTTCATGGGGTATCCTCCCAAAGATCGGTGGACAGGTATTTCAGCCCGGAATCGCAGACGACGAAGGCTACGGTGCCGCCGCGTTCGGGGCCTTGCAGCAGTTGAACGGCGGCGGCGAGGTTGGCGCCGGCGGAAAACCCGCCGAAGATGCCTTCATGCCGCGCCAGCAGGCGCGCCATGGCGCGCGCCTGGTCGCCGCCGACCGTCAGATACCCGGCCAGCGGCGCGCCGTGCAGGTGCGCCAGATCGGCCATCAGATAGCCGCCGCCCTGGATCGGATGGTCCGGGTGGCCGGTATCGCCCCGCGCCAGCGCGGCGGCACCCGCCGGCTCTACCGCGTAGGCGCGCACGCCCCGCGGGGCCAGCGCCCGCGCGACGCCCCCCAGCGTGCCGCCCGACCCGGCAAAGTCGCAGAACGCGGTGATGGTGCCGCCCGACTGCGCCCAAAGCTCGGCCGCGGTGCCCTGTTCGTGCGCGGCGGGGTTGCCGGGGTGGCGGAACTGGTCGGCCCGAAAGGCGCCCCGCGCGGCGGCGATCGCGCGGGCCTCGGCCTCGACCAGGGCCAGATCGGCGCCGGTGACGCGGCCGGGCACCCCGCCCGGGGCCTGCGGCACCAGCACCACCTCGGCCCCCAGCGCCGCCATCATCCGCGCGCGCTCGCGCGAGTTGCCCGCACTCATCACTGCGACGAAGGGGTGGCCCAGAACCCCGCAGCAGATCGCAAGCCCGGTGCCCATGTTGCCCGAGGTCAGCTCGACCACCGTCTGGCCCGGTTGCAGGCTGCCGTCGGCCCGCGCGGCCTGCAGGATGGCGCGCGCGGCGCGGTCCTTTTTCGAAAAGCCGGGCAGCAGCAGGTCCAGCTTGGCCAGCAGCCGGCCTTGCAGGCCCAGCCGCGCCGCAAGCCGGTCCAGCGCGACCAGGGGCGTATTGCCGATGGCGTGGGTGACGTCGGGCAGGATCACAGCGCACCCGTGGCGCGGCCGGCGGCGCGGAAGGCGTCGAGCGCGAAATCCAGGTCGTCGCGGGTCAGCGCGGCGTTCATCTGGGTGCGGATGCGGGCCTGGCCCTGCGGCACGACCGGGTAGAAGAACCCCGCGACATAGACCCCGCGGGCGTCGAGTTCGGCCGCCATCGCCTGCGCCAGCCGCGCATCGCCCAGCATCACCGGGATGATCGGGTGGTTGCCGGGCCGCAGCGCAAAGCCCGCGTCGGTCAGCCCGGCGCGCCAGTAGGCGGCGTTATCGAACAGGCGGGCGCGCAGGTCGTCGGCCTGTTCCACGAGGTCGAGCGCGGCCAGCGCCGCGCCGGTGATCGCCGGGGGCAGGGCGTTGGAAAACAGGTAAGGCCGTGCCCGCTGGCGCAACAGGTCGATCACCGGCTGCGGCCCGGCGATGTAGCCGCCCAGGGCGCCGCCCAGGGCCTTGCCCAGCGTGCCGGTCAGGATATCGGCGCGCAGGCCGAAATGCGCCGGCGTGCCGCGCCCTTGCGGGCCGATGAAGCCGGTGGCGTGGCAATCGTCCACCATCAGCAGCGCACCGTGACGGTCGGCCAGCGCGCGGATGCCCGGTAGCGGGGCGAGGGTGCCATCCATGGAAAACACGCCGTCGGTGGCGACCATCACGAAGCGCGCGCCATCGGCCCGGGCCTGCTGCAACTGGCGTTCCAGATCGGCCAGGTCCGACGTGGCATAGCGATAGCGCCGCGCCTTGGACAGGCGGATGCCGTCGATGATGCTGGCGTGGTTCAGCGCGTCGGAAACCACGGCGTCCTCGGGGCCCAGCAGAGGCTCGAACAAGGCGCCGTTGGCATCGAAACAGGCGGCAAAGGTGATGGCGTCGTCGGTGCCGAGGAAGCGCGCCAGACGCTGTTCCAGCGCGCGGTGCAGGTCTTGCGTGCCGCAGATGAAGCGCACCGAGGCAAGGCCGTAGCCGTGGCTGTCCATCGCCTGTTTCGCGGCGGCGATCAGCGCAGGGTGATCGGCGAGGCCGAGGTAGTTGTTGGCGCAGAGGTTCACCGCCGAGCGCCCGCCGGCCAGCCGCACGCGCCCGCCTTGCGGCCCGAGGATCTGGCGTTCGCGTTTGTAGAGCCCTTCGGATTCGATCCCGCGCAGGGTTTCGGCGAGGTGGGCGAGGAAGATGGATTCCGTCATGGTGGATAGCCTCCGATTTGGCGGAATATGGCGCGGCGCGGCGTGCATGTCAATATGGCGGAAGATATCCGCTGAAACGGATACAGGCGCCGGCCCCGCGGCGGGCGGTGCAGCGGGCGGACCGGGCCGCCGGCCACCTCAGGCGCCTTGCACGATCAGCAGCGCCCGCGCCGGGCCGCCGGTCGATTCGATCCGGTGCGGGCGGTCGGCGGGGTAGCGCGCGGTATCGCCGGGGTGGAGCAGTTCGGCCGCATCGCCGCTGGCGACGTGCAGGGAGCCGGCGATCACCGTCAGGTGTTCGCGCCAGCCGGGGCCGTGCGCCTCGGACACGAGGCGGCCGCCGGGCGCGAAATCGAGGTCGTAGACCTCGTGGCTGCCGGCGGTTTCGGGCGGGGAAAGGATGCGGATCGTCACCCCGGTGCCGCGCCCGGCGATGGTGGGGGCGGCGGCGGCGCGCACCACCTCGATCGCGGGGGGGGCGGGGGCATCGAGCAGGCCGGCGAAATCCACCTGCAAGGCTCGGGTCAGGTTCCACAGTGTGGCCACCGTGGGCGAGGATTCGCCGCGTTCGATCTGGCTGACCATCGAGCGCGACACGCCCGACAGTTTCGCCACCGCATCGAGCGACAGGCCGCGGGCGCGGCGGGCCTCGCGCAGGGCGGTGGCAAGGCGGGCGGTGATGTCGGGCTGGTCGGTCATCGGGCGGTCCGGGGCGAGGCGGCGGACCGGGGGCTTCGCGCCCCCGGACCCCCGCGGGATATTTGGATCAAGGTGAAAGCAGGGTTGGGCTTGCGCGGGCCGCTGTCAACTGCCGCCTTGGCGACGGGCGCGCTGGCGGGCGAACCAGTCGAGCCGTTTGCGCAACTCGCGTTCGAAGCCGCGTTCGGGCGGGTTGTAGAAGGCGGGGCGCGGCAGGCCGTCGGGGAAGTAGTTCTGCCCGGAAAAGCCGTCTTCGGCGTCGTGGTCGTAGGCGTAGCCTTCGCCGTAGCCGAGGGATTGCATCAGTTTCGTCGGCGCGTTCAGGATGTGTTTCGGCGGCGCAAGGCTGCCGGTGTCGCGCGCGGCCTTGCGGGCGGATTTCCAGGCGGCATAGACGCCGTTCGACTTGGGCGCCAGCGCGAGGTAGACCACGGCGTTGGCAAGGGCCAGTTCGCCTTCGGGGCTGCCGAGCCTTTCGTAGCTGTTCCAGGCGTCGAGGCAGAGGCCCTGGGCCTGCGGATCGGCGAGGCCGATATCCTCGACCGCCATGCGGGTCAGGCGGCGGGCGAGGAAACGCGGGTCTTCGCCGCCTTCGAGCATGCGGGCGAACCAGTAGAGGGCGGCGTCCGGGTCGGAGCCGCGCACCGATTTGTGCAAGGCGGAGATGAGGTTGTAATGTTCCTCGCCCGACTTGTCGTATTTCGCGGCGCGGCGCATGAGCCGGTTGGCGAGGGCCGCGCGGTCGAGCGGCGGGCCGCGGTGGGTGGCCACCTGTTCGATCAGGTTCAAGAGCGCACGCCCGTCGCCATCGGCCATGCCGAGCAGTGCGGCGCGCGCGTCGGCGGTCAGGGGCAGGGGGGCGCCCAGTTCGGCCTCGGCGCGGGCGGCGAGGCGGTCGAGGTCGTCGGGCGAGAGCCGGTCGAGCACGATGACCTGGGCGCGGCTGAGCAGCGCCGCGTTCAGTTCGAAGGACGGGTTTTCGGTGGTGGCGCCGACCAGCACGAGGGTGCCGTCTTCCATGTGGGGCAGGAAGCCATCCTGCTGCGCCTTGTTGAAGCGGTGGATTTCGTCGACGAACAGCAGGGTGCCGCGGCCCTGGGCGCGGCGCAGGCGGGCGGCCTCGAACACCTTGCGCAGGTCGGGGACGCCGGTGAAGATGGCGCTGATCTGGACGAAGGCGAGGTCGGTGCCATCGGCCAGCAGGCGGGCGATGGTGGTCTTGCCCACGCCGGGCGGGCCCCACAGGATGAGGCTGGAGAGCCGCCCGGCCGCCAGCATGGCGCCAAGCGGGCCGTCGGGGGCGAGGGCGGCGGCCTGGCCGATCACCTGATCCAGCGCGGTCGGCCGCAGCCGGTCGGCCAGCGGGCGCGGGGCAGAGGGGCCCGCGGCGGGGGTATCGAACAGATCGCTCATGCCGGGCAGGATAGGCCGCGCCGTGCCGATGGGGAAGGGCGCGCCGCGCCGGGGGGGGGAAGGGTGCGTGGTCAGCGCCCCAGCCGGCGGGTGATGCGGGCGGCCTTGCGCGCCATCTTGGCGGTTTCGCGGCCCTTGTTGGCCAGGTGGCGTTCGGCCTCGGTCATCTGGCCCTTGGGCTTGCCTTTGCCGGCCACGGTGTCGATGCCCTTGTTGAGGCCCCAGTTGACGGCGCGGCGCAGGAAGATGCGGCTGATGGTGTTGACGATCTGGTCGAAGTTCATGGCGGGTCTCGCGGTTGGGGTCAGGTCGGCGGGGGTCAGGTCTGGAACAGGTCGGATTGCCCGGGATCGGGCAGGTCGTCGTCGTCGGCGGCGGGCGCACTGCCCGGCATGGCGCGGGAATCGAGCAGGCCCGCCGCGCGCAGTTCGCGCAGGCCGGGCAGGTCGCGGGCGGATTCGAGGCCGAAATGGTCGAGGAACCGTTCGGTGACCACGAAGGTGACGGGCCGCCCCGGCGACATCCGCCGCCGTCCGAGCCGGACCCATTCGAGGTCGAGCAGCTGGTCGATGGTGCCGCGCGAGACGGCGACGCCGCGGATCTCCTCGATTTCGGCGCGGGTCACCGGCTGATGGTAGGCGATGATCGCCAGCGTTTCGATGGCGGCCCGGCTGAGCTTGCGGATTTCCACCTGTTCGTTGCGCATCAGGTGGCCGAGGTCGGGCGCGGTGCGAAAGGCGTAAGCATCGCCCACGCGCACCACGCGCACGCCGCGGCCTTCGTAGCGGCGGCGCAGGTGGGCCAGCGCCTCGGCCGCGTCGCAGCCCGGCGGCAGGCGGCGCGACAGTTCGGCCACGGTGACGGGTTCGAAGGCGGCGAACAGGATCGCCTCGACCATGCGTTCCTGTTCCGCCATCGGCGGGGCGGCGAACAGCGATGGGGCATCGTCGGTGCGGGTCATGCCGGTTTCACGCGCAGGCGCAAGGGGGCGAAGGTTTCGGTCTGGCTGAGCTGGACGGCACCTTGTTTGGCCAGTTCCAGCGCGGCGGCAAAATGCGCCGCCGTGGCCGAGCGCCGGCGCATCGGGTCGCCTTGCCAGTCGTCGGGCAGAAAGGACATCAGCGTCACCCAGTCGCCGGCATAGCCAAGGAGGCCGCGCAGCCGGTCCAGCGCCTGTTCCATCGTGTAGACGTTCTTGCGGTCGAAGGCATAGGGGCGGAATTCGTCGCGGGTGCGGATGCGGGCATAGGCCTGCATCAGGTCGAGCAGCGTGGCGGTGTGCTGCACGGTGCGCAGCTGGGCGATGCCTTCGGGCGCGCCGCGGGCAAAGAAATCGCGCCCCAGCTGGTCGCGGGCCATCAGGTTGGCCGCCGCCTCGCGCATGGCTTGCAGCCGTTCCAGCTGCCAGGCGAGATGCGCGGCCAGATCCTCGGCGCTGGGGCCGGGTTCTTCGGGGTCGGGCGGCAGCAGCAGGCGGGATTTCAGGTAGGCCAGCCAGGCCGCCATCACCAGATAGTCGGCGGCGAGTTCGATGCGCAGGTCGCGCGCGCGGGTGACGAAGGCGAGGTATTGTTCGGCCAGTTGCAGCACCGAAATCCGCCGCAGATCGACCTTTTGCGTGCGCGAGAGCGTGAGCAGCAGGTCGAGCGGCCCTTCGAACCCGTCCACGTCCACGATCAGTGCCTCGGCCGCCAGGCGGTCGGGCACCGAAAGGGCAGGGCCCTCGGGGAACAGGTCGCTGTCAGCCATGAGCGGCGTCGGGGTGGCCTTGGGTCATGGCGGCAAGGTCGGCGGCAAGGGCCGCGAAGTCAACGGATTCGGAGGGCCGGCGCGCGGCAAGTGCGGCCTCGCAGCGCGAAAGCGCCGGTCCGGCCAGCGGGCCGGCCCCGGCGGCGGCGGCGGCAAAGCCGGCGAGATCGTCGTTGCAGTGCAGCACCAGGTCGCAGCCTGCCGCGATGGCGCGGGCGGCGCGGTCGCGGATCGGGCCGGCCAGCGCGCCCATGCCGATGTCGTCGGTCATGATCGCGCCGCCAAAGCCCCAGTCGCCCCGGATCATGGCGAGGGCCGCCGGGTTCATGGTGGCGGGCGCCTCGCCCAGCCAGGGCAGGCGGATATGGGCGGTCATGCCCAAGGGCAGATCGGCCAGCGCGCGGAACGGCGCGAAATCGGTGGCATCGAGCGCGGCGCGCGGCTGGTCGATCAGCGGGGTTTCCTTGTGGCTGTCCCGGGTGGCGCGCCCGTGGCCCGGCATGTGCTTGACCACCGGCAGAACCCCGCCCGCAAGCAGGCCGCCGGCCAGCGCGCGGGCGTGGGCGGCAACCTGCGCGGCCGTCGTGCCCATGCAGCGGTTGCGCAGGAAGGGGTGGGTTTCGGGCCAGGCGATATCGGCGCAGGGGGCGAAATTGCCGTCGATACCCACGGCGCGCAGTTCGGCCGCCAGCATCCGGCCGGCCAGCGCAAAGGCCAGCGGGCCGGACGGCGCGAGATCCAGCATGGCGGGGTATTCGTGCCAGTGGGGTGCGCGCAGCCGTTGCACACGCCCGCCTTCCTGATCGACGAAGATCGGCGCCTCGCGCCCCAGCGCCGCGCGCAGATCGCCTGTCAGGCGCCGCAACTGGGCGGGGTTTTCGACGTTGCGCGCAAACAGCACGAGGCCCCAGGGCGCCGCATCGCGCAGGAAGGCGGCCTCGTTGGCGCCCAGCACCGTGCCTTGCACGCCCAGGATGCAGGCCGAAAGGCTCACCTTGTGGTGACCGGGATGCAGCGCAGGTCGCCCGCCTCGATCGCGGAGCAGAACCGGCGGCTGTCGTCCTCGGTTTCGAAGCCCTGGACCCGCAGCCGGTAGAAGGTGCGCCCGACCGAGGTTGCAGGCTGGATCACCCGGGCCTTGCCTTCGAACAGGGCGGCGTGGCGGGTGGCGATGCGATCCCATTCGCGGCGCGCGGTTTCGGGGTCGTCGAAGGCGCCGATCTGCGCCAGCCGGGTCCCGGGGGGCAGGCTTTCGGGGGCGCGTTCCACCGCCGCGGGGGCAAGCGCGGCCGAAAGGGTGGTGGCGTTGGTCAGCACCCCGGCATCGGCGGAGCGCGCCGGGCGCGGCATGGGGCGGGGTGACTGGCGCAAGGCGCCGGGCGGCAGGTCCACCGGCTCGGGCTCGGCGGCGGCCTCTGGCGCCAGGGCTTCGGCGGCGGCTTGCCGGGCCAGTTCCTCGGCCAGGGCCAGGGTGCGGGCCAGCGTATCGGCCTCGGACACGGGCAGGGGCGCGGCGGCGCCGATGCCGGGGGCATCGTCGCTTTCCAGATCCAGCGGAGGCTCGGCCAGGCGAATGCGCTCGGGCACCTCGCCGGCGGTGCCTTCGGCGGCGATGCGGTTGACCGACAGGCCGACATGGGCGGCGACCTTGCCCCCGGGCGATTCCGGGGCGATGCGGATCGGCCCTTCCATCGCCTGGATGACCGGCACGCCATGCGCATCGCGAACCGCAAGCCGGTAGCCCCAGACCGCAGCCCCGGCCACCACCGCAACCGTGGTCAGCGCAGCGGCGATGTTCACCGCCTGCATCAGCCGCGCGCCGCGCGGCGCCCTCGTGACGAACGAGTCGTATTGTGCCTCTGCCATGCCCTGCTCCGCCGTGCGGGTCGCCCCGCACATGCCTTGGCGCGGGTGGCCCCGCGCTTGCCTGTATCTGCCGGGCGCGGCGCCTGTGGATCAGCGCATTTCTTCGACCGGCCTGACACCCAGAATAGCAAGACCGGCGCGAATGACAACGCCCGTTGCCCGGGCGAGGGCGATTTTCGCCTGTGTCGTGGCGGAATCGTCCTGGACAAAGCGCAAGGCCGGGTCGTCGTTGCCGCGATTCCAGAAACCGTGGAAGTCGGAGGCCAGTTCGTAAAGATAGAAGGCGACCCGGTGCGGTTCATTGGCGCGCGCCGCAATCTCGACCAGGCGCGGCCATTCAGCCAGCTTGGCGATCAGCGCAAGTTCCGCCGGATGCGACAGCGCGGCCTTGTCGGCGGCCATCAGCGCCTGGTCCGACACGTCGACCTGCGCCTCGGCGGCCTTGCGCAGCACCGAATGCACGCGGGCATTGGCGTATTGCACGTAGAACACCGGGTTGTCCTTTGACTGTTCCAGCACCTTGGCAAAGTCGAAGTCCAATGCCACGTCGTTCTTGCGGGTCAGCATGATGAAGCGGGTCACGTCGGCGCCCGCCTCCTCGACCACGTCGCGCAGGGTGACGAAGGTGCCGGCGCGCTTGGACATCTTGAACGGCTCGCCGTTCTTCCACAGCTTGACCAGCTGGATCAGCTTGATGTCCAGCGGCACGCGGCCGCCCGACAGGGCCGACACGGCGGCCTTCATCCGCTTGACATAGCCGCCGTGGTCGGCGCCGAAGATGTCGATCAGCTCGTCGAAGCCGCGCTGCACCTTGTCGTAGTGATAGGCGATGTCGGGGGCGAAATAGGTCCAGCCGCCATCGGACTTGCGCACGGGGCGGTCCACGTCGTCGCCGTGCAGGGTGGAGCGGAACAGGGTCTGTTCGCGGGGTTCCCAGTCTTCGGGGGTCTTGCCCTTGGGCGGTTCCAGCACGCCTTCGTAGATCAGGCCCTGGGCGCGCAGCGCCTCGAGCGCGGCCTCGATCTTGCCGGTGCCGTAGAGCGCCTTTTCGCTGGAATAGACGTCCATCTGCACGCCCAGGGCCGCAAGATCGGCCCGGATCATCGCCATCATCATGTCGGTGGCAAAGTCGCGCACATCGGCCAGCCAGACGGATTCGGGCTTGTCCAGCAGGCTGTCGCCGTATTTCGCCTTCAGCGCCTCGCCCACGGGGATCAGGTAGTCGCCGGGGTAGAGGCCTTCGCGGATTTCGGGGTTCAGGCCATGCGCTTCGCGGTAGCGTTCGTAGGCCGAACGCGCCAGCACATCGACCTGCGCGCCGCCGTCGTTGATGTAGTATTCGCGTGTGACCCGCCAGCCGGCAAAGGCCAGCAGGTTCGACAGCGCGTCGCCCACCACCGCGCCGCGGACGTGGCCCACATGCATCGGGCCGGTGGGGTTGGCCGAGACGAATTCCACGTTTACCGCACGGCCGTTGCCGATGGACGACCGGCCATAGCCGGTGCCGGCGTGCAGGATTTCGTTGACATGCGCCTGCCAGACCTGCGGCGCCAGGCGCAGGTTCAGAAAGCCGGGGCCGGCCACCTCGGCGCTGGCGATGCGCGGGTCGGCGGCCAGGCGGGCGGCCAGCGCCTCGGCGATGCTGCGGGGGGGCTTGCCGGCGGGCTTGGCCAGCACCATCGCGGCATTGGTGGCCATGTCGCCATGCGCCGGGTCGCGCGGCGGTTCCACCGCAATGGCGGTGCGGTCCAGACCGGCGGGCAGGGTGCCTTCGGTTTCCAGCGTATCCAGCGCGGCCAGAACGGCCGTGCGCAGTTGATCGAACAGGTTCATCGGATCCATCCTCGGGATTGCGCGGGTGTAGCGCGGCGGGGCCCAAAGGGCAACCGGGGCTTGGTGCCGATGCGGCGCTGGCCCCTTGCAGCGCACGCGCCCCCGCGCCACTGTGGCCGCCAACAGGGAGACCGCGATGATCCATCCTTTGAACCCCGCGATGGCCGCCACCTTTGCCCCCCCGGTGATGGAGGCGCGGCGCTGGCTGACCGAAACCGCGCTGCCCCCCGGGCTTGGCCTTGTCAACGTCAGCCAGGCGGCGCCGGTCGATCCGCCGCCGCTGGGTCTGCGCCAGGCGATTGCCGAGGCGGCGCTGGGCAACGATGCGGCGCATCTTTACGGCCCGGTGCTGGGCCTGCCGGAGTTGCGGGCCGAAATCGCCGCGCAATGGTCGGCAGGCTATGGCGGCACGGTGCAGCCCGCGCAGGTGGCGATCACGCAAGGCTGCAACCAGGCGTTCTGTGCCGTGATGGCGACGCTGGCCGGGGCCGGGGACGAGGTGATCTTGCCGACACCGTGGTATTTCAACCACAAGATGTGGCTGGACATGCAAGGCGTGGCCTCCGTGCCCTTGCCGACCGGCGAAGGCCTGATCCCCGATGCCGACCATGCCGCCGCGCTGATCGGCCCGCGCACGCGCGCCATCGTGCTGGTCAGCCCCAACAACCCGGGCGGGGCGGAATACCCGGCCGAAACGCTGGCGGCCTTTTACGACCTGGCGCGCGCCCGCGGGCTGGCGCTGATCGTGGACGAAACCTACCGCGATTTCGACAGCCGCCCCGGCCGCCCGCACGCGCTGTTCGCCGACCCCGACTGGGCCGATACTCTGATCCAGCTTTACCAGGCTGCTGAAGAAGTCCACGAGGCGGAACAGTTTTCCCTCTGTTTGGGCGGCAGCGGTGAGCGTCGTGCTGGTCGAGGCGAGGTATGGGTGCCCGATGCCACCCCTCGTCGTCATG
>NZ_JBKBQM010000044.1:0-23737 GCF_046292685.1 Gemmobacter sp.
CGCGTCGCACTGATGAACCGCTTCTCGGCTCTCGGAACGGCCGAGATCGTACGTGTCGCCTGACGATGGCGGGGAAAGGGGCATCATGCCTCAAGCGTGAGTTCTGCAACAACGCCCATCGGCGACCGCAGCTATTCCAGCTGGTCGCTGCGCGGCTGGCTGGTGTTCGATGCCTTCGGCCTGCCGGTGACCACGCAGCTGGGGCGGCTTTATTCCGACGACTTTTCCCGGCTGATGGTCGGCTTTGCCCCGGCGCGCACCGCCCCCGCCTTGCGCCTGCCCGAAGGCGTGGTCATTGCCGAAAGCCTTGCGATTGCCGAAGAAATCGCCAGCCGCCACCCCGAAGCCGGCCATTGGCCCGAAAACCCCGCCGCGCGCGCGGTGGCGCGGGCGCTGGCGGCCGAAATGCACGCCGGCTTCGGCGCGCTGCGCAGCCATTGCCCGATGAACCTGCGCGTCAGCTATACCGGATGCGAGCCGCCGCAAGCGGTGCTGGACGATCTGTTCCGGCTGGAAACGCTCTGGGCCTGGGCGCGCGCGGCGACGGGCGCCGGCGGCGACTGGTTGTGCGGCCCCTATTCGGTGGCGGATGCGTTCTTTGCCCCGGTTGCCACCCGGATTACCACCTACAACCTGCCGGTCGGCCCTGCCGCCGCGGCCTATGTTGCGGCGCATCTGGCGCACCCGTCGTTTCGCCGCTGGCGGGCGATGGGCATGGTCGATGGCGCCGACCAGACCTTCTACCGGCGCGATGACCCGACGCGCCCCTGGCCCGGCCCGGCCCCGATCCCGGCCCGCGCGACCGAAACCGGGGTGCCCGAAAACCCGCTTTGCCCCTGTTCGGGGCGTCCTGTCTCGCACCTGGCCAACATCGGTGGTCGGACCTGGGGGTTCTGCAATGCCTTCTGCCGCGACAAGACCGTGGCCGATGCCGGCGCCTGGCCGGACTTCATGGCCATTTACCATTCGTAAACACTTGGTCCTTACCCGTTAACCAATCGGGCAAGGAGCGGCGGGCATGGTGGCCAAGACCTTTACGGTGGCCTTCGAAGGGGTCGAGGCACGCCTGGTCGAGGTGCAATGCGCCGTGGTGCCGGGCATGCCGTCCTTCGGCATCGTCGGGCTGCCCGACAAGGCGGTGTCCGAGGCGCGCGAACGGGTCAAGGCGGCGCTGAACGCGCTGGCCATCGCGCTGCCGTCCAAGCGGGTGACCATCAACCTCTCACCCGCCGACATGCCCAAGGAAGGCTCGCACTTCGATCTGGCGGTGGCGGTGGCGCTGCTGGCCGAACTCGACGTCATCCCCCGCGAGGCGGCCGAAGCCGCGGTCGCCTTTGGCGAACTGGCGCTGGACGGCCGGCTTGTGCCGGTGCTGGGCGCCCTTCCGGCCGCTTTGGCCGCGGCCGAGGCGGAAAAGGCGCTGATCTGCCCGCGCGCCTGCGGGCCCGAAGCCGCCTGGGTCGGTGCCGCACAGGTGCTGGGCGCCGGAACGCTGAACGATGTGCTGCGCCACTTCACCGGTCAGATCGCCTTGCCCCCCGCGCGGGCCGGCGAAGTGTCGCTGCCCGCCTCGGCGCGCGACCTGCGCGATGTCAAGGGCCAGGAACGCGCCAAGCGCGCGCTGGAAATTGCCGCCGCCGGCCGGCACCACCTGGTCATGGTCGGCAGTCCCGGCTCGGGCAAGTCGATGCTGGCCGCGCGTCTGCCCGGCATCCTGCCGCCGCTCTCGCCGGTCGAGGCGCTGGAAACCAGCATGATCCATTCGTTGGCCGGGCTGCTCACCGAAGGCGGCATCTCGCGGGCGCGCCCCTTCCGCGAACCGCATCACACGGCTTCGATGGCCGCCATCATCGGCGGCGGTCGCGGGGCAAAACCGGGCGAGGTGTCGCTGGCCCACAACGGCGTGCTGTTTCTGGACGAACTGCCCGAATTCCCCCGCCCGGTGCTGGAAACCCTGCGCCAGCCGATCGAAACCGGGTCGGTGATGGTGGCCCGGGCCAATGCCCATGTGCGCTACCCTTGCCGCTTCCTGCTGGTCGCGGCCGCAAACCCCTGCCGGTGCGGCCACCTGGCCGATCCGGCCCGGGCCTGCTCGCGCGCGCCGATCTGCGGCGAAGACTACCTCGGCCGGATCTCGGGCCCGCTGATGGACCGGTTCGACCTGCGGCTAGAGGTGCCGCCGGTCGCCTTTTCGGACCTCGACCTGCCGCCCTCGGGCGATTCGTCGGCCACCGTGGCCGCCCGGGTGGCCGCTGCTCGCGCCTTGCAGGATCGTCGTTATGCCGCTCACCCCGAGATCCGGGTGAACGCCGATGCCGAAGGCGCCCTCCTGGAACAGGTGGCCACCCCCGACGCCGAAGGACGGGAGCTGCTCACCCGCGCCGCCACGCGCTTCGGCCTGTCGGCACGCGGGTATCATCGCGTGCTGCGGGTCGCCCGCACCATCGCCGACCTCGACGGGTCCGACCAGGTGCGCCGGCCCCACGTCGCCGAAGCCATCGGCTATCGGCTCGTTACCGGCGCCCGGGCCTGACCCGGCGCGCGCCCTCGCCTCAGCGCTGCCGCGCGCGGCGCGCCTCGACCGCGTCCCAGATCAATGCCGCGGCATTGGTGCCATCGAACCGCTCGAGCTCCTGGATGCCGGTGGGCGAGGTGACGTTGATCTCGGTCAGCCAGTCGCCGATGACGTCGATCCCGACGAACACCTGCCCCTTTTCGCGCAGAACCGGCCCGATCCGGGCGCAGATCTCGCGGTCACGCTCGGTCAGGCCGACCGGCTCCGGCCGCCCGCCGGCGTGCATGTTCGATCGCGTCTCGCCTTCCTGCGGAACGCGGTTGATGGCCCCCACCGGCTCGCCGTCCACGAGGATCACCCGCTTGTCGCCCTTCGACACTGCTGGCAGAAACTTCTGCACGATCATCGGCTCGCGGCTCATCCCGGTGAACATTTCGTAAAGCGACGAAAGGTTGCGGTCGTTGGCATCCAGCCGGAACACCCCCGCACCGCCATTGCCGTAAAGCGGCTTGAGGATGATGTCGCCGTGCCGATGCTTGAAATCGCGAATCGTCGCCAGATCGCGCGCGATGGTGGTGGGCGGCGTCAGGTCGGGAAAACGCAGCACCAGCAGTTTCTCCGGGCTGTTGCGCACCCAGAAGGGATCGTTCACCACCAGCGTCCGCGGATGGATCATCTCCAGAATGTGCGTGGTGGTGATGTAACCCATGTCGAACGGCGGATCCTGCCGCAACCAGACCACATCGAAGTCTGCCAGATCGACCTCGGTTTCGGCGCCGTAGGTCACATGGTCGCCCTTGACCCGCCGCAGATCCACCGGCCAGCCTCGCGCCGTGACCCGCCCCTCCGAATAGGCCAGCCGATCCGGCGTGTAGAAAAACAGCTCGTGCCCGCGCGCCTGCGCCTCGAGTCCGATCCGGAAGGTGCTGTCCGCATCGATGTTGACGGCCCCGATCGGGTCCATCTGCAAGGCCACCTTCATTTTCGCCCTCCGAGCTGCTCTCGGCCCTAGATGCCTCAGGCGCCGCGGCGATGCAAGGAAGGGTCAGGCATAGGCATTCTGCCGAATTTCGACGCGCCCCATTGAATCGACCAGCGCGACATCGAAACGCACATCGGTCAGGCCGCGTCGCGGCTCGCCTTCCAGAAACTCCTGCGCTGCGGCCCAGATCCGTTGCACCTGGCGCCACCCCAGCCGTTCGGCCGCCTTGGCGTGGGTGGCGGCCTTTTTCACCTCGACAAAGACGACCGTTTCGCCCTCGCGCGCGATCAGGTCGATTTCGCCCCACGTGCCACGCCAACGCCGCGCCGCAATCCGCTGCCCGGCCTCCTCGTAACGCCGCTCCACGGCCGCCTCTGCGGCCAGCCCGGACAGATACCCGACAATTCCAGCCATCGCCTACTCCCTTTCTGCCAGACGCAAGGCGAGTTGATAGACATCGCGCCGCGGCAATCCGAACCGTTCCGAAACCGCAGCTGCCACCTGTTTCAGGTGCGCCCCGGGTGCTGCAAGGGCTGCGCGCAGCGCCGTTTCCACATCGGCCGGGTTTGCGGCGGCTTCGCCGGGTCGATCGACCACGACCACGATTTCGCCTTTCGACTCCTGACCCGCGAATCGTTCGGCAAGCTCTGCCAGCGTTCCCCGCGACACCTCCTCGAATCGCTTGGTCAGTTCCCGGCACACGGCGCTTTCCCTTGATCCTCCCAGAGCATCCGACATTTCCCCTAACAATCGGCTAATGCGTTTCGGGCTTTCGTAGATCACGAGGGTCGCGGGCACCTCGGCCAGTTCCCTGAGCCATGCGGCGCGTGCGCCGGCTGCGGCCGGAGGAAACCCGGCAAACAGGAAGCGGTCGGTGGGCAGCCCGGCCACGCTCAGTGCCGCGAGCACGGCCGAGGGTCCCGGGGCGGCCAAAACCCGGTGACCGGCCTCGATGGCCGCGCGGGCCAGTTTCATGCCGGGGTCGGCCACCAGCGGCGTTCCGGCCTCGGAGGCGTAGGCCACCGACTTTCCTTCGGCCAGCGCGGCCAGGATCCGGGGGCGGGCGGTCTCGCCATTGTGATCGTGATAGGCGACCAGCGGGCGCCCCTGCAGCGCGATGCCGTGAATCTCCATCAGGTGCCGCAGGGTGCGGGTATCCTCGGCGGCCAGCACATCGGCGCCGGCCAGAATGTCCAGCGCGCGCAGGGTGATGTCGCGCGCAGCACCGATCGGGGTGGCCACCAGGTGCAGGCCCGGTTCTGGCCGGCGCGGGCCGGGGGCGTGAATCGGCGGATCGGCGTCTGTCATGGGATTCCCCTGCCCGAGGCAAGTTTACTTCGCGGCCTGAAACCCTTACCGTCCGCGAAGCGACCGCATCACCCCGGGAGAGTGAAGATGATTGCCGTTTTGCGTCGGGCCCGCAAGTCGTTGGGCCGCTTGGGTCTTGCTCTGGCCGCCCTTGCCCTTGCGGCTTGCGAGCCTGTCGGAACCGCCGGCCAGGGCCCCGCCATCGACCCCAACGCCCCGGTCGCCGTGGCGCTGATGGTGCCGGGCGCCTCGAGCTCGGCGACCGATCAGCTTCTGGCCCGTTCGCTGGAAAACGCAGCCCGCATGGCGATTGCCGACCTGGGCGGGGTGCGCATCGACCTCAGGGTCTACCAGACCGCAGGCCAGCCGGGGCCCGCGGGGGCCATCGCGCAGCGCGCCGTGTCCGACGGCGCGCGCATCATCCTTGGCCCGGTCTTTGCGCAGGAGGCCAACGCCGCAGGGGTCGCCGTGGCGGCCAATGGCGTCAACGTCCTGAGTTTTTCGAACAATGCCGACATCGCCGGCGCTAACGTCTTTGTCCTCGGCCCGACGTTCGAGAACACCGCCCGCCGCCTCGTGCGCTATGCCGCAAGCCAGGGCCAGCGCAAGGTGATGATCGTGCACGACCGTACCCCGGCCGGCGAGGCCGGACGCGCCGCCATCGCCCGCGCGGTGGCCGGGTCGGGTTCGACGCTGGCCTCGACCGTGGGGTACGAGTTTTCGCAGAACGGCGTGGTGCAGGCCGCACCGCAGATCGCCGCCACCGCCCGCGCCGTGGGCGCCGATGCGCTGTTCTTTACCGCCGATACGGCGGGGTCGCTGCCGCTCATCACCCAGATGCTGCGTGACCAGGGCGTCACACCGGCCATGGCGCGCTACCTCGGCCTGACCCGGTGGGATATTCCGCAAGCCACGCTGGCGCTGCCGGGCGTGCAGGGCGGCTGGTTCGCGCTGCCCGACCCGGTGACCTACCAGGCGTTCCAGTCGCGCTATCAGGCGACCTATGGCGAGGCGCCGCACCCCATCGCCGGCCTTGCCTATGACGGCATCGCAGCCATCGGTGCGCTGGTCCGCTCGGGGCGGGCCGATGCCCTGTCGCGCGAGGCGCTGACGCAATCCTCGGGCTTTGCCGGGGTCGGCGGCACGTTCCGGCTGCGCAGCGACGGCACCAACGAACGCGCCCTCGCCATCGCCGAGATCCGCAACAGACAGGTGGTCGTGATTGATCCTGCCCCCAGAAGCTTCGGCGGCGCCGGGTTCTGACCCGGCGCCCGCGCTGGTCCTGTCCGACGACACCGATTGCCCGGCCGACCTGCTGATCGACCTGCCCGCCTTGCGGGCAGCGATCGCGCGCGACCTCGCCGCGGCCCCCGAAGACGCCGACCCGCGCAGCCGCCGGGGCATTGCCGTGCGGCATCTCGCGGCAGCGCGCACCGTGGGCAACGACCGGCTCGCCGCCGCCTTTCTGGCCGCACCGCGGGCATCGCGGGCGCTGGTGCGCGCGCAATCGCTGTTGACCGACCTGCTGGTGACGGCGGCGGTCGAGGTGGCGACCACGCATCTGCACCCGCTGGCCACCCCGACCGAAGGCGAACGTCTGGCCGTGCTGGCCGTCGGCGGCTATGGCCGGGCCGAAATGGCCCCCCATTCGGATGTGGATCTGCTGTTCCTGACGCCGTGGAAGACGACGCCCTGGGCGGAAAGCGTCGTCGAATCCGTGCTCTACATGCTGTGGGACTTGCGGCTGAAGGTGGGCCACGCCACACGCAGCCTGAAGGATTGCCTGCGCCTTGCGCGCGAGGACATGACGATCCGCACCGCGCTTCTGGAAAAGCGCTTCATTACCGGCGATATCGCCTTGTCCGATACCCTGCGCCGCGATCTGCGCGCCGAACTGTTTGCCGGCACCGCCGCCGAGTTCATCGAGGCCAAGCTGGCCGAGCGCACCGACCGCCACCGCAAGCAAGGCGGCCAGCGCTATGTGCTGGAACCCAACGTCAAGGAAGGCAAGGGCGGCCTGCGCGACCTGCAGACGCTCTACTGGATCGGGAAATACCTGCACGGCACCGAAAGCGCTGCGGGCCTCGTGCATCACGGTCTGTTCTCGCCCGAGGAATATTACCGCTTTCGCCAGGCCGAGACCTTTCTCTGGGCGGTGCGGTGCCATCTGCACTATATTGCCGGGCGCGCGATGGACCAGCTGACCTTCGACCTTCAGGTCGAGGTGGCCGACCGCATGGGTTACGCCGATACCGAAGGCCGCCGCGCAGTGGAATACTTCATGCAGGATTATTTCCGCCACGCCACCCGCGTGGGCGAACTGACCCGCATCTTCCTGACCGCGCTGGAGGCACGCCACGTCAAGAAGGCCCCCTTGCTGGAAGGGCTGTTCGCCCGCCGCCGCAAGGTGCGCGCCGGCTACAAGGTGCTGCACAACCGCCTGACCGTGGCCGACCCGGATGCCTTCGTCGCCGACAAGCTGAACCTCTTGCGCCTGTTCGAGGAAGGCTTGCGCACCGGGCTGCTGATTCACCCCGACGCGATGCGCCTGGTGACCGCGAACCTGCACCTGATCGACGACGACATGCGCACCGACCCCGAGGCGCAGCGCATCTTTCTGGACCTGATGCTGAAACACGGCAACCCGGAACGCGCGCTGCGACGCATGAACGAACTGGGCGTGCTGTCGGCCTTCGTGCCGGAGTTCGAGCCGATCGTGGCGATGATGCAGTTCAACGTCTATCACCACTACACGGTGGACGAACACACCATCCAGTGCATCAGCGTGCTGGACCGGATCGAACGGGGCGAGCTGGTCGAGGAGTTGCCCTTGTCCTCGGCCATCCTCAAGGGCGGGGTGAACCGCAAGGTTCTGTATGTCGCGCTGCTGCTGCACGACATCGGCAAGGGCCGCCCCGAGGATCATTCCGTGCTGGGCGCGCTGATCGCGCGGCGGGTGGCCCCACGGCTGGGCCTGACGCCCGAGGAATCCGAGGCGGTGGAATGGCTGGTGCGCCACCACCTGCTGATGTCCGACGTGGCACAGAAACGCGACATCTCGGACCCGCGCACGGTGCGCGATTTCGCCCGCATGGTCGGCAGCCGCAAGCGGCTGGACCTGCTGACGGTGATGACGGTCTGCGACATCCGCGGCGTCGGCCCGACCACCTGGAACAACTGGAAGGCCATGCTGCTGCGCCGGCTTTACCACGACACCGCCGAGGCGCTGGACAACGGGCTGGAGGCCGTCAGCCGCTCGATGCGCGAGGACGAGGCCAAGCGCGCCTTGCGCGAGGCCCTGCCCGACTGGCCGCGCGCCGCGCTCAAGGCCGAGACCGACCGCCACTACGGCCCCTACTGGCAAGGCCTGCCGACCGAAACGCATGTGGTCTTTGCCCGCCTGCTGAACGGCATCGGCCCGGGCGAAGTGCGCATCGACCTGCACCCCGAGGATACCCGCGATGCCACCCGCGCCGCCTTCGTGCTGGAGGATCACCCCGGCATCTTCTCGCGCCTGGCCGGGGCACTGGCGCTGGTGGGGGCGAACGTGGTGGATGCGCGCACCTATACCTCCAAGGACGGCTACGCCACCGCCGTCTTCTGGGTGCAGGATGCCGACGGCCACCCCTACGAGGTCGCGCGCCTGCCCCGCCTGCGCAGCATGATCGAAAAGACCCTGAAAGGCGAGGTGGTGGCGCGCGAGGCGCTGAAGGATCGCGACAAGGTGAAAAAGCGCGAACGCGCCTTCCGCTTTCCCACCACCATCACCTTCGACAACGAAGGCTCCGACATCTACACCATCATCGAGGTCGATACCCGCGACCGGCCTGGCCTGCTCTATGACCTAACGCGCACGCTGGCGGGGGCGAACATCTATATCGCCAGCGCGGTGATCGCCACCTTCGGGGCGCAGGTGGTGGACACCTTCTATGTCAAGGACATGTTCGGGCTGAAGCTGCACACCAAGGCCAAGCAGGACTCGCTGGAACGCAAGCTGCGCCAGGCCATTGCCGAAGGCGCCGAACGGGCGCGGCAGGCATGAAGCCCATCCGCCTGATCCGTTCGGCCCTTGTGGTGGGCAGCTGGACGCTGCTGTCGCGCGGGGCGGGCTTTGCCCGCGATGTGATGATGGCGGCCTATCTGGGCGCCGGCCCGGTGGCCGAGGCGTTTCTCATCGCCTTTTCGCTGCCCAACATGTTCCGCCGCTTTTTCGCCGAAGGCGCCTTCAACATGGCCTTCGTGCCGATGTTCGCCAAGAAGCTCGAAGGCGGCGACGACCCGCAGCGCTTTGCCCGCGACGCCTTCAGCGGCATGACCTGGCTTTTGCTGGTGTTCTCCATCCTCGGCACGCTGGCGATGCCTTGGCTGGTCTGGGCGATGGCGGCGGGTTTCGCCGGCGACGAACGCTTTGACCTTGCGGTGCTGTTCGGGCGCATCGGGTTCAGCTACATCCTGTTCATCAGCCTGGTCGCGCTGTTGTCGGGGGTGCTCAACGCCTTCGGCCGCTTTACCGAAGCCAGTTTCGTGCCGGTGCTGATGAACCTGATGTTCATCGCCGCGATGCTGCTGGCCGACCGGTTCGGCTGGGACATGGGCCTGACGCTGGCCTGGACGGTGCCGCTGACCGGCATCGCGCAACTGACCTTCACCTGGTGGTCGGCGGCGCGGGTCGGTTTCGTGCTTTTGCCCGGCTGGCCCCGGCTGACGCCCGACCTGCGGCGGCTGGCGGTGATTGCCGCGCCGGCCATGCTGGCGGGTGGCGTGGTGCAGGTGAACCTGCTGGTCGGGCGCCAGGTCGCCAGCTTTACCGAAGGTGCGGTCGCCTGGCTTTCCTACGCCGACCGTCTGTATCAGTTGCCGCTGGGGGTGGTGGGCATCGCCATCGGCACGGTGCTGCTGCCCGACCTGTCGCGCCGGTTGCGGGCCGGCGACGGCGAAGGCGGGCGAGCCTCGCTGAACCGTGCCACGGAATTCGCGCTGGCGCTGACGCTGCCTTCGGCGGTGGCGCTGGTGGTGATCGCCTTGCCGCTGATCGACGTGTTGTTCGGGCGCGGCGAATTCGGCCCCGACGATGTGGCGAGCACCGCGCTGGCGCTGGCGATCTATGGCCTGGGCCTGCCGGCCTTCGTGTTGCAAAAGACGCTGCAACCGCTGTATTACGCCCGCGAGGACACGCGCCGCCCCTTCCTTTATGCGGTGGTGGCCATGATCGTGAATGCGGCCTTCGCCATCGGCCTGTTGCCGGTGATCGGCTTTGCCGCTGCGGCATTGGCCACCACGGTTTCGGGCTGGTTCATGCTGCTGCAACTGTGGCTCGGCACGCGCCGCATGGGCGTGGAAACCCGCGCGGACGACCGCTTGCGCCGGCGGTTCTGGCGCATCGCCGTGTCCTCGGCGGTGATGGGGGGCGTGCTCTGGGCCGTGCAGGTGGCGCTTGGCCCGGTGCTGGCGCTGCCCGGCTGGCGCTATACGGCGCTGGCGGCGCTGGTCGCCAGCGGCATCGTCGCCTATTTCGCCACCGGCTTTGCCATCGGCGCCTTTGCGCTGGCCGATTTCCGCACCGCCTTCCGCCGCAACCGCTGACCGCCGCGCCGCGGCCGCCCCCCCCCCGGGCGTGGCGCAACGGGGCGCCGCGCTCGCGTCCCGTTCAGCAGTTCGGCACGTTTACCGCCAGCCCGCCCAGCGAGGTTTCCTTGTATTTCTCGTGCATGTCGTGGCCGGTCTGGCGCATCGTCTCGATACAGGCATCGAGGCTGACCAGATGGACCCCGTCGCCGCGCAAGGCGAGGCTGGCCGCCGACACCGCCTTGATCGCCCCCAGCCCGTTCCGTTCGATGCAGGGCACCTGCACCAGCCCCTTCACCGGGTCGCAGGTCATGCCCAGGTGATGTTCCAGCGCGATTTCGGCGGCGTTTTCCACCTGCATCGGCGTGCCGCCCATCACGGCGCACAGCCCCGCCGCCGCCATCGCCGCGGCGCTGCCCACCTCGGCCTGGCATCCGCATTCCGCGCCCGAGATGCTGGCGTTATGCTTGCACAACCCCCCGATGGCCGCCGCCGTCAGCAGGAAATCCCCCACCTTCGCCGCCGAGGCGCCCGGCACATGGTCCAGCCAATACCGGATCACCGCCGGAACCACGCCGGCCGCACCGTTGGTCGGCGCCGTCACCACCTGGCCGCCGGCGGCGTTTTCCTCGTTCACCGCCATGGCATAAAGGCTCATCCAGTCGTTGATCGTATGCGGCGGGGTCAGGTTCAGCCCGCGTTCGGCGATCAGCGCCTGATGGATGCCGCGTGCCCGGCGGCGCACCTTCAGCCCCCCGGGCAGGATGCCTTCGGCCTGCATCCCGCGGTCGATGCAGGCGTTCATCACCTCCCATATGCGGGCAAGGCCGCGGTCCAGCTCGGCGGCCGGGCGCACGACCAGTTCGTTCGCGCGCTTCATCTGCGCCACCGACAGGCCCGAGCGCGCCGCCATTTCCAGCATCTGTGCCGCCGTCTCGAACGGGTAGGGCACGGCGACCTTCGCCTTGCCCGCCTCGCCCGCCTGCAATTCGGCTTCGGTCAGCACGAAGCCGCCGCCGATGGAATAATAGGTTTCCTGCAGGATCACGTCGCCTTGCGCGTCGAGGCCCCGCAGGATCATGCCGTTGGCGTGCCCCGGCAGCGCCGGGCCGTAATCGAACACCAGATCGCGCGCGGGGTCGAAGGCCAGCGCCCCCAGCCCCGGCACCTCGATCATGCGGGTTTCCCGGATCGCGGCCAAGGCCGCCTCGGCCTTGTCGTGGTCGTAGCTGTCGGGCAGAAAGCCCGCCAGCCCCAGGATCGTGGCGCGGTCGGTGGCGTGGCCCACCCCGGTAAAGGCCAGCGACCCGTGCAACGACGCGCGCAAGCCGTGAAAATGAAAGGGCGAGGCGCGCAGCGCCTCCAGAAACCGCGCCGCAGCGACCATCGGCCCCATCGTGTGGCTGGACGAGGGGCCGATCCCCACCTTGAACATCTCGAACACAGACAGGAACATCGCGCCTCTCCCCCGGTTTGGGGCAGATATGGCCCGGAACGCCGCCGCTGCCATGGCCGCAAGCGACATGCCGCGCGCAATCGCGCCATGGCCGGGGCCAGAACCGGGCCGACAGCACCTCGGCGCGGAACAACGGCGCGACATCCGGCGTGCCCCACAGGTTGCCCAGCTCGACCCGGGCCGGAAGGGTGAATCCGCCGAAGCGGCGGCTTTCCAGCCCGGGCCCGCAAGTTTGCCATCGTGCACCGGTCGTCGCGCAGGTCGGCGCGGCGCAGGGCCAGCCCCGCACCGACCGCCAGCGCCAGACCGGCCGCCGCCTTGATGCGCGTCAACCGTCAGGGCAAGCGGCGCACAGGCTGCGGATCGGCAAAAGGTCGCGGCCCAAGCCCTTCGGCCAGGGCGGCCGCAAGCGCCGCCGGGCGCGCCTCCAGCCGCCGGGCCAAGGCCTGCAACGCCGGGTAATCCTCGGCAAAAAACCAGCGCGGCGCCCCGGCGGTGTAAAGCGCGGCCCAGCGCATCGCCACCGCCACATAACAATCCAGCATCGATGGCGCCTCGGCGCCGAACCAGCGCCACCCCTGCCCTGCCAGATCGTCCAGCAGCCGGAAATGCCCTTGCAATCGGGCCCTGGTCGGTGCCTGCACCGCCGCCGGGTCGGTCGCATGGCGGGCCGGATGGAACTGCATCTTCAGGTCGGCATGCAGGGTGTTCGACAGGAAGAACAGCCATTTCAACCCGGCCCCGCGCTCTGCGTCGCCCGGCGGCGGCAGCATGCGGCCGGTCTGTTCGCTCAGCCACAGCAGGATGGCCGCCGTTTCCCAGATCGGCCCGTGCGGCGTTTCCAGCACCGGGATCAGCCCCTGGGGGTTCAAAGCCAGATAGGCGGCCGATTTCTGCGCCTCGGCACGGCGATCCACCAGCACCGCGCGCCAGGGCAGGCCCAGCTCCTCCAGCGCCAGCCGGACGATCAGCGAGGCATTGTCGGGCGCCCAGTGCAGCACCAGCATCGCAAGCCTTTCCGCCCCGCCGGGCCCACGCCGCCCCGTTTACCAGCGCCCGCCCAGAATGGTGCCCAGAACCTCGTTCAGGATCTTCTGCGCCAGATCGGGCTCCGGCCCCGGCGGGGGGGCATTCGGCCCTTGCGGCACGGCTTCGGAGGTGGCGCCCACGGAACTGCCGGCCGGTGCCGGCGGCAGGCGGGGTTCGGGCACCTTGGCGGGCAGCGGGCGGGCGGGCAGCCCTTCGTGAACGCGCAGCATGACCTCTTTCCAGATTTCGGCGGGCAGACCGCCGCCGGTGACCCCGGTCAGGGGTGTGTTGTCATCATAACCCAGCCAGACCCCGGCGACATAGTCCGCCGTGAATCCGACGAACCAGGCATCGCGTGCGGCCTGGGTGGTGCCGGTCTTGCCGGCGGCCTGCCGGCCAGGCAGCCGCGCCCGGGTGCCGGTGCCGCTTTCGATCACCTGCATCAGCATGTAGGTCAGATACCGCGCGGCATCCTCGCGGATCACCCTTTCGCCGATCCCGCCGGAGCGGGTGATCAGCGGCGTCTTCTCTCCGGTCAGGCGCAGGTCCAGCAGGCCATAAGGCGTCACGGCCGACCCGCCGTTCAGGATGCCGGCATAGGCCCCGGTCATCTCGACCAGCGTCGCCTCCGACACGCCCAGCGCCAGCGCGGGGCCTTGCGCCAGGTCCGAGACGATGCCGAATTCCTCGGCCACCTTGCGCACCGCATCGCGGCCCACCGCCTCGGACACGCGCACGGCCGGAATGTTCAGCGAATGCTTCAAGGCCTCGGTCAGCGTGACCACGCCCTTGAATTCCTTGGTATAGTTCTGCGGCGACCAAGGGCCTGAACCGGGTATGCGGATGGTCAGCGGGCTGTCCTCGACGAAATCCGCGGGCGACCAGCCCATGTCCAGTGCCGCGGCATAGACAAAGGGCTTGAACGCGCTGCCGGTCTGGCGCCGGGCCTGGGTGGCGCGGTTGAAGGCACCCGGTGCTGCCGGTTGCCGCCCGCCCACCATCGCGCGCACCGCCCCGTCGGAGGACATCACCACCACCGCCGCCTGCGCCCTGGATCCCTCGCGCACCCTGGTTTCGAACACATGGGACAGCGCGCTTTCGGCCGCGCGCTGCAGGTGCTGGTCCAGCGTGGTGTGGATGATGACATCCTCGGTCGTGCCGCGGCTCAGGAACCGCGGCACCGTTTCCATCACCCAGTCGGCAAAGTATCCGCCGGCGCGCTGGGTGGCGGCCGGCGACAGGGTGGCGGGGTTGGCCAGCGCCTCGGCCAGTTCGGCATCGGTCAGGTAGCCCTGGTCGTGCATCAGGCGCAGCACCACCGCCGCCCGGTCCTGCGCGCGCTTGAGGTTGCCCGTCGGCGCGTAATACGACGGCGCCACCAAGAGCCCCGCCAGCATCGCCGCCTGCGCCGGCGTCACCTTGGCGGCCGAGGTGCCGAAATACCGCTGCGCCGCCGCATCGAACCCGCGCGCGCCGGCACCCAGATAGGCCCGGTTGAGGTAGATCGTCAGGATCTCGTCCTTGGTATATTTCCACTCCATCGCAAAGGCAAAGGGCACTTCCTTCAGCTTGCGCGCGATCGAGCCGCGGCGGCAGTCGGCCTCGTAATCCGCTTCGGTCTTCCAGGTGGCGGCGTCGTAGGGCACGCCGAGGCAAAGCAGCTTGGCCACCTGCTGCGTCAGGGTCGAACCGCCGTTGCCCTGAAAGGCGCTGCGCCCTTCGGACAGGTTGATGCGGATCGCGCTGGCAATACCGCGCGGCGAGATGCCGAAATGGCGGTAGAACCGCTTGTCCTCGGTGGCGACGATGGCGTTGCGCAGATGGCGCGAGACGCTGTCGGCGCTGACCTGGGCAAAGGTTTCGCCCCGCCAGGCGAACACGTCGCCTTCCTGGTCCAGCATGGTCACCGACCCGCGCTGCCGCCCGTCCAGCAGCGAGGACAGTTCGGGCAACTGCTGGTGGAAATACCACGAGGTCGCCCCCACGATCAGCGCCAGCACCGCGGCCACCCGCCAGAGCGTGCCCCAGACCAGCCGCCAGACCCAGGCCACCAGCGCCGACAAAGCGCCGCTCAGCCCGCCGCGGCGCGGCGGCCGGGGTGCCTTGGCCGCGGGCTTGCGCGCGGGTGCCGCCTTGCGCGTGCCCCCGCCTCGCCGCGGTGCCACCAGCGGCGTCTTGCCTGATCCTCTTGCGCTCATCGTGCCTGTCCGCCCGTTCGGGCCTTTGCCTTGTTGGCGCCACAATACCCCGGAACAGACCGAAGGCGAAGCAGAAAGGCCAGCCGATTCGCATCTGGAGACCGCTCAATTTTTAGGCATCGCCTGCGATTTGTGCAAATCGGTTGTCTGATTGCAGTTTTTGCAGCTGCGAAACCTGCGGCCGTCGTTGTGCTGCGCCTGCAACCTGCCCTGTTCTGCCCTCAGAGGCCCGCGCGGGCCATCGCCAGAACAAGGGGGTCGACGTGAAACTCATCCTAGCAGCGATCAAGCCGTTCAAGCTCGAGGAGGTCCGCGAGGCGCTGACCGCCATCGGCGTGCGCGGCATGATGGTGACCGAAATCAAAGGCTTCGGCACCCAGTCCGGTCACACCGAAATCTACCGCGGCGCGGAATATGCGGTGAACTTCGTGCCCAAGGTCAAGCTGGAGCTCGTGGTCAGCGACAGCATGGCCGACCAGGTCGTCGACACCATCCGCCGCACCGCCACCACCGGCAAGATCGGCGACGGCAAGATCTTCGTTCTCGATGTCGAAGCCGCGGTGCGCGTGCGCACCGGCGAAACCGACGACAACGCGCTTTGAACCGCAGACAGGGGAAAATGACCCAGATGACGTTCCTTCGCAAACTTCCCGCCCTTGCGGCGCTGCCTGCGGTGGCCCTGGCCGCCCTGCCGGTCTGGGCGCAGGAAACCGCCGCCGCCGCCACCGAAGCCGCGGCCGAGGCACCCGCCTTTGCCGGCGCCGTGGAAACCGCCTTCATCTTCAACACCCTGCTGTTCCTGATCGGCGGGTTCCTGGTGTTCTGGATGGCGGCCGGCTTTGCCATGCTCGAGGCCGGGCTGGTGCGTTCCAAGAACGTGACCATGCAGCTGACCAAGAACATCGCGCTGTTTTCCATTGCCGGCATCATGTATTGGGCCATCGGCTACAACCTGATGTATCCCGGCGACGGCTGGACGATTTCGGGCTATGTCGGCACGCTGTTCTCGCCCAAGGACATCGGCGGCGACCCCGACCTTGCCACCGGGTATTCCGCCGGGTCGGACTTCTTCTTCCAGCTGATGTTCTGCGCCACCACCGCCTCCATCGTCTCGGGCACCCTGGCCGAGCGGATCAAGCTGTGGCCCTTCCTGATCTTCACCGTGATCCTCACCGCCTTCATCTACCCGATCGAGGCGTCCTGGCAGTGGGGCGGCGGCTGGCTGAAGGAAGCCGGGTTCTCGGACTTCGCCGGCTCCACTCTGGTGCACGCGGCGGGCGGATTTGCGGCGCTGGCCGGGGCGGTGATCCTGGGGCCGCGCATGGGCAAGTTCGGCAAGGACGGTCGGGTGCACCCGATGCCGGGTTCCAACCTTGCGCTGGCGACGCTGGGCACCTTCATCCTGTGGCTGGGCTGGTTCGGCTTCAACGGCGCCTCGCAGCTGGCGATGGGCACGGCGGCGGATGCCAACGCGATTTCGGTGATCTTCGCCAACACCAACATGGCCGCCGCTTCCGGTGCCGTCGCCGCCCTGATCCTGACCCAGGTGCTCTACAAGAAGATCGACCTGACGATGGTGCTCAACGGCGCGCTGGCCGGCCTTGTCTCGATCACCGCCGGCCCGCTGGACCCCACGCTGTTCGGCGCGCTGTGGATCGGCGCCGTGGGCGGCATCATCGTGGTCTTCGCCGTGCCTTTCCTCGACAAGCTGAAGATCGACGATGTGGTCGGCGCCATTCCGGTGCACCTGATGGCCGGCTTCTGGGGCACGATGGCGGTGCCGTTCTACACCGCCGACGCCTCGTTCGCCATGCAGTTCATCGGCTTTGCCGCCATCGGCATCTTCGTCACCGTGGTCTCGGCCGTGGTCTGGCTGATCCTCAAGGCCACGATGGGCCTGCGCCCCAGCCAGGAAGACGAGATGGCCGGCCTCGACAAGGCAGAGCTGGGTCTCGAAGCCTACCCCGAGTTCGTCAAGGGCTGATCTCCTCCTCCCTCGTGTCTGCCCTGCGGGCGCCCGGACCCATCGGTCCGGGCGTTCTGCTGCAAGCCGGCCGCCATCGGCCCCAAAGCGGTGCTTTTTCGCCGTCCGCCGCGAAAAACCGCCTTTCCGGCTTGAAATCCGGTGGCACCCGGGTCTATGGCGCCCCTGCATGGCGCAGCGCGCCGAAACGCATTTTCCGAAGAAAGCCGAGTCTCCCATGACCATGCCCAATACCACGCCGATCCCCGAGCTTTACGTTTCGGCCGAATCCGCCCAGAAGCTGAAAGTCGAGGCAGGCAACCTGCTGTCGTGGGATCTGACGCCGCGCCAGATCTGCGATCTGGAGCTCTTGATGAACGGCGGCTTCAACCCGCTGAAGGGCTTTCTGAGCGAGGCGGATTACGACAGCGTCGTGGACACCATGCGCCTGGCCGACGGCACGCTGTGGCCCATGCCGATCACGCTGGACGTGAGCCAGGCCTTTGCCGACAAGATCGAACCGGGCACCGACATCGCGCTGCGCGACCAGGAAGGCGTGATCCTGGCCATCATGTCGGTGTCGGACAAATGGGTGCCGAACAAGGTGCGCGAGGCCGAAAAGGTGTTCGGCTACGGCGCCAACGATCTGGCGCACCCGGCCATCAACTACCTGCACAACGTGGCGGGCCCGGTCTATCTGGGCGGCCCGGTCACCGGCATCCAGCAGCCCGTGCACTACGATTTCAAGGCCCGCCGCGACACGCCGAACGAATTGCGCGCCTTCTTCCGCAAGCTGGGCTGGCGCAAGGTCGTGGCCTTCCAGACCCGCAACCCGCTGCACCGCGCGCACCAGGAACTGACCTTCCGCGCCGCGCGCGAGGCAGAAGCCAACCTGCTGATCCACCCCGTGGTCGGCATGACCAAGCCGGGCGACGTGGACCATTTCACCCGCGTGCGCTGCTATGAGGCGGTGCTGGACCAGTACCCGGCCTCGACCACGCACATGTCGCTGCTGAACCTGGCCATGCGCATGGCCGGCCCGCGCGAGGCGGTCTGGCACGGCCTGATCCGCAAGAACCACGGCGTGACGCACTTCATCGTCGGCCGCGACCATGCCGGCCCCGGCAAGAACAGCCAGGGCAAGGATTTCTACGGCCCCTACGACGCGCAGGACCTGTTCAAGCAGCACGAAGCCGAGATCGGCGTGACCATGGTGGACTTCAAGCACATGGTCTACGTGCAGGAAAAGGCGCAGTATTACCCGGCGAACGAGGTGCCCGAAGGCTGCACCGTGCTGGACATCTCGGGCACCGAACTGCGCCGCCGCCTGCGCGAGGGGCTGGATATCCCCGAATGGTTCAGCTTCCCGCAGGTGGTGGCCGAATTGCGCCGCACCTCGCCGCCGCGCGCCAAGCAGGGCTTCACCGTATTCTTCACCGGGCTCTCGGGCTCGGGCAAGTCCACCATTGCCAACGCGCTGATGGTCAAGCTGATGGAAATGGGCGGCCGCCCGGTGACGCTCTTGGACGGCGACGTGGTGCGCAAGCACCTGTCGTCGGAACTGGGCTTTTCCAAGGAACACCGCGACATCAACATCAAGCGCATCGGCTATGTCGCGTCGGAGATCACCAAGAACGGCGGCATCGCCATCTGCGCCCCCATCGCGCCTTACACCGCCACCCGCCGCGCCGTGCGCGAGATGATCGAGGCTTACGGCGCCTTCATCGAGGTGCATGTGGCGACCTCGGTCGAGGAATGCGAAAAGCGCGACCGCAAGGGCCTCTACAAGCTGGCACGCGAAGGCAAGATCAAGGAGTTCACCGGCATCTCCGACCCCTACGAGGCGCCGGAAAACCCCGAACTGCGGCTGGATACCGAAGGGTTGGACGTGGATTACTGCGCCCAGCAGGTCATCCTGAAGCTGGAATCGATGGGCCTCATCAAGGCCTGATCCGGCACGCACCGACCGAACGGCGCCATCTGCAAGGGTGGCGCCTTTTGCTTGGCCGCGGCATGCCTGCGTCGGAGAGCGGGGGAAAGGGGGCGCTCGCGCCCCCTCTGCGCCGCGGGCGCGGCGCATTCACCCCCCGAGGATATTTGGATCAAGGTGAAAGGGGCAGGCCGCTCAGGCGCGGGGCTTCACCCGGTTGATGTGCCCCATCTTGCGCCCGGGGCGCGGCGCGCCCTTGCCGTAGAGGTGAATCGCCACGCCGCTTTCGCGCGCAAGGTCGGGCACGCGGTGCACATCGTCGCCGATCAGGTTTTCCATCACCACGTCGGAATGCCGGCTGCCGTCGCCCAGCGGCCAGCCGGCGACCGCGCGGATGTGCTGTTCGAACTGGTCCACGGCGCAGCCCTGTTGCGTCCAGTGGCCCGAATTGTGCACCCGCGGCGCGATCTCGTTGACCAGCAGCCCTTGCGGGGTCACGAACAGCTCTACCCCCAGCACGCCGACGTAATCCAGCGCGTTCAGGATGCGCGCCGCGATCAGCACCGCATCGGTGCGCTGGCGGGCCGACAGGCGCGCCGGCACCGTGGTGGTGCGCAGGATGCCGGCCTGGTGCACGTTCTCGCCGGGGTCGAAGGCGGCCACCTGCCCATCGGCGCCGCGCGCGGCGATGACCGAAACCTCGGCCGAGAACGGCACGAAGCCTTCGAGCACCGCGGGTTGCCCGGCCATCGCGGCCAGCGCCGCCGGCGCATCCTCGGGCGCGAGGATGCGGGCCTGGCCCTTGCCGTCATAGCCCAGCCGGTTGGTTTTCAGGATCGCCGGGGTGCCGATGGCGGCCAGCGCCGCCGCCAGCCCTGCGGCATCGTCCACCGGCGCCCAGGGCGCGGTGGCCAGCCCCAGCCCGTTGAGGAAGCTCTTTTCCGCCACCCGGTCCTGGCTGACGGCCAGCGCCCGCCGGCCGGGCCGGATCGGGCGCAGGGTTTCCAAGAGGTCGAGTGCTGCGGTGGGAATGTTCTCGAACTCGTAGGTGATGACATCCACCCCGGCGGCAAAGGCGCGCAAGGCGGCTTCGTCCTCGTAGGCCGCGGTGGTGACGGCATGGGCCACATCGCCCGCCGGCGGGTTGGCGCCCGGCTCATAGACATGGCAGCGGAACCCGAGACGCGAGGCCGCGACCGACAGCATCCGGCCCAGCTGGCCGCCGCCCAGAATGCCGATGGTCGCGCCGGGGGCAAGCGGATCAGTCATCCTGCGGCTCCTCGGGGACGGAGGCGGACAGCGCCTCGCGCCAGGCGTCCAGCCGGGCGGCCAGCGCGGGGTCGTTCAGCGCGAGGATCCCGGCCGCCATCAGCCCGGCATTGGCCGCGCCCGCCGCCCCGATGGCCATGGTGGCCACCGGAAAGCCCTTGGGCATCTGGACGATGGAATACAGGCTGTCCACCCCCGACAAGGCGCGGGTCTGCACCGGCACGCCGATCACCGGCACCCGGGTTTTCGACGCCATCATGCCGGGCAGATGCGCCGCCCCGCCGGCCCCGGCGATGATGACCTTCAGCCCGCGCTGCACGGCCGTCTTGCCATAGCTCCACAGCCGGTCGGGCGTGCGATGCGCCGAAACGATGCGCGCCTCGTAGGCCACCCCGAGTTCGTCGAGGATCGCCGCCGCTTCCTTCATCGTGGGCCAGTCCGACTGGCTGCCCATGATGATGCCAACATCCACCGTTCCGCCCATCTGCGCCCCCTGGCTTGCCATGCGCGCAGTAGCCCGCAAGGGCCGCGCGGTCAACGCGGGTCAGGCGATGATGTCGGGGATCAGGCGATCTTCCAGGCGGGCGATCTGGTCTTTCAGCGCAAGCTTCTGCTTCTTGAGCCGCCGCAACGTCAGCTGGTCGCCGCGCCCCGAGGCTTCGAGCGCATGGATGGCCTCGTCGAGGTCGCGGTGTTCGCGGCGCATCACCTCGATCCGGATGCGGATCACGTCTTCGCTGTTCAGTTCGGTGGGGGCGTTCATCGCTGGCTTCTTGGGTCCGAGTCGTGGGCTACCGTCGCAGCAGTATAGCGATTCGCGGCGTCGCGGGGAAGAATTCCGGGGGGCTTGCCGCGGGCGCGCGGCTTTCCCATATTGCTCGTGCAGGCGCCCGGATGGCGGGGCCTGCCGGACATGTCGCTTGCAACAAGGGCATCGCGGATGACAAAAGGCAGCTTCGGGGGGCACCCCTTTCTTCTGGGGTTCGAACAGCTGGAACGGCTGGTCGAACGCACCGCCAAGGCGGGTGCCGATGGCTACCCGCCCTACAACATCGAACGTCTGGGCGAAAACGACTATCGCATCACGCTGGCCGTGGCGGGGTTCCGCGACGGCGAGTTGCAGATCACGGTCGAGGATCGGCAACTGGTGATCCGCGGCCGCCAGGACGATGGCGAGGAAACCCGCGTCTTCCTGCATCGCGGCATCGCGGCCCGGCAGTTCCAGCGCAGCTTCGTGCTGGCCGACGGGGTCGAGGTGGCCGGGGCCCGGCTGGAAAACGGCCTGCTGCACGTCGACCTGCGCCGCGTGGTGCCCGAACCCGTTGTGCAGACCATCCGCATCGTCAGTGTCTGAGAGAGGAGATCCCCATGGACACGCCTTTCGACTTCGGCCCCGAAACCGGCGACCGCATCGTCTATGTCCGCCCGGTTCCGGTTTCCGAACTGCCCGAGCCCCTGCGCGCCCAGGCCGAGGGGCTGGAAACCATTTATGCCGTGCATCGCACCGATGGCGAGCGGCTGGCCCTGGTGCGCGACCGCCGGCTGGCCTTTGCGCTGGCGCGCCAGCACGACTTTGCCCCGGTGAACGCCCACTGATCAGGGCGCAAGGCGGCGGGCGGCCTCGGCCAGGTCGATGGTCGGGTCGAAGCGGCCATGCGCCAGGAATTCCAGCACCTGGGCGATCACCAGCGGCGAATTCATCAGGAAGGTGTGGGTGACCGGCAGGGTGATGTGGTCGGCCATGCCATAGACCCGGGTGCTTTCGACCGAGACCTTGCCATCGTCGGCGCCCTGGATGATGGCCGAGGAAATCGGGTTCAGCGAGCGGTCGCCGGCGACTACCCCCAGCGGGAAATCCACCGGCGGCAGGCTGCGCGGCACCGAGGCCACGCCGGTGCCCAGCTGGAGCCCTGCCGGGCCGTTCACCCATTCGAACGCCCCCATCGTGCCCAGCGCGTCCACCAGCTCGGAGCCCTTGTTGGGCGGCGCCAGCATCACCACGCGGCCGAGGTTGGGCAGCCGGTGTTCCAGCAGCCAGAGCCGCAGCAGGATGCCGCCCATCGAATGCGTCACGAAATGGATCGCGCTGCCATCCTGCGGGCATTCGGCCACTGCGGGGCCGACGTGGGCTTCGGCCAGTTCGTCCACCGGCGCGCTTTTCGAGGGGTAGCCGCGGTTGACGACAGTGTAGCCCTTGGAGTCCAGCGCGGCCTGCATGACCAGCAGCGAGGCTTCGGTGCGGGCCAGCCCGTGCAGCAGCACCACGCAATCGGCGCGGGCGGGGGCGGCGGCCGGCAGCAGCAGCGCGGCGAGGATCGGCAGAAGGGTCTTCATGCGGCGCGACCTTGGGGGCAAGGTCGTGGCGGCGCAAGTCCGGGCTGGACATTTCCGCGTGAGAGGCGCCAGAAATCGGGCATGAAACCGCGCTCTCCCCGCCTTGCCGCCCGGGCCGTGATCCTGCATCAGGACCGGCTGCTGATCGTGAACGCCTGGCCCGCCCACACGTCCGACTTGTGGTGCGCGCCGGGGGGCGGGGTGCATGCCGGGCAGTCGCTGCCCGAGAACCTGGCGCGCGAGGTGCACGAGGAATGCGGCCTGACGGTCGAGGTGGGGGCGCCTTGTCTGGTCAACGAATTCCACGACCCGGCCAGCGGGTTTCACCAGGTGGACATCTATTTCCGCTGCACGATCCGGGGCGCCATTCCCGACCGCTGGACCGACCCCGAAGGCATCGTGACCGAGCGGCGCTTTGTCACGCAGGCCGAGTTGGCGGGGCTGCGCCACAAGCCCGACAGCCCGGCCGCCGCAGCCTGGGGCGAGGGGATCCTTTACGACCCGCTGGAGGTGATCGTGCGCTGAGCCCGGCGCCGCCTTCGCCTCCCCCCTTGCCGCCGCCCGCCGCCGCCCCAGATGGCGCGCCACATGCCTGACCCCCCTTCGGAGCCCGACCGACCATGACCCCCGTTCCCCGTTCCGCGCTGATCCTGGGCCTTGCCGGGCTGATCCCCTTTGCCTGGGGCGGGGTGACGGTGCTGGTGCCGGCGTTGGCCGACTGGTCGGCGGCGACGCTGGGGGGGCGGTTCACCGGGCCTTATGTCGGGCTGGCCTATGGAACGGTGATCCTGGCCTTCATGTCGGGGGTGCTGTGGGGGTTCGCCACCCGGGCCGAGGGGGCCGAGGCGGCGCAGGGCTATGGGCTGAGCGTCATTCCGGCGCTCTGGGCGTTTTTCATGGTGGGGGGCGGGCCGGTTTCGGCGGCGATCAACCTGATGGCGGGCTTTGTGGGGCTGCTGGCGCTGGACTGGCATTTCTGGCGCGCGGGGCTGGCGCCGGACTGGTGGATGCGGCTGCGGGCAGGGCTGACGGCCGGGGTGCTGGCCAGCCTCGCGCCGATCGCGGTCTAGCAGGCTGCTGAAGAAGTCAGCCCTCGACCCGGAGTTAGGAACATGTTTCACCCTTTGCACGACAACGGTGGGGGTGATGATGCGCGGGACGGACGAGACGAGCGGGTCGCTGTTCAGC
>NZ_JBKBQM010000045.1:0-23008 GCF_046292685.1 Gemmobacter sp.
GCGGGGGGTTTTCCACCCCCCGCACCCCCCGGAGGATATTTGGACAAGGTGAAAGGCAGGAGGGCCGTGCCGGGGAGGACGGGGAACGCGGCTTTGGCGCTGGAATGACCCGCATCGCGGCGGGGCGGCGCGGGCGGGACGCGAAGGGTGTGGGTCGGGCGGCGATCCTGGCCGGGGATCGGCGGGGCGGTGCCGGCGTGTGGCCGGGTGGACCCTCGGTCGGCGCGCAGGATCGGTCGGGCATCGGCGCGGGGGCGGTGCGGCGTTGGTCGCATGGCGCGGGCCGGCCGCGGCGGCGCCTTGGGGTGGCATCGCCGCGTCTGGTTCCGCCGGGGTCGCCCGTTGCGGCCTTCCCGCGGGCAGATCGCCGCGACACGCCTGCCCTTGCCCCCGGGGGGCGCCCGGGCCCGTGTGCGCCACGAGGCGCGTCTCGGCGATGATCCGTGCCCCGGGCTGTGCGCCGGGCGCATGGTTGCGCTGGTCGAGGCCTTGCGGCTGCACCAGCCCCGGCGCGAGATCGGGCGGTGGTCGGCCCACCCTGCCGGGCTGGTTGCAAGGTCTTCGCCGGCCCGAGGCGGCGAACGCCCGGCACGCCGGGCGCCGGGAGGGCGATCACCCGAAGCAAGGCTCCGGCCGGTTCTTGCGGGGCGGGCGGATCGGGCGCAGGTCGCCTTGGCCCGGCGGGAGGGCAACGGGGCGGCGGCGGCGCCGGAAGGCTTGACCCGGCGCCAGGGAGGGCGGACCGTGGCCCCCCGTGGCCCCCCGTGGCCCCCCGTGGCCCCCCGTGGCGCCGCGCTGGCCGCCCGGGCACCGGCCTGCCTTGTGACGGAACCGGATCGGCGCACGGGCGCCGGGATGGCCGGACCTGCGGGGCCTGCCTGCTGCTCGAAGATCGACAGGGGCGGGGCGCGATCCCCATGCCTCTGTCCGCGCGGCCTGCGGCGCCGGTTTCCGGCCGAAGGCGCGGGTCTGCGCCCGGTTTCCCGGCGCGACCCTGACCGTGGCGCCCGGCGGGCGAGCGCCGGGCCGCGCAAGACACCCGGCCGGAAATTGCCGGCTCGGGCCCCAGCGCCGGCGGCCTCGCGGCCCGACGGGTTGCAAGGCGAGATGTGTTAACGCTTCGTGAAGATGGTCGCGCAAGCCCTTGATATGGTTTGGGTCGCGGAATGTCCCTCGCAGGGACGGCACGAAGAAGGGCGCCCGGAGGCGCCCTTTCGACCCGGTGTCCGGGGTCTCGGCTCAGGCCGCGGCCAGGGCCCGCAGCACATAGTGCAGCACGCCGCCATGCTCGACGTATTCGATCTCGATTTCGGTATCGATGCGGCATTTGAGCTGGATCGTTTTTTGCGAGCCGTCGGCATAGGTGATGGTGCAGGGCACCAGGCTCAGCGGCTTCAGGTCGCCTTCCAGCCCTTCGATGCTGACCACCTCGTCGCCCTTCAGGCCCAGCGTCTTGCGGGTGTCGCCGCCGGTGAACTCGAACGGGATCACCCCCATGCCCACGAGGTTCGAGCGGTGGATGCGCTCGAAGCTTTCGGCGATCACGGCCTTGACGCCCAGCAGCGCGGTGCCCTTGGCCGCCCAGTCGCGGCTGGAGCCGGCGCCGTATTCGATGCCGCCGAAGATCACCAGCGGCACGCCCTGCGCCTGCCAGGCCATCGAGGCATCGTAGATCGAGGTCTGCGCCCCGTCCGGCCCCCTGGTGTAGCCGCCTTCCACGCCGTCCAGCATCTCGTTCTTGATGCGGATGTTGGCGAAGGTGCCGCGCATCATCACTTCATGCGCGCCGCGGCGGGCGCCGTAGCTGTTGAACTCGCTGACCGGCACCTGGCGTTCCGACAGGTATTTGCCGGCCGGGGTGGTCGCCTTGAAGCTGCCCGCGGGGCTGATGTGGTCGGTGGTGATCATGTCGCCGAGGAGGGCGAGGATGCGGGCGCCCGACAGGTTGCGGATGACCCCCGGCGTGCGCGCCATGCCCTGGAAATAGGGCGGGTTCTGGATGTAGGTGGACCCCGCCGGCCAGGCATAGGTTTCGCCGCCCGACACCTCGACCGCCTGCCACCGCGCATCGCCCTTGAAGACGTCGGCGTATTTCTTCAGGAACGCCTCGCGGGTCACGGTGCGGTGCACCAGATCGGCCACCTCCTGCGTGGTGGGCCACACGTCCTTCAGATACACCGGCTGCCCGTTGGCGCCGATCCCGAGGGGTTCGGTGGTGATGTCGATGGTCATGTCGCCGGCCAGCGCATAGGCCACGACCAGCGGCGGGCTGGCCAGGTAGTTGGCGCGAACGTCCGGGCTGATCCGGCCTTCGAAGTTGCGGTTGCCCGACAGCACGGCGGTGGCCACCAGGTCGCCTTCGGCGATCGCCTTGGAGATTTCCGGCTGCAAGGGGCCCGAGTTGCCGATGCAGGTGGTGCAGCCGTAGCCGGCAAGGTTGAAGCCGATGGCGTCCAGATCCTCTTGCAGGCCGGCGGCCTCCAGATACTCCGACACCACCTGCGACCCGGGCGCGAGCGAGGTTTTCACCCAAGGCTTGCGCGTCAGCCCCAGCGCACGCGCCTTGCGCGCCACGAGCCCCGCGCCGATCATCACGTAAGGGTTGGAGGTGTTGGTGCAGGAGGTGATCGCCGCGATCACCACCTTGCCCGAGGACAGGGTGTAATCCTGCCCTTCGACCGGCACCTGCTTGCCCATCGGGCGCTTGAAGGTGGTTTCCATCTCGCGCGCGAAGGCGGCCTTGGCGTCATCCAGCGCCAGCCAGTCCTGCGGGCGCTTGGGGCCCGAGATGGCCGGCACGATGCTGCCCATGTCGAGCTCCAGCGTGCTGGTATAGACCGGGTTGTAGTCGGCGCCGCGCCACATGCCGTTGGCCTTGGCATAGGCCTCGACCAGGGCGATGCGGTCCTCATCCCGGCCGGTCTGGCGCAGGTAGCGCAGGGTTTCATCGTCTACCGGGAAGAAGCCGCAGGTGGCGCCGTATTCGGGGGCCATGTTGGCGATGGTCGCGCGGTCGGCCAGCGGCAGGTGATCCAGCCCTTCGCCGTAGAATTCGACGAACTTGTTCACCACGCCATGCTTGCGCAGCATCTGCACGACCTTGAGCACGAGGTCGGTGGCGGTGGTGCCTTCGCGCATCTTGCCGGTCAGCTTGAAGCCGACGACCTCGGGGATCAGCATGGAAACCGGCTGGCCCAGCATCGCGGCCTCGGCCTCGATCCCGCCGACGCCCCAGCCCAGCACGGCCAGACCGTTGACCATGGTGGTGTGGCTGTCGGTGCCCACCAGCGTGTCGGGATAGGCCACGAGCGTGCCGTTCTGGTCGGTATCGGTCCAGACGGTCTGGGCGAGATATTCGAGGTTGACCTGGTGGCAGATGCCGGTGCCGGGCGGCACCACGCGGAAGTTCCGGAATGCGGTCTGGCCCCATTTCAGGAACTGATAGCGTTCCATGTTCCGCTCGTACTCGCGGTCCACGTTCAGCTGGAAGGCGCGCGGGTGGCCGAATTCGTCGATCATCACCGAATGGTCGATCACCAGGTCCACCGGCACCAGCGGGTTGATCTGCGCCGGCGAGCCGCCCAGGCCCTTGATGCCGTCGCGCATGGCGGCCAGGTCCACCACGGCCGGAACGCCGGTGAAGTCCTGCATCAGCACGCGGGCGGGGCGATAGGCGATTTCGCGGCTGGACTTGCCGCCCTGTTTGGCCCAGTCGGAAAAGGCGCGGATGTCGTCGGTGTGGACGGTCTTGCCATCCTCGAAGCGCAGCATGTTTTCCAGCACGACCTTCAGCGCTGCCGGCAGGGCGGCGAACTGGCCGAGGCCCGCGGCCTCGGCCGCCGGGATCGAATAGTAGGCATAGCTCTTGCCGCCGACCGAGAGGGTCTGGCGGGTGCGGGTGCTGTCGTGTCCGACGGTGACGGTCATGCGCGGGCCTCCTGGCTGGTGGGCGGTGTCCCTGGGCGCGGGGCGCAGGGAGTCGCGGTCGTTGTATGCAATTGTATGCCAAAAATCCAGCCCCGTTCTGCGGCCGGTCGCGCCAATTCCTGCATGGACGCGCGGCCAAGCTGTGCGGCACCGGGCCGGGTGGGGTCAAGCGGTTTTGCGGCTCGCGCCGCCCTCGCAAATGCTTGATTGGCGGCAAGCGGGGGGGCAGGGTATGCACGCTGCACTGGCACAGGGGATGAGGCAGGGCATGACGGCAAGGCGCAAGGTAATGGCGGCGCTGGCGGTTGCGATGGCCGCGCTGGGGTCAGGGCCGGCGCTGGCTCAGACAGGCGGTGCGCCGGTGGTGGTGGAGCTGTTCACCTCGCAAGGCTGCGCCTCGTGCCCGCCGGCGGATGCGCTGATGGCCGACCTGGCTGCGCAACCCGGAGTGATCGCGCTGGCGCTGCATGTGGATTACTGGGATTACCTCGGGTGGGAGGACATGTTCGCCGACCCGGCCTTTACCCAGCGCCAGAAACGCTATGCCCGCGCGGCCGGGGCCAAGATGATCTATACCCCGCAGATGATCGTGGCCGGGGTGGACCGGATGCCGGGCAACCAGCCGGACGAGGTGATGGCGCGCATCGCCGCCCATGCCGCCCAGGCCCCTCGGGTGGCCTTGCAGGTGACGCGCGAAGAGGGCCGGGTGGTGATCGAGGCCACGGCCGAGCCGCCGTTGCAGAAAGGCGCCGTGGTGCAGCTGGTGCGCTATCGCCCGGAAGAAACCGTGACGATCACCCGGGGCGAAAACGCCGGGCGCGAGGTGCGCTATCACAACATCGTCACGGAATGGACCCCGGTCGCAGAATGGCCGGGCACGGGGCCGCTCCGGCTGGCGGCACAGGCCGACGGGCCGGCGCCGCTGGTGGTGATCGTGCAGGAGGCCGGGCCCGGGCCGGTGCTGGCGGCCGCAAGGCTGGACTGAGCAGCGACACGGGGGGGCGCCGGGCAAGGGGGGCGCCGGTCTTGGGGGCATCGAGCCCCCGGCGACCGGCCGCGGGGCCTTGCCCCGCGGGCCCCGGACGCGAGGCCGGACGGGCCAGGGATCGGGGCGGCGCTCGTGCGGGCGGGCTTGGCCGAAGCGGCGTCGAGGCGGGCTATTCCGCCGGTGCCCGCCGCGGGCCAATCGCCACGAGCCGCGTTTCGAACCCGGGCTGAGGATGGCGCGGCACCAGCAGCGCAAGGCAGAACGAGGTGCAGGCCATGCCCGCCGCCAGCAGGAACACCGAGGACGGCGAGACGATCCACAGATACCCCAGCGCCGCCGGCAGGAACACCGCCGCGATGTGGTTGATGGTAAAGGCCACCGCGGCCGTCGGCGCGAAATCGGCCGGATCGGCGATCTTCTGAAAATAGGTGCGCAGGTTGAAGCCCATCGCAAAGAACAGATGGTCGATGACGTAAAGCACCGCCGCCACCGTCATGCCCCAGCCGAACCACCACAACCCGCCATAGCACAGGAACACCGTCGCCAGCCCGGCATATTCGATCAGCATGGCGCGCTGTTCGCCGAAACGCCCGACGAAACGCCCGATCCAGGGCGCCACCAGCATGTTGGCAAGGTAGTTGAGCATGAACAGCGCCGTCAGCTGCGGCACGCCGAAGCCGAAGCGCTCCACCATCATGAAGGCGGCGAAGACCATGAAGATCTGCCGCCGCGCCCCGGCCATGAAGGTCAGCGCATAGTAAAGCCAGTAGCGCCGCCGCAGCACCATCCGCCGCGCCTGTCGCACCGGCGCCTCGATCTGCGGAAAGGCCAGCATGCAGTACACCGCGATCAGCGCGGTCAACCCGCCCGACACCATGTAGACGGTGTTGTAGCTCAGCTCGAACCGGCTCCAGGTCAGCACGATCAGGCCATAGGCGGCCAGCGATGCCCCCGACCCCACAGCCACCAGCCGCCCGATCACCTGCGGCGCGCGGGCCTTGTCGATCCATTGCAGCTGCAACGACTGGTTGACGGTTTCGTAGTAATGGAACCCGACCGAGGCGATGAAGGTCACCACCAGCAGCCCCGCCACGCCGGTGAACCAGCCGGTGAGGGCCGAAAACACCCCCAGCACCAGCAGCGATACCAGCCCCAGCACCTGTTCGCGGATGAACAGCAGCAGCACGATGACACCCACCGCCAGAAACCCGGGGATCTCGCGTACCGAATGCAGCCAGCCGATCTCGACCCCGGTAAAGCCCGCAGCCTCGATCACGTAGTTGTTCAGCAGCGCCGACCAGGTGGCAAAGGCAATCGGCATCGCCGCCGCCATCAGCGCCAGCAGGAATTCCGGCCGCCGGTGAAACGGCAACGCGCGGGCCTCGGCCAGAGAGATGCGGCGCAGGATCATGCCCTTCGCCTACGTCGCCGCGCGGGCAAAGAAAAGCTCCGCCTTTTCACCTTGCTCAAATATCCCCGCCGGAGGCAGGGCACCGGGCGCCCGGCCCGCAGGTCCGGGCCGGACATCGACGCCGGGGGTCCGGGGGGCGTCCCCCGGCCGGGCCGGGACGGAACGGCGCAGGCCCCGTCCGGGGCGGGCGCCCGGCGCCGCGCGGGCTCAGTCGCGTCGGCCGGCGAACCGGGTCTGCCACTCGGCCCGCTCCTCGTCGGTGATCTTGCGGAACAGCACGTCGGGCGTGGTAAAGGCATGGCCGGCCGGCAGGCGGGTCAGCGCCGCGGCCACATCGTCGGGCCAGGCCCAGTCGTCGCAGTGCAGCGCCGCCATCGTCGAGGCGGCGGCATCGGGGATGAAGGGCCGCGACAGGATGCAGTAGACCCGGATCAGGTTGAACGCCATGCGGATCATCGAGGCCGCAGCCTCGGGGTCGGTCTTGACGGCCGACCAGGGTGCGGCGGCCTGCAGGTATTCGTTGCCCGCCACCCAGATCGCGCGCAGCTCGGCCGCGGCCTTGCGCACCTCCATCGCCTCCATGTGCGATTCGTAGGCGCGCACCCGTTCGGTCAGGTCGGCCACGAACTCGGGCCCGACCGGCAGTTCCGGCCCGCCGGGGGGCAGCGCCTCGCCGAACTTCGAGCGGCAGAACTTGGTCACCCGGCTGATGAGGTTGCCCAGCACATCGGCCAGATCCTTGTTGACCGAGGCCTGGAAGTTTTCCCAGGTGAATTCGCTGTCGGCACTTTCGGGCGCATGGCTGAGCAGCCACCAGCGCCAGTAATCCGCCGGCAGGATCGACAGCGCCTGATCCATGAACACCCCGCGCCCGCGCGAGGTGGAAAACTGGCCGCCGTCGTAGTTGAGGTAGTTGAACGACTTGATGTAGTCCACAAGCTTCCACGGCTCGCCCGAGCCAAGGATGGTGACCGGGAAGCTGAGCGTGTGGAAGGGCACGTTGTCCTTGCCCATGAACTGCGTGTAGGTCACATCGGCCGCGCCCTTGTCGGTGCGCCACCAGCGTTCCCAGTCGGCATCCGGGCGGCCTTGCGCGTCGGTCATCTCCTTGGCGCAGGCGATGTATTCGATGGGCGCATCGAACCAGACGTAGAACACCTTGCCGTCCATCCCCGTCCAGGGCGCGCCGGGGAATTGCGCGGGCACGCCCCAGTGCAGGTCGCGGGTGATGCCGCGGTCCTGCAACCCGTCGCCATCGTCGAGCCATTTCCGGGCGATCGAGGTGGTCAGCACCGGCCAGTCGGTCTTGCTGTCGATCCAGTCCGACAGCGCGGCGCGCATGTCGGACTGGCGCAGGTAAAGGTGCTTGGTCTCGCGCAGTTCCAGATCGGTCGAGCCCGAGATCACCGACCGCGGGTTGATGAGGTCCACCGGGTCGAGCTGCTTGGTGCAATTGTCGCACTGGTCGCCGCGGGCACTGTCGTAGCCGCAGTTGGGGCAGGTGCCCTCGATGTAGCGGTCGGGCAGAAAGCGGCCGTCGGCCACGGAATACATCTGCCGTTCGATCACTTCGCGGATCAGCCCGGCCTCGGCCAGGCGCAAGGCGAAATGCTGGGTCAGCGCGTGGTTCTGCGCGCTGGACGAGCGGCCGAAATGGTCGAAGCTGAGCCGGAAGCCGCGGGCGATTTCGGCCTGAACGGCGTGCATTTCGGCGCAATACTCGGCCACCGGCTTGCCGGCCTTGGCCGCGGCCAGCTCGGCCGGTGTGCCGTGTTCGTCGGTGGCGCACAGGAACAGCACCTCGTGCCCGCGCCCGCGCAGGTAGCGCGCGTAAAGGTCGGCCGGCAACTGGCTGCCCACCAGATTGCCCAGATGCTTGATCCCGTTGATGTAGGGAATGGCGGAAGTGATCAGATGCCGTGCCATGCGCGCCCCCTTGCGGTTCCGCTGCGCGGTTTAGACCATCCCACCGGCAGGGGAAACGGCTTTTTCTGCGCTTGCGCGCCTTGCACGACGTCATGGACAGATGCGCGGCGCAGGCGTAGGCCGACCGGGATTTCCTTGCCTTGTTCCCCCCGGCTGTGCGGGAGGTTTTCGTGCCGAGTTTCTTTTTCCTGTTTCCGTCCGATTCCAACCCGAATGGCGCGGCGCTCATGCTGGCCGATGCCGAGGCCACCACGATCGTCGCGCAAGGCGTCTGGCTCGGGAACTCGGCCACGGTCGTCAGCGGCACCGGCGCGCGCCAGTCGGTGCAGGTGGCGGGCACCCTCAACTCGCGCGGGTTCTCGGCCATCTGGCTGGAGGCGCCCGACGCCCAGGTTCTGGTGGCGAAAACCGGCATGGTGCAAAGCGTCGGGTTCCAGTCGAACAGCAGCGCCATCACCACCAGCGGCCATGTGCTGAACGAAGGCAGCATCAGCGGCGGAACCGGCGTGGTGCTTTACCCTCGCGGGGCCGGGCCGGTGACCCTGGCCAATCACGGGCTGATTGCCGGGCTGGGCAACGCGGCCGGCGCGGCGGCGATCACGGTGCAGGTGCTGGCCGGCGCCAGCGGGCAATAGGTGCAGATCCTCAACACCGGCACGCTGCAAGGCGCCACCGCAGGCAGCGGGCCGCGGATCGCCATCACCCACACCGCCAGTTTCGACTTGCAGCCGAAGTTCGACATCGTCAACACCGGCACCGTGCTGGGGCGGATGCTGCTTGCCGCGCATGACGACCAGGTCGTCAATACCGGGTCGATCTTCGGCGACGTGCGCATGGGCGAAGGGTTGAACCGGCTGGAAAACCCCGGGCTGAGCCCGGGCGCGATCTGGGGCGGCTCGCAGAACGACACGCTGCTGCCGGGCGGGCAGGTGCAAGGCTATGTGCTGGCCGGCCCCGGCGGCGATCTGGTGGTGCTGACCGGGCAGGTGTCGGGCGAGGTCTATCTTGGCGACGGCGCAGATGCCCTGCAAGGCCAGGCAGGCGGGCGTGCCGGTGGTGGCATCTTCGGCGAAGGCGGCAGCGACCTGCTGATCGCAGGCCAGGCGGATGACCTGCTGGACGGCGGCAGCGGCAACGACACGCTGCAAGGCGGCGCCGGCGACGACACCTTGCGGGGGCAGCAAGGCAACGACCGGCTGTCCGGGGCTTCGGGCGACGATCTGATCGAGGGGGGCGCGGGGGCCGACCGCTTGTCGGGGCAGGGGGGCGACGACACGCTGAACGGTGGCGGCGGGCGCGACACGCTGTTTGGCGGGGCGGGCGCGGATGTGGTCGTCTTTTCCTCGGCCGCGGTCAGCCCGAACACCGCCGAGGCCGTGACGATCCGCGATTTCCGCCCCGGGTCCGACCTGATCGACCTGAGCGGCGTGGCGACCGGGCGGGTGTTCGTCGGGTCTGCAGCGCATACGGGCGGTGGCACCGCGTCGGTCCGCACGCAGCTTTCGGCCGGGACGACGCAGCTGCGGGTCGATGCCGATGGCGACGGTGTAACCGACATGCGCATCGTGCTGTCCGATCAGCCGGTGATCGGCGCGACCGACCTGGTGCTGTGAGGCTTTTCGGCCAGCCCGGCCGCATTGTCCGTTTCCGTGCCAGTCAAACACGAAAAACACGCGCGCCGCCACCTGTTCGGGCAGCGGCGCGCGGTTCATTTGCTTTGCTGGCGTGCGGGCCGGGAGATGGCCCGGCCCTCCGCCCCTGGCGGGTCAGCTGCAGCCGCTGGTGCCGCCGCAGGTGTTGCACTTGAGGCAGGTGCCGTTTCTGACCAGCGTGTAGTTGCCGCATTCGCCGCAGGGGTCGCCGGTATAGCCTTGCAGCTTGGCCTTGGTGCGCACGTCCATCGTGGCCGAGGCGACCGCAAAGGTGGACGCGCTTTCCGAAAAGCCCTGGCTGGCCGCCCCGAAGCCCGACAGGCTTTCGGCCTGCGCGGCCATGCTGCCTTGCAGCACGACCAGTTCCTGCGGCAACCGCTTGCGCAGGTAGCCGGTCGAGGAAATCGACTTCAGCAGCTCCACCGATTTCGACGCCGCCGCCTCGGACACCTCGCCGAAGTTGCGCTTGCCTTCGTCGTCGCCGCGGCCGAGGTCGTCGAAGGCATGGCCCTTGGGCGCCACATGCGCCAGGTCGGTGCGGTCGAGGTAGGAAATCGCCAGTTCGCGGAAGATGTAGTCGAGGATCGAGGTCGCGTTCTTGATGCTGTCGTTGCCCTGCACCATGCCCGCCGGCTCGAAGCGGGTGAAGGTGAAGGCCTCGACGAATTCTTCCAGCGGCACGCCGTACTGCAGGCCGACCGAAACCGCGATGGCGAAGTTGTTCATCATCGCGCGGAAGCCCGCACCTTCCTTGTGCATGTCGATGAAGATTTCGCCCAAGGATCCGTCGGCGTATTCGCCTGTGCGCAGGTAAACCTTGTGCCCGCCGACGATGGCCTTCTGGGTATAGCCCTTGCGCCGCTCGGGCAGCTTTTCGCGGTGCGACCGGACGATTTCCTTGACGATGACCTTTTCGACGATCTTTTCGGCGATCACCACCGCCTTTTCCTGCGCCGATCCGACGGCGAGGGTTTCCTCGGCCTCCTCGTCGTCCTCGATCAGCGCCGATGCCAGCGGCTGGCTGAGCTTGGAGCCGTCGCGGTAAAGCGCGTTGGCCTTGATGCCCAGCGAATGCGAAAGTTCGTAGGCCGCCAGCGTTTCGGCGATGGTCGCCGAGTTCGGCATGTTGATCGTCTTGGAGATCGCCCCCGAGATGAAGCTTTGCGCCGCCGCCATCATGTGGATGTGGCTGTCCACCGACAGGAAGCGCTTGCCCTTTTTCCCGCAGGGGTTGGCGCAGTCGAACACCGGGTAGTGTTCGGGTTTCAGGTGCGGCGCCCCCTCCAGCGTCATGGTGCCGCAGACGTGGTCGTTGGCGGCATCGACCTGCGCCTTGCTGAAGCCCAGATGCTTGAGCAGGTCGAAGGTCGGGTCGGCCAGCTTTTCGGCAGGGATGCCCAGCGTGCCCTGGCAGAAATCGGCGCCCAGCGTCCACTGGTTGAACACGAAGCGGATGTCGAAGGCGGTGGGCAGCGCGGCTTCGATCTTTTCGATTTCCTTCAGCCCGAAGCCGTGGCCCAGCAGCGCGGTGTGGTTGATGCCGGGCGCCTGGCCAAGGCTGCCGTGGCCCACGGCATAGGCCACGATCTCGGCCACCTGCGCAGGGGTGTAGCCCAGCTTTTCCAGAGCCGCGGGAACGGATTGATTGATGATCTTGAAGTAGCCGCCGCCGGCGAGCTTCTTGAACTTCACCAGCGCGAAGTCGGGCTCGATGCCGGTGGTGTCGCAATCCATCACCAGCCCGATGGTGCCGGTCGGCGCAATCACCGTCGCTTGCGCATTGCGGTAGCCGTGCCGTTCGCCCAGGGCCAGCGCCTCGTCCCAGGCGGATTTCGCCAGTTCGACCAACCGTTGGTCGGGGCAATTGGCATGGTCCAGCGCCACGGGGGCGACGTTCAACCCCTCGTAGCGGCCGGTGCCGTGGGCGGCGGCGCGGTGGTTGCGGATCACGCGCAGCATGTGGTCGCGGTTCCGGGCATAGCCGGGGAAGGGGCCCAGTTCGGACGCCATCTCGGCGCTGGTGGCGTAGGAAATGCCGGTCATGATCGCGGTCAGCGCCCCGCACAGCGCGCGGCCTTCGGCGCTGTCGTAGCCCAGCCCCATGTTCATCAGGAGGCCGCCGATGTTGGCATAGCCCAGACCCAGGGTGCGGAAATCATAGCTGCGCTGCGCGATTTCGCGGCTGGGGAACTGCGCCATCAGCACGCTGATTTCCAGCGTCACCGTCCACAGCCGGGTGGCGTGGATGTAGCCTTCGGCGTCGAAGCGGCCGTCCTTGAGGAAGGTCAGCAGGTTCATCGACGCCAGGTTGCAGGCGGTATCGTCGAGGAACATGTATTCCGAACAGGGGTTGGATCCGCGGATCGGCCCATCCTCGGGGCAGGTGTGCCAGGCGTTCACCGTATCGTGGAACTGGATGCCGGGGTCGGCACAGGCCCAGGCGGCGTGCCCGACCTGATCCCACAGCTCGCGCGCCTTCACGGTCTTGGCCACCTTGCCGTCGGTGCGGCGCAGCAGCGCCCAGTCGGCATCGTCCTTCACCGCTTTCAGGAAGGCATCGGTCACGCGGACCGAGTTGTTGGAGTTCTGGCCCGACACCGTGGCATAGGCCTCGGAATCCCAGTCGGTGTCATAGGTCGGGAATTCGATGCTGGTATAACCCTGCGCTGCATATTGCAGCACACGGTTGGTGTAGGTGTCGGGGATCATGGCCTTTTTCGCGGCCTTGATCGCGGCCTTCAGCGCCGGGTTGCGCGCCGGGTCCACGGCGGCGTCGGCCGCGCCGTCCCAGCCGCGGATGGCGGCGAAGATGTCGTTCAGCCGCGCCTCGTGCGCCTTGGACCCGGCAACGAGGCTGGCGACCTTCTGTTCCTCGATGACCTTCCAGTTGATGAAGGCCTCGATGTCGGGGTGATCCATGTCGCAGATCACCATCTTGGCCGCGCGGCGCGTGGTGCCGCCCGACTTGATGGCACCCGCCGCGCGGTCGCCGATTTTCAGGAATCCCATCAAACCGCTGGACTTGCCGCCGCCCGACAGCTTTTCGCCTTCGCCGCGCAAGCTGGAAAAGTTGGTGCCGGTGCCCGAGCCGTATTTGAACAGCCGCGCCTCGCGGACCCACAGGTCCATGATGCCGCCTTCGTTCACGAGGTCGTCGGCGACCGACTGGATGAAGCAGGCATGCGGCTGCGGGTGTTCGTAGGCGCTGTCGGATTTGGTGAGCTGGCCGGTCTTGTGATCGACGTAGAAGTGGCCCTGCGACGGGCCGTCGATGCCATAGGCCCAGTGCAACCCGGTGTTGAACCACTGCGGGCTGTTCGGTGCCGCCATCTGGCGCGCCAGCATGTAGCGCATTTCGTCATAATAGGCGCGGGCGTCGGATTCGGTGCTGAAATATCCGCCCTTCCAGCCCCAATAGGCCCAGGCGCCGGCCAGACGGTCGAAGACCTGGCGCGCGCTGGTTTCGCCCACGAAACGCTCGGCTTCGGGCAAGGCGGCAAGAGCCTCCTCGTCGGGGACCGAACGCCACAGGAATTCGGGCACGCCCTTTTCCTTTACCTTCTTCAGCCGCGCGGGCACCCCGGCCTTGCGGAAATACTTCTGCGCCAGCACGTCGGAGGCCACCTGGCTCCAGCCCGCAGGCACCTCGACGGCGTCGTTGCGGAACACGACCTTGCCGTCGGGGTTGCGGATTTCCGACGTGGTTGTGCCAAAGCTCAGCGCGCCATAGGCGCCGGTGGTTTCGGTCGTGAACTTGCGCTCGATCTTCATCTGCCCCGTTCCTCATGTATGCGTCCGGCTTGCTGCCCGGCCGCTTGAACCCGTTCCGGCACCGGCCGCGGGCAGGCAGGCTCACGCCCTTGGGGCCTTTGCCCGCAAAGGTTTGCATCTTGCAATGCTGGATCGTGGTGCCTGTCCCCGCGCCGCCCGTGCCACTATATCTAGTGTCCTTTCGGACTGCTTCGTCAAACTGTCGTAATTTGAAGTCCCCCGCAACGGATTTTTTAGACTCGGCGAAGGGAAAATTCGCTTGACGAAGGGCGACGCAGAGCCACCGGAATCCGGCCCCGTCTGGGGAAAAGCCGGTGGATAAACCGATGGGGAATCACGCCCCGGGGCCGGTTTCGCCAGCGCTGCCGCAGGGTTGCGGGCAGGGGCTGACACAGCGCTTCAACGTGCAAGAACCAGGTCGGCGCGCAGGCCGCCCAACCGGGCGCTGCTGCCCAGGCGCAGCACGCCGCCATGCCCGCGCGCCACATCCGCCGCGATCGCCAGCCCCAGGCCCACACCGCCGCCCCGGTTGGGGTCGCGGGCAGAATCAAGCCGGGTAAAGGGGCGCACCGCCTCGTCCCGGCGTTCGGGCGGAATGCCGGGCCCGTCGTCCTCGACCGAGATGGTCAGGGTCGCATCGTCCCACGACAGCGCGATCTGGCAGGTGTCGGCGTGGCGCCCGGCGTTGCCCACCAGGTTTTCGATGGCGCGCGCCACCGAATCGGGGCGCAGCACCACCGGCGGCGGGGCAGGGCCCGCGGCCACATCCACCCGCAAGCCTGCGCGGCGCGCGCGCTCGGCCACCCCGGCCACCAAGGCCGCCGGATCGGTGGCCACGGGCTGTTCGGTGGCATCGCCGCGGGCGAAGGCCAGAAAGGCATCGAGCATCCGCTCCATCTCGGCCAGGTCCGATTGCAGGGCCGCCACCTCGGGGCCCGGGTCCAGCATCGCCAGTTCCAGCCGCATGCGCGTCAGCGGTGTGCGCAGATCGTGGCTGACGCCCGACAGCATCAGCGTGCGCTGTTCGATCTGCCGTTCGATTCGGGCCCGCATGTCGAGAAAGGCGGCACCGGCGGCGCGCACCTCCTCGGCACCGCCGGGGCGATAGGGCACCACGCGCCCCTTGCCGAAGGCTTCGGCCGCCTCGGCCAGCCGCTTGATGGGGCGCAGCTGGTTGCGCAGGAAGATGTAGGAAATCAGCGTCAGCAGAACGCTGGCCAGCACCATCAGCACCAGCAGCTGGTGGGGATTGGAGGCCGAGACGCGCCGCCGCTCGATGCGCACCTCGATCGGGCCGCCGGCGGTGTCGAGCCGCACCAGCACCTCGCGCCGGTAGCGCAGCAGGTCCACCCCCTGCACGCCGGTGAGGCCGTCGCGCAGCACGCGCTGCACCACAAGACCGGAAAAATCCCAGAACTCGCGCGCATCGCCGACCGGGCCCGGTTCGGGCGCCTGCACCGCCAGGCCCAGCGGCCCTGCCACCGCCTGCGCTGCCGCCAGCCCGCCCGCCGCGGCACCCTGCACCAGTCGCAGCTCCAGCACGATGCCCGCGGTCATCTGTTCGGTGACGCCTTCGAAATGCCGCTGGATGAAGGCAACCGAAACCAGCAGCTGAATCGTGACGATGGGGGCCACCAGAATCAGCGCGGCACGGCCATACAGGCTGCGCGGGAACAGGGTTCGGATGCGGAACGCCATGCCGCCAGCATAGGCGCGCGGCGCGGCGGCGGCAACGCTGCCGCTCAGGCCTCGTCCGGCAGGCGGTCCAGCGCGCGGCGGGCAGGTTCGGGCACGGTGTGGCCATCGCCGATGCCGATCTGGCGCGCAAGGCGGATCAGGTCGGCGCAATCGCCGGCAAAACGTTCCAGCACGATGTTCGACAGCCGCGCCGTGTCTTGCATCTGTCGGCGGGTCAGGATCGAGACGCCGTTGTAATACCGCGTCGAGCCCGACAACCCGTATTCGAAGAAGGTGAAGCTCAGCACGTTTTCCGACCCGGTCGAACACAGCAGCGACACGCCATCGAAATGCTGCATGAACACCCCCGAATACGGCACCTTGCGCGCCGCGCGCCGGGTGCCGCGCCGCACGGGATGGGGGTAAAGGTCGAAGGACTTGAGCTTCTTGACGTTGTCCTCGGTATGCACCCGCCACAGGCCGGTGACGTATTTTCCCGGGTGCGAAAACGACTTGCGCCAGAAACGGTAGATGCCGTCGGGCATCAGGTAGTGGTCGAAGGGCCGCGCCCGCGGCGGCATCGCCACGTCGCGCAGGCTCAGCGCCGCGCGCAGCCGCCAGTCGGCGCGGATCTGCGCGATCGGTTCCAGCAGGATGCGCGCATCCACCGAGAAATGCGCGCAAATCCGTTGCAGGATGTCGGGGCGCGGAAACGCCTCGCCCCCGAGGTAGCGGTTGAACTGCGTGCGGTTGATGCCGATGCGCCGGCACAGGTCCGAGATCGACGATTCGCCTTCGCACAGCACCCGCAGGTTCTGTCCGAAGACCGCGCGCACCTCGGCCGGGTGAGAAGAAGATGGAAGGCGCGGCATTGCGGCAACCCTGGATTGATTGGCTTTCCTGGTGTTCTTGCCGGCCTGACGCTGTTTCGCGTCAGGCTGACACGGAGTTTCTTATAACAGGTGTCGAATCGCTACAAGCCGCGACAGGCCGGAACCAAAAAAGCCCCCCCCGTGACACAGCAAGCAATCTGTATCGTCAGCCGTCCGACCCTATCCTGCCGAAGCTGGTTGACGTTTGGTCATCCAGGCGCAGGAAAGGATGCCGGAATGGATGGTGTGGTGATTTATGTGTCCAAGGACAGGTCCCGTGCGATCATCTGGTGCGAGGACCACGGACCGCTGGGCCTGGCGCGGCGCGATGCCATGCCGCCCGCGTCGCAACCGCCGCTCCGCGTGGGCGAGCTGGTGCGGTTCGAGGCGATCGACGATGCGGGAACCCGCCTGTGCGGGCGCCTGGCGCGGCTGGCCGCCCCGCCCGTGACCGGGTTGCCCGACCTCTTGCGCAGCGAGACGCGCGCCGGGGCGCGCCGGGCGCAGTTGCGCGTGTTGGGCGGCACGGCGCCGGGGGCGAGGTCTTGCGCAAATGAGGTCGCGGTGCAGCGCGTTTGACGCTAGGTTGGCGCAACTGTCCTTCAGCTGCGCCGGCCGTCATGACCCATCCCTCTTTCGCAGCGCTGTGTCCGGGGCAATGCACCGAACTTGCCCCGGGTCTGCGTCGCGTTCTTGCCGACAATCCTTCGGCTTTGACCGGGCCGGGGACGAACACCTACATCGTCGGCACGGGGCGCGTCGCGCTGATCGACCCGGGGCCGGAATCGCCGGCGCATCTGGCGGCGGTGCTGGCGGCGCTGGCCCCCGGCGAGATTGTCGAGGCGATCGTGGTCACCCATGCGCATCTCGATCACTCGGCCCTGGCGCCCAGGCTGGCGGCGGCGGTCCGTGCCCCCGTGCTGGCCTACGGCACCGCGCAGGAGGGGCGCAACCCCGCGCTGGCCGCCTTGCCCGATCTGGGCGGGGGCGAGGGGCTCGACCTGTCGTTCCGCCCCGATGCCCGGCTGGCCGAAGGCGACACGCTGACCGGGCCGGACTGGTCGCTGCGGGTGCTGCATACGCCGGGGCATCTGGGCAACCACATCTGCCTGGCGTGGGAGGACGCGCTGTTTTCCGGCGACATGGCCATGGGCTGGGCCACCAGCATCGTGTCCCCCCCCGATGGCGACATGACCGCCTACATGGCCTCGCTTGCCACCCTGTCGCGCCAGGGTGCCCGGGTGCTGTATCCGGGCCATGGCCCGGCCGTGCCCGATGCGGCCGGCCGCCTGTCGGAACTGGCCGCGCACCGGCGCCAGCGCGAGGCGCAGATTCTGCGCGCCCTGGACATGGGGCCGGCCACGGCCGAGGCGCTGGCAAGGCAGATCTATACCGATCTGCCCGCAGCCCTTCTGCCGGCCGCCACCCGCAACGTCCTTGCGCATCTGCTTGATCTGCAAGCCGGATTCCGCGTCCACCCGCACCCCTCCGCCAGCCTGTCGGCACTTTGGCGGCACGCGGAAAAAACCTGAAGATTTCGTCTTTCAGGGTCTGGACGCCCCCGAAAACCGCCGCTATACAGCCCGCATGTTCCGGCGTAGCTCAGCGGTAGAGCAGTTGACTGTTAATCAATTGGTCGTAGGTTCGATCCCTACCGCCGGAGCCAAAAATCCTCTGAAAATCAGCGGATTACGAGAAAGCCCCCACGCGGGGCTGCTTCTTGTTCGGGCCGGAGTAACATCTGGGGTAACGGATCGAAGGCCGGGGGAACGCGGCCAGCGCCGCCGATGAATCCGGCGGCTCGGCCCGCTTCAGGGCCGTATGGGTGAAGACCGCGCGCATCTGCGTGCCGCCGTCGAAGCCGCCGCACAGCGCATCGCCCCGGTATCCGGGCCTCCCTCGCGGGCCCCCGCGTCGAAAGCCTGCACCAGTCGCACAGGACAGGCCTGCCAGGCTTTTCCGAGGCGTCCTCGGCCATCTGCCGGGTCTAGGGCTGCACCATGAGGCGCAGAAGGCGGCGCTACGCTGCGCGCAGCATCAGCCTGGCTGTTACCGGGTTTTGCAGGCCGGGCAAAGGCAAGGAAGGGGGAAAGTTGTCGAAGCCCAGGCATCTGTGCAGCAACAGGAACATGCACAATGGCAGCGAGGCGATCCTCGAGACGACCAGCGCCGGCGAACTCGGGCCAACACACGCCGCCTCGACCAGCACGGTGGTGGCACAGGACTTTGCGGCTCCGCGACATGTTGGCTGGGGCGCTAGGATTCGAACCTAGGTATGGCGGTACCAAAAACCGCTGCCTTACCGCTTGGCGACGCCCCAACCGTGCGGCGGTGTTTAGCGAAGCACGGCAGAGGCTGCAAGAGCGAAAATCGCATCGCGTCGTTGTCCGTGCGCGAGGTTTCTGGCAGGACGTCGCGGGCAGGCGGGCAAGGGGGCTAGCCGGTGGAACATGTGGATGTTGCGGTTCTGGGCGCCGGGGCCGCAGGGCTTTATGCCGGTATCGAGGCTGCCCGCCGCGGGCGTTCGGTGCTGGTGATCGACCATGCGGCCCGGCCGGGCGAGAAGATTCGCATCTCGGGCGGGGGGCGGTGCAACTTTACCAACACCGGCATCGCCCCGGAGCGATTCCTGTCGGAAAATCCGCGCTTTGCGCTGTCGGCGCTGCGCCGGCACAGCCAGCACGATTTCATCGCGCGGATGAACCGCTGGGGCATCGCCTGGCACGAAAAGACGCTGGGCCAGCTGTTTTGCGATGGGCCGGCGACGCAGGTGGTCGATGCGCTGTGCCGCGACCTCGTGCAGGCCGGCGGGCGGCTCTGGCTGGGCTGTGCGGTGTCCGGCGTCGCGCGCGAGGGCGGCTTCCGGTTGCAGACCGCGCGCGGGCCGGTGCAGGCGGCGGCGCTGATCGTGGCCACGGGGGGCAAGTCGATTCCGAAAATGGGGGCGACCGGCTTCGGCTACGATCTGGCGCGCCAGTTCGGGCTGCGCCTGGTCGAGCCGCGCCCGGGGCTGGTGCCCTTGACCTTTTCGGATGCCTTGCGCGACAGCATGGCGGCGCTGGCCGGACTTTCGGCCGAGGCGGTCGTGTCTTGCGGCAAGGCGGCGTTCCGCGAGGGGCTGCTGTTCACCCATCGCGGGTTGTCGGGGCCGTCGATCCTGCAGATTTCCAGCTATTGGCGCGAGGGTCGCCCCGTGCGCGTGAACCTGATGCCCGAACGCGATGCGGCCGCGGCCCTGGCCGACCTGCGCCGGCGCGCGGGCGCGCAGATCGCCGGCAACGCCCTTGCGGCGCTGGTGCCCGAGCGGCTGGCGCGTGCGGTGGCCGACTGGGCCGGCACCCCCGGCCGGCTGGCCGACCTGCGCGCGCCCGAACTGCAGCGCCTGGCCGGGGTGCTGAACGGGTGGGAAATCACCCCGATGGGCACCGAAGGCTGGCGCACGGCCGAGGTGACGCTGGGCGGCGTCGATACCCGCGATCTGGAGGCGCGCACCATGCAGGCCCGGGCGGTGCCGGGGCTGTATTTCATCGGCGAGGTGGTCGATGTCACCGGCTGGCTGGGCGGCTACAACTTCCAGTGGGCCTGGTCGAGCGGTTGGGCCGCAGGGCAGGCGGCCTGACCGGCGGCGTGTTCAGGGCGCGCGCCGGCCCAGGCTTTCGACGTATTCGGCCAGCGCGACCAGTTTTTCGGGGGTCGGCGTCATCACGCCCGGCGCGGTTTCCACCAGCACGGTGGGGCCTTCCAGCAGCGGGCCGAATTCGGGCATCGGGCCGCCGCCGCCGCCCTTGCCCTGGCTGTAGCCATAGACCTTGCCCATCACCCGCACCGCCGGGAACACCCCGCCGTTGCGCGCGGCCAGGGTGGTCAGGTCGGCCGGGCGGCGCGCAAGGTCCGGGGCGGCTGGCCCGTCGCCCTTGCCGCCCGCGCCGTGGCAGGCGGCGCAATAATCGGCGTAAAGCGTCCGGCCGCTGGGGGTGGGGCCGGTCGGCCCGCCTTGTGGCAGGCAGGCGGCCAAGGCACCCGTCAGGCCCAGAAAGGTCAGCGCAACGGCGGTGCGGGCGGCGGTCGGTCGGGTCATGCGGTCCTCCGGGCTGTCTCGGGTGCAGCATGCCCCGCCGACCCGCCCGGCGCAACCGGGCGCGGGCGGTGCGGCGCCGAGGCGGCGCCTGCTCCCGCGAACGTGTGCCGGCGAAATCCGCCACCCGCCGCCCCGTGCCCTTTCCACATCCGTCAACCGGCGCTATGATGCGCCGCAGCGCGGCCGGTGCGAACGGGCCGCGGCACATAGCGCATGAGGCAGCGGGCAGGCCGGGCAGGGCCCGCCCCGCAGGACAGAAACGGCAGACCGGGCAAGGCCCGGCCAAGGGGGCGGATCATGGCAGGGCGCAAGACCCGACTTTGGGTGCTGGCGACGGGCGCGGTACTGGCGATTGGCGCGTGCGAGGGGGGCAACCCCCTGTTCGGAAACCGCCCCGAAGCGGCGGCTGAAGACGCGGCGTCGGCGGCCGCGCCGGCGGCGGCAGGAACCACGCGCATCGTCGAACGCGATGTCGAGGCGCCCAAGGTCTTCAATGCCTCCGAGGCCGGTCTGTGGGACGGGCGCCCTTCGCTGGGCGGGGTCTGGGTGGCCTATCCCGGCGTGAAGGATCCCGAGCGGGTCATCATCCGCAACCCCGCCAACGGCAAGTTCGTGATTGGCGCCTTGTTCCGGCGCGAACGCGAAATGCCGGGGCCGCGGTTGCAGGTCTCGTCCGATGCCGCCGCCGCACTGGGGCTGCTGGCCGGCCAGCCGGCGCGGCTGGATGTGACGGCGCTGCGCCGCGAGGAGGTGGCCGAGGCACCGCCCCTGCCGCCGGCCACCCCCGTGCTGGACAAGGCCGAGACGATCGCTTCGGAAACGCTGGCACCGGCCCCGGGCGCCGCCCCGGCGGCAGCGGCGGCATCCGCTCCGCCCCCTGCTGCCCCGGCGACCGGCGCGGCTGCGGTTGCGGCCGTCGCGGCGACCCCGGCCGCCAAACCCGCCGCCGCAACGCCTGCGGCCCCCGCCGCGCCGCGGCCCGCGGCTGCGGCCCCGGCCCCGACGGCCGCGGGCGGGCGCAACCTGATCCAGATCGGCATCTTCAGCGTCGAGGCCAACGCCAGGGGCGCGGCCGACCAGTTGCGCAAGGCCGGAGCCTCGGTTTCGATCAAGCGCGAGGAAAGCCAGGGCAAGGCCTATTGGCGCGTGGTCGCCGGCCCCGCCAACGATGCCGCCGCGCGCGAGGCGCTGATGGCCAAGGTCAAGGGCGCCGGCTTCAAGGATGCCTATTTCGTCGCGCGCTGACCCCCGCGCGCGGCATTGCAGAAAGGAGACACCGCCATGTGGCCAAGCCCCCTTCGCCTGACCCGCGGTGCCTGCGCGCTGGCGCTGGTGCTGGCGGCGGCGCTGCCTGCCCGCGCCTTCGATACCCGCGCCACCGCCGCCTGGGTCATGGATCTCAGCACCGATACCGTCCTGCTGGAAAAGGACAGCCACCGCCCGCTGCCGCCGGCGTCGATGTCCAAGCTGATGACGATCTACATGCTGTTCGAGGCGCTGCGCGACGGGCGCGTGACGATGGACACCACCTTTGCGGTGTCCTCGCGCGCCAAGGCGATGGGCGGCTCGACCATGTTCCTCAACGAAGGCGACCGGCCGACGGTGGCCGAGCTCATCAAGGGCATGATCGTCAATTCCGGCAACGATGCCTGCGTCGTGGTGGCCGAAGGGCTCGCCGGCTCGGAAGAAGCCTTTGCCCGGCTGGCCACCGAACGCGCCCGGGCGCTTGGCATGCAGGACACCACGCTGACCAACGCTTCGGGCTGGCCCGACCCGGGGCACCGCATGTCGATGGCCGATCTGGGCATCCTCGCAACGCGCCTGATCGAGGATTTCCCCGAACATTACCCGGTGTTCGCCGAAACCCACTTCGATTACAAGAACCGCGCCCCCGCCAACAGCCGCAACCGCAACCCGATGCTGGGCCTTGGCATCGGCGCCGACGGGCTCAAGACCGGGCACACCCAGGAGGCTGGCTACGGCCTTGTCGGCTCGGCCAAACAGGGCGACCGGCGGGTGGTTTTCGTCATCACCGGGCTGGGCAGCGACAAGGAACGCGCCGAGGAATCCGAGCGGATCCTGAACTGGGCCTTCCGGCAGTTCTCGTTGCAGACGGTGGCGCCGCAAGGGCGCGAGGTGGCGCAGGCGCCGGTCTGGCTGGGCGACGTGCCGCGGGTGGCGCTGGTGCCTGCGCGCGAGGTCCGGGTGCTGGTGCCCGCCGGCCAGACCGGCGCCGTGACCGCCCGGGTCGATTGGCAGGGGCCCTTGCAGGCGCCGGTGGCCGCGGGGCAGATCGTGGGCGAAATGGTGGTCAGCGTGCCTGGCATGCCCGATACCCGCGTGCCCGTGCAGGTGGCGCAGGACGTGGCCCCGGCCGGGTTCCTGCGCCGCGTCGGCACCGCGGCCGGGGTGCTGGCCGGCCGCGTCACCGGCATGCTGGCGTTCTGACCGGGGCAGCCGCGGCCGGAACCCGGCGCAGCAACAAGGAGCGTCGCTTGGCCGGACTGTTCGTCAGTTTCGAAGGCATCGACGGGTCGGGCAAATCGACCCAGGCCCGGCTTCTGGCCGCCGCCTTGCAGGCCGAAGGCCGCGACGTGGTGCTGACGCGCGAACCGGGCGGCAGCCCGGGGGCCGAGGAGATCCGCCGCCTTGTGCTCGAGGGCGACCCGGCGCGCTGGTCGGCCGAAACCGAGGCGCTGCTGTTCA
>NZ_JBKBQM010000046.1:0-22945 GCF_046292685.1 Gemmobacter sp.
ACGACGAGGGGTGGCATCGGGCACCCATACCTCGCCTCGACCAGCACGACGCTCACCGCTGCCGCCCAAACAGAGGGAAAACTGTTCCGCCTCGTGGACTTCTTCAGCAGCCTGTTAAGCGCGGGGCAAGGCGCATGCCTTCTTCGATCGCGGGGGCGATCAGCGCGGGGGCGTTCACCACGGCCTGCCAGCGGGCCGGTTCGGCAAGCAGCGTGCCCAGCACCAGACCCAGCTGATGCACGGTGTTGTCGACACTGGCCTGCGTCAGGCCGATGCCTTGGCGGATCAGCTCTTCCTCGGTCTGAACACCTTCGATCTGCTGGCGGATCATGTCGGAGGAAAAGTCATCGCCCATGATGAAGATGGACTTGGCCCCGGCGATACAGGCGCGGCAGGGGCAACTTGACCTGTTCCACCCGGACGCCCGGTGCGACCCGCTCTTGACCACAGCAAGGCGCTTCTGGGGACAAGCCGACCGGCTGCCCGAACGTGTTTACCGTCGCTCCTTCATTCCCCTCCTGCGGGCGTTCTGGCCCGTGGCGCTGGACCTGTTCATGGACGGCTGGCCGTTTCGCGGTGAGGCGCACCCCGCCCGCGTGCGGCGCGGGGTGCGCTCGCTGGCGCGAAGCGCGGGGGGGTGGCACTGCTTCACCCGTTGCCGTGTCACTGTGCTACCGATCAGGGCCGCACCGCCCCGGTTTCCGTCACCGGGAAGCGCAAGAGCTGTCTGAACTCGTCGCGTTCTGTCGCATCCCATCCCACGCGAAAACCTCTCCGAACCGGGAAGGTTTCCGCATCCACGCCTTGGCGTCCTGACTTTATGGAACAATCAAGGATGACTGGTGGAGCAGAGGGGGATCGAACCCCTGACCTCGTCATTGCGAACGACGCGCTCTCCCAACTGAGCTACTGCCCCAGTCGCGCACGCTGATGCACCGCCGCGCCGACGATGTCAAGCACCCCTCTGCGGCAGTTTGCTCTGGACGAAGGCCACGATGTCGGAGGCCGGTCGCGCGCCGGCCAGACGCCCCAGCTCGCGCCCGCGCTGGTAAAGCACCAGCGCCGGGATACCCTGGATGCGGGCGCGCGAGGCGATGTCGGGGTGGTCCTGGGTGTTGAGCTTGGCCAGCCGGGCATGCGGTGCCAACGCCTTGGCGGCCTTGGCGAATTCCGGTGCCATCATCCGGCAGGGGCCGCACCAGGGGGCCCAGTAATCCACCAGCAGCGGCAGCTCGTCGGTGCGGGTGGCCTTGTCGTGCCCCGCGGCATCCATCTCGGTTACGCCGCCGGTGATCAGCGGGTCGCCGCAGCTGCCGCAGCGGGGGGATTGCGAAAGCCTGTCGAGCGGGACGCGGTTGGTCTGGCCGCAGGTCAGGCAGGTGATCTTTGCGTTGTCCATCGGGCACCTGTTCATGGGCGGGGCGCATGGCCCCTTTCGCCGGATGTGGGGTGCCGGGCCCGCGGTTTCCAGTGGCGCCGGCGCCGGCGCCCCGCGATGTCCCCTTGTCAGACTCCGACCGCCCCGCTTACCTGCGCCCAACAGAAGGGAGCCCGCCATGACCCGTGCCCGCGCCACCGCCATCGGCTTTGCCGCCGTGCTGCTCTGGGCCTTGCTGGCGCTGTTGACGGTGGGCACTGCGCCGGTTCCGCCGTTTCTGCTCAATGCGCTGACCTTCGGCATCGGGGGCCTGGCGGGCCTGGGCTGGATTGCCGCCACCGGCGGCTGGTCGCGGCTGCGCAAGGTGCCGCCTGCGGCGCTGGCCTTCGGCACGGCGGGGTTGTTCGGCTATCATGCGCTGTATTTCTCGGCCTTGCGGCTGGCGCCGGCGGCCGAGGCCAGTCTGATCGCCTATCTCTGGCCCTTGTTCATAGTGCTGCTGTCGGGGGTGTTGCCGGGCGAGCCGTTGCGGCGCGGGCATGTGCTGGGCGCGCTGGTGGCCTTTGCCGGGGCGGCGCTGATCGTGCTGGGGCGTCAACAAGGCGACGCCTGGGGGCCGGGGGCCGCGCTGGGGCTGGGGCTGGCGTTTCTGTGTGCGCTGACCTGGGCGGCCTATTCGGTGGGCAGCCGGTGGTTCGGTGCGGTGCCGACCGAGGCAGTGGCGCTGTTCTGCCTTGCCACCGCGGCGCTTTCGCTGCCTTGCCATCTGATGTGGGAAACCACCGCCTGGCCCGATGGGGGCGCCGGCTGGGCGGCGGTGCTGGCGCTGGGCCTCGGGCCGGTCGGGCTAGCCTTTTACGTCTGGGACATCGGGATGAAGCAAGGCGATATCCGGCTCCTGGGCGTGGCCGCCTATGCGGCGCCGCTGCTATCCACCCAAGCGCTGGTGCTGGCGGGCATGGCGCCCGTGTCCTGGGTGTTGGGCGTGGCGGCCGCGCTGATCGCCGGGGGCGCCTTGCTGGCGGCACGTTCGGGCGGCAAGGGGTGATCTCGGGGCTTGCAGCCGACCCGGTTTTCGCGCTCTGGTGGTGCAAGGCAGGCAAGGCGATCCGAGGATGCCCACGCAAGGCAGCAGGATGCAGACGAAACTCGGCATGCGGCCGGCACTGGCTGTCAGGCAGCGCCGTTCGCTGGAAGTGCTGCGGATGGATGGCGCCGCCCTGACCGACCTGCTGGAAGCCGAGGCCGCCCGGAACCCCTGGCTGATCCTGAACCGGGCCGGGCTTCCCGAAGGCAGCGCGATCGAGCCTGTGGCGCCGGTGCAGGGCCTGCATGGCCATGTCCTCGACTGGATCGCACGGCACATCACCACCCCGCAGGAACGCGGCGTTGCCCTGGCGCTGGCCGATGCGCTGGACCCGACCGGCTGGCTGGGCGAACCGCTGCCCGAGATCGCGCGGCGCACAGGCCTGCCGCTGGTGCAGGTTCAGGCGGTGCTGCGCCGCGTGCAGCAAATCGAACCGGCGGGGCTTTTCGCCCGCGATCTCGCGGAATGCCTGACCTTGCAGGCCCGCGCGGCCGAGATGCTGGACGCGGCGATGCAGGCCGTGCTTGCGCGGCTGGAGCTGCTGTCCCGGCGCGGGGCGGCTGCGGTGGCGCGCGCGGCCGGGCTGCCTGGCGATGCCGTGGCGCAGGCGGCCGCCCGGTTGCGCGGGTTCGACCCAAAGCCGGGGCTGCGCTTCGGCCCGGCGCCGGTTGCCGTGCCGCCGCGCCGGGCACCCGACCTGCGCGCGGCTCGCGATGCCGCCGGGCGCTGGTCGGCCGCGCTGCACGAAGGGGCCGTGCCGCAGCCCATGCTGCGCGCGGGGGCGGCCGGCGGGCCGCAAGCCCGCCGGGCAGCCGAACTGGTCGAGCTGGTCGCCCGCCGCAACCGAACCCTGCTGGTGGTGGCCGATGCGATCCTGGCCGTGCAAGGCGCGGCGCTGGACAAGGGCCGCGGCGCGCTGCGGCCCCTGACCCGCGCCACCGTTGCCGAGGCGACCGGGCTTTCGCCCAGCACCGTCGGCCGCGCGCTGAACGGGGTGCGCATCGCAACCCCCGGCGGGGTCTGGGCGCTGGCGGATTTCTTTCCTGCGGCGCTGGGCCCCGATGCCTCGTCGGCGGGGGCCGAAGCAGCCTTGCGCCGCCTGATCGCGGCCGAAGATCGCGCGGCACCCTTGTCCGATGCCGCGCTTGCCAGGTTGCTGGCCGCCGAAGGCCTGTCGGTCAGCCGCCGAACGGTGGCCAAGTATCGCCTTCGCCTGGGCCTCGCGCCCGCCCATCTGCGCAAGGCCTGAAGGCCACGCCCGCGGGCCGCAAGGCCCGGCCGGGGGGGGGGGGGGGGGGGTGCCCGCCCCCGGCCCCCGGCGCCCGCTCAGCCGTATTTCGCCACCGGCGTGCCCGCGATGGCCGACATGTTCAACAGCCCTCGCGCCGTGATCGCGGGCGTGACGATATGCGCCCGGTTTCCCATCCCCATCAGGATCGGCCCCACCTCCAGCCCGCCGGCGCGGGTCTTGAGGATGTTGCGGACCGCGCTGGCCGCATCGGTGCTGCCGAACACCAGCACGTTCGCTGGCCCCTCGAAACGGGCATGCGGAAAAATCCGGGTGCGCAGCTCGGGGTCCAGCGCCACATCCACCGTCATCTCGCCTTCATAGGCGAAATCGGGTTCGCGGGCGTCCAGCAGCTCCAGCGCCGCGCGCATCCGCACCCCCGACGAGGTGTCGAGGTTGCCGAACTGCGAACTGGAACACAGCGCGATCTTCGGCACGATCCCGAAGCGGCGCACGTGGCGCGCGGCGCCGATCACCGTATCGGCGATCTGCTGCGGCGTCGGCTCGGCGTTCACCTGGGTGTCGGCCACGAACAGCGGGCCTTCGTTCTGGATGATGAGGCTGAGCGCCCCGACCGGATGCAATCCGCCGCGGGCCAGCACCTCGCGGACGTAACGCAGGTGCCACAGGTATTGCCCGAAGGTGCCGCAGATCAGGCTGTCGGCCTCGCCGCGATGCACCATGATGGCGCCGATGGCGGTGGTGTTGGTGCGCAGCACCGCCTTGGCGATGTCGGGGGTAACCCCGCGGCGCTCCATCAGGCGATGGTAGGTTTCCCAGTATTCGCGGTAGCGGCTGTCGGATTCGGGGTTCACGATCTGGAAATCGCGGTCGGGACGAATGGGCAGGCCCGCACGTTCGCAGCGCATGGCCACCACCTCGGGCCGTCCGATCAGGATCGGGATCTCGGTGGTTTCTTCCATGATCGCGTGGGCGGCGCGCAGCACGCGCTCGTCCTCGCCTTCGGCAAAGACCAGCCGCCGGGCTGCGGTGCGCGCGGCATCGAACACCGGGCGCATCAGCAGCGCCGAGCGGAACACCGACCCGTCGAGCCGCTGCTTGTAGGCGTCGAGATCCGGCAAGGGCCGGGTGGCCACGCCGGTTTTCATCGCGGCGCGGGCCACGGCGCTGGCCACCACGCCCATCAGCCGCGGATCGAACGGCTTGGGGATCAGGTAATCGGGGCCGAAGGTCATCTGTTCGCCACGATAGGCGGCGGCGGCCTCGGCGCTGGTGGTGGCGCGGGCCAGCTGCGCGATGCCTTCGATGCAGGCCAGTTGCATGGCGTCGTTGATCTCGGTCGCGCCCACGTCCAGCGCGCCGCGGAAGATGAACGGAAAGCACAGCACGTTGTTGACCTGGTTGGGATAGTCGCTGCGCCCCGTGGCGATGATCGCCCCGGGCGCCACGCTGCGCACCGCGTCGGGCATGATTTCCGGCGTCGGGTTGGCGAGTGCAAAGATGATCGGGTTTTCGGCCATCTGCGCGACCATTTCGGGGGTCAGCACCCCGGGGCCGGACAGGCCGAGGAACAGGTCTGCCCCCCCGATCACATCCGCCAGCATGCGCGGTCCGCCCGGCTGGGCATAGGCCGCCTTTTGCGGGTTCATGTCTGCCTCGCGGCCTTCGTGGACCAGCCCGTGCAGGTCGCAAAGCCAGACATTCTCGCGCTTGACGCCCAGCTTCAGCAGCATGTTCAGGCAGGCGATACCCGCCGCGCCGCCCCCGGTGGACACCACCTTGATGTCGGCAAACCGCTTGCCGGCCACGTGCAGCGCGTTGGTGGCCGCGGCCCCCACCACGATGGCGGTGCCGTGCTGGTCGTCGTGGAACACCGGAATCCCCATCCGCTCGCGGCAGATGCGTTCGACGATGAAACAGTCGGGGGCCTTGATGTCTTCGAGGTTGATGGCGCCGAAGCTGGGTTCCAGCGCGCAGACGATGTCGGCCAGCTTGCAGGGGTCGGGTTCGTTCACCTCGATGTCGAAACAGTCGATGTTGGCGAACTTCTTGAACAGCACCGCCTTGCCTTCCATCACCGGCTTGGAGGCCAGCGCGCCGATATTGCCAAGGCCCAGCACCGCCGTGCCGTTCGACACCACCGCCACGAGATTGCCGCGCGCGGTGTAACGCGCGGCGTTCGCCGGGTCGCCTTTGATTTCGAGGCAGGCCTCGGCCACGCCGGGGGAATAGGCGCGGCTCAGGTCGCGGCCGTTGGCAAGCGGTTTGGTGGCGCGGATCTCCAGCTTTCCGGGGCGCGGAAACTCGTGATAATCCAGTGCCGCCTGTCGGGCGTTTTCCTGCCGTGCCTCGTCCATCGCGCTTCCCTTCCGGCGTTTTGTTTAATGTTAAACTAAATTGCGCCATCGGTGTATAGCGTGTTTTCCGAGACGCCTTCAAGAAAAACCCGAAACCGGCGTCGCTGTGCCGGCGCCTTGCCGCCGGCCTTGGGCGGAAGGATGCGGGGGTTTCACACCCCCGCACCCCCGTGGGATATTTCGGCAAGGTGAAAGCCGCGCGCGGTCGCGGGCCGGCGTCGGCGTCAGCCTTGCCAGCGGGTCAGGGCGGCTTCGTCTTCGTCGCGGGCGGCAACCCAGGTGTTGCCCTGGGCGGTGCATTCCCGTTTCCAGAACGGCGCGCGCGATTTCAGATAGTCCATCAGGAACTCGGCGGCGGCAAAGGCATCGGCGCGGTGGCGGGCGGCCGTGGCGACCATCATGATGGTGTCCCCCGGCGCAAGGCGGCCGTGCCGGTGGATGACCAGAGCGTCGGTCAGCGACCAGCGGGCGATCGCTTCGGCTCGCATCGCGCCGATCGCCTTTTCGGTCATGCCGGGGTAATGTTCGATCTCCATCAAGGTCAAGCCGCCCGGCACGTCGCGCACGAGGCCGGTGAAGGTGACCACCGCCCCCGCCCCGGCGGCACGGGCGGCAAAGGCGTTGGCCTCGGCGCCGAAGTCGAAGGGTTCGGTCTGCACCCGCACGCCCATCGCCTAGCCCCCGGTCATCGGCGGAAAGAAGGCAACCTCGCGGACGCCCGCCAAGGGCGCGTCGAAGCCGGAAAGCTCCTGGTCCAGGGCAACCCGCAAGGCGGACAGGTCGGCGAAGGCTGCGGCATAGCGATCTTCGCGGGCGGCGAGTTCGGCCACCAGGTCTGCGACCGTGGCAGCATCGGTTTGCACCCGTTCGCGCGGCAGGCCGATGCGTTCGCGCACCCAGGCAAAATACAGCACATCCAGCATCATTGCTGTGTATCCTTCAACAACGGCAGCGACTTGCGGAAATATTCCCACCCCGTGATCGCGGTCAGCGCCGCCGCCAGCCAGATCAGCGCAAGGCCGATCCAGGTGGCCACGGCCGCGTGCGACACGTTGACGGGAACATCGCCTTCGCCGGCGCGCGGCGGGCGGCCGGCCTCGAGATAGGCGAGGCCCGTGCCGAGGAACAGCACGGCAATGGCAATCATCTGGGCCGTGGTCTTCCACTTGGCCAGTTTCGTCACCTTGAGCAGGGCCGAGCGGTCGCCCAGGAATTCGCGCAGCCCCGAGACGAAGACCTCGCGGAACAGGATGATGGTGGCGGGCAGGATCAGCCAGGGGTTCATGCCCGAATACCCGGTCAGCACCATGATGGCGATGACGACCATCGCCTTGTCGGCGATCGGGTCCAGCATCGCGCCGAAGCGGCTTTCCTGTTTCCACAGCCGGGCCAGATAGCCGTCGAACCAGTCGGTGATGGCCGCGCCGACGAACAGCGCCAGCGCCAGCCAATCGGCCCAGGGACGGTTGAAATACAGGAACATCACTGCGACCCCGGGGGCTGCCAGCAGACGCAATGTCGTCAGGATATTCGGGATGGTCCAGCGCATGGGTTAACCATACCGCATGCCACCGTCCGCGGAAAGGGGGCGCTGCGGCGCCCCCGGATCGGCGTTCAACGCAGCACGTGCACGCCGCATTGCGCGTGGCGCACCACGCGGGCCGCGGTGGAGCCCAGGAAATAGTCCTGCAACCCCGGACGATGCGAGGCGATGACGACGCAATCGTGCTTGCCGTCCTCGGCCACGTCCAGGATCGTCTGCGCGGCATGGCCGACCTTGACCATGACAGACACCTCCGGCAGCCCGGCGAATTCCGCAGCCAGCGAAGCCTCCATCTCGGCCCGGTTCCTGTCCTGCTGGTCTTGCGGCAGGTATTGCGCGACGTAAGAGGGGATCGCCTCGATCACGGTCAGCACGGTAATCCGGCCTCCGGGCGACATCAGGGCACGCGCGGCCTGCATGGACTGGGCGATGACGGCGCCGTGGTCCGGGGCGACGGGGACGAGGATGTTGGTGTACATGGTGTTCTCCTGTTCTGGCGCGGGCAGGGTGCAATGGGTGGCCCGGACGCGCCTTGATCTGGATCACACTTGCGGCGGCAACCCGGCCGACAGTTCGGCCAGCAGGGCCGCAGCCTCGCGCGCGGCCGCGCCAGAGCCGGGGAGTTCCTGCGCGCCAAGGCCGAGCCCCATCGATTCGGCAAAGGCGACGCGATGGCCCAGCGTGGCAGCGGCGATCCCTGCGTGCAACGATGCGGCCGCATCGGCGATTTCGGCGCTGAGCCGCGTGCCCGACTTGACGCGGTTGAGCACGATGGCCACCCGGCGTTTTTCGCGGGCGCACAGGTCCAGCACCCCTTCGGTTGCCCAAAGGTCGAGGTGGCTGGCCGCCACCGGCACCACCACCAGGTCGGCGGCGCGCAAGGCGGGGCGCAGGTCGCTGTCGACCTTGGGCGGCGTGTCGATCAGGACGATATCGCAGGTCCGGCGCAGCTTGTCGCATTCGTAGCCGACGCCCCAGGCCGAGGCGGTGGACATTTCCATCCCCGGGTCGCCCAGGCGCTCGCGCCGGGTCATGAACCAGCGTCCAAGGCTGCCTTGCGGGTCGGTATCCAGAAGCGCCACCCGGGCGCCGGCCCGCATGAACCCCACCGCCAGCGTGGCGGCCAGCGTGGTCTTGCCCGAGCCGCCCTTCTGCTGGGCTACCGTGATGACGCCGCCGGTCGGATGCATCCTTCCCCCCGATGCAAGGGCCGGATTCGGCCCGGCTCATGCTGCAACGCAGCATCGGGAATTGCAACAGGCATTCGGCCCCTGCCGCGGGCAACCGGCGCAATCATGCCTTGAAATGCGTGCTGCCGATCAGTGCGGCATGGGTGCGGTTGCGCGCCTCCAGCTTGGTGCAGACGGCGCGCATGTGGGTCTTGATGGTGACCTCGGTCAGATCCATCGCCCGGGCGATTTCCTTGTTCGAGCGACCTTCGCACAGATGGCGCAGCACCCGTGCCTCTTGCGGGGTCAGATGCGCCAGCGCCGGGGGCAAGGCGCGCGGCAGGTCGGCGTGCATTTCGGGCGGCAGATAGACCCGGCCGGCGATCACCTGGCGCAGGGCGTGGCGCAGGGTGCTGGCCGGCAGATGCTTGGGGACAAAGCCGCGCGCACCGGCGCGCACCGCCGCGTCGATCAGCCCGTGCGGCAACTGGCCCGATATCAGCACCACGGCGCCGCCATCGTTGGCCGCCACCATGTGCTGAATGCTTTCGAGGCCCGACATGCCCGGCATCACCACATCCAGCAGGACCACGTCGTAAGGGCCCTGGGTGCGCGCGCGGTCCAGCGCCTCGGCGAACGACCCTGCGGCGTCCACCCGCAGGTCGCCACCCGCTTGCAGGTAGTGCACCAGCGTATCGCGCACCAGCAGGTGATCGTCGGCTATCAGCACCGATCGAACGGGCATCGTCGGGCCTGTCCCTTCTGCAATCGTCTGCGGCGCAGGATACGCGACATGCCGCCGGACGCAATGCCAATGGCGGGCCTCCCCCCTGCACGGCCTCGCGCCGTGCCGGCACGGGGTCAAGCGCCGCGCAGATGCGCCAGCAGCAGCCGGGTCGAGCCATCCTTGCCGCTGTCGTCGGCGCCGGGGGCCAGAAGCGGTTCCAGCGCCACGGCCAGTTCCTTGCCCAGTTCCACCCCCCACTGGTCGAAGCTGTTGATGCCCAGCACCGCGCCTTCGACAAACACCCGGTGTTCGTAAAGCGCCACGATCATGCCCAGCACATGCGGCGTCAGTTGCCGGTAGGCCAGCGTCACCGAAGGCCGGTTGCCCGGAAACACCCGGTGCCGGGCCTGACGTTCCAGCTCGTCGCCCTCCAGCCCGCGCGCGGCCATCAGGGCGCGGGCCTGATCGAGGCTGCGCCCGCGCATCAGCGCCTCGGACTGTGCAAGGCAATTGGCCACCAGAAGGCGGTGGTGATGCGCCAGCGCCGGTTCCTGCCCCTGCGCCGCGATCAGGAATTCGCACGGGATCACCCGCGTGCCCTGATGGATCAGCTGGTAGAACGCGTGCTGCCCGTTGGTGCCCGGCTCGCCCCAGACCACGGGGCCGGAATGGCGGGGCAGGTCGCGGCCGTCCATCGCCACGCGCTTGCCGTTCGATTCCATTTCCAGCTGTTGCAGATAGGCCGGCAGGCGGCTGAGCCGCTGGTCATAGGGCAGCACGGCGCGGGTGGCATGGCCGCAGACCTGGTTGTGCCACAGGCCGGTCAGCGCCAGCAGCACGGGCAGGTTGCGCTCCAGCGGTGTCTGGCGAAAATGCCGGTCCATCGCGGCGCCGCCGGCAAGAAAGGCGTCGAAGCTTTCGGGCCCCACCGCCAGCATCAGCGCGAGGCCCACCGGCCCCCACACCGAATAGCGCCCGCCGATGGAGTCGGCAAAGCCGAAGACGCGCTCGGCCGGGATGCCCCATTCCGCCGCCCGGGCGCCGGCCGAGGATACAGCCACCAGCTGCGCTGCCGGGTCGGCCACGCCGCCCGCCACCAGCCAGTCGCGCACCGTCGCGGCGTTGGTCATCGTCTCGATCGTGGTGAAGGTCTTGGAGGCGATGATGACCAGCGTCCGGGCCGGGTCCAGCCCGCGCAGCGTGTCGGCGGCATGGGCGCCATCGACGTTCGAGATGTAATGCGTGCGCGGCCCGTCGTGCCAGGGCGCCAGCGCCAGCGTGGCCATCGCCGGCCCTAGGTCCGACCCGCCGATGCCGATGTTCACGATATCGGCAAAGGCCCCGCCGGCCCCGGCAAACCTGCCCGCCCGCACCGCCTGGGCAAAGGCGCGCATCCGCGCCAGCGTCGCCTCGGCCTCGGCGCGGGCCGGGGCAGGGGCCTCGGGCGCACCGCCGCGCAGCATGGTGTGCAACACGGCGCGGCCTTCGGTCTCGTTGATCGGGGCGCCGCGGAACATCGCGTCGCGCCGGGCCTCGACTCCGGCCGCCCGCGCCAGGCGCACCAGCAGCTCCAGCCCGGTGGCATCCAGATTGGTCTTGGAGAAATCGAACAAAAGCTGCCCCGGCTGGCCATCAACATAAGCCAGACTTGCCGAAAACGTATCTGCACGGCCCGGCTCGGCAAACAGCGACAGGATGCTGCGGTCGCGGACCGCGTCGTGATGCGCCGCCAGCGCGGCCCAAAGGCTTTCGGTATCCATGAACTACTCCGCCCAATGCACGATGGCGTTATCCAGCACGGCGCGCACCGGGGCAAGGTGCGGCGGCAGGCTGCGCGCACGTTCCAGCGCATCGCGCTTGGCGGCGCCCAGGATCAGCAAGTGGATGTGCAGCGCCCCGGCCAGCACGGGTGCGCTCAGCGTCACCCGCGGTTCGCCGGCACCAGCCGCGCGCATCGCCACCAGCACCGGCGCATCCGGCGCCAGCGCCTGTTCCAGCCGGTCGCCGCCCGGAAACAGGCTGGCGGTGTGCATGTCTTCGCCCATGCCCAGCACCAGGCAGGTCAGCGGCAAATGCGGCGCGATTCCGGCCGCCAGCGCCTCGATCGCGTCTTCGGGCGTCGGCGCATCGGCCCGCATCGGCACCAGCTGCGCGCCCGCCGCATGGCCCCGCAACAGCCGGCGCCGCACCAGCGCGGTGTTGCTGCGCGGGCTGGTCTCGGGCACCCAGCGTTCGTCGTTGAGCATCACGGCCACCTGCGGCCAGGCCAGATCCACCCCCGACAGCAGGTCGAACAGCGGCCCCGGCGTGGTGCCCCCCGGCACCGAAAGCGACGCCCGCCCATTCAGCCGCAGCGCCTGGCCCAGTTGCCCGGCGATCTGCTGCGCCAGCGACAGGAACAGCGCCTCGCGGTCGGGGTAGGGGCGCCACTCCATCAGCGGATGTCCCGCCAGCGCCGCCCGTCGCGGTGCATCAGCATCAATGCTTCCTCGGGGCCCGAGGTGCCCGGGTCGTAGCCAAAGGGCCGCTCGCCTTCCCAGCCGGCGATCAGCGGGTCGGTCCAGGCCCAGGCGGCCTCGACCTCGTCGCCGCGCATGAACAGCGTCTGGTTGCCGCGGATCACATCCATGATGAGCCGCTCGTAGGCGTCGGGCATGTCGGTGCCATCCGCGCCCAGCACTTCGGCAAAGCTCATGTCCAGCGGCACCTGCACCAGGCGCATCCCGCCCGGGCCGGGTTCCTTGATCATCACCTTCATGTTCATGCCTTCGTCCGGTTGCAACCGGATCACCAGCACGTTTTCGCGCCAACCCGGCGCATCGTCGAAAATGGAGTGCGGCGGTTCCTTGAAGGTCACGGCGATTTCCGACACCCGCGCGCGCAACCGCTTGCCGGTGCGCAGGTAAAAGGGCGTGCCTTTCCAGCGCCAGTTGGAGATGTGGCACTTCAGCGCCACGAAGCTTTCGGTGCGGCTGTCGGGGTTTTCGGCATCGGCCAGGTATCCGGGCTGGTCGGGGCCGGGCAGATACTGCCCGCGCACGACATCCTCGCGCCGCACCGGGTCCAGCGCGCGGATCACCTTCAGCTTTTCGTCGCGCACCGCGTCGGGGTCGAAGTGATAGGGCGGCTCCATCGCAATCAGGCACAACAGCTGCATCATGTGGTTCTGCACCATGTCGCGCATGGCGCCCGACTTGTCATAATACGACCCGCGCCCGCCCACGCCGACCGTTTCTGCCACGGTGATTTGCACATGGTCGACATACTGCGCATTCCACAGCGGTTCGAACAGGATGTTGGCGAACCGCACCGCCATCAGGTTCTGCACCGTTTCCTTGCCGAGGTAATGGTCGATCCGGTAGATCTGCGCCTCGTCGAAATGGCGCGCCAGCGTGGCGTTCAGCGCCCTTGCGCTGGCCAGATCGGTGCCGAAGGGCTTTTCCACCACCACGCGGCTGGCCCCGTCGGCGATGCCGTGCAGCTTCAGCCGTTCGGCCAGGTCGCCGAACAGCGCCGGTGCTACCGAAAAGTAGAAGGCGCGCACCACATCCGGCTGCATGCGCGCGGCCAGCTCGGCCCAGCCCTCGGTGCCGCGGGCGTCGATCGGCACGTAATCCAGCCGCTCGGCAAAGATGCGCTCGGCCTCGGGGTCGCGTTTGTCGGGGGCCACGAACTCGGCCAGGGCGGCCAGGGCAAAGGCGCGGAATTCGTCGCGCGTCATGCCGGTCCGGGCGGCGCCGATGATGCGGCTGCCCGCTGGCACCTGCCCCGACAGGCAGCGCCGATAAAGCCCGGGCAGGATCTTGCGCCGCGAAAGGTCGCCGGTCGCGCCGAAGACGACCAGATCGAAGGGTTCCACCGGAATCACGCGCGAGACCATGACCTGCCCTTTGCCTGTTAGCGCTAACGCTGGCCGTATAGCGCCCTTTGCCGCGCAAGTCTAGCATTCTGTCGGCCGGGCACAAAGCAGCCCGTCAGCCCTCGTCCAGCACCTGCCAGCGCACGGTGGACAGCCCCGGTTCGGCCGCCAGCCGGGCCGCGGCCTGTTCCAGGTCGCGGTCGTTCAGCCCCTCGCCGGTGACCGTGGCCGACAGGTCGATGTGGCCTTCGGGCGTGGCGCTGGCGCTGAGCTCCGACAGGTGCAGGCCCGGCACGGTCAGCACCCGCAAGATCAGCGCGCGGGTCGCGGCCTCCTGCGCGGGGGTGCAGGCCACCGACAGGCGCCAGGACCGCGCCAGCGGCACCCCGGCGCGGGTCTTTTTCTTGATCCATTTGACCAGCGGGCGCAGGCCCAGGTTCACGAACACCACGAAGCCCGTCATCATCAGCGCAAAAGGCCAGGCGCCGGCCCCGGCCAGCAACCCCACCGCCGCCGAACACCACAGCGTCGCCGCGGTGTTCAGCCCGTGCACGTTGAACCCGTCGCGAAAGATGATTCCCGCGCCCAGAAAGCCGATGCCCGACACCACCTGCGCGGCAACCCGGGTCGGGCTGACCTCGGCCGGGAACTGGGCGGCGAACACCACGAAACCCGCCGCCCCCAAGGCGACCAGCGCGTTGGTGCGCAAGCCCGCCATGCGCTGCCGGATCTGGCGTTCCGATCCGATCACGGCCCCGCAGGCCAGCGCGGTTCCAAGGTTGAGGGCGGCGATTTCCAGGGCGATGGGCATGGGCAAACTCCGGTTCGAAGCCCGCATGCTCATCCTTTCCGGCGCGCCGATGCAAGGGGCCTTTCGCGCGCGAGGTCAGACCCTTGGCATCCCCGCGGGCCGTGCCGCGCGTTTCTGCGCGGCGATGCGGAACGGCGCGTTCGGGGCGCCATAGCCCTGATAGCCACCCTGACGCTGCACGATTTCCAGAAAGAACCCGTCGGGCCGCGACGCCCCGTAAAGCTGGAAGAACTGGCCCGAGCCGCCCTCGTCGTAAAGCACGTTCGCCGCCTTCATCCGCGCCACGAGCCCGGGGTCCAGCCCGAAACGCGCCTCGACGTCGTGGTAATAGTTGGCGCCGATCTGCAACACCGGAAAGCCGCGCTCGGCCAGCGCCGCGGCGGTGGCAAAGATGTCGGCGCTGGCAAAGGCGATGTGCTGCACCGCCGACCCGAGGCTGTCCTCGATGAATCGCCCGGCCAGCGTGCGCCGCGCCTCGGCCCCGTTCAGCGTCACGCGCAGGCCGCCGGCCCGGATCGCCTGGCTGCGCACCAGCCCGTCCGGGTCGGCCACATCGACCATCGGGGCGCGCTCGGCCTCAAACAGCGCGGTGTAGAACAGCGACCAGCTGAGCATTTCGTCATAGGGCATGGTCTGGCCGACATGATCCACCCCGATCAGCCCGGCGCCTTCGGGGGCGCTTTCGGCACGGAAATCCACGTCCCACAGCCGCGGGTCGTCGACAAGGCGTATCAGGCTGCCCCCCGCCCCGCGAATCGCCGGAATCGCCATCTGCCCTGCCGGCACCGGCTGGTCCAGCCCGGCCACCAGCAGCGCACGCGCCCGCTCGGCCGTGGCCCGGGCATCGGGCACGCGCAAGGCCAGCTCGGACACCGTGGTGCCATGCGCGACGAAAGAGGTATGGGCAAAGCCTTCGGTCGCGGTGTTGACCAGCACGTTGACGCCGCCTTGCCGCCACAGCGCCACCGGCTTGGACACATGCCGGCCGCAGCGGGCAAAGCCGGTGGCGGCCAGAAGCGATTCCAGCCCCGGGGCCTCGGCCTCGCTGGTGGCGAACTCGATGAACTCCACCCCTTCCACCGTGGCGGGGGGCGGAAAGGCCGGCAGGTCGGGCATGAGCGCCGGTTCGGCCCGGCGCACGCGGTCCATCAGGTTGATGAGGCTGCGGTGCCCGTCCAGCGCCACCAGGCGCGGCAGGCCGGCGCGGAACTGGTCGTTGAAGATCTCCAGGCTCAGCGGCCCGGCATAGCCGGTGGCCATCACCGCGCGCAGAAAGCCCGTCACGTCCAGATCGCCTTCGCCCGGCATGTTGCGGAAATGGCGCGACCAGTAGAGCAGGTCCATCTCGATCGCCGGGGCATCGGCCAGCTGCACGAAAAAGATGCGGTCGCCCGGGATGCGGCGGATCGTTTCGGGGTCGATCCGGCGGCCCAGCGTGTGAAAGCTGTCGAGGATCAGGCCCACCTGCGGGTGGTCGGCGCGGCGCACCACCTCCCATGCGTCGCGGTGGTCGTTCACGTGGCGGCCCCAGCACAGCGCCTCGAACCCCACGCGCACGCCATGCGCCCGCGCCAGATCGCCCAGGGCGTTGAAATCGGCCGCCATCCGGTCGATCCCGCCCATTGCGGCCGGATGGACGCTGGAACACACCAGGATCAGGTCGGTGCCCAGCTGGTTCATCAGGTCGAACTTGCGGGCGGCGCGGGCAAAGGCCCGGCTGCGGAACGGCTCGGGCAGGCCCTCGAAATCGCGGAACGGCTGGAACAGCGTGATCTCCAGCCCGTGATCGCGCACCATCCGCCCCACCTCGGCCGGGGAATGGTCCGAGGCGAGGAAATCCTGTTCGAAAATCTCGATCCCGTCGAAGCCGGCGGCGGCAATCGCCGCCAGCTTTTCGGCAAAACTGCCCGAAACCGAAACCGTGGCGATGGAGGTTTTCATCGCGCGTCCCTTCCTTCGGCCAGATCGGCGCGCAACCGCGCCTCGTCCAGCGGCAAGCCGGTAAAGATGGCCCAGGCATCGACGCCCTGGCCCACGAACAGCTCGTAACCCGAAATCACCTGCAACCCGGCCGCGGCGGCATCTTGCAGGAACGGCGTATCCACCGGGGTATAGACCGCGTCAAAGCACCAGGCGGCCCCGGCGAGGTGTTCGGCCGCCAGCGGCGTGCCGCCATAGCCGACCATGCCGACCGGGGTGCAGTTGACGATGCCCGCCACGCCGGCGGCCAGCGCGGCGGCATCGGTGCCGGTCGTCACGGGCAGGCCGGGCCGCGCGGCGCGCAAGGCTTCGGCGAGGGCCTCGGCCTTGGCCAGGTCGCGGTCGGCCAGGCGAAACTCGGTCATCCCCAGCGCGATCAGGCCAAAGGCCACCGCCCGCCCCACGCCGCCCGCGCCGATCATCAGCACCGGGCCCGGGGCGGCATCGCCACGCACCCGCCTGTAGGCCGCGACAAAGCCGGAATAGTCGGTGTTGAACCCCTGCGGGCCTTCGGGCGCAAAGACCACGGTGTTCACCGCCCCGATGGCACGGACCAGCGGGTCGGCAATGCCGACCTTGGCGACGACCCGTTCCTTGTAGGGATAGGTCACGTTCACGCCCCGGTATCCCGCCTGCGCGACATGGGCGAACAGATCGTCGAAGGGCTTGCCCTGTTCGGCGGGGATCAGGCTGTCATACACCACGCGGCGGCCGTTCTGCTGGCCGGCCAGCCGGTGCAGGCGCGGGGATTGCGACTTGGCGATGTTGTCGCCGATCAGGCCAAGGCGGATGAGGTCGTCGGGCATCGGGCGTCCTTTCAGGCAACGGTTTCGCGCAGACCCATCCGGGTTGCGCGCAGAATGGCATCGACCCCCGCAACCGAGCGGCCGGCATCGGCGGCATCGACCAGCGGTGCGGCACGCCCGCGGATCACCGCGGCGAAATGGTCGATCTGGTGCAATAGCGGGTCGGCATCGGTTACCGGCAGCGTTTCGGCCTGCATCGGCGTGAACCAGCCGCGCGGCCCGCCGGCATGGCGCCACAGCCGCAGGCCGGGCAGGTCCAGCGCGCCCAGCGTGCCGGATATGGCGATGCACCCCTCGCCTGCCACCCCAGGATAGTCGGGGTTTTCGCCGGCGGTCAGTTCCCAGCTCCGGGGCGCGGCGGCGGCATCGGAAACCGCCACGGTTCCCAGCGCGCCGCTGGCGAAATGCAGCAGGATGGCCGCGCTGTCTTCGACCGCGAAGCCCCGGATGGCGTTCGAGGCCGCGGCCTGCACCGCCGTCACCTCGCCCAGCAGGTGGCGCAGGGTGTCGATCTCGTGGATCAGGTTGGTCAGCAGCGGCCCGGCCCCGGGGGCCCGGCGCCAGTCGGGCCGGAAATAGTCGTCGGGCCTGCACAGCAGCACCGAAGCCTGCACCGCCACCACCCGGCCCAGCCCCCCTTGCGCCAGCAAGGCGCGGGCAGCGGCGATGCGCGGGTTGTGCCGGCGGTGATGCCCCACCAGCACCGGCACCCCCGCCGCCGCGGCGGCATCTGCCAGCTCTGCCGCCTCGGCCGCGGTCGCCGCGACGGGCTTTTCCACCAGCACCGGCCAGCCGCGGGCAATGCACTCCAGCGCCTGCGGCAGGTGCAGCGCGGTCGGTGTCGCCAGGATCACGCCCTCGACCGCCCCCCCGTCCGCCGTGGCCAGCGCACCCAGCCCCGGCAGATGCGGCACACCCGCCCCGGCCGCCAGCGCCGCCGCCTCGGGCGCCGGGTCCACCACCGCCGCCAGGCGCGCCGCACCGCTGGCCGCCAGCGCCGCGATGTGCTTGCGCCCGATGGCCCCGGCCCCGACAACGGCGATGGCGACGCGGGCCACGGCTCAGCCCTTCTTGCGGAAGACCAGGCCCCACAGCGGGGTCTTGGACACGAAGATCAGCACCACCGCACAGAACAGCGCCAGCGACAGCGGGCTGGAAACGATGCCGAGGAACAGCCGGTCCAGTTCCTCGCGGTCGGAAATGATCGCCCGGCGCCAGTTGTCGTCCAGCAACCGCGACATGATGACCCCCAGGATCACCGGCGCCAGCGGATAGCCGTATAGCCGCAGGAAATAGCCGAACACCCCGAAGCCCAGCATCCAGTAGACATCCGAAAGGCTGTTGTTCACCGCATAGGCGCCCACGATCGACAGCAGCAGGATCACCGGCAGCAGCACCGTGCGCGGCAGCTCGACGATCTTGACGAAGACCCGGATGCCGGTCAGCCCGAAGATCAGCATGAACACGTTGGCCAGCGCCAGCGCCGACACGATGAACCAGAACATGTCCGGCTGGCTGGTCATCAGCAGCGGGCCGGGGTTCAGCCCGTGAATGAACAGCGCCCCGATCATGATCGCGGTTACCGCATCGCCCGGAATCCCCAGCGTCAGCATGGGGATGAAGGCCCCGCCCACGGCGGCGTTGTTGGCGGTTTCGGGGGCCACCAGCCCTTCGATGGCGCCCTTGCCGAAGGGCACTTCGGGGTTCTTGGTCACGCGCCGGGCGTGGTCATAGGCCATCAGTGCCGCAATGTCGCCGCCCGTGCCCGGAAGTGCCCCGATCACCGTGCCGATGGCCGAGGTCTGCGCCCCCAGCGGCAGATGCTTGCGCACCGAGGCCCAGGACGGCACGATCCGCCCGATCTTCTGCTTGACCGCCGCAGCGTTCACGGTGTGCAGCTGCATCAGCCCTTCGGAAATCCCGAACATCCCGATCATCACCGCAATGAACGACACGCCTTGCCGCATCGCCGGAATGTCGAAGGTGAAGCGTTCGGTAAAGGTCAGCGGGTCCATGCCCACCGCGCCGATGGCAATGCCGAAGGCGCCCGCAAAGATGCCCTTGACCAGGCTGCCGCCCGACAGCGACCCCACCAGCAGGATGCCCAGCATCCCCAGCATCATGTAGTCGCGCGGCTGGAACCGGATGGCGAAGTCCGAGATCGTCGGCGCAAAGGCCGCCAGCGCAAAGATGCCGATGAACCCGCCGATGAAGGACACCACCGTCACGATGCCGATGGCCTCGCCCGCCAGGCCCTTTTGCGCCATCGGAAAGCCGTCCAGCGCGGTGGCGATGGCCGAGGGCGCGCCGGGGATGTTCAGCAGGATCGCGGTGCGCGACCCGCCATAGACCCCGCCCATGTAGATGCCGATCATCAGCGCCAGCGCGGGGTAGACCTCCCACGAGAAGGTAAAGGAAATCAGGATCGACACCGCCATCGTCACCGACAGGCCGGGAATGGCGCCGACATAGATGCCGGCCAGCGTTCCAAGGCCGATCAGCGCCAGCAGGTCGGGGTTCAAAACCGGGATGAGCAGGGCCTGAAGCGCGTCCATCTCAGTTCCCCTTGCCCGACAGCAGGTTGCGCACAAAGGCCAGGATCTCGCCTTCGGGCACGATCCCGGGCGGCATCAGCACGGTGAACACCAGCCGGAAGATGGCATAGACCAGCGCCACGATCAGCAGCGCAAGCCCGATGGCGCGCAGCACGCTGCCGCCCGACAGGTAGCGGATCATCACCGCCAGAAAGACGAACGAGGTGGGCAGGAACCCCAGCGGCTTCAGCAGCAGCGCATAGGCCAGGATCAGCAGGATGGTCACGATCACCGGCATCGGCAGGATGTCGCGTTCCAGCCGCTCGCTGGTGACGCGCGACTTGCGCAGCGTTTCCAGCAGGATCAGCACACCGGTCACCAGCATGATGCCCGTGGTCACCATCGGCACCGTGCCGGGGGCCGACAGCGCCTCGAACCCGGAAATGCCGTAGGCCGAATACAGCAGATACGCGCTGCCCAGCACCATGCCGATGTTGAACACCAGCTCGCCCGGCCGTCTTGGTTGATTGCCTTGCATCCTCGCCCCCTCCCAAGGGTCACGACTGACTGGGCACCCGTCCTGGCGCCCGGGTATGAAAACGCCGCCCCGCCTGGCTCAAGGGGGGCGGCGTCGGTCGGTGCGCGGCGGCGCCGATCAGGGCTTCGGGATGCCGAAGTCCGCCGGCGAGGCCTTGGCCAGGCCCGCCTCATGCACCAGCCACGAGGTCGTGGACTGCCAGTCGGCCAGGAACGATTCCGCCTCGGCGCCCGACAGCGACATCATGGTAAAGCCGCGCGCGTCGATCAGCGCCACGAAATCGGGGTGCTTGGTGGCCTCGGCATAGGCGGCGACCAGTTTGGCCACCACGTCGTCCGGGGTGCCCTTCTTCACGAACACGCCGAAGAACGGACCCCAGGGCAGGTAACCGGCGAATTCCGGGTTGGTCGAGGTGATGGTGGGCACGTCCGGCAGCGCGGGCGAGGGGTTCACGTCGAACAGCGCGATGGGCTTCATCTTGCCGCCCTTGATCGCCTCGATCGCGGCCCCCAGCACGGCCGGCATCACGTCGATCGCGCCGCCCTGCAGCGCGGTCAGCGCCGGGCCGTCGCCGTCATAGGGCACATAGGTCACGTCCACCGGGGTCTTGGCGTTGATCATCGCGGTAACGACCGAAGGCAGGCCGCCCGGGCCGGTGGACCCGAACTTCACCGCCTTGGGGTTGGCGTTGATATAGGCGATCATTTCCGGGAAGGTGTCGAACGGCGCATCGGGCCGCGCCACCAGAATCGGCGTCCCGCGGGCCAAGAGGTTGATCGGGATGAAATCCGAATAATCCTTGTCGCCCAGCTTCATCACCTTGTAGAGCAGCGGGTTTTCCGCGCCGAACAGGATGGTGTAGCCATCGGCCGGATCCTCGGCCACCTTGTTCAGCGCAATGGCGCCGACGCCCCCGGTCAGGTTCTGCATCACGATGGTGCCGCCCAGCACCTTTTCGGCATGCGGCGTGACGGCGCGGGCCACCGTGTCGGTCGAGCCGCCGGCGCCCCACTGGATGATACCCTGGATTTCCTTGGCCGGGTAATCGGCCAGCGCGGGCATGGCGCCCAAGGCCAGCGCGAAAGCCGCGCCGATCAGCGTGTGTTTCATTGTCGTCCTCCCTCCGAGTTCATTGCGGCCGAAAGATCTGGCCGAACGTGATGTTTGTGACAGATTCGCGATTTAACCGCAAAGACCGATTTGTCGGTTGGCATAACCTCATGTTACGGTTTCGGGCTGTCCCAGGTGGTGCGGCTGGCGGCCTCGGTCAGTTCCTTGCGGAACCGGCCGATGGTGTATTCGGCAAAGCCCGACAGTTGCCGCCCGCGTTTCTGCACCACCCAGGCGGTGATGCCGGCCTGTTCCTTCAGGCCCAGCCGGACCAGCCCCGGCAAATACACCTCGGCCACCGAGAATTCGTCGATCACCGCCACCCCCAGCCCGTGCCGCACCAGGCTGACCACGGTTTGCGCGAACCGCCCGCGCATGGTGTGGCGCGGCTCCAGCCCCGCCTCGCGGAACACCTGGCCCAGGATGCGGCCGTAGGGGTCGCCCGGATCGACGCCGACGTATGGGTAGGGCATCAGATCGTGCACCGACACCGTCCCGCGCGCGGCCAGCGGGTGCCCCTCGGGCACGATGGCCACCAGCCGGCCTTGCGCCAGCGCGGTGTTTTCCACCGCCGGGTTCTCGATGGGCGAAGACATCATCACGAACTCGCCGCGTTCCAGCAGCAGGTAGTCCAGCGTTTCCTCGACCTTGAGGATGTTCAGGTCGATCATCAGGTCGGGAAAGCGCTGCCGCACCGACCGGATCGCCCGCGCCGCGATGAACTGCGCGATGGATGGCGCCGAGGCGAAGGCCAGCTGGAAATCCTGCCCCTGGCGCAGCGCATTCAGCGCCGCGTTCAGGTTGGCCATCTGGTGATGCACCCGGTGCAGCATCTCGAACACGGCACCGGCTTCGGGGGCGGGCACGAACACCCCGGCGCGGCGCTCGAACAGCCGCAGGCCCAGCGTGTCCTCGGTATGCTTGATGAGCCGGCTGATGCCGGGGGCCGACACGTGCAGCAGGTTCGCGGCACCCTGGATGGTGCCTGCGATCATCAGCGCCCGGATGACCTCGACCTGCCGCAGCGTGAGTTCCTTCATGTCCTGCAGCCTAGCATGGCAACACCGTCGGAAAAGCAGGAGGTGCGAAAATGGAGTGGCATTCCAGAAACAAATTCCAAGCCAGAAAGGCGCCCATGTCCAACGCCGCCGACCGCATCCTGCCGCCCTCGAGCTTTGGTCGCTGCGCCCGCCGGGGTTGCCGGTTGCACGGGTGGCACAGGCGCTGAACCTTGCGTCCAGTGCCGCGCATCGGCTGCTGACCGATCCGGTCCGCCAGGGCTGCGCCCATCCGGCGCGCGAGGGGGCGACCATGCGCTGGCGGTGCGGCTGGCGACCGGCGGCTGCCCGCACGACATGGCCCGGCGCGCGGCCCGGTTTCCCGCCCCCGAAACCCGCGCCAAGCTGGCCGTTTCCACCGCCATCGGCGACGGGCTGGCCCTGGCCGAGGCCGTGGGCGCCCGGCAGGCGCAGGGCCTGGCCAGCCCGGCGGCGCTGTGCCCGGTGTTGCTGGTGCGCTGGCCCGACGGCAGCCGCGGAACCTTTCCGCACGTGATCGAACGTGGCAAGCCCAGCCTGATCGCCGTGCGCACCGATGGCCGGCGCTTTTTCCACCAGGGCCTCGGAGACCAAGACGATGTAACCGCCCTTCTGGCCGCACCCCCGCCCGGGCAGATGCCCTAACAGGCTGCTGAAGAAGTCCACGAGGCGGAACAGTTTTCCCTCTGTTTGGGCGGCAGCGGTGAGCGTCGTGCTGGTCGAGGCGAGGTATGGGTGCCCGATGCCACCCCTCGTCGTC